>NZ_CP072110.1:2400000-3000000 GCF_017638545.1 Psychrosphaera ytuae
GTTACTACCATCAAGGCACATTTGTTCAAAAAGACGAAGAAAAAGCGTACACCTATATTCTTAGAGCAGCCGAACTTGGTAACCTGAATGCACAATTGCGCTTAATCGATATGCAGTTAGAGGGAAATGGTAGTCCGTATGACTTTGAAAATGCTTATCGATGGCTGCACCATGCGGTTATTGCAGACAAAAAAATCCATAACCAAGCGGCACAAAAGCTAAAAAAATTAGAACAACTCATGCACCCAAAGGCGGTAAAAGCTGCTAAAGCAAGAGCGTATTAACAAAACATTCATAATAATAAGCTAAAAAATCAACAAATCTCTGCCACACAATCGCACAACTATTGATATACTTGCCATATGTCAGCGTAATTTACTACGCGCGGAAAACTAATCATTATTAATTTACAGTAAAAACGGAATATTAATGCCAAAAAACGACCCGAATTATTCTCGGGAAAAAGAAAAGTACGACAAGCCTATTGCCAGTCGCGAATTCATCCTCGAAGCGATGGCACAACACGACCAGCCTCTCTCTTTTAGTGAATTAACCAAACTCTGCAAGATTTCAGATCCGGATTCTGTTGTGGCCCTTAAGCGTCGCCTTCGCGCGATGGAAAGAGAGGGACAGTTGCTGTTTAACAAATTCAAAAAATATCAAATTCCTTCAGCAACGGATTTAATTCAAGGTCGCGTACTCGGTCATAGGGACGGTTTTGGCTTTTTACAACCAGAAGGCGCAACTAACAATAAAAGTGATTGGTATATCAGCCATAGCCAAATGCGCAGCTTGTTGCCCGGTGATAAAGTTTTGGCTCAACCCATTGGTGAATATAAGGGCAAGACGGAAGCTCGAATTATTAGTGTCAAAGAGCCGCGCACTGCACCTATTATTGGCCGCTATTTTGTCGAACAAAACACCCAAGTTGTGATCCCTGATGATGGTCGAATAAACCAAGAAATAATTATTCCATCGGGCGAACAAATGGACGCTCGACACGGTCACATGGTGATCGTTGAGTTGACTCAACGTCCGAGTAAACGAAGTTCTGCAATTGGACGTGTAACCGAGGTACTAGGCGAACACATGGCACCCGGAATGGAAGTGGATATAGCGCTTCGCAATCATGAAATTCCATTTCAGTGGTCAAAGAGCATAGAGCGCTTTGTCAATAAACTGCCGTCTGAGGTACAAGAAAAAGATAAAGCCGACCGAATTGATTTACGAGACCTCCCATTAGTAACGATAGATGGTGAGGACTCTCGTGACTTTGATGATGCAGTATATTGTGAGCCGAAAAAATCTGGTGGATGGCGCTTGTTTGTTGCGATCGCCGATGTATCTCATTATGTCCGAACTGGAACTGATCTTGATGAAGAAGCAATTGACCGAGGTAACTCGGTTTATTTCCCATCAAAAGTAATCCCAATGTTGCCTGAAGCACTATCTAATGGCTTGTGTTCTCTCAATCCACAAACCGACAGACTGTGTATGGTTGCTGAGATGACCATCTCGCAAAAAGGAAAATTATCTGGCTTCAAATTTTATGAAGCGGTCATGCATTCGCATGCGCGCTTAACCTATACCAAGGTTGCCGCAATGTTAGAAGGAGATACTGATCTTCAAGAAAGGTATCGTGGAGTGTGGCCACATGTTCAAGAGCTGTATCGTTTGTATCAAGCATTAAAAGAGGTTCGCTCGGAGCGAGGGGCTTTTGAGTTTGAGACTGTTGAGCCAAAATTTATATTTAATGCTCACAAAAAAATTGATCATGTAGAAGTCGTAGAGCGCAACGATGCTCATAAAATCATCGAAGAATGCATGATTATGGCAAATGTCGCTGCTGCTAAGTTCATTGAGAAACACGATGGTCATGCCTTATTCCGTGTGCATGACAAGCCTGATCCGAGCAAGCTTGCAACCTTCCGTTCGTTTTTGGCGGAACTGGGCGGTGAGCTAACATTTTCAGATGAGCCAACTCCAAAAGAGTTGTCGAGCCAAGTTAACGAATATTTAAATCGTCCAGATGGTGAGCTCATTCAAACCATGATGATCCGAAGTATGCGCCAAGCTGTGTATCAACCAGATAATATTGGCCATTTTGGGTTAGCGCTGGAAGGTTATGCACACTTTACCTCACCGATTCGTCGCTATCCGGATTTAATTGTTCATAGGGCAATCAAAGCTATTTTGCACAAACAAAAGCAAAAAGTGCATGGTCATTACGCATATACCGAAGACGAACTCGATGAGCTAGGTGAGCAATGTTCAATGACCGAGCGACGTGCTGATGAGGCGGTGAGAGATGTAGAATCGTGGTTAAAATGCGAATTTATGCAAGACCACATCGACCAAGAATACGAAGGTGTGATTGCCTCGGTTACGAATTTTGGTGTATTTGTGCGATTGACCGATTTGCATATAGAAGGATTGGTTCATATTACTGCACTGGGTAACGACTACTTCAATTACAGTCCTGAGCGAGGTGCACTTGTAGGTGAAAACACCCGCAAAGTGTATCGACTGGGTGATGAGCTCACAGTGAGAGTGGTGTCAGTTAACCTCGAAGATAAACAAATTGATTTTGAGTTAGCTGATTCTCGAAGAGGTCGAAAAAAATCGACTAAACTAGATGCAAGAAAGGCGAGCTCTGATAAACCTAATCGCAGTCGATCTAATCAAGCACGTACTGAAAATGCGGCGATGAGTGTGCGTGAGCAATTGCGTCGTGGTGATGTACCTGGTCAGCGTGAAGACACTGAAAAGTCAGGCCATGGAGACGCACATAAAGGTAAACGCGGTAAAAGCGCCAAAAAAGGTGGTACCAAGTCGAATAGAGAAGACTCTGGACGTAAGCCAAAGCGCAAGCCTAAATCACGTGCGGCTAAACGGATCGCTAAGAAAAAACAAGAAACTGGCGCAAGTAAGTCTAAAAAGAAAACAAACAAGCGCAAAAAGAAATAATTTAAAACACCCTTAATGAGGGTTGCAGTAAAAGAGAAAACTATGAGTTCAGAAATAGCTTACGGCATTCATTCCTTAACGGCCATAATTCAAAATGAGCCTGAACGAGTGATAGAATTATTCGTATTGAAAGGTCGCGAGGACGAGCGAGTCAGCCCGATTGTAAATGAGGCCTATGCGCTGGGTATTTCAGTTCAGTATACATCTAGAAAAGCACTAGACGACAAGTGTAAGGGCGAACAACACCAAGGGGTTGTCGCTCGCGTAAAAGCGGCCAAACAAAAAGACGAAGGCGATTTAAAAATGTGGCTGAAGTCGGTTGAAAATCGAGATAAGCCGCCATTTTTATTAGTGTTAGATGGTGTGACAGACCCACATAATTTAGGTGCTGTATTACGTACCGCTGACGCTGCAGGTATTGACGGTGTTATCGTACCAAAAGATAAGTCGGCAAAGCTCAACGGCACTGCTCGTAAAGTGGCTTGTGGGGCTGCAGAAGTTATGCCTCTATATGTCGTAACTAACCTTGCTCGCAGCCTTAAACTTTTACAAGATAACAATGTCTGGATCATCGGCACTGCGGGTGAAGCAGAGGCAGATGTGTTTGAAATGAAGTTTTCTGGCCCCTTAGCTATTGTTATGGGAGCAGAAGGGACAGGTATGCGTCGTTTAACTCGTGAGCACTGTGATGAACTAGTTAAAATTCCAATGGCGGGTTCGGTTTCGAGTTTAAATGTCTCGGTTGCGACCGGAGTCATTTTGTATGAAGCTGTTCGTCAGCGACGCTAATTAAAACCAGATCGGAAGAGTTATCTATGTTCTCCGTTGTTGGGCATTCAAAGTCAAATTTAAGTCGATTAGCCGTTACGTTATTACTAACGCTAACGGTTTTGTTTACTTTGATGCCCAGTCCACAAGCAGTTGCTAAACCAAGTAAAAAAAGTGCAGCAGTGGTGGATAAAACAATACAACTATCTCTGAGAAGTTGTGTTGATTTTAGGCCCTATGTCATAAACGAACAGGGTAAAAAACAATGGTTAGGTCGGCATACTCATTTTTTGTATCAAGTGCTACAGACCGCAGGTATTGAGCTTGAAGAGCCTCAAAGAGATAGCTTTAGCCAATGTTTAGCGTTAATGAAATCTGGTGCGATAGATGTTATGCCTGGATTACTCTATTCCGACGAACGTGCGGCCTATATGGATTTACTGGCATACACCCCAAGAGCGCCCATTGCGGTTTTTTATCTACCAAAGCACAAATCTAAAATAGAACGCGCACGTAATGTAGTTATTGCTTATGAGCGTGGTTATATCCTTCCAACGACGATAGCGAAGTCGTTCGAGAATAGCGAATTTATTGACGTGATTAGTCTTAGCTCGGGGTTACAGTTACTAGAACGAGAACGCATAGATGGTTTTGTGGCACCCTTGATTACGATTCAGGACATAATGGCTGAACAAGGTATAAATAAAGACAAGTTTACCTATCAAATGTTTAGTCAGGCTGGCGATCAGGTCCATATCGGCCTTAGCCAAAAGTCCAATAGAGTAAGTGCTGACGTGAAAGCGCGGATTCTAGAAGCCATCCAAACTTTGAAAGATAATGGCACTATGGCAAGCATTCTTGAACAAAAATAACCAACACTCTGGTCTATAATTTTAACAACCTAAGCTTTTTTATTGGCAAAAATTAATTATGAAACATACCTTCACCTTGTTGGTGTCAGTCCTTTTTGTATTGTTAATGTCTGTTGCGCTTCATGCAAACGCCTCAGACCCTGAAGTAGAACTGGATGAAGATGGCAATCCAATCGTCAAATTAGATGAAGCCCCTGAATGGGTTTTGAAAGATGGTAAAGGCGGCAATGTCAGCTCGGCAGATCTAGCCGGACAACCCTATGTGTTAACTTTCTGGGCGACCTGGTGTCCATATTGTAAAAAATTTCAGCCAGGCTTGGATTACATCGCGTTAGATTACATTGATGTAGGCATTCCAACTTATGCCGTTAGCTTTTGGGAAAATGATGGCGCTAAACCAGCCGAAGAAATGGAAGCAAGAGGACTTTATTTACCAGTGCTAGTCGAGGGAGATAATGTTGCCAAGGCGTTTGGTGTACTGGGCACACCTACGACCATCTTCGTTAATCAAGACGGTGAAATTGTCTATCGTCATACCGCGTTTGACCCGAATGATCCTCAACTCAGAGCAGCATATGAGCAACTAAAAGATGAGATGGAAAACCCTAAACCTAAAGTCCCTGAGGGTGAGGAAAATAAAGAAGACGACACCCAGTCTTAATACTTAATTAACTCCAGCGCTCTGTTGATTAAAATTCCGACAAAGCGCTTGTAACCCTGCCAAATACCCGTATAATTACGCGCCCAAATCAGCTATTAATAATTTTGTTCCTTGCCTTTGTTCAAGTGTGGCTGAGCTTGTCGATAAGGCTACTAATCCATAAGGAATCTAACGATGCGTCATTACGAAATCGTTTTCATGGTTCACCCTGACCAGAGTGAACAAGTTACTGGTATGATCGAGCGTTATACTGGTCTAGTTACAGAAGCAAATGGTACTGTTCACCGTCTTGAAGACTGGGGTCGTCGCCAATTAGCTTATCCAATTGAGAAACTACACAAAGCGCACTACGTTCTTATGAATGTTGAAGCACCAAGTGAAGTTATCGCTGAGTTAGAAGAAACTTTCCGTTACAACGACGCTGTTTTACGTAGCTTGACTATCCGTAAAGACGTAGCTGTTACTGAAGCTTCTCCTTTAGCGAAAGAAGAGAAAAAAGAACAAGCTGCTTAATTTAAACGGAGAACGCTTAGGTGTTAAATCAGCTAGTTATTACTGGCCAAGTTTGTAAATCGCCGAAGTTTTCTACCAGCCCTGCAGGTGTGGTCCACGGACAATTTTCAATTGAACACAGATCACAACAACAGGAAGACGGATTTAATCGCAACGCGTACGTCCGAATTCACGTTGTAACTTGCGGAGAACAACAGCAGCAGTTAACCAAACATTTTATTGTGGGTGATGAAGTAAAAGTGAGTGGGTTTTTAAACCGCCACGAAAGCAAAAACGGCCAAGCCATTATTGCAATTCATGCTCAACAAATAGAAAGACTCAATTAGGAGACTACTAATGGCACGTTATTTCAGACGTCGTAAAGTATGCCGTTTCAAAGCAGATGGCGTAAAAGAGATCGATTACAAAGATCTATCAACTCTACGTAACTACGTTACAGAGAGCGGTAAAATCGTACCTAGCCGTATCACTGGTACAAGTGCAAAGTACCAACGCCAATTAGCACGTGCAATCAAACGCGCGCGTTTCTTAGCATTGTTACCTTACACAGATTTACATCAATAAGATTGGCATAAGAGGTTAATACACATGAACGTAATCCTTTTAGACAAAGTTGCCAACTTAGGTTCTCTTGGTGACAACGTAACAGTTAAAGCTGGTTTTGCTCGTAACTTCCTTTTCCCACAAGGTAAGGCTGTTCCAGCAACTAAAGCAAACTTAGAAATGTTCGAAGCACGTCGCGCTGAATTAGAAGCGAAAGTTGCTGAAGAACTAGCTGCAGCAGAAGCGCGCGCTGAAAAGTTAAACGCATTAGAAGCGATCACTATCGCATCTAAAGCGGGTGACGAAGGCAAGCTATTCGGTTCAATCGGCACTCGTGACATCGCTGATGCGATCACAGCGGCTGGCGTTGAAGTTGCTAAAGCTGAAGTTAAAATGCCTGAAGGTGCAATCCGTGAAACTGGCGAGTTCGAACTTGCTGTTCAATTGCACGCAGAAGTAATGGCCAACGTAAACGTTGTTGTTATTGCTGAAGCATAATTTAGAAGTTTTCTTCTAAATACAAAAAAACACCGCATATGCGGTGTTTTTTTTTGCCCATTTAAACCTTTAGTGATTTGATGGTGACTAATCTATTAAATCAACGAGCAAAGAGATTGGAATTCTAGTGACAGGACAAGTAATTGAATCCAATGCATTTCATAAAAATTCAGGCTCTCCGCCTGATTCTGAAGAATGGCATTGGGTTGAACAACTTAAACAAGGCCAACAACAGGCATTGCGTCCCCTGTACGAACGTTATGGTAAAAAAGTCTATGCCCTAAGTTACCGCTTATCGAGTGATGCAGAGGTGGCAGAAGACATAACCCAAGAGGTATTTGTCCAAGTTTGGCAAAAAATCCATAACTTTAAGGGCGAGAGTAAATTTAGTACCTGGTTGTACTCTGTAACGAGTCACGTTGCCATAAATCATATGCGTAAACAAAAACGCTGGTGGCAATCCTGGTTTGTAAAATCAGACGAAAGTATGGCAACGGAAATCATTGAAAATGTGCCGACGTCGGACGAACAGAGTGATTTCACGCTATCGCGAAGTGGTTTGGACAAACATATTGCCGCTTTGCCACAACAAGCGCGGATTGTATTTGTATTGTTTGCGATTCAGGGCTGGCGCCACGAAGAGATAAGTAAAGAGCTCAATATCGCTGTTGGCTCGAGTAAGGCGCAATACCACAGGGCCAAACAATTATTACAAATGTCTTTGCATCAAGAAGAGATAGATAGTGGAGTGGTTGCATAATGAAACAAACTCAAACTGAATTGGATAGGTTAGTTGAGACTTTGCCTAAAGAAATGGAGCCTAAACGGGACCTTTGGCAAGGCATCGAGCAAGCGATTGCTCATGTCCCGCAGGAGCAACCTAAGTCAACAAAAGTAAAAAATTCTTTTGAGGTGCATTGGGGAGCGGTAGCAGCTGCAATTGCGCCAATCGCAATACTGGCGGGGGTATTAATGAATAATCAACCTGCAGTACAGCAGGGGCCAGAGTGGTTAGCTCCAGTCAGCGCTAGTTTTGAAATTCAAAAGCGCAACATGTTAAGGCAAGTCAGTGGCCATCAAAGTGTGAATGAACACTGGCGTACAACATTAGCAGAGTTGGAAGAAGCTGAAAGCGCGCTAAAAGAGGCATTAATTCATCAACCACAAGACCCAGCGTTAATGAAAATGCTAAATCAAGTCTATCAACAACAATTGGATGTTATAGCGAAAAGCCATCAGTCCAAATTTAAACAAATTTAAAGTGGGTAAAATAATATGAAAAATATAGCAAAAACCGTAACAAACTTATCTTTACTTGCACTGTTGGCGCTGGTTACTGCACCGGTATTAGCAGGTGAGAAAATTGATCAAATAGTCAAAACAAACAGTGATGGCCGAGTATCGATCGACGTCATGAGCGGTGAGGTCGAAATAAAAAGCTGGGATAAAAATGAAGTAAAAGTCACTGGAGAGCTAGATGACGATGCCGAAGGATATCAATTTGAAGAGAGTAATGGCCGAGTCGTGTTTAAAGTGTATATGCCTCAACAACGCTGGGGTAGCTGGAAGAGTGACGCAGGTTCTAATTTAACTTTCTGGTTACCAAAGCAAAATGACGTACGATTTGAGGGCGTTAATACTAACGTTAAGGTTAACGATGTTCATGGCGGCAGTCGCATCAATACCGTAAACGGCGATATTGAAGCGTCTAGCTTGACTAAGAGAGTTAGCTTAGAGACCGTAAATGGCAAAATCTTTTCTACGAAATTAGAGGGTAAAATAAAGCTCATGACGGTTAATGGCGAAATTGAAGATCGCGATAGCCAAGGTGAATTAGAAATTGAAGCCGTTAATGGTGATATAAATACAGCCACAGATGCAGCGGAGTTAAGTGTCAACAACGTAAACGGTGATATGGATTTGAATCTTCGCAATATCAAAGAGCTTGAAATTAACACTGTGAATGGTGATTTGGATGTAGAGCTTCGCACTCAACGCAATGCCAAAATATACATTTCTACGGTAGGCGGGGATGCAAACTTAACATTTGATAAAAGTTTTGCTGGAACAATAAATGTCGAAGCTCATTCTGGTGGTGACATTACCAATAAGATCAATGGTCAACGACCTAAAAAAGAGCGATATGGACCGGGTGAGTCACTTCGTTTGAATATTGGTTCGGAGCCGATTGAAGTGGAAATTGATACGGTATCGGGCGACATTAAATTAATGAAAAAATAACAGCCAACTACCAACCCCAAAATAATTAAAAATGTCGCTTTTATAGCGACATTTTTGTTTATTGAGTAGGCCCTACCGATCATAGTTTCGCTATTGCGCATTAAGGTTATTGCCCCTAAAATGGCGAGTCTGTCTAGCAAATCAATTCCGTAGATTTAGGTCCCAAAATTCATGGCAAAGTCATCGTACAAACCGTCGAAAGAACAACAGCAACAGGTTGATTCACTCAAGGTTCCACCGCATTCAATCGAAGCCGAACAATCGGTATTAGGTGGTTTGATGTTGGACAATAATGCTTGGGACCGTGTCGCCGAAAAAGTGGTTAAAGACGACTTTTACCTACGTCAGCACAGAGCTATTTTTGCTGCAATGGCGTCATTAATGACGCAAAACAACCCAATTGATTTGATTACTGTTTCGGAAGCACTCGAAAAAGATAAACAACTTGAAGATGTTGGTGGTTTTGCTTATCTGGGTGAGATTGCTAAAAATACACCGAGTGCAGCCAATATTGTTGCCTATGCAGAAATCGTACGCGAACGTGCAGTTGTCAGAGAGTTGATCGGCACCGCAAATGAAGTTGCTGACGCCTGTTACAACCCAGAAGGCAGAAGTTCTGAAGAACTATTAGATTTTGCAGAATCACGAGTCTTTAAAATTGCTGAGCAACGTGAAAACGCCAATGATGGCCCAAAAGACCTCAACTCCATTTTGACTTCAACGGTAGACAAAATCGAAGAGCTAATGCGTACCGATAATGACGGTATTACCGGCTTAACGAGTGGATTCCAAGACCTAGATAAGATGACCAGTGGTTTCCAACCGTCGGATTTGATCATTGTTGCCGCTCGTCCTTCGATGGGTAAAACCACCTTTGCGATGAACTTAGTCGAAACAGCAGCCTTAACGTCAGACAAACCTGCGTTAGTGTTTAGTTTGGAGATGCCTGCTGATTCGATCATGATGAGGATGTTGGCATCACTTGGTCGTATTGACCAAACGAAAGTTCGTACAGGTAACCTTGATGATGAGGATTGGGCTCGACTGGCGAGTACATTGGGCATAATGCAAGAAAAGGGTAAGTTATACATTGATGATTCATCAGGTCTAACACCGACAGAAGTGCGTTCACGTGCACGTCGAATTGCTCGAGAACACGGTGGTTTGTCTATGATCATGATCGACTACCTACAGCTAATGCGCTCTCCAGAATTCAAAGATAACCGTACGTTAGAAATTGCCGATATCTCTGCATCATTAAAAGCACTAGCAAAAGAATTAAATATTCCAGTCATTGCACTGGCTCAGCTTAACCGTGGCCTAGAGCAACGTGCCGATAAACGCCCAGTTAACTCAGACCTTCGTGAATCTGGTTCAATCGAGCAAGACGCCGATTTGATCATGTTTATTTACCGTGATGAGGTATATCACGAAGATTCAGCAGATAAAGGCACCGCAGAAATTATCATAGGTAAACACCGAAATGGTCCTATCGGACGTATTCGCTTAACGACTCAATTGCATTATTCTCGATTTGATAACTATGCTGGCAACGCATTCATCGAGGATTAATCGCAGAAATGAAAATAGCCGTTGCCGAGATTAACCTAGGTGCAATTCAGCACAACTTAAAAGTCGTAAAAAAACACGCGCCAAATAGTAAAGTGTTAGCTATGTTAAAAGCTAATGCCTATGGTCATGGCACAACTCAAATTGCCATGGCACTAAACGAGGCGGACGCATTTGGGGTTGCTCGTTTGAGTGAGGCCGTAGCGTTAAGAGCTGCCGGGATAACTAAGCCCATCGTTTTGCTTGAAGGTTTTTTTGAAGCAGGCGAATTACATATCATTGCAAATTTGGGATTAGATACTGTTTTGCATACGCAGGCCCAGTTAGAAAGCTTTTTGGCAGCGGATTTACCTCGTTCAATTCGTGTGTGGCTTAAAGTCGATACAGGGATGAACCGTTTAGGCATTCGACCTGAAGAGGTTTCCTCAGCAATGAGTAGTCTGAAAGGCCATACTAACGTACTAGGCACACCTATTCTAATGAGTCATTTTGGTTGTGCTGATGAAGTACACCATCCTTTAAATCAGCAACAATTTGCTTTATTTACTGAGCTTTTAGAGCAGCATCAAGGCGAATCATCATTTGCTAATTCTGCGGCTATATTATCTTTACCTGACTCACACCAAGATTGGGTTAGACCAGGCATCATGCTGTATGGGGTATCTCCTATTGAAGCGACTTCGGCCATTGATTTTGGTCTGATGCCAGCGATGACATTAAAGTCGAGCGTTATTGCTGTAAGAGACATCAAAGAAGGTGAGACGGTCGGTTATGGGGCGACTTGGACCGCTAAAAAAGACACTCGCCTAGCTGTCATTGCGATAGGATATGGTGATGGTTACCCACGAAATGCAAGAAACGGCACCCCTGTAGTGATTAATAATGATACATATTACTTGGCGGGACGCGTCTCAATGGATATGATTAGCGTAGAAATAGGTACGCAATCTAACGTAAAAGTTGGAGACGAAGCTATACTTTGGGGAGAGGTGTTACCCATAGAATATATAGCAGAGCATGCTGAAACCGTTCCTTACGAGCTACTTTGTGGTGTTACAGGGCGAGTTGAAAAGCAGTTTTTACAGGGTGTAAATGAAGTTAAAAATCAACCATGAGCAACTACTAGATGGCCTAAGTGTCGGTATCATAGCATTTAATGTTGATGCCGAAATCACTTATGCTAACGGAAAAGCAATAGCATGGCTCGGGTTGGTTTGTGAAGTAGATTCACGGCGCTTGGTACAACCGACATGGCAAATCGTCGATAAATTTGGTGAGCCCCTTCCATTTGAAAAATACCCGGGCTATTTAGCCGCGCACTCTGATGAGCCCATCGAAAATTATGAAATTGGCGTTTTTAATCATTTGGAAAATTGCCTGTACTGGTTTTTGTGTGATGCGTATAAATCTCCTACCGAACGAAAAGGCACTTATCACTACGTCGTGACGTTTACTAATATCACTGCACAAAAAGAACTCATTCCGTTTAAAGAAGTAGTAGAACATGCCAATGACGCCGTGATTGTCAGTGATGCCATTGACCTTAAAGGAAGCGGACCTTCAATTGTTTATGTAAATAAAGAGTTTACGCGATTGACTGGTTATTCATATGAAGAGGCGATTGGTCGCACAACCGACATAGTTCAGGGTGAAAAGACAAGCCCAGTCGCCAAAAAGCACATTATTGAGTGCTTGAGTCAAGGTAAGCCAGTTCGGGAAGAAATCATCAATTATACAAAATCAGGCCAACCGTATTGGATTGACGTTAATATCGTACCATTAAAAAACGACTCAGGCGTCGTCACTCACTACGCTGCAATAGAGCGTGACATCACTAAAATAAAAGACAAAGCGTTTAACTTAGAGAAATTAGCTAAAACAGATGCTCTGACAGAAGTATTGAACAGACGTGGGTTAAATCAAGACGGTGAGCGTTTTATAAACTTGGCAAGACACAACGAAAAGTCGTTTGTTGTTGCTGTTATGGACATAGATCGATTTAAAAACGTAAACGACACTCACGGTCATGATGTAGGTGATGTCGTACTAAAATCCTTAGCCGATATTTTAGTTGATAATATCCGTACCAGAGACTTAGTGTCGCGAATGGGTGGCGAAGAGTTTGTCATCTTGCTTGAAGGGGATAGTCTACCTCTGATGATTCAAAAAATAGAAAACCTTCGACAGTTAATTGAAAAACATGTGACCATCATCAAGGATGACTTGTCTATTCAGGTCACTTGTAGCTTCGGCATTGCCGTTGCTGAGGAAGGAGTGGATTTATTAAGGCACTACCTCAAATTAGCTGATGTTGCTTTGTATCAATCAAAAAACAGCGGACGTAATAAAATATCTGTCGCTAACTACGATCATCCTTAGGTGAGTCCATAACGACGAGGGTTGTTATAGTATTGACCTCAGGAATGTCTCCTAATACATCAGTGTGAAACTGTTTGTAGCTGGTTAAACTCGCCGTTTCTACCCTCAGTAAGTACTCAAACGAACCGGTTACATTATGGCATTCCAATACCTCAGGCGTGCCAGCAATGGCTTGTTCAAATGCTGCCTGTGCTTGTTTAGTATGTGACGAGAGACCAACAGTGACATAGGCGATAAACTGAATCCCTAATTTTTCAGGCGCCAGAACAGCCCGATAGCCTTTTATTATCCCTGACTTTTCGAGTTCTTGTACTCGCCTTAAACAAGCAGATGGGCTAAGCCCGACTGACTCTGCGAGCTCAGCATTGGTAATTCGACCATCTCTTTTTAAGTGTTGCAATATTCTTTCGTTTATCTTATCCATAGTCGTGCTTAATTGTGTTTTTTGTTGCCTTTCAACAATAAACGCAAGCACCTTGCGACGCCAATCCAATAAACTATCTAGCGTTAAATAATTAAGCAGAGAACAGTAATGACCTTTGAAATGATAACCGCACTTATGGTGTTCGCTTTGGTGTCGTCAATAACACCAGGACCCAATAATTTGATGTTGATGAGCTCAGGTGCAACTTTTGGTATTAAACGCACACTTCCTCATTTGATGGGCGTAGCGCTCGGTTTTAGTTTTATGTTGTTGATGGTAGGAGTTGGTGTCGTTCAGTTATTTAATATGTGGCCGTCAAGCTATCTGATCCTCAAAGTATTTAGTGTTATTTACCTGTTATATTTGGCTTACAAAATAGCCAATAGTAGTAAAGCTTCAGAGCATGACGCATCAGGAACACCGATGACCTTCATGCAAGCCGTGCTGTTTCAGTGGGTTAACCCAAAAGCTTGGACGATGGCTTTAACTGCAGTGAGTGTGTATGCTCCTGACAAGGCGATTTTAACTATTGTTTACGTGTCATTTATTTTCTTCTTAATGAATCTACCTTCTGTCAGTCTTTGGGCCATGATGGGTCATAAATTGCGTCGTTTATTGGAAGAGCCCAAAACATTATTGTTATTTAACCGCATAATGGCGTTATTATTAGTCATCTCTTTGATTCCGGTATTAATTCCCGTTTAATAGGAATAGTAAATGATAACGACGTATTGGGCCCCTCGCTTTTTTGATGGTGAATCTATCCTCCATAACGTGTTGTTCTGCCTTGATGACCAGAAAGTCGTTACTCTTGAAGCCGGTAAGGCACTGACTTCGATAAAGCTCCCCCCTTCTGATGTACAAATATTGGAAGGTATTGTCTCTCCAGCCTTTATTGACCTACAAATAAATGGCGGTGGTGGTGTATTGTTCAATAACACGCCAACACCGGAAGGACTAAATAAAATCAGCTTGGCTCATCAGCAATATGGTACGTACTATTACTTACCAACCGTCATTACTGATGACGTAGCGATCATGGAGCAGGCGGCCGACGCAGTTGCAAACCAGATAAAAAGCAGTGATCCTCAAATTCTTGGGATCCACTTTGAAGGGCCACATATTAGCCAACCTAAAAAAGGGGTTCACCCTGCACAGCATGTAAGGGGCTTTTCGGAGCGAGAGCGGGCTATTTATCAACGCATGGATTTAGGCATCAAAAAAATCACTGTCGCACCCGAATCAGTGTCTCCTGACGATTTGGCTTTTTTGAGACAAAATCATTGGCACGTTGCAATAGGTCATACAAACAGTACTGCAAAACAGATTAAACCCTTGTTAGATCAAGGTGCATCTGGGTTTACGCATTTATTTAATGCAATGTCACAAATAACCGGCCGAGAACCAGGAGCGGTGGGGGTGGCATTATCGAGAAAAGACGCGTTCGCCGGAATAATCTTAGATGGCCATCATGTCGACTACGACAATGCTCGATTGGCTTGGACCATTAAAAATGAAAACAAAAAGACCCATGACCAACGACTTTTCCTGGTGTCGGACGCAATGGCGACGGTAGGAAGTAACGACGCTAGGTTTAACTTATTTGGCACAGACATCAAAGTGTTTGAAGGAAAGTTAACGACTGAAGATGGAACCTTAGCAGGAGCCCATTTAACCTTGTTAGAATCGGTTAAAAATGCGGTGCTCGAACTGGACATTAATATTAACGATGCGCTAAAAATGGCAACCACAATACCAGCTAACTTTATTCATAGTGAATTGGCATTACCTGTGAGAATAGGGGATCAACGCCAGCTTATCCATTTAGATGATAAACGGTGGCAAGCAACCTTATTGAGTTAGTGTGGTTACGCTTTTTTACATTTGACCAAGGAACTAAGTGCTAAAGTTAGGGTCTGTTTATTAGCTTATACAACAGATTAATTCGCAAATCAGGGAGAAAACGATGTTCCGTAAAAAGTGGTCACAAGATGCGTTGAAACATGTCGCTTTTAAGGCTAAATACTTAATGGCCAATAGCTCCAAATATACCCTTGCACTGTGTTTGGTTATATCTTCAGGTGCGAGCTTTGCATCCAATGAGGATAGTTTGGAACAACCCAACAAAAGCACTTCTCCTCTAGAAAAACTCAAGTTAGTACTGTCCGAAGTCACCACCAATCAGCCTATTGCTGGTGAATTGCAAGTTTCTTTCAAAGATATCGAAGAGTTTGATGGTGAACCGCGAGAGTCTGTTGGTTCGGTTGGCTTTTTTATTCAGGAAGATCAAAAAGGCTTAACCATTTCCTATGACAAACAAGTCACAGAAGCAATCAAGGTAGAAACCGCCGCCCGTGTCGTCGATGAAGAAGTCGAAACTCCAACAATAGATGCGATACGAGAAGTAGGGACGACTCGAATAAACAGTATTTTATCGCCTATTTCATCTATTAATACGTATTTATCACCAGCGACATTAACCCGTGTAGAGTCTATAGAAAACGAACAACAAGCGCTGACCAAAATGTATTTTTCGATGCCTGTAGAATCTTTTATCCGAGATAAACAAGTACGTAAATACGTCGACAATTTTGAAGGGGAGCTGGTCATTACAACCAATGAGCAAGGCGTTCCTGTTGAAATGACAACGACCTTTGAAGGCAGTGGACGTGCTTACATCTTTTTTAAAATGAAAGCTGCTGGTGGATCTATCAATCGATATGAGTTGGTAGACGGCCGATTAGTAATGACTTTCAGCGAGCGCTTTAATTCATTTGATTCAACATTTGGCAAGGGTGAGAATAGTTCTGTTTTTCTATTCTCACCATTAAAAACCAAACCGAACGACTCTGACTACTTAGCCAAAACGTCAAACGATACTTCTATGTAAGCGTTGCCCGATTCGGACGTGAAAGGAATGATAAGTGTTGCGCCTTCACACTGATGGCTGATGGTATGGTCTTTACCTGACACTATGGTCGGGGTGGCCATATCAAACTCGTAGCCCTTATCACCTAAAATATTTTTAGCGCCACCGGTAACCATATTGGTAATCTCGCCTACCATGTCAGTGACTTCATCATTGATTTTGTCTGGACGTTCACCCAGCATTTTTTCCATGATTGACAGTGCTAAAGATTCTTGAAATGTAACGGATAAAGAGCCCTTTGTTTGAGGTCCTGCCATGCCAATAATGCCAGAAACGTCGCCTCTAGAAGTCTCTTCTTTTTTAAGACTTGGCTTTCCTGGTTCCAGTTTTGTCATCGCCATGGTCTCAAGCACGTTCATCAGTGAACTCAAAAACGGATTAATAAATTCTACGTTCATTTTGACTTCTAAACTTATAAATTAGTTAAAAAAAGCAGAGGCGTTTACTCTGCTGCACACTATAAATCTAGTCGTCTTGAGCTGATATTTCCAGAACTATCGGGGAGAATTTTTACTGTTGTACATTTCTCGATCAGCAAGGCTAAGCAGCGAATCAGGATCGACTCCGTCATCAGGAAATCTTGCCGTACCAATGCTCACGCCTATCTCTATGACATTTCCAGAGAGGCTAAAAGGCTGCGTAATTGCGTGTGATACTTTATCTTTTACAGCTTCTACAACACGGTCGTCACCGTTGTCTGCAATTAAAATTACAAATTCGTCACCACCGTACCGAGCGATAATATCATCTCCGCGAATCTGTTGCTTTAATCGAGCCGCAACTAAGTTGAGTACTTTGTCACCGACAGCATGACCATGGACATCATTGACTTTTTTAAACCCATCTAAATCACAAAACAGCAGTGCAAATGAGGTTTGTTCTTCATCATCCGCAAAACATAAATCCTGGAGATGTTTATTGAGAAATAGACGATTGGGGATATTTGTCAATGCATCAGTATTAGCTGAACGAGATAACAAGCCCTCGGCTCGTTTAAACTCAGTCACATCCTTTGCGATGACAATAATACCAACGACTTCTTTTGTGTCAGCGCTGACATGAGGTAAGTAGCTAATGTATAAATAACTGAGGTGTATGCTATTTTTAGCCTGGATCCAAGATTTAAAATGCACAGGTTTGCCGTTGCTCATGCATTTTTCGATGTTGGGTTGGATAATATCTTCGAAGGTATGGGTATCAAACACTTGTTGTGGAGTGCAACCTATGAGTTCACGGCCGTTTAAACCGTAAAAGTCAGCGTAACTTTGGCTAATGTATTGGTACTTAGACTCTTTATCAATATACGCAAATAGGTCAAGACTATGACTTAACACAGTCGTAAAGACGCCTTGCATAAAATTGAATGCACTTTCCCTCATAAATCAACAGCTCCATGTTTGATCCACACTATATTAAGCAAATTCGGATAAAAATCTACCACCAATTGTAAATAAATTAGCCTATTTTTAATTAATTCACTTTATCTTCTGCGCTTTCATGTATAATCCGGCGCCAGATAAAAACCCGTCGCACATTTTTTGAAATTTGTTTTAAAATTTAACGTGGCGAAACACCCTTTTTGAGGAATACAAATGAGCCAGCCAAACGACCGTAAGGGCCTAAGAAACGTAGCGATCATTGCGCACGTTGACCACGGTAAAACAACGCTAGTTGACAAACTTCTAGCACAATCAGGTACGCTAGATTCTCGTACTGATTTAGATGAGCGAGTCATGGACTCGAATGACATCGAAAAAGAGCGTGGTATTACCATTCTTGCTAAAAACACGGCTATCGACTGGAACGGCTACCGTGTAAACATCGTAGATACTCCGGGACACGCCGACTTCGGTGGTGAAGTAGAACGTGTTATGTCAATGGTTGACTCTGTATTGCTAATCGTAGATGCGCAAGAAGGTCCGATGCCACAGACGCGTTTCGTTACTCAAAAAGCATTCGCTCAAGGCCTTAAGCCAATCGTTGTTATCAACAAAATTGACAAGCCAGGCGCACGTCCTGACTGGGTAATGGACCAAGTTTTTGACTTGTTCGACAACTTAGGTGCAACTGACGAACAGTTGGACTTCCAAGTTGTTTATGCCTCTGCACTTAACGGTTGGGCTTCTCATGAAGAAGACGTGACTGGTACAGACATGACGCCATTGTTCGAAACTATCATCGACCAAGTTCCAGCGCCAGAAGTGGATGCCGACGGTGCATTCCAAATGCAGGTTTCTCAGCTTGATTACAGCTCTTACTTAGGTGTTATCGGTGTTGGCCGTATCATGCGTGGCACTGTTAAACCGGGTCAACAAGTAACTGTTCAAACGGCTGCGGGCAAAATCCACAACGGTAAAGTTGGTAAAGTATTTGGTTACTTAGGTCTAGAGCGTTACGAAGCAGATTCAGCGACAGCAGGTGACATCATCGCTATCACAGGTCTTGGTGAACTTAAGATCTCTGACACTATCTGTTGTCCGACAGAAGTTGAGCCTCTACCGCCACTATCGGTTGATGAGCCAACAGTTACAATGACATTCCAGGTAAACACTTCGCCATTTGCTGGTCAAGAAGGTAAGTACGTTACTTCTCGTAACATCCTTGAACGTCTACAAAACGAATTGGTACACAACGTAGCACTACGCGTTGAAGAAACTGAAGATCCGGACAAGTTCCGCGTTTCAGGTCGTGGTGAATTACACTTAGGTATCTTAATCGAGAACATGCGTCGTGAAGGTTACGAATTAGCGGTATCTCGCCCTGAAGTAATCATGCGTGAAATCGACGGTGAAATTCAAGAACCGTACGAAACAGTAACCATCGACGTTGAAGAAGCACACCAAGGTTCTATCATGGAAAACATGGGCCTTCGTAAAGCTGAACTAACTGACATGGCACCAGATGGTAAAGGTCGTATCCGTATGGACTTCATCATGCCAAGCCGTGGTTTAATTGGTTTCCAAACTGAATTCATGACATTGACTTCTGGTTCTGGTCTTCTTTACCACACATTTATGGAATACGGTCCGCACAAAGGTGGTGAGATCGGTGCTCGTAAGAACGGTGTATTGATTGCAAACGCAACAGGTAAGGCACTAACTAACGCACTATTTAACCTTCAAGAACGCGGTCGTATGATGATCGGTCACGGTACTGAAGTATACGAAGGTATGATCATCGGTATTCACAGCCGTGACAACGACCTTACGGTTAATGCGCTTAAAGGTAAGCAGTTAACGAACGTTCGTGCATCTGGTACTGATGACGCACAGGTTCTTACTCCACCAATTATCATGACGCTTGAACAAGCACTTGAGTTCATCGACGATGACGAATTGGTAGAAATCACACCTGAAAACATCCGTATTCGTAAAAAGCACTTAACTGAAGCTGAGCGTAAGCGTGCTTCTCGTGCTAAAGGCTAATCCCTTTTAAAAACGATATCTGAAAAATCCCTGGCTTTGGCCGGGGATTTTTTTGTCTGCGATTTGATTATCGAGATATTAAAGGCTTGTATCTAATTTCACTGGCACGTTTGTTGAAACTTCTCTCATAAATAAAGTTTAAAGCGCAGCATTATGAGCGAAGGAAGTAGATGGAAGACCAACTAATACAAAGGTTTATTGAGGAAAATAAGTTACCTCAGTCATTTTATAATGTTGCACTAAAGTGGTTCATTCCAATCGCTGAACAACTTCATAAGCACAAAAATGAAGCACATACTCCTTTTTTTGTCGGCTTTAACGGATGTCAGGGGTCGGGAAAATCAACGCTTTGTGCATTTATCGAATATTACCTTGCTCGAGTTTATAAAGTTAATTCAGTCACCTTATCCTTAGATGATTTTTATTTATCTCGTCAACAACGACAGGCATTAGCGTCTGAAGTGCACCAGTTGTTTATTACCAGGGGCGTTCCGGGTACACATGATATGGCATCGCTGACTTCAGTGTTGCATAAGTTAAAGAATCGAGAACTTGGCTTTGCTATTCCAAGATTTAATAAAGCGACAGATAACCCACATCCCATCGAGGCTTGGGGCTTCATTGATAAGCCCGTTGAATTGGTTTTAATAGAAGGTTGGTGCTGGGGCACTCGTCCGCAATCGCCTTTTCAGCTAAGTGAGCCCGTTAACAGTCTAGAAGAAAAAGAGGATGGCAAAGGAGTTTGGCGCCAGTATTCGGACCGAGTTCTCGAACAAGCTTTTTTGCCTTTGTACAACTTAATGGACTTTTGGATCATGCTCAAGGCGCCGAGCTTTGATTGTGTTTTTGAATGGCGGTTAGAGCAGGAGCAGAGGCTTAGAGCTGTTGCTTCTAAAAATGCATCTGGATTGATGACTGCTAACCAACTGCGCCGATTTGTTTCACATTATCAAAGGCTCACTGAACACACACTTAATAGTCATCGCAATTTTGATTTAGTAATAGAGCTAGCTCCTGATCGCAGTATCAACCAGGTCGTTTCACGCCCAATATCAGGAGTAAAGTAATGAGCGATGTCCCAGCTTTTGTTGTTTTTACTGACCTAGATGGCACCCTGCTAGACCACTTTGACTACAACTTTGAAGCCGCCAAGCCGACCTTATTACAACTTCAGCACGCCAGTATTCCCGTAATTCCAAATACGAGTAAAACTTTTGCCGAGCTTAAAGTGATCACTGAACAAATCGGCCTTAACACGCCTTTTATTGTCGAAAATGGGGCTGCGGTTTATATACCTCGGGATTATTTTCCCCAAGTACCGCAGGGGTGTGTGCAAATAGATGAGTTTTGGTGTAAATCGTTTACGATTGCAAGAGACGAAATTTTAGATTTCTTAAATCAGCTTCCCTCGAGTTTATGTGATGCATTTATTGGTTTTTCACAAATGAGCTCAGATCAAATCGCATTAGAAACCGGCCTGTCTAAACAAGACGCTTTGTTAGCGTCCAAAAAACAATTCAGCGAGCCCATTAAGTGGCTAGGTAACGAGCGTCAAAAGCAACAGTTGGCGATTTATTTGTCCGACCGTGGTGCAAATATGTTGGAAGGGGGACGTTTTTTTCACATTAGCGGGCAAACCAATAAAGGCCATGCAATGCAATGGCTTACAAATGAATTCAGATTACAGTTTGGTGTAGAGCACTCAATTAAAGGTGGACTAATGACCATCGCCTTAGGAGATAGCTACAACGATATCGACATGTTGGAAGTTGCTGATGTTGCTGTTCAAATCCGCTCTCACAAACACGCATATCCTAGGCTCAAACGCACAGAGTCATTAATTCAAACATCGCAAATGGGGCCTGAGGGCTGGGCTGAAGGCATTAATCAAATAATTAAAGAGTTTCATAAATAGTGTGAGAGCACGAGGAGACAACGATGGCAGACTTTTATCAAAACGGTGTGGTCACCACGATGCATAACTTAACCCAACGCAGCACGGAGGACTTGGAAAAGGAGTTGATTTCGTTTGCGAAGTCTCGGCCGCTTGGTTTGATTTTACCGAGTTTGTATTCTGAGCTTCAAGGACCTGCATTGAGTAAGATAGTCCGAAACTTGACTAATGTTCCGTATTTAAATCAGATTGTTATCGGTCTCGACAGAGCCAACCTACAAGAATACCAACACGCTTTGTCATTTTTTGACGAATTACCACAACATCACCGTATATTGTGGAATGATGGGCCGAGACTACAAGCACTGCACAAAAAGTTAGACAAATTGGGTCTGGCTCCCACTGAATTAGGAAAAGGTCGTAACGTTTGGTATTGCATGGGCTATGTGTTAGCAACTGAGCGGGCGGAAGCTGTCGCACTTCACGATTGTGATATTACGACGTACGACCGTCAGTTATTGGCACGCTTGATTTACCCAGTGGCCAACCCTTTACTGCACTTTGAGTTTAGTAAGGGGTTTTATGCACGAGTCGCGAACGACAAGTTAAATGGCCGAGTTACCCGCCTGTTAGTCACTCCCTTGTTAAAAGCATTGCAAAAAGTATTGGGTTACAACGAGTATTTAGAGTACATGGATAGCTTTAGGTATTCGTTATCGGGTGAGTTTTCGTTTCGACGTGATGTCCTAAATGACCTGCGTATACCAAGTGATTGGGGACTAGAGATAGGTGTACTGTCCGAAATGCATCGCAATTATGGTGCTAACCGCATTTGTCAGGTCGATATCGCCGATAATTACGACCACAAACACCAAGACGTGTCTTTTGAAAGCACCGAGGCGGGTTTATCTAAGATGTCCATCGACATCACCAAAGCGCTCTTTAGAAAGTTAGCTACACAAGGGCACGTAATTAATGCCGAAAATCTCCGTACCATCAAAGCAACCTATTTTAGGATCGCCCTAGACTATATCGAAACCTACCGCAGTGATGCGTTAATTAATGGCTTGAGTTTGGATATTCACCTAGAGGAACAATCGGTCGAAATGTTTGCCAAAAACATCATGGAAGCAGGCGAACTATTTAATGCCAACCCGATGCAAACACCGTTTATTCCATCTTGGAGTCGAGTTGTTAGCGCCATGCCGTCTGTACTCAGTGAATTAAAACAAGCGGTTGAAGAGGACTATCAAGAGTTTAGCGGCCATTTAAAAAAGCCAACATTGGCGACGGCATAGAATTTAAGTGGAATAGGAGCGGGCGATGGCACAAATTGATTTAACCCAAAAATTGGTTCAACAACTTACCGTGATTTATCAAGACGTGGAAGCGGTGTCCGATTATGAAGGCTTGGCACAACGTCTATTGACCGAAATGCGAACGGCGGAAAGCTTTAAAGTCCCAGAGCCATTTGCTAATCACTGGTCAGAGAAAGACGTAGTCATGATCACCTATGGTGACTCAGTACAAAGCGAAGGTGAAAAGCCGTTACAGACCTTACAGCGCTTTATGACGACGTTTACCGACGATACGATAAATAGCGTGCATATATTGCCGTTTTTTCCGTATAGCTCCGATGATGGTTTTTCGGTCATTGACTATTCTTCGGTGAATGATGGTCTAGGAGATTGGCAGGACATCTCTGATATTGCTAGCGAACGAAAATTAATGGCCGATTTGGTAATAAACCATTGCTCGAGTCGCAGTGCTTGGTTCCAAAACTTTATAAAAGGCGAAGGCAAGGGTCACGATTACTTTTTTACCGCCAGCTTATCGGATGATTTGTCTAAAGTCGTTAGACCGAGAACGTCACCTTTACTCAGACCGACAGAAACCGCAAATGGACTGCAGCAAGTTTGGTGTACATTCAGTCATGATCAGGTTGACTTGGACTTTCGCAATCCTGAGGTGTTGGTGACCTTTGTGTCGATAATTCGTCAGTACCTCGATGCCGGTGTTCGTATTTTCAGACTCGATGCCGTGGCGTTTTTGTGGAAGATCCCGGGTGGTCCTTGTATTAACTTACCTCACACTCATGAGGTGATTCGTTTGCTGCGTAGCTTGATTGAGCACACGGTATCAGACGCGTTAATCATCACCGAAACCAACATTCCAAACAGTCAAAACCTGACTTACTTTGGTAATGCCAATGAAGCGCATGCGATCTACAACTTTTCTTTGCCACCACTGCTGGTCAACGCTCTCATAACCGGCAGTTGCCAATACCTTAAGCGCTGGTTAATGAGTATGCCGCCGTCTCAAAATGGCACCTTTTATTTTAATTTTATTGCCTCGCACGATGGTATTGGTTTACGTCCAGCAGAAGGTCTTTTGTCCGAGCAAGAAATTTATACTCTGGTCAACACCATGCAAGAGCGCGGTGGTCGTGTATCGTGGCGAACCGGTGAACAAGGTGAACAAAAGCCCTACGAAATCAATATTGCACTATTTGATGCATTACAGGGCACAGTTGACGGTGAGGACAGCAAAGGATTAGAGCGCTATTTATGTGCTCATGCCGTAATGCTGGGCTTAGAAGGCGTTCCGGGCATTTATATTCACTCCTTGATTGGTACTCGTAACGACTATGACAAAATAAAACACACCGGCCAAAACCGCTCTATTAACCGACATAATTGGCAATTTAATGAACTCGAAGCGGTACTTAGTAATAAGTTTAACGAGCACCACAAAGTACTATCGAGACTAAAAGCGTTAATTACAATTCGTATCAAACAAGCCGCTTTTCATCCCAATGCGGTACAGTTTGTATTGCATTTAGGCTCAAAGCTGTTTGGCTTTTGGCGACAAAGTTTGGATCGAAAACAAAGTATATTTTGCGTCAGTAATGTGAGTAACGAAGAGGTACCGCTTAGGTTGTCTGAGTTGAACTTAGTGATTAATAATCAATGGTGGGATTTGATTTCGGATAATGAAATTGCCGACATAAGCGCCGAATTACCACTCAAACCATACCAAACGGTATGGCTGAGTAATAAAATTTGAGTTTGCTTTGGTGAGAGATTAGCGCAGAAGCCAAGCTCTGAATTTTTTGCCTTTAAGCTTGCCTTCTTCCAGCTGCTTGGCGGCTTTTTTGGCGATGCTTTTATTAACGGCGACATAGCTGTACATGCTAAACATATTGATTTTGCCGATATCGTCACCCGAAATACTGTCGTTTGACGTAAGCGCTCCTAAGATGTCACCTGGGCGAATCTTCTGCTTTTTACCACCGTTAATACGGATAGTACGCATCTCGGCTTTGACCACTGGATTTTGCAAAACTGAATCATTAGGTAAATCAGAATAACTGATGGTTCTGTCTAGGTAATCTTCAATTAAACCAATTTTGTATCCATCATTTGGGCCTACTAGGCTAGCAGCTAAACCTTTTTGGCCGGCGCGACCAGTACGGCCGATACGGTGGATGTGCACTTCAGTATCGTGTGCAAGTTGGTAATTAATTACTAACTCCAAGTCTTTTATGTCTAAACCGCGGGCAGCGACGTCAGTAGCCACCAGAACGGTTCGGCTACCGTTGCTAAACTGACTTAGTACTTGATCGCGATCTCTTTGTTCTAAGTCACCATGCAGTGCCGCCACGTCAAAGCCTAAGTCGTACAAATCATCTGCGACAAGCTGAGTTTCTTTTTTGGTGTTACAAAACACGACGGCTGATTTAGCTTGGTGTTTCATTAAAAGTAATTCAGTGGCGGCAAGGCGCTCATCGTTATCAGCAATTTCGTAAAACGCTTGATTGATGCTCGAGGCTTCGTGGTTAGATTCGACTTTTACTTTAATTGGGTTACGCAAAAAGCGATTAGCGACTTTTTCGACATTGCTTTCGAATGTGGCACTAAATAATAGAGTTTGGCGCTCTGTAGGAGCTGCTTCAATGACTGCATCCATCGCTGACTGAAACCCCATTTCCAACATGCGGTCTGCTTCGTCTAAAACCAGAGTATTAAGTTCTGACAAATCGATGCGGTCTTTATTTAAGTGATCTTCAATACGACCTGGCGTACCAACCAATATGTGTGCACCGTGCTCCAGTGAGCTGATTTGCGGGCTCATTGGTGTGCCGCCACATAGAGTTAATACCTTTATATTGTGAATGCCACGAGCGAGCGTTCGGATTTCTTTAGCGACTTGGTCGGCCAGTTCTCGCGTAGGGCATAACACCAAGGCCTGAACGCGAAACCGTTTAACATCTAAATTTTGTAAAATACCCAATGAAAATGCCGCGGTTTTACCAGAGCCTGTTTTTGCTTGTCCAATGACGTCTTTTCCCTCGATGATGGTAGGTAAGCTTTGGGCCTGAATGTCCGTCATGGAAGTAAAGTCGAGACTTTTTAAGGTCGCGAGCAATTCGGGTTTGAGTTGAATGGTATCAAAAGCTGGGGCGGTCACTGTTTTACTCACTTATCGATTGGGATTGGCTATTAGTTCGCTGGGAATGGCGGGATTCTAACAGAACCAGCCCAACTGTGCTGAACTAACTCTCAGGTTATTTTGGCGTAGAGAGTTTTAATAAGTTGATCAGGTCAGATTCCATTTCGTCGGCTAACTTACCATTGATAAGTCCGGCCGATACGCTACCGCCAAAATTGGTGTACATCACTACTGTGACATTGGTCTCTATATCCGCCATATCTGCATTGGAAGAAGGTTCGATGACATAATGTGAATAGGCAAACCCTCGAACTGTTCTTTTTTCTACTTCCACGTGCAAGTCTGACGGGATAAAGCGCATTTCTAAACGATCAGAGGAACGTTGCGTGTCGCTCAAAAAAACAAAGCTGCGGTCAGTGATAGGCCACGGCATGTCAATATTGGTATAAACAATTGCCTTGTCGTCTGTGATTTGTCTTAGTGTTTTAGAAGACTTACAACGACTGAGCCATTGCCAACAAGCGTCATTCTGAGGAAATAATAATACGGCTTGGTCAAATGGCACGGACAAACTCAAGGTGGCTTTTACTGCTTTGAAGTCAAAATCGTCTATAGTTGCAGTTTCAATTGAGTATTTGGGTTCGACAATTTCTGGCTGCCATTTTAGATTTGCGTAGGTACTGATCTGTTCTGGAATACCGTATTTTTCAAGTTCATTGGCATCTGCCTTTGCGATACTAACCACAACCACCAAGCTCAACAACAAACTAGTACTCAAAACAAAGCGATTAAACGTCATAACCCAAAGCCCAGTATCTCAACTATTCACCATCAGATGAATAAAGGTTAGTCTATTTTTACTAATTTTAAATTCACTTTGGCTTTTTTGATGATACTACTAAGAAGCATACTAAACGGCAGGCACTCAGCTAGTTAGGCGGTACTATGTTCGTTGGTGGAACAAGTTGCTCAACATGTGGTGAACTTAATTAAATCTAAAGTGCCAGGAGAATTCGAAATGAAACAAACTTTAATTTTATTATTATTTTTTAGCTTTAGTCCCTTAGCGTCCGACATAAAGTATAGCTTTGGTTATGGGGCTCTAACAAGTGGGGTAGGTGCTAGGCTATCTGTCACTGAGGGACAAAATACAGCATTTATTTCTACGGGTTGCTGGAATGTTTTTGCAGAGTCGTTAGAAGGTAATGCCTGTGGTGGTACTTTTGGGCTACAAAGTAGTTACCTTTTTCCCGGCAACAATCATACCTTTGGATTAGCATATGGAAATTTAGATTATGAAGTTGATCCTGTAACCGGGGCAGACTCTACCATCTACGGGGTAAGTATAAATTATAGTTACTTTATGAATGGGATGGGAGAATCAGGAGCATGGATTGGGGCTGGCTATGGTAATGGCTCTGGCGACTATAAAGATATTAGTGAAGTTTTTCTTAATATTGGATACCAGTTTTAAATTGTTGCACTAGTCCACACTAATTGTATTTGATTGATAACATTTAACAATTGAGTTTGATGTTCTAAATCAATAGGCAAGTTAAATGTCTAGAGCAGTCTATAATTAAAGAAGCCCAAGTATTTCAACTTGGGCTTCTTTGTTAAGCTTTAGGACTAACAAGTAGAGTAAAAGCGCTACTACATCATGCCGCCCATACCACCCATGCCGCCCATGTCAGGCATTGCTGGGCCTGAAGATGCGTCTTGATGTGCGTCTGTTACCATTGCTTCGGTAGTTAGCATTAGGCCAGCTACTGACGCAGCAAACTGCAGTGCACTACGGGTTACTTTAGTAGGGTCTAGGATACCTTCTTCAACTAAGTCAGCGTAGGTGCTGTTTGCAGCGTTGTAACCAAAGTTACCTTCGCCTTCTTTAACCTTGTTAACAACTACTGATGACTCGTCGCCAGAGTTGAACGCGATTTGACGAAGCGGTGCTTCCATCGCACGAAGTGCAATCTTGATACCGTGAGTTTGGTCTTCGTTGTCACCTTTAAGATCAGCAATCTTAGCCGCAACACGAACTAGTGCTGTACCACCACCTGCAACGATACCTTCTTGAACCGCTGCGCGAGTTGCGTGTAGTGCATCGTCAACGCGGTCTTTTTTCTCTTTCATTTCAACTTCTGTTGCTGCACCAACTTTAATCACTGCAACACCGCCAGATAGTTTAGCTAGACGCTCTTGAAGTTTTTCTTTGTCGTAGTCAGACGTTGACTCTTCGATTTGTGCTTTGATTTGTGCAACGCGGCCATCAATGCCTTCTTGCTCACCGGCACCGTCGATAACCGTTGTGTCATCTTTAGTGATAACAACGCGCTTAGCAGTACCTAGGTCTTCTAGCTGAGCTTTTTCTAGCTCCATGCCAATCTCTTCTGAGATAACTGTTGCACCAGTAAGGATAGCGATGTCTTGTAACATTGCTTTACGACGGTCACCAAAACCAGGAGCTTTTACTGCAGAAACTTTAACGATACCGCGCATGTTGTTAACAACTAATGTTGCTAATGCTTCGCCTTCTAGATCTTCAGCGATGATAAGAAGTGGTTTACCCGCTTTTGCAACAGCTTCTAACGTAGGAAGTAATTCACGGATGTTAGAGATTTTTTTATCAACCAATAAGATGAATGGGTTGTCTAGTTCAACCGTGCCATTTTCTTGGTTAGTGATGAAGTAAGGAGATAGGTAACCGCGGTCAAACTGCATACCTTCAACTACGTCAAGTTCAGTTTCAAGTGCTTGGCCTTCTTCAACTGTGATAACGCCTTCTTGACCAACGCGTTCCATCGCTTCAGCGATGATGTTACCGATTTCTGCATCAGAGTTTGCAGAGATAGTGCCTACTTGAGCAATTGCTTTTGAGTCTGCACAAGGTACAGATAATTCTTTTAGCTCTTCGATTGCCGCTTTAACCGCTTTGTCGATACCGCGCTTAAGATCCATTGGGTTCATCTCAGCGGCAACTGCTTTGATACCTTCGTTGATAATAGCTTGCGCTAAAACAGTTGCGGTAGTTGTACCGTCACCGGCTTCATCATTGGCTTTAGAAGCAACTTCTTTAACCATCTGTGCGCCCATGTTTTCAAACTTGTCTTCAAGCTCGATTTCTTTTGCAACAGATACACCGTCTTTAGTGATCGTTGGGCCACCAAATGATTTATCTAAAACGACGTTACGACCTTTTGGACCTAACGTGACTTTAACTGCGTCTGCTAAGATGTTCACACCCGCTAACATTTTTACGCGAGCGTCATTACCAAATTTTACGTCTTTAGCTGCCATGATATTTGATTCCTATTGTTCGAGTAAAAGGGGATTATTCTACGATTGCTAAGATGTCTGATTCAGACATGATTAGCACTTCTTGGCCGTCAAGCTTTTCTGTTTTGACGCCGTACCCTTCGCTAAAGATAACTGTGTCGCCAACTTTAACGTCTAAAGGACGAACGTCACCGTTTTCTAAAATACGACCGTTACCAACTGCAATGACTTCACCGCGAGTCGACTTTTCTGCTGCAGATCCAGTCAGAACAATGCCGCCTGCTGATTTGGTTTCTTGCTCGTTGCGCTTAACGATTAAGCGGTCGTGTAGAGGACGAATGCTCATTGGTCATTATCTCCGATATATGTGTGTTTATAATGAGCCACGCACAGTGCGTGACAAACTAAAATCTTTGTGTGCTTGTATATAGGGGTGGGAACACAGAATCCAAGTCTGGACGAATAAATTTTTTTAAAATTTTTTGGAATAATTTTAGAGGTATCAAGAATGAACGCCGTTTATAACAAGATGCATAATTTTAGCGGCTTTACGGAGTATGTATGGTTACTGATAACGAGGCGTAACAATACACCGACTACTTTTTGATGTATTCGTATACTTCTTTAATATCGTAGTGGCCAAGCGCCTCGCAAATTTCGACAGTTTCGACAAAGTCGAGTTTGCGTTCACCACGTTCGTATTTAGAGACATAGCTTTGCGGTCGGTCTAGACGTTTCGCGAGTTCTTCTTGAGATAAGCCTGACTCTTTGCGAATGTCTTTGAGGAATTGCCGAAAGCGCTGTTGTCTTTCATCCCAGATTCGGTTCATGGCGCAACGATAAACCTGAGCTACAAATATCCCATTTTGGGATATTTTCGTTGCGATAGCCGCATTTATCTTTTATCGTGGGGTTATTGCTTTTGTTGGGCTTTAGTTAAAACAACAGCAATATAAATGGTCAAATAAAAGCGCGTGAAGAGTTGAGGTATGTCCTTTACTTGTTACGCGCTTTTTTTGCTTTAAGGCCAATATTTACAAACAAACTTTTTTGATCAGCTTTGTCAGCATGTCTTGGGTAGGATTGATCTGATCAAATGCCAAAAACTCATTGGGTTGGTGCGCTTGATGGATGGAGCCTGGGCCAAATACCCACGTTTGAGCGCCGACGGATTGGATAAAAGGGGCCTCCGTACAGTAGTCTACGGCACAACAGGACTTTCCAGCAATTTCTTCAAGTACGTGACTGAAGTTTTGGTGTTCGACATCAAGCTGCTGAAAACTAGGACAGGGTAAGTGCAATGCGTCCACGGTGATTCGCTCGGGATGTTTTAACTGTAGAGGTTTTAAAGTATTTTCTAACAACAGCAATAAGTCTTTGTCTTGTAATCCAGGCAATGCTCGCATATCAATATCTAAATAACACTCTCCACAAATTCGGTTGGCGTTGTCTCCGCCTTTAATCGCGCCAAAGTTGAGAGTGGGGTAGTCGGTTTCAAACTGTTGATTAGTAAATGACTGCATTAAGTTTGACTTTAGGTGCTGTAATTCTCGGATCACAGCGGCCATGATTTCTATGGCGTTGACGCCTAAGTGAGGCTTGCTTGAATGCCCCGATTGGCCACGGACCGAAATCCGATGAGACATATGGCCTTTATGCATATTAACAGGTTGAAGCTCTGTCGGTTCACCTATGATAGCCACGTCTGGTTTTATAAGTTGTTGCTCGGCAAACAAACGGGCACCGGCCATGGTGGTTTCTTCGTCGGCAGTTGCCAATATATATAGTGGTTTTTTTAGTTTTTTATGTTGGTTCGATTCGACAAGTGATTTACATGCTTCCAAGATAAAAGCAAAAAAGCCTTTCATGTCACAGGTGCCGAGGCCATAGAAGCGTTCGTTATCTTCCTTGATGACAAACGGATCGGTATCCCAACGTAATTCGTCGTAGGGCACAGTGTCTGAATGTCCAGAGAGAAGTAAGCCACCTTCGCCGTTACCTAATTTAGCCAGTAAATTGTATTTGGGCTTAAGCACTTCATCACAATGACTGACAACCTGCTCTATTTTAATTTCAAAGCCCAGTGTCTCGAACCAGCTAGACAATGTATCTATGAGAGGTTTGTTGGATTGATCCCAGCTGATTAACGAAGAGCTGATCGATGGTGTGGCAATGAGTTCAGTCATGGCCTGTTTGAACGATGGCAAAGATTTTTGTGTTTGAGAATAAGTCATAAAATTTTAACAAAATAATTATGTTGATTTATTGCATAATAATTCATGTGGTGTTACTTTTCTATCATTAGTATAAATAATCTAATTTTTCTAATTGAATAATTTTTCAGTTTTTTGTGGATTGATATAAATGTCGGTGTCGAAGGTAGCAATAATTGGTGCAAGTGGTTATGTAGGAGCTGAGCTGGTGGGTCTTTTGACTCGTCACCCCTATGTGTCATTACGCGACCTTGTCGTATCCGAACACAGTGATTCCGACGCGAGACCTTTCTCCGAGTTGCATGCTCGGTGGCAGGGGATATGTGATGTACCCCTGCAATCTTTTTCGCGTCAATGGTTCGACTCGGCGGTAGTGGATTTAGACGCGGTATTTTTAGCGACACCTCATGAGTTTGCTGCGACGTGGGCGGGAGAGTTTTTAGTACATGGTGTAAAGGTTTTTGATCTCTCGGCCGCATTTCGTTTGAACAGCCCTGATTTATACATTAATCATTATGGTTTTGAGCATCAATATCCCAAGTTACTTAAAGAAGCTTGTTATGGCCTAGCGGAATGGCTACATGAAGATGTTACTGAACAGACCCTTTTTGCCCTACCTGGGTGTTACCCCACCGCTAGTCTATTGGCCTTAAAACCGCTAGCTCACTGCCAACTAAACCAATCCGGATTAATCGTGGTCAACGGTACGAGTGGTGTAAGTGGGGCAGGAAGAAATGCAAACCTAGCGACGAGCTTCAATGAAGTGAGCTTAAGGCCTTACCAAATATTACAACACAGACATCAACCTGAGATCAGTCAAGAGGCTGGAGCACCGGTTGTATTTAATCCTCATTTGGCGCCATTTAAAAGAGGGCTACTCGCTACCGTGACATTGCAATTAAAGTCGCACGTTAGCGAACAGGATGTCACTCAGGCGTATGCCAATGCGTACGATAAGACCCCACTGGTTAGATTAAAAAAACAGTGGCCACAAATTGATGATGTGACCTTTACGCCATTTGCGGATCTCCATTGGCAGTTTGACGATTTGTCTAAAACACTGGTTGTCTGTGTCGCGATTGATAATTTGCTCAAAGGGGCGGCTTCTCAAGCCGTTCAGTGTTTTAACTTGTCATTGGGGCTGCCAAGTGAATTCAGCCTCATTACTGACAACTGGCAGGCCGTTACAGACCCAAAAGGAGTGGCGCTAGCATGACAAACATAAGCCCTATCGTCATTAAAATTGGAGGTGCGATCCTGACTCGCACTGGTGCTTTATTAAAGCTGGCAGAAACACTCAAAACCTTAAAACACGAATACCCTAGCTTACCGGTGGTGTTGGTTCACGGCGGTGGTGTGACGGTCGATGAAATGCTCAACCAAGCTGGGTTTGTGACTGAAAAACAAAATGGCGCACGTATTACGCCTCAAGAACATATGCCAATTATCACCGGTGCTCTGGCCGGTCACGTTAACAAAACAGTTGTGAGTCAATTCCATCAATCCGGATTAAATGCCGTTGGCATTTCCCTGTTTGATGGAGGGATGACTCGCTGTGAATTGAATCCATTAAATATTGGTCACGTTGGCGTACCAGAAGCTCAAGACTCAACCTTACTAAAGTTGTTGTTGGCGTCTGGTTTTTTACCCGTCATCTCTTCCATTGGATGTTTGGATAACGGTGAATTGGTTAACCTCAACGCAGATGATGCCGCTGTTGAAGTCTGCAAGTTACTCGACGGTGAGTTACTTTTATTAACCGACGTTAACGGTGTAATGGATGGTAATGGTCAGTTTTTATCAAGCCTAACCGAAACGGATGCACTCCAACTCATTAGTAACGGCGTTATCTCTGGTGGCATGACCATAAAGATAACCGCAGCGTTTCAGGCTGCAAATCAACTCCGACGAACCATCGCGGTTGCCAGTTGGGAATCGCCAGAGCAAATCTTAACTTTGTTATCTGGCCAAACCATAGGTACCCGCATTATCCCAAGCCAACACGGCTAAAGGTATGAGCCCGCTGTCTTTACGGAGACCTTAAACGGCTCATTCAACATTATTTTTGTAGCCAGTGATGTCTTCTTTGATGTCGCTGAGCTCTAGTGCGACTCAAATTTAAGTGAATTTATTATGCAAACACTTCATCAGATGCGTCATTTTGTCGCGGATCATCAACTGACTCAAAGCCAGTTACTCAGTTTTATTGACCTAGCCAAAACGGTCAAAGCAGAACCCGAAAAGTTCAGCTCAGTATTGGCGGGCAAAACCATTGCAATGTTATTTGAAAAACCATCCTTGCGCACCATGGTGAGCTTTGAGGTCGGGATCAAAAAGCTCGGTGGCCACGCAATTAACCTTGGTCAACAAAACGGAAAGCTAGGCGAACGCGAGCGGACTAAAGATTATGCCAAAAACTTATCTTGTTTTGTCGATGGTATTGTTGCACGTGTGTTTGAACACGAGGCCATATTGGAATTAGCTGACGAAGGCTCAGTGCCTGTGGTCAATGCCTTGTGTGATTGGTACCACCCTTGTCAGGGACTGGCGGATTTTGTCACGCTATCGGAGTACTACCCGGATTTGTCGAAAGTTCGTTTAGCGTATGTAGGTGACAGCAACAACGTATCTAATTCTTTAATGACCCTAGCGGCAACACTGGGCATGGACTTTACCTTGATCTGCCCGGAAGGACATGAACCTGCACCCCACATTGTCGAGCAAACAGAGTTTTTGTATCAAGAAGTCAATGCGGGCAATGGCAAGGGAAAACTGACGATTAGCCATGATCTGACGTACCTAAATCGACAAGAAGGTCAACAAGATGTGATTTATACCGACACCTGGATTTCAATGGGGGGCGAGTTAGATACGCAATCAAACGCATACAAAACTTTGATGGCTAAATTTGCGCCTTATCAAGTTAACCATAAGCTCATGCAAAGATCTGGTGCAACCAAAGTGATGCACTGCCAACCTGCTCACTTGGAGCAAGAAATTACCACTGAGTTATTTGACGATGCGAATAAATCGATTGTTTTTCAGCAGGCAGAAAATCGTTTGTGGGCACAGTGCGCCGTTTTAGTTTCGATATTTTCACCCAAGCTAGCACTTTTTAACCAAACCCATTCAGACCAGAACTACACAAAGCAAACAGCGACAGAACCGTCATCCTCGGAGCCGACATTGTCGATGCTGACTAAGAGTTCCAGCACCCCGCTTAGTGTGTAGTAACCATAAGAATTTATTTAGAATTTTATTAAGGATTTAATCGTGGCGTTATCATCAAAAACCAGTTTTAAAAAAGTATTACTCGCCTACTCGGGTGGCTTAGATACCTCTGCCATCATTCCATGGCTTAAAGAAACCTACGACAATTGTGAAGTTGTTGCATTTTGTGCCGATGTTGGTCAAGGCGATGAAGAGCTGATCGGAATAAAAGACAAAGCTATCGCCTCTGGTGCAAGCGACTGTATTGTCGCTGATTTAAAAGAAGAATTTGTTAAAGATTATATTTTTCCGATTTTAAAAACAGGCGCAGTCTACGAAGGGCAATATTTATTAGGCACATCCATGGCGCGACCGGTTATTGCAAAAGCCATGGTTGAAGTTGCCAAGCAAGTAGGCGCCGATGCACTGTGTCATGGTTGTACGGGCAAAGGTAATGATCAGGTACGTTTTGAGGCCTGTTTTGCTGCCTTAGCGCCAAATTTGGCGGTCATTGCACCCTGGCGTGAGTGGGACATGGTGTCTCGTGAAGATCTGTTAAATTATTTAGACCAACGCAACATTCCTTGTTCTGCTTCATTGACCAAAATCTACAGTCGGGACGCTAACGCTTGGCATATTTCTCATGAGGGAGGCGAGTTAGAAGATCCTTGGAACCCGCCTTCTGAGCAAGTTTGGACCATGACAGTCTCACCCGAGCAAGCTCCCGATGCACCAGAAACCATCTCTTTGAGTTTTGAAAAAGGTGAGCTGACTCACGTTGACGGTCAAGCTCTCTCTCCGTATCAAGCATTGGTGTATTTAAATAACAAAGCCGCAGCACATGGTGTTGGTCGAATTGATATTGTCGAAAATCGCTTAGTCGGCATGAAATCAAGAGGCTGTTATGAAACCCCGGGTGGAACTGTATTAATGGCTGCTTATAAGGGACTTGAAGCGCTTATATTAGACAAAGAGGCACTTAAATTTAGAGAGTATGTAGGTCTTGAGTTTTCGCACGTGATTTATGACGGACGTTGGTTTACCTCTCTTGCTAAAGCACAGCTTAGCGCAGCTGCTTCATTGGCTGAAAAGCTAACCGGCGATATTGTCATAAAACTGTATAAAGGCGTTGCTACGGTTGCTCAGCGTCGTTCACCAAATAGTTTGTATTCTGAGGACTTCGCAACCTTTGGTGCCGATGACGTTTATGATCAAAAACACGCAGAGGGTTTTATCAGACTCTTTACGTTGTCCAGTCGTATCGAAGCGATGCAACTCAAAGCAACTCAATCCGAGGCGGAGGCAAGCTGATGGCATTATGGGGAGGGCGGTTCCAAGGTGCCGCCAGTGAACAATTTAACGCATTTAATAATTCATTACCCATCGATTATCGGCTTGCTCAGCAAGACATCGAAGGGTCAATCGCTTGGTCTGTGGCCTTACAAACAGTAGGAGTACTCACCCAAACTGAGCAACAGACAATAGCTGATGCCCTGACTCAACTGTCTAGTAAAGTGAATCAGGATCCGAGTGCGTTGTTGCAGTCTGATGCCGAGGACATTCACAGTTGGGTAGAGATGAAATTGATTGAGGCGGTGGGTGACTTGGGCAAAAAGCTACACACAGGACGTAGTCGGAATGACCAAGTTGCGACGGATTTAAAGCTTTGGTGCAAGCAGACCATCGAGCACATACTCAGCTCGATAGAGATTGCTATTCAAGCACTTTTGGTCGTTGCAGAACGCGAATACGCAACAGTATTACCAGGTTATACCCATTTACAACGAGCCCAGCCTGTTACATTTGGGCATTGGTGTATGGCTTATGTCGAAATGCTCGAACGTGACGCCAGTCGCCTTAAAGATTGCCAAAAACGGTTGAATACTTGTCCGTTGGGTTGCGGGGCATTAGCGGGAACGGCCTACCTAATGGATCGGACAGCGCTTGCCCAATCATTGGGATTTGACAGTCCTGCGCTTAATAGCTTGGATGCCGTATCTGACCGTGACCACGTTATTGAGATGGCTTCGGCAGCTAGCATTGGTATGGCTCATTTATCGAGAATGGCAGAGGACCTCATTTTTTATAACTCGGGTGAAGCTGGGTTTATTGAAATGAGTGACACTGTAACCTCGGGCTCTTCTTTGATGCCGCAAAAGAAAAACCCAGACGCTTGCGAACTCATCAGAGGCAAATCGGCTCGCGTGTTTGGCGCATTGACAACACTGCTCACCATGATGAAAGGTCTGCCTCTGGCTTACAACAAAGATATGCAAGAAGATAAAGAGGCTATCTTTGATGCGATGGACACTTGGATTGCATGTTTGGATATGACGACCTTGGTTATAGAAGGCATAAAAGTGCATGCGTCGAAAACCAAACTCGCTGCGCAACAAGGTTACAGCAATGCAACTGAACTGGCTGATTATCTGGTCGCCAAAGGCGTTCCCTTTAGAGAGGCGCATCATATTGTTGGCCAAGCGGTCTTACAGGCGATTGAACACAGCTTACCGTTAGAGTCGTTGTCTTTGAATGAGTTTAAGGCGTTACATCCAGCTATCGAGGACGATGTTTATCAGAGTTTATCGTTAGAAGCGTCACTTAATATTCGCAATAATTTAGGCGGTGCCGCTCCAGCTCAAGTTAAACAGGCGGTTGCCGCAAAGTGGCAATCACATCTGCCCAGTAAAAAAGGCGACTAGCCATGACTTACTCAGTTAGACAAGTACTGGAACAGACCCCTGTAAACCAAGTGAGTCCGGACTCACAATTGTCCAAACAGTTGTCAACACATGCGCCTGAGGATTACGTTAGGTGGTTTCGAAATGCTGCGCCTTATATCAACAGTCACCAAGGCAAAACCATGGTTCTCATGTTTGGCGGCGAAGCCGTAGACCATGACAATTTTATAAACATTGTCCATGATATTGCTCTGCTGAGTAGTTTAGGTATCCGGTTGGTTATTGTTCATGGTGCGCGTCCTCAAATCGCTAGTCGTATCAACGATGTAGGCTTTAACAGCACAATTAGCCGAGGCTTGAGAGTAACTGATAAAGCGGCGTTAAAAGAAGTAACTGCCGCCTGTGGGGCGTTGCGTATTCAAATTGAAGCCATGTTGACAACCGGTCTAATCAATTCACCGATGCACGGGGCTCGCCTACGGGTTCAATCGGGTAATTATGTCATAGCCAAACCTATGGGCGTGGTCAATGGCGTTGACTTTCAACACACAGGTATCGTTCGGCGGATTGACGCTGAGGGAATTAATGCCTCTTTGGCTGCGGGAAATATCGTCTTGTTATCACCAGTTGGTTATTCAACAACTGGAGAAGTATTTAACATCGCCTTAGAGGATATCGCTGTACAAACTGCAGTATCACTTGGTGCAGATAAACTGATTGGTTTTTCTGAGCAACAAGGGGTCATGGATACACAGGGCAACCTAATCAAAAGTTGCAGTAGCTTCGATCTTCGCCAACTGTTGCATGACTTTGAGCGTAACCAAAACAACGACCAGCACGATGAATCAACGGAGCTTTTGTACCGTGCGATTGTTCAGGCATCAGAGCAAGGCGTTCCTCGATGCCATTGTGTGTCCTATCAACAAGAAACAGCATTATTACAAGAATTATTTACACGCGATGGTTCAGGGACGCTCATCGCGAAACAACACGATGAGCAGTTTGTACAGGCTAGTATCGATGATGTTGGTGGCATCTTAGAACTCATTCAGCCTCTTGAGCAGAGTGGTGTGTTGGTGCGTCGTTCTCGCAAACGGCTCGAAACCGAAATCGAAACATTCTCTTTAATCAAAAAAGAGGGTGTGATCATTGCCTGTGCCGCTTTGTTACCCTTTGATACGAGTTATATTGAAGATAACCGAAGTGCCGAACTAGCGTGTGTTGTCACTCACCCTGACTATCGCAAAGAGGGATTAGGTGAGCGTTTACTTTCTTCTATTGAAAGAAAAGCCAAAGAACAGCAGATTAACTCGTTGTTTGTTTTGACCACAGTAAGCGAACACTGGTTTAGAGAGCATGGGTTTGTCGAATCAAACGTTGATGAGCTACCACAACAAAAGCAGCAGCTTTACAATTTTCAACGCAATTCTAAGGTATTAAAAAAGGACTTATAAAAAGTCCTTTTGTTTAATCGCGATCGGTACGTTTGTGTTCGGCCTCGATAAATTCTCCCTCGAGTACCTTAGGCTTTTCTTCATCTTTCTGTGTTGGCTGTGGCTCATGATCATAGGTGTTGCCCTGATTGTGACTGTTATAGCTACCACCAAAGCCACTATTAAAACCGCCGCCGAAGCCAGCGCCAAAACCACCGTTCATGTGTGACGCCCCGCGCACTTGAATACGGCTGCCAAACTGCTTGTACACCGATGCTCTAAATGGCGGAGTAAGTAATAACATACCTAATATGTCTGTCATAAAGCCAGGGGTGATAAGTAACACGCCCGAAATAAGAATACACACGCCATCAAACATCGCTTTTGCCGGAACACTACCTTGGTTCAATTCTGACTGGATTTTACTCCACGTCGTTGTTCCTTGCTGTTTGACTAACTTTGTACCGACGATGGCGGTGGCTATGATGATCAAAAACGTCCATCCACTACCAATAATACTGCCCACCTCTAACAAGATCATAAGCTCGACAAGTGGAATAATAATGAAAAAGAAAAATAAAGGCATAATGTTCCTAAACCAAAATCAATACATACTAAGTATGGGATAATATCAGAACTTTCAAGTAGACCTTTGGTTAACGTCCTAATCAGCTTGCGCTATGATGGAGTATCAGGTTGATTTTATATTTAAATTTATTGTCGGAAAAAGAGAGTAAACGTTGAAAGAAGGCAAAATTGTATTAACTACATGTCCAGATATTGCAGTGGCACATGACATCGCTGAAAAACTTCTCGAGGCAAACCTTGTCGCTTGCGTGAACTTAATTCCGCAAATGGTGTCCTTGTATCGATGGCAAGGAAAAATAGAACAAGATCAAGAGGTTCAATTAATTATTAAAACCGTTGAAAGAAATATCGCCGCGGTCGAGTCTCTTATAACATCAGCTCACCCTTATGACGTGCCAGAATTTCTGGTTGTTGACATTGAGTCGGGCAGCAAAGCTTACTTAGAATGGCTTCATAACGAAACCAATCTTAATGTAAAAACTGAATTGAAAGACTAAAAGGTAGTATTTAATGCGATTAGAAGGTCAAAACCGCTCAGCGTGGACAACATGGTTCACATTTGCCTGGGTATTTATGTTTGCGATTATGCTTGCTCCGACGAGCCAAGCGATGACTGCGCAGGCAACAAGCAAAAGCGATCCACTGGCGGATATATTTTCATCTCAACAGACTTACCTTCCAGTCGATGAGGCCTTCATCTTTGGTTATAAGCAAAAAGGCGACAAGATTGAGCTGGATTTCACTATTGCTGATGGGTACTACCTTTATGCAGATAAGTTTCAGTTTCAGGGTGAAAATCTGACTGTTGTTAATGTGGAGCAGCCGGATGCTACTCAAATCGAAGATGAATTTTTTGGCGTAACCGAGGTCTATTTCTTTGAATCTCAATTGACGGTAACGGTCGAAAACGTCGAACAAAGTGCCTTTTTAAACATAAGATATCAAGGTTGTGCCGAGGCTGGTTTTTGTTACAACCCGACGGTCAAACGTATTCCGATAGACCTAGTTACGGATTCAAATACTGCGAATAAAGGTGTAACGAGTGAAGAATCGGTTACGAATCCAAATCAACCGCAATCTCAACAAAATGACCTTGCCAATAAATTAGCCAACGAAAGCATAATCTGGACCCTGGTGATCTTCTTTGGCTTAGGTATTGGGCTTGCGTTAACCCCGTGTGTCTTCCCTATGTTCCCAATTTTATCGAGCATTATTGCCGGACAAAGCAATATGACGGTTAAAAAGGGTCTTTGGCTGGCCTTTATTTATGTCCAAGGTATGGCTATTACTTACTCCATCATGGGCTTAATCGTTGCCAGTATGGGCGTGCAGTTCCAGGCGGCGATGCAACATCCTGCTGTATTAATTTCCGTAGCTGTGATCTTTGTCTTACTAGCCGGTGCCATGTTTGGTTGGTACAACCTACAACTTCCACAATCTTGGACCAATAAGCTAACCGAAGTCAGTAACAAACAAAAATCCGGAAACTTAGTTGGCGTTTTTGTAATGGGCCTTATAAGTGGATTAATTGCATCACCTTGTACGACAGCACCGTTAACGGGGGCGTTATTGTACGTTGCTCAAACCGGTGATTTAGTGATTGGCTTTGTGACGCTTTATGTATTGAGCTTAGGTATGGGTTTACCTCTTCTATTGATTGGCGCTTCAGGTGGTAAATTGTTACCAAAAGCGGGCAACTGGATGAATGTGGTCAAAAACCTATTTGGCTTTATCTTGTTGGCCATTCCATTGATCTTATTAGAGCGCATTATCGAGTCATCAACACTGTTCATGTTGGCAGGTGTTTGGTTACTGGCGTTTGCGGTGTTTTTACATTCTCAATACTTATCTCAAACTTCCCCAGGCGTTAAAAGTAGCTTTTGGGTAGCGTCGTTTGTTAGCTTGGCACTGGGCTTTTTGTTAGTTGCTCGCCCATTATTACCCAATGTAGGCGTAGCAACACAGGTTCAAGCATCAAAAGGCACCGAGTTTAAAGTGATTGAAAACTTAGCTGAGCTTCGTCAAGAAGTCGCTGCGGCGAGCCAAGCAGGTAAACCAGTGATGTTTGACCTGTACGCTGATTGGTGTCTTGCTTGTAAAGAGTTTGAAGCCTTTACGTTTAGCGATGGCAAAGTACAAGAGCGCATGCGTGATTTTGTACTGTTAAAAATGGACATGACCGAAAACGACGAAGACGACCGCGAGATTTACAGCGAGTTTAACGTTTTGGGATTACCTACTATTTTGTACTTTGACAAAAACGGCGCTGAACTGACCAATCAGAGAGTCACTGGCTTTATGAACGCCGAACGCTTTTTAAATCACTTAAATAGTATTGATTAAGTTAATTAGGTTACACGTAGCTTAATCGTGCCTTAACGGTACTTCTGCACTATAAAGCGCTATCCATGGATAGCGCTTTTTTGTCTTAACGCCCTTCAAAAATGAGCATTGCCTCTTGCTAACTTCGGTCATTAGACCAGTATTTTGCTGTTAATTGTGTTTATTTCTCTATAATGGCTTTTAATCTTCGAAAAGATGGTGTTTTATATACAAAACTATCTATAAATCACCTGTTTTTCGGAAAGTATAAGAGATGAGTAAAGAAGGCGACAAGATGTCAGCAATTGGTACTGTTTTAGTGTTAAATGGACCTAACTTGAATTTGTTAGGGCGACGTGAACCAGAGGTTTATGGCTCATTAACGCTTGATCAAATAGTGGCCGATTTAACATCCACTGCCAGCGCGCAAAATGTCAGCGTACAGCACTTTCAATCAAATCACGAAGGTGAATTGATTGACGCGATTCATGCTGCACAAGACAAGGTGGACTTTATTGTCATTAACCCAGCCGCTTTTACTCATACGAGCATCGCTTTACGCGATGCTTTGTTAGGAGTAGCAATCCCGTTTATCGAAGTGCATTTGTCTAATGTACATGCTCGAGAGACGTTTAGGCATCACTCCTACTTATCAGACATAGCAGTTGGGGTCATTTGTGGATTAGGTGCAAGCGGATATCGCTACGCACTTGAACAGGCAATGACCGCAATCGCGAACAAACAATAAAGTGATTGAATAAACACATTCAAAGATTAATAGGTGATAAACATGGACATTCGTAAAATTAGAACATTGATCGACATGGTGAAAGAGTCAGGTGTCGGTGAAATCGAGATCACTCAAGGTGATGAGTCAATTCGTATTTCTGGTGCGCCAGTAGCAGCGCCAGCGCCTGTACAGTATGCCGCACCTCAACCAGCACCAGCGGCACCAGTACCAGCAGCTGCACCTGCCGCAGCAACAGAAGCGCCAGCAGACTCGGCACAGCCTTCAGGTCACCAAGTTGTTTCACCAATGGTTGGTACTTTCTACCGTGCATCTTCGCCTTCAAACCCTCCGTTTGTTGAAGTGGGTCAAACCGTTAAAGTTGGCGATGTATTGTGTATTGTTGAAGCAATGAAAATGATGAACCAAATCGAGTCAGACAAAGCGGGTGTGGTTAAAGCAATCCTAGTAGACAACGAAGAAGCAGTCGAATTTGAACAACCGTTATTCATCATTGAATAATAGGGGATTGTTATGATTGATAAAGTAGTCATCGCCAACCGCGGTGAAATCGCTTTACGTATTTTGCGCGCTTGTAAAGAGTTAGGCATCAAGACGGTAGCGGTTCACTCCACTGCGGATAGAAACTTAAAACACGTGTTACTTGCAGACGAAACCATTTGTATTGGTAAAGCGTCGGCAATGGACAGTTATCTTAATATTCCTCGAATCATTGCAGCTGCAGAAGTTACTGACGCCGTAGCGATTCACCCAGGTTATGGATTTTTGGCAGAAAACGCTGACTTTGCAGACCAAGTAGAACAAAGCGGCCTGATCTTCATCGGTCCAAGAGGCGATACAATTCGCTTGATGGGTGACAAAGTGTCCGCTATCGAAGCAATGAAAAAAGCCGGTGTTCCTTGTGTTCCTGGTTCTGATGGTGAGCTAGGTGACGATGCTGACACCAACAAATCGATTGCTCGTCGTATTGGTTACCCACTGATCGTGAAAGCGGCTGGTGGCGGTGGTGGCCGTGGTATGCGCGTGGTACGTCGCGAAGAAGATCTTATTGACTCGATCCAGATGACCAAAGCGGAAGCCGGCGCCGCGTTTAACAACGATATGGTTTACATGGAAAAGTTCTTAGAGAATCCACGCCATATCGAAGTACAAGTTTTGGCCGATGGCCAGGGCAATGCAATTCACCTTGGTGAACGTGACTGTTCAATGCAGCGTCGTCACCAAAAAGTAGTAGAAGAAGCGCCAGCGCCAGGTATTACACCAGAGTTACGTAAATACATTGGTGATCGCTGTGTTCGAGCTTGTATCGAAATTGGTTATCGCGGTGCAGGTACGTTTGAGTTTTTATACGAAAACGGCGAGTTTTATTTCATCGAGATGAACACTCGTATTCAGGTTGAACACCCAGTAACAGAAATGGTGACAGGCGTAGATTTGATCAAAGAGCAATTACGTATTGCTGCAGGTCAGCCATTGTCTCTAACGCAAGAAGATATTCAAATTCGCGGTCATGCTGTTGAGTGTCGAATTAACGCGGAAGACCCGCAGACGTTTATTCCTTGTGCGGGTCAGATTAAGCGTTTTCATTCGCCGGGTGGTTTGGGTGTTCGTTGGGACTCTCATATCTACACTGATTATAAAGTACCACCTAACTATGATTCGATGATTGGTAAGCTGATCACTTACGGTGAAAACCGCGGTATCGCGATTAAGCGTATGGAGCACGCATTAAACGAGTTGCTTATTGAAGGCATCAAAACAAATGTGCCGTTGCAGCAACTAATTATGGACGATGAGCATTTCCAAAATGGTGGAACTAACATCCACTATCTTGAGAAAAAACTGGGTATGAACTAACCCTCATAAACAGTAGGTCCAATCGAACAGTCGTTAAATTGGACAACATTTAAAAAATCACATTTAAAAGCCGGACACGATTTATTACGTGGCCGGTTTTTTGTTTTTGAGAGGGTAGTTAATTTAGCTTTGAGGCTTCCGCATCTGAGTGTTTTTTGAACTATACTATAAGAGATTTGCGTATAGATTTTATTGACGATTACGCGGAGTAACTACCATGACTTTAATCGGCACACCTGTGCCCGTGACTGCTGGTGTTGAGCAGACTAGAGTGAGCAAAGCGACGTCTACCAGACCAGACGCGGCTCAGGTTATTGATCGTGAAACAAAAACACCTACCGCTTCAGCGATTAACCGTTCGCGCGAACCTAGCCAACAGCAACAACAAGTCATCGAACAACCCAACCCTGATATTCCGAAAGAGCAGATCCGAGTGTCTGTCACCACAGGTGAAATCAATATAAAAGGTAATTTAACGCCAGCAAAGGCGGCTGAGATATATGCAAAAATTGCAAAGCTTTTGTGAAGAGGAATGCATTGAAAGAAAACAAGTAACTGCATACTTCTACTTGTTTTAACACTAGATAACTAGGTGAAGGTTATGGACGAGTACCTACTGGACGGTTTTCAATTCGACCTAAATCTTCCAAGTCTCCACGAAATAGGTCTTTCAAACCAGCAATCACTAGTTCTTCTAAAAACCACATAATAGGGTACACGAATAGACCACCTGCAACATGCTGAGTTTGTTTAGTATTTAATACTTTCATAATAGTTTCCTTAGGCTATAGCCTGTTAGTTAAGTGATTGCTATGCAATCGGTTTTTCTAGCGTTCCGTTCAAGTCTGCTAGGTTGGGTGCCTGATCTATTGATTAGGCAGTTGGTTTGTCACATACATAACAACAAAGATACATAAGTGCACAAATCCGGCGTTGAGCATACTTAGCTTTAAACTGCGATGTTTAAAGTAGATATGAAACAAATAAATTGATAAGACAAAATGAGCCATAGGGTCTAACAACCGCAGTGGTAAATAGGTCATGGACAAATATGCTGAAGCTAATGCTGCAATCCACACGGGAAGGCTCATTACTTCGAATATGTCGACAAGGACAGCACGTAATATCCACTCTTGCACTAGAGGTAAAATGGCTACGACATAGATGAAGATATAAAGCGTGCTATATGCGTTATTGATCAAATACTCGCTGTCATAACCAACCCAAGAGCTTTTTGGGGAATGACTCAAAACCAGGCTTACAAAGGCGACGGCGATGCCCCAACAAAACGTAACTTGCCAAGTGTTTTTCCGAACTACATTTTTACTTATCTGCTTTTCCATAAAACTGATCCTTAGTACTAATGAGTATTGTGTATACTGTTCTTTAACCGCTTAGGTGGTTAGTTAAGTGCAGCGCTTTTGCTGTGGTTAATTGGCTAGTTTGTTCGTTCCGTTCAAAGTCTGTGCAAACTAGCCACTCACTTACTTTTTTGAATCGACTTTTTTGAGCAGTTCAAGCAGTGTCATTAATCCTTTATACCCATGAAAACCAGGTAGGTGAAATGCCAGCTTATTTTGACTTTTTATATAATTTGATAATTCATCTAGCTGTAAAAAAGAAAAACGTACTCCATCATCAAAGCTCTCGAAAACATAAGATTCGGTAACGGGTACAAAATAACAACGGATGTGATTGTTAATGAAAATGGTTGTGTGAACTGAGCTATCTAACTTATTAAATAACCAAGAGGTTAACTCTCTGTATTTTTCTGCAAGTGATTCTAGATTATTCACTCCTTTGTGCTCGATAACCGCACTGACGGTGTCGCGAATACTCTGATTGGCCAACGCTTCTGAAAAAATAAAACGACGCCCGGCTTTAATAGTACATATAATTCGCTGCGAGTTAGTAGTGTGTGGGGAGCGAACAAATTCACTTACTGTTTTCATCAGTCTTGTTTGGCGGGTGTTATTCATCGAACGATTCGATTCCATGAAAGACATTAGCTCATTGACTAGCAAGTGAACTCTTTGTTCATTGGAGTAAACAGGTGAAGATAGTTTTTGAACCGTTGCATGTAGTAGCTTGAGTAAAAAGTTTCTTTCTGCAGGTAAGGTAGCAAAGTTTGTAATTTCACTATCTAAACCTATGAACTCAAAGACATAGCGTTCCAGGTATTGATTGTATTTGTCATTGAAAAACTGCAACAGGCACTGAGTGTCAATATTCGTCTTATTAAAAGAATTGTAATAACAGGCCCACTTTATAAACACCGATGCGATTTCATTGTGTTCTTGATGTAGTGTATCAGGTGTAGAGCTAGTTCGAGAGATATCGACACCAGCTTCAATTAATCTTGCCCATTGCCCGTCAATCGTTAAGCTCTCTGGTGATATCGAGCCCAAACTAATACCATGAACATAACAGTAACTGCATTGTCGAGCGCAATTATCTAGACTGCGAGTTATGAACTGACTGAAGCTATGCTCCGATTTAAATGCATTATTCAATTCTCGGTATGCTTCTCTAATTCTGAACGTTTCTAGTCGTTGGTCTGCCGGCGAGAGATCACCATATGAAATAGAATTGATGAATTTGGCTGGTGATATAACGGTATTCGTTATGCTAATAGCGTGCTCGTTAGGGGCCGTTGTTTTAGATTCACCGACAGTTAATGGTGAGGATAGATGCTGAACCGACTTGACCTCAACTGTGCCAATAGGTAATACCTGATTAAAGGCATGCGAAATAATGGCGTTACAAGTAGCGTCAATGAGAGACAATTTAGTTTTGCGCAATGGTGTCGCGGTAGTTTTGGTTTTGCCGTTTTTAGCGTCTAGCTTGTTGTTTTGTAACTCGCCAAAAGGCATTGATAAATCGTTGAGTGCGATGCGACCAGGTTGTGATGATGGAAGTGAATTCATTGCTGGCTTGTCCTTGTTTGTTAATCACCGATACCGCACAGGTGCTTGTTTTTATTGTCGATGATTTAAATTTAGACAAGCCAGCTAAAATATCAGCTGAACTTGGGTATAGTTTCTGCGACATTCATTTTGCGAAGTGCCAAAGCCTCTTCTTGCTGAATTTGTTTGATGAGCTCGACTTTGTTTTTTACGTTAAGTTTTTGATAAATATTACCGGAGTGAAACTTAACGGTTCTGACACAGATAAATAATTTGTCGGCTATCTCCTTTTGGCTCTCACCACAAATTATATGTTGATAGACTTGAAATTCCCTTTTTGACAAAAGGTGTTCATTTGATATTGACATAAAAATCCCTCTTCTTGTTTTTGCTGGGCTGTAGTGTGTCTAGCTCTAATACCTGTGTAGCTTGCACTACAGAGCTAGGTCGGTGCGTGATTGCAATAATGGTCAAATTCAATGCACGCAAATTAGTGTAAATTTGAGATTCTGTTTGTTGATCGAGTTGTGATGTCGCTTCATCGAGTAATAACCAACTAGGTTGGTTGTACAAAGCACGAGCGAGTTTAATTCGCTGTAATTCACCGCCCGAGAGAGTAGTACCGCTCTCTCCGATTAGAGTGTGATACCGCATTGGCAAAGACTCAATCAATGAGTCGATACAACAGACAGAGCAGACTTGCTTGATACGCTCTAGATTAGGTTGGTCACTAAACCCAGATACATTCTCGATAATGGATCCTGCCAATAATGCATCCTGTTGCGATATAACTGCGATGTGGCTTCTCAATGCAGAAATTTGGTCTGGCGCTAGTGTTTTGTCATTGGCAATAAACTCGCCACTCGTAGGAATTTGCAGTCCTAATATCAGGTTACACAAAGTTGATTTACCAGTGCCCGATTTGCCTTTGACTAAAACAAAATCACCTCGATTAACAGTTAGGTTTAGTTTTTTAAACAACCAAGGACTGTGATTAGTATACCTAAAGGCTAAGTCTTTAATGGTTAAGCAGTTGAGCTTTGATATAGGGCTTTGCACTTTTTGTTCTGCTTGGGTAGCCATAACGTCATTGATACGCTCCACATGTAGCTCTAACATTCGCAGCTCAAACACATTGTCGAGCAAGGTATTAAGGCGTGTATTTAGTTGTATTTTGTAGGCGATAAATGCGGTCAACATACCAATTGTGAACGGGTCTACAGAAGCGGTCATGACAATGTACGCACCCGCAGAAACAACCAAAATGTTGTCTAATCCAGCCGCAATTGCTGTGCCTTGCTGCATGCTGATCCGCTGTTTCGTCAGAGTAATCCGCTTGTTAAACAAGTGAGTGATTTTGTCTAACCAGGCCAGATTACGAACTGTTTCCAGTTGACCAAGTTTAATTGATTGAATGGCCTGAACACTTTCTAAAAAGTGGCCAGAGCTCAACGCATTAGCGTCAATTACTGCGTCGGTACTGTGTTTTACTTTTGTGTAGTAATAAGTGCGAACAGCAATAGTAATAAGAGTACTGACCAATACGATAAACGTTAACGTCGGACTGTAAATAAACAAAATCACAAAAATGACAAGCGACATTACTCCATCAATAAGAGCCTCGACGACTTTGCTACTCAATAAAAAGCGGATTTGTTCGATGGACTCAAATCGCGTTTGAATGTCTGCTGGCTGGCGCTTCTTAAAGTAATCTAATGGCAGGGTTAATAAATGTTTGAATGTTTTAGTAAATAAGTTTGTGCCTATTTCTGTACCTATAAATAGAGTTAGGTGACTGCGTAGGGTAGAGCTGTAAATAAGAAACAGGCTCACGGCTGTAAAAAGGATACCTACCTGTACTAACTTAGTAACATCCTGGCTTGGAATAACATTATCGATGGTATGTTGCACAAAGAGTGGCATTACCAAGCTGAATATAAGGATTGCAAAGGATAGTAGCATTGTTGCTGAAAAAGCCCACATGGTGGTCTTGTTAATACTGATTAGGTCTCGTAGGCGGTTTTGGTTTGGCGCTTTAATTGTAGGAGTTTCTGGCGTTGTACTGACTTCTAGCGCGGCACCCGAAAAGTGCGTTTTAGCTTCGGAGAAACTGATTTTGCGAAGACCACGAGCAGGGTCATGAATTTCAATCTGGCTATCAGTTACAGAAGTTAAAACAACAAAATGATTGTTATCCCAATGAATAATACAAGGTAACGAAAGTTTATTTAATTCAGAATGGCTTAAGCCAAGTGGCAGGACCTTGTATTTGAGATCCGTAAACACATCGATAATGTGCGCTAGCGTCATTCCTTTTGCTGAGGTTGGAAACTTTTGTCTTAAATACTGCAAGCCTACAGTATTTCTATTCAGGTTCAGCAAAGTTCCAATACAGGCTAGTCCACACTCAGCTTGTTCTGATTGACGTAAATATGGTGAGTTCACTTTTAAACCTCCCACTTTATTTCAGCAGGAAGGAGTTCTGAATTATGGCTTATAGCAGTCGTTTGTTGAGATTGAAGATATAGGAAAAGAACAGCACAAAATAATATTGAAAAAAGAAACACAAAAAACAACCCCAGTTTGGGCATAGTATTTTCTGAGATTGTTCGGGTTCTGGTTTGTAGAGCAGGAGATAACTTTGTTTTGCTTTCTGGATCAGTAATATTCGAACGTCGGCTTTTACTTAAAAAAGTAGTCATCGTCATCATCCTTGATGGTTGGTTTGGATAGAATAATTGGCTCAAAAAATAGAACCGTGTCCTTCAATGAGGGAAAGTATTACCTTTTGTAACAAAATTGTAAAACTCTAAAAGATACAGTTTTTTCTATACATTTTAGAATATTAGAGCAAGAAGTGGGTTAAAAAGGTACAGCAAATAACGACTTACGTGGTTTAGAGAAGAAAAATTTTCCCTGCGCTTTCGATATAAAATTGTTCTTTTTGCTGAATTTCTGTACTTGTAGCGATTTCAGCCCATTGATAAAACACGTTGCGATGGACTCGGGCGGTTAAGCCTCTGTGTACTTCAACGTACAGTTTGGGCTCGGCATTGGGCGCTGTGCCTGTGTTGTTGATAAGAGGGTGCTGCTCACCTAGGACAACTGACTGACCTAAGTTCGTTGTCACTACGATGGCGGGGCCTTGCTCTGTGTTTTGGTGCTGCCATTCGGTGATCATAAAGGGTGCATCTTCGACCTGGATTCGGACCTTTTCTGCAGGGGTCTTGAGAAAATACTCGTTGTCTTCTTTGACTAATACTGATGCAAACAGCTTTACCAGTTTTATTCGGCCTATTGGCGAGCCCATATAAAACCATCGCCCGTCACTTTTGATCACCATGTCTAAGTCACCACAAAAAGGTGGGTTCCACTTTTCAAAGGGCGGAGATTGACTCAAATCATCGAGTTGTTGAGTAAGGGTTTGGATATCCATTTGGGTCCATTGTCTTAGAGTTTGTGCTGTTGTTAAGTATAATAATTACCTGAGTGAAGACAAACCCCAATTACGACAAGCCTAAGTTATTACTAATTATGAGAAATATAAAACGTTATCTGTTAATAACAGCAGGTATTATATCTTTGGTATTCGGTATCGTGGGCGTGGTATTGCCGCTTTTACCAACGACACCGTTTGTGCTTTTAGCGGCGGTGTGTTTTTCGCAATCTTCACCTAGGTTTCATAATTGGTTGGTCAATCACCATACTTTTGGTCCATTAATCAATGACTGGCAGCAATATGGTGCAATCAAACCACCGGCCAAACGCGCGGCTACCTTTGGCATAGTGGTAGTTGGTGGACTGTCGCTTTATTTGGTAAAGCCCCCGTACGTCGCTACAATATTAATAGTTTGTGTATTTGTCGGGGTGTTGGGCTTTATTTGGACCAGACCCTCAGGCGATAGCAGTTGTTCTGTTGATAATTAACATGGAGATAAGATGACACAGTTTCGATTTCAGGTGATGGCACCAGAAACGCGGGAGCCGATCCAGCATGTTCGGGTAGAGCCTGCGCCAGACTGGGACGACTTTAAAGAGTTTGTTGAGCAATACATCGAATCTACAGGCGCTGAAATAAAAGTGGCCGATTACGGTATGGACCGCCACCAGATTGACTATGAACTCGATGGTGAAAGGTATCTAATGCATTACGAACACTATACCCAGTCGGTCTGGATTGAGCCAAAAAAATAGCATAAAAAAAGCCCTTATTGGGCTTTTTTAGTATTTAGAGTTCGAGACGCTTATTTTGCGGTCTGATCTTTAAACGCTTTAGCTAAAAAGTTAGGTAGCGCTTGTGATGCTTTGTGCATTTCGGCGTTGTAGTACTGTAAGTCGCCTTCTGCTGCTAGTTCGGCTGCATCCGCTTCGCGGAATCCATCAAATTGACCTGATTTTTTAGCCATAGTGCCAGACCACCAACCCGATGGGTAAATCATCTGTGGGAAGTTAACGTGTTTTAAGTCACTAAAGCCAACATCTAACATTGCTTGGCGCATGTCCATTAGTAGTGGTAAGTGCAGCAGTGGAGATTCACTTTGCTGAACAAACACACCGTCTTTGCGAAGTGCGCGTAAGCAGTTAGTATAAAAAGCGTGATTAAATAAACCTTCACCAGGACCTACTGGATCTGTGCTGTCGACGATGATGATGTCAATAGACTCATCCGCTGCGTCCGCCATAAACTTGATGCCGTCATCAAATAAAATGTGAGCGCGAGGGTCGTTGTTCTTTTCACATAACTCTGGGAAGTACAACTCAGCCATTTCGGTTACGACTTTGTCGATATCGATTTGATGAACGGATTCAACCCCTTTATGACGCAACACTTCACGTAAAGTACCACAGTCTCCACCGCCGATGATCACAACGTTCTTAGGATTTGGATGACTGAAAAGCGCAGGGTGACTCATCATTTCGTGATACAAAAAGTTTTCACGGCTAGACACCATTGTACAGCCATCTAGCATCATCAAATTACCAAACTCTTCCGTCTCATACATTTCGACTAACTGGAAGTCAGATTGTTTGCTCGCTAGTTTGCGTTTGATCTTTAAACCGAATGCGGCACCGTTATTAATTTCGTTGCACCATTCGTCATTCATCAATGATGGGTTTGTGTTTTTTTGCGTGGTCACTCACGTCTCCAATTAATTAAGGTTGAATAAACCCTGTTATTTTCGTTGATAATTGCCGTTATCGCAATTTTTGTTTTTTGTTTGCGGTCGTTTATGGGCTAAAATAGCGGATCTACTGGTACTTTTGTTGGACTGTTGATCTCCTTTGTTGTCCAATGAGTTTAAGGGTACTGACTTATTTCATTCTTAAGGGTGACAATGACGAATTCGGCCGTAAATTTTGCTAAAAAAACATACAACGTAAAACGTTGGAGTGAAGGTTATGTGGATATTAATGCACAAGGTGAGCTATGTGTAAATCCACTGAAAAAAGCCGGTGCTGGTAGCATCAATTTGGCAACACTCGCAGAGCAACTAAAAGAAGAGGGACTAACCCTGCCTATTTTGGTGCGCTTTACCGATATTCTTGGTCATAGAGCCAGCTCTTTAATCAATGCCTTTGCAAATGCCAAAAAAGAGCGAGAGTACGAAGGCAAGTACACGGCCGTCTACCCGATAAAAGTAAATCAGCAATTTTCTGTTGTTGAAAAATTAGTATCACACCCATCTAACAAAGTGGGTTTAGAGGCGGGAAGTAAACCTGAGTTAATGGCAATTTTGGGTATATCAGAATCACCATTGACGATTGTTTGTAATGGATACAAAGACAGTGAGTTTTTGCGCTTAGCTTGTATTGGTCAAGCGATGGGCCACAACGTCCATATCGTTGTTGAAAAAATGACAGAAGTTGATGCATTAATCCAAGCGGCGAGTGATATTGGTGTGATGCCTACGATTGGTATTCGTATTCGTTTAAATTCAATCGGCAAAGGAAAATGGCAAAACACAGGTGGCGAAAAAGGTAAATTTGGCCTGTCTGCTAACCAAGTGTTACAAGTCATCGATAAGCTAAAAGCAGCCGACAAGCTGCAGCATCTTAACTTAGTGCATTTTCATATTGGGTCACAAATCGCCAATATTCGCGATATCCACAACGCAATTCGCGAATGTGCCCGTCACTATGCAGAGCTCAATCAAATGGGCGTACCAATCTCTATTATTGATGTTGGTGGTGGCCTAGGTGTCGATTACGAAGGGACAGGTTCAAGAAGCTCATGTTCAATGAACTACACCATGGCAGAATACGCTAAAAACGTGATTTCTCCGATTGTCGAAATTTGTGAGAAGTTTGATTTGCCGCACCCTGATATCATTACCGAATCTGGACGTGCGATGACCGCGCATCACGCTATGTTGATCACTGATGTGATTGATGTTGAAAAAGCACCTGTACCTGAGGTTGTCGAAGCTCCAAGTGAAGATTGTCCGACGATAATTCACGAGTTGTGGCGTTCGTACCAATTGATTGATGGGCGTCATGCGCTTGAGTCATTTCACGACGCCGTGCACCTATTCTCTGATGCACATCAGCAATATGTAGTAGGTTTAATTAGTTTGCAGCATTGGGCAAAGGTTGAGCAGCTGTATTTTAAAATCCTTAGCGCAGTTCGCGAAGAACTAGACCCAAGGTCACGCTCCCACCGTGAAGTTCTTGACGAAATTAATGAAAAATTAGCAGATAAGCTATTTGTTAACTTTAGCTTATTCCAATCATTACCTGATGTATGGGGTATTGAGCAGTTATTCCCGGTTATGCCGATTAAATATCTAGATCAACCTCTGGAAAACCGAGCCATTATTCAAGACATTACGTGTGACTCAGACGGTCAAATTAGACAGTATGTAGATGGTGCCGGAGTAGAAAGTACATTGCCTTTACCGCCATATACTGACAACAATGACTATCTTATCGGCATGTTTATGGTTGGTGCCTATCAAGAGATACTCGGTGATTTGCATAACCTTTTTGGTGATACAGATTCGGTTCATGTGCAATTAGATGACTCCGACCCAAGAGGGTACGTTTTTACCCAGTCATTAAAAGGTGAAAACGTGGCCGACGTACTTGCTCACGTACAATATGACTCAAACAAACTGTTAGAAAGCTATGAGCGTCAAATGGAAAGTGCCGAGCTCTCGACAGAAAAAGCACAACAATTTATAGAAGAATTACAAGCTGGGCTCACTGGTTACACCTATTTTGAAGATTAATAGAGGAAGGATGATGTTCAATCTTTTGGCGGCGGTAGGCCGCTTTATTCGCGCTACGTTTTCATTTATTTCTTACACGATTAACACCCTATTTTGGGCAACACCGATCTTCATACTGTCGGTATTTAAACTGATACCGCTTAAGGTCACTCGTAAATACATTTCAATGGCATTGGATTTTTGTGCTTCAGGTTGGGTCTCCGTTAATACAGGGATTCAGAAGTTTTTCGCTGATTATAAAATCCATGTATCGGGTGACACCAACTTATCGAAGAAAGATTGGTATTTGGTTTTGGCCAATCACCAATCATGGACGGACATTTTAATCCTGCAAAGGGTTTTTAATGGTCAGATTCCATTTTTGAAGTTCTTTTTAAAGCGAGAGCTCATCTACGTACCAGTACTTGGTTTGGCATGGTGGGCTTTGGACTTCCCCTTTATGCGCAGATACAAAAAAGAATTTTTGGCTAAACATCCTCACTTAAAAGGCAAAGACTTAGAAACCACTAAAAAAGCCTGTGAAATTTTTAAATTTAAGCCTGTGTCCGTGATGAACTTTATTGAGGGAACACGTTTTACCAAAGAAAAACACGAGCGCCAAGAGAGTCCTTACCAAGGGCTGCTAAAGCCCAAATCCGGTGGTATAGGATTTGTGTTAACTGTTATGGGAGAGCAACTACACAAAGTTGTCGATGTCACGATTTATTACCCAAACAAAATTCCTACTTTTTATAACTTTATTTCTGGTCGATTAAAAAATGTGTATTTACATGTTAACTTACATGAAATAACGAGCGACTTGTTAGGCGACTATGCCAATGACATGGAATACAAGAAACGCCTACACCAATGGGTAAACAAAGTATGGCTCGAAAAAGAACAAACTTTGTTGCGTTTGCAAAAGCAAGCCGAAGTAGCAAAATAAGGAATTCAATATGTTATCTTTTTTACCGAGTTGGCTGCTGATTTTTATCACAGTCCCTTTGTTTTTCTCTATCACCGCAATTATTGGTGGCACCATCTTTTGTTTTGGTTTGATTAAGTTCTTTTTACCAATTAAACCGATTTCGTTGGCAGTAAGTTGGATTAACAATATTTTATTTAGAGGTTGGGCATTGTGTAATCTGTTGGCCATGAACCTAACAAACCCAATTAAATGGGAGATTGATTCGGACCAGAAGTACGACAAAAAAAGCTGGTACTTGTTAATTTGTAATCACATTAGTTGGGTCGACATTATGGTTTTGACTCAAGTTGCACTGCACTCTATGCCATCTCCTAAGTTCTTTTTGAAAAATGAACTAAAGTTTGTGCCATTTGTTGGCATGGCTGCTTGGGCAATGGACATGCCGTTTATGAAGCGTTTTAGCCGTAGCTACTTAGAAAAACATCCAGAGAAAAAGGGCGAAGACATTCGCACCACGAAAAAGTCTTGTGCCAAATTTAAATATATACCGGCGACGATCATTAACTTTGTTGAAGGCACGCGTTTTACTAAAGAAAAGCAAGTGCAATCAGGTACTGACCTACAACACTTACTCCCACCTCGAGCGGGCGGTATTGCCTTTACGCTGGCAGCAATGGGGCATTTGTTTTCGGGCGTGTTAAATGTGACTTTGAACTACCCAGATAATGAAGTACCTGCGCAAGACTTATTGTTGGGTAAATTAAAGCGCGTTCAAGTTAAGATTGAAGTAATGGAAGTGAACGACGAAATCATTGGCGACTATTTTGAAGATGATTCGTTTAAGATCCGATTTCAAAATTGGCTTAACGTTGTCTGGACGGAAAAAGATAAGTTACTCGCTAAGCTGAACAACAGTTAAATAATAGCGAAACCAAAACTCAAACATGAAAAAGCCACCCTAGGGTGGCTTTTCATTTCTACCAACAAACACTTATTAACCCTTTTACAGTAGGTTACAACTGGATCTCATCGTTCACCAATAGGCTTCTCCTTTGCGCTTCCAGATTGATATTCAGCAGACTTGCGCCAAGTCTACTCCACTCTGATAGACGGTTATGATTAATTCTTAATGAGAATTATTATCAACTTCGGTAACTATAGACCAGTGATTTTATTAATGCAAGTGAGAATTGTTATCATTTGTGAGGTTTGTTTTGTTGGGAAAATACTTGGGATGGTTTTTTAGAAGTAGTGGCTAAAATGAAGTTAAAAACTTAATCGAGGAAGTGTGAATAAAGTGAGTGAGCTTCAATACTTGAAGCTCACTAATAGGGTGAGTTATGGAAACTCTTTCATCAATACTTCTAGGTCCGTGTCGATTTGCTGTTCGTATTCTTTTTCTGCTTCCCAGCGCTGTGTATCCATTTTAAAGATATCTTTTTTTGATAACTTTTTGCGTGCTTCGTGGGTTGGCATATCTTTAACCACATCGTACAACTTAGCAAAACCAGGATAAAGCTCTGGGTAGTTCTTTGGTTCGGCCTGTGAAGCGTTGTAATGATCTAATAATACCCAAATGCGCAATACGCCTTCAGAGTACTCACACTGCTTCTCTTTCATTGCTTTGGCTATGTGAGAAATACTGTCAGTAAGGTATTTTTGTTTCTTTTGTTTTTCTGCTGCCACGGCTTCGTTTTGGGCTTTTACTTTCCAAAGCAATTGGCCAGCATAAAATGCCAAGCCAGCTACGATAAGAACTGCAACAGCAATTAATAGATACCACATAGTATTAATCTTTATCCGTTAACAAATCATTCCACTGGTCACCGTCGAGCGAATCAAGTGGATCACTCTCTTCTTCAGTCTCAATACCAAGCTCTTCAAGTAATTCTGCGTGGCGGTCCATCATTTTATTGAAGTACTTAGCATCTTTACCTGTTAATAGTTCGCCGTTTTCGGCACGCTCAGCAAGCTCGATGAGTCGTTCGTCAGATTCAATACGCTCAAGCTCTTGCTGAGGATCGATTTGAGGCTCATTCACTTTTTCGAGTTTGACTGTTGGTACAGCTTTTTTAGGATCAAGCTTAGGTTTAACTGGCTTAGGCTGCGTTTCTGTCTTAATCAAACTAATAGGTTTTTTGCTACCGACACGTGGATCTTTCTTTGTAGACTCAGCAGAACCGGCTGGATTCTTTGCATTGTCTTCTACCAAGCTATTACGGTTTCCTGACTGCTGGCCTTTAGGCGCTTTTTTCTTGCGAGGTGATTTCGTATCTGCAGGACGAGTTTCCTGTTTACGAACCCCTATTTGGCCAACTTTACGGCTTTTTTTACGACGAGTCATGGAGTCTCCAAGTTTGGATAATAAATAAGATTGGGATTAAGAGCGGATTTTAACTGATATGCCAAATTGCAGGCAATAAAAAAGGCGACAGTGTGACCGCTATCGCCTCTAATTCTAGCAAGTGTTCGATTAAAAATCTGACACTTCTCCTATTTTTATTTCGAATATCCTTCCGAACGCACGACACCTTGTCTTGTCACTTCAGTAATTATCCGTATTCTTTTTATTTAACATTCCATGTATGTTTTTATATTTTATTGACCAATCATTGGTGCTTTCTTGTTTCTTCCATGATTGCCAACTTAGCAATATGTAGAAGTTTGATGACTACACCCGTTTCCTTGGGGCTATTCCGTGTTGTTTTCAATTACGTGTCAACGGGTGTAAATGTACCTGTTCTGAGATAAGACTCAAGCTAAAATTAAAGTTTTTTTACACTTGTACACTAAAGGAAATGCTATTTCTTTTTAAAACATGAAGTTAGCTAATTAAAAAATGAACATTTACGATATTTCTTAATCTCGTAATGGTTAATGTCTTACAAATAGGTTAAGAAATAAACTGAAAAGGGTAGGGGTTAGGCTGGTTTGTATAAGAATTATACTGGTGTTGTATGATTAAAGTTCAATCCTGGGGATTATATTTTGTAAGGAAATAGACCAGTCGAGAGATTTAGGCATAAAAAAAGCACCTAGTAAGGTGCTTTTTTCAGATGCTAATACTAGTGTAAGCCAGATAGGTATTTTGATAATACCTCAATGTCTTTGTCAGTAAGCTTACTTGCAATGTCACGCATCATGCGATTCATGTCGTTATTACGTTCACCAGAGCGGAACATTTCCAATTGTGATTTAGTGTACTCTGGGTGTTGGAATGAGATCTTAGGGAAACCCGCTAAGCTTTGACCAACTCCACGTGGGCCGTGACATGCCTGACATGCTGGAATTCCACGCTCCATATCGCCACCGCGATATAAAAGCTCACCTTCTGCAATCACGTCTTCTGGAGTTGACCCAGCCGTTGTTGTGATTGATGCAAAGTAAACTGCTAAATCTTTCATGTCTTGATCTGAAAGTGGCATCGCCATTCCGCCCATTACAGCGTTAACACGGCCTTCTTTACCACCAGAGGTCATACCAAGTTTAAATTCTTTTAATTGCTTATATATGTAGCCAGCGTGTTGGCCTGCAATTTTTGGATACGCAGTAATGCTGCTATTACCATCAGGACCGTGACAGGCCGCACAGGTTGCAGACTTTGCTTTACCTGCTTCCACATCGCCGTCTACTGCTTGTGCAGAGCCAATGAGGCCGAATAGCATGGTAAGTGATAATGCAATATTTCTCATGTTAGTATCTCTGTTATTTGTTGGTTTATTATATTGTCTTTCGCTATGAAGGCGTTCACGCAAAGAGTATAATTAGCCATATTCTACACCAAATGTCACAATGTGAAAGATTCTTCGACGTTATATTTAGTACAAGTTGTTGAATTATGAACGTTCAGATCAAAAGCCTGAGGAATTTAAGTGTCCAAATCTATCATTAACTATCGCAAAGCGTCCTTTTTTACATCTGCACCGGACATTAGAAAGTTACCACCAGACACGGGTTATGAAGTCGCGTTTGCGGGACGTTCTAATGCAGGTAAATCTAGTTCATTAAACACGTTAACTCAACAAACGGGTTTAGCACGTACCAGTAAAACACCTGGTCGTACTCAGTTGATCAACGTTTTTAATTTAGAAGAAGAAAACCGTCGACTTATTGACTTGCCGGGATATGGCTTTGCAAAGGTTCCTTTAGCGATGAAGCTAAAGTGGCAAAAGTCTTTATCTGAATACCTTGAAAAACGAGAATGTCTGCGCGGTCTTGTTGTTTTAATGGATATCAGACATCCAATGAAAGATCTTGACCAAGACCTTATTTATTGGGCCGTAGAAGTAGGTTTGCCTGTATTAGTGCTATTGACCAAAGCAGATAAATTCAAATCTGGAAAACAAAAAGCGGAGTTATTGAAAATTCGTGAAGCGTCTCTTGCATTCCAAGGAGATGTCACTGTTGAGCTGTTCTCTTCACTGAAAAAGCAAGGAATTCCACAACTCTCAAGAAAACTCGATGAGTGGTTGAATGCTGCAGAGTTAGTAGAGCCAAAAGAGCAGGCCATTGAAGAAATTGAATCTGATGAAGTATCTTCTGAAGAGCCATCTTCTAGAGGTTAAAAAGCGGATAATATAGTATTTGCCTAACCAAAGGATCATTTAAGATCTTTAATACAAAGAGCACCGAGAGGTGCTTTTTTTGTGCCCGTTTTAAAATTACATAATTTTGAAAGTTTTTGCTGGGAAATAAGCAAAAAAAAACCGACGCTCTAGGAGCATCGGTCATAGCGAAAGGGGAGAGGCTATTAAATGTCAAATATCAACAGGGTCAACTCATTTGAGAGACACAAGTATAATAGCCAAATAAAATGGAAAGTAAAGTATATACTCTAAATTTTTTTAAGTTTTTTTATTCTTTTAAATTATAGGTATATAAAGGGTTTGCAGGTGGCGTGTATAGGAAATATACGAAAGGTGATAAAAAACAGCCACTTATTTTTTGATTGTTTATTATTCTGGTATGACCAGGTGCGTGGTTCATACGAATGCAAATTAGCCTAAATGGAAGGAATTGTTTAGAGCAACTACTCTTAAAATGCAAATTTACATAAATGTAATTTATTTTCACTTTTTGAGTGTTTTGTAGCTAGTTTATGATTGGCATAAAAAAACCAGTAAACAAGTTACTGGTTTTTTTAAGGTTCAACTGTGTTTGTTGATCTTATTATTAATGGGCTTGATCCCAGTTGTCGCCTTGATCCGCCTCAGCGGTTAAAGGTACGTCTAGCGAGGCTGCAGATTCCATTAATTCAACCAAAGTTGGCAGAATGCGCTCTAACTCTGATTCAACAATCTCGAAAACTAATTCATCGTGTACCTGCATGATCATGGTGACATTGTCTGCTTCGTTTTCGTTGATCCAATCGCTCACTTTTAACATTGCACGTTTAATTATATCGGCTGCTGTACCTTGCATAGGTGCATTGATCGCTGCACGTTCTGCTGCTTTGCGTCGAGGTACGTTACGGGCTTTTATGTCTGGCAAGTATAAGCGACGGCCAAATAGGGTTTCGACGTAGCCGTTTTCTTCTGCATTTAATCGTGTCGTTTCCATGTACTTTAATACACCTGGGAAACGCTCGAAGTATTTATCTATGTATTCTTGGGCTTGGCCGCGAGCAATGTCGAGTTGGTTTGCAAGGCCAAACGCAGACATGCCATAAATTAAACCAAAGTTAACCGCTTTAGCAGCACGACGTTGTTCGGTCGTGACTTCATCAAATGGTGTTGCAAACACTTCCGACGCTGTTGTTTTATGAATGTCTAAGTTATGGGCAAAGGCATCAAGTAATGATTTATCGCCGCTTAAATGAGCCATGATTCGCAATTCAATTTGAGAGTAATCTATTGCGACTATCTTGCGTCCTTCAGGCGCGATGAAGGCTTGACGAATACGACGGCCATTTTCATTGCGAATCGGGATATTTTGCAAATTAGGATCAGTAGAACTCAATCGTCCGGTAGCGGCAACGGCTTGATGATAAGACGTGTGTACTCGGCCTGTCGCTGATTTGATCATGGTTGGCAGTTTATCCGTGTAAGTAGACTTGAGTTTGCTTAATCCACGAAACTCAATGATCAACTTAGGCAATTCGTATTTATGTGCTAATTCTTGCAACACGTCTTCTGCTGTCGAAGGTGCACCTTTGGGGGTTTTTTTAATGACAGGCAACTCGAGTTTGTTAAACAATATTTCCTGTAATTGTTTTGGAGAACCAAGGTTAAATACTTCGCCAGCAACTTCGTGGGCTTTTCGCTCTAATTCTTGAAGCTTGCCTTCAAACTCTGCACTGAGTTCGTGTAAATGATCGGCATTGATCAATACACCATTTTGCTCAACTTGAGACAAAACTGGCATCAGAGGCAATTCAATTTCATTAAATAATTGATTTAACGCTGGCTCTTTGCGTAACTGATCCGAAAAATAGTCATACAAACGCAGAGTAATATCCGCGTCTTCAGCAGCATAAGCTGATGCTTGTTCTAACTCAATTTGATTAAATGTGAGCTGTTTGGCACCTTTTCCTGCGATTTCCTCAAAAGAAACGCATTTGTGACCTAGGTATTTTAACGCTAGGCTGTCCATGTCATGGCGTGTCGAAGTACTATTGAATATGTAGGACTGCAACATTGTGTCGCCAACAATTCCGTCGATCGACAAGTCGTATTTGGCCAACACATTAATATCGTACTTTAAATTTTGTCCTACCTTGCCGATATTTTTATCCGTTAGTAATTCAGCTAAACCTGGTTTTACTTGCTCAAGAGTTAATTGCTCTGGAGCACCTGGATAGTCATGACCGACAGGAACGTAAAAGGCATGGATGTCTTCGTCTTTTTTATAGGCTACAGAAAAACCAACAAGTTGGGCTTCCATATAGTCTAATGAAGTCGTCTCTGTATCAAAGGCGATGAGGCCAGATGATTTTATATTAGCAAGTTGTTCTTGCCATGTTGCTTCGTCCAAAACTGTCACGTATTTTGATTTGTCGATAGATACGGACTCAATTTGTTCGTCTTTGCTTTCTGCAGCTGGGCTAGAAGTTGAAGCTACTGACTCAGTAGTACCGTCTGTTTTGGATAAAATTTCTTTTAACCAACGCTTAAACTCACACTCTTTGAAGAGCTCAGCAAGGGCTTCATTATTTGGAGCTGCCAAAACCATGTCTTGATCAGAAATTTGGTGGTCAACATCCAGTTTGATGGTTGCTAATTCATAAGAGAGCTCTAGCTGCTCTTTGTGTTCTTCTAATTTTGCAGCCATCGACTTAGACCCTCTAAAGCCAAGGTCCGCTACTTTATCTAGATTTTCGTAGATTGATTTGATACTACCCAAACCTTGAATAAGAGAAACGGCGGTCTTTTCTCCGACGCCAGGCACGCCAGGAATGTTGTCAACCTTATCACCCATTAATGCGAGATAATCGATGATCAACTCAGGGCCAATGCCAAACTTATTTACTACACCTTCAGGGTCCATGATGGTGTTGGTCATCGTATTGATCAAAGTAACGTGGTCGTTTACTAACTGAGCCATGTCTTTGTCACCGGTACTGATCAGAACATCATTACCTTTTAACGACTGCTCATGTGCGATGGTTCCAATAACATCGTCGGCTTCTACGCCTTCGATCGCAACTAGAGGTAAGCCCATTGCGCGAATAATATTGTGCAATGGTTCGATTTGAGTTCTCAAGTCGTCAGGCATTGGTGGACGATTGGCTTTGTACTCACTGTACATCTCATTTCTGAATGTCGGGCCTTTCGCGTCAAAAATCACGATCATGCGCTCAGGAGAATATTGCTTAACAAGGCTCTTTAACATGTTTACCACACCATAAATGGCACCTGTAGCTTCGCCTCGAGAATTCGTTAGGTGAGGTGGCGCATGATAAGCGCGGAATAAATAAGAAGAGCCGTCAACTAAAACCAATGGTTTATACGCGGATGAAGAACCTTGTTGTGTCATGTGGATTATTTCCGAGTCGCGTTGGATAAGATAGTGCATAAGAATGCCATAAACTTTCGGAAGTCGCCATATATAAGAGGTACGCAAAGACGCAGGAAATGTTGATAACTATCACATCCTGTGGATAACTTGGTTGATAAGTGTACTATTAATAAACAAGACAAGGCGCAATAATGCATGGAGCTTGAGTTGTAAATTAATCTGGCGGCGTTCCGCTTTTATTATTATTTTTCTACAGCGAATACCAAATGTTTTGGTAGGTATTCAGAAGCTCAAAACCGAATGATTTCGAGCGGATTGTTAATTTACACCTGAACTTTAAATTGATCCAGTTTTTTCCTCAAAAAAAAGGATCTTTTTTTTAGTTCAATAATAGTTGATTCTTTACTGCACAATTTTAAAGGGCTAGGCGAATTTTACTCAAGATGATCATTGCCAAAAATTCGATCCTTCGGCTATTTTAAAGAGTAATTTATGTTGTTGATCCGAAAATAGTTACGAATAACTAATCTAATATATTGCAAGGGGTTAACCATTCGGTAGAATGTGCATAGTTAAAATTCGAAACCAACAAAGGTGAATTCAAAATGATCAGAATGCTTTTGACCATGATGACAGTGTTTGCGGTAATGACAGCTCATGCCGACGACAAAGAAAAAAGTGATGTTGAAAAACGTATCGCCCCTGTAGGCCAAGTTTATATCGCTGGTGCTGAGCCAGTAGCGGCAGCACCAACGGGTCCTCGTTCAGGTGAACAGGTTTATCAAAGTGCGTGTGCGGCATGTCACGGTGCTGGTATTATGGGTGCACCTAAATTTGGTGACGCAGGTGCATGGGCAGCTCGCGTAGATAAAGGTATGGACGTTTTAGCTAAAAACGCGATTGGTGGTTTTAATGCAATGCCTGCTAAAGGTGGTTGTGTAGCGTGTTCTGACGACGAAATCAAATTAGCGATTGAATACATGGTTGACGGTTCTAAGTAACCGAAGAGATCATCTATTCTGATAGATAAAAGAGGCTCCTGTTGGAGCCTTTTTTATTGCTTATTATTGACGCCTTATTTTTTTAGTAAGGCTCGTAAGTTGGCAATGTTTGCTTTGTTCTTTTCTTTTCTTTGCTCTTCAGATACAGCTTGGCCCTGTTTTTCCCAGCGAAGATCTTTTTGATCCAGCTCGTCCAAAAATCGCGATGGTTCGGTCATTATGGTTTCGCCGTACTGACGACGCTCTTTGGCATAGGTCAAAAACAATTCTTTTTGTGCACGGGTAACGCCCACGTATGCCAAACGGCGCTCTTCTTCGATGTTGTCTTCGTCGATACTTGACTGGTGAGGCAGTAGACCTTCTTCCATGCCCACCATAAATACATAAGGAAACTCTAAGCCTTTAGATGCGTGCATGGTCATCAACTGTACTTGGTTGTTGGCCTCTTCTTCTTCGTTGCGTTCCATCATGTCTCGTAAAGTTAATTTACTAACAACCTCAGCGAGAGTGAGAGGCTCATGGTCGTCATCGCCGTCTAACATTTGGTTAACCCAGCTATAGAGCTCACTGACGTTTTTCATTCTCATTTCTGCAGCTTTAGGGCTCGAACTGGTTTCGAACAACCAATCTTCGTAGTGAATACCCTTAATTAAATCTTTAACCGCCTCTTTGGGATCTGAGCGCAATACTTGATCTGATAATTCCACAAACCAACGAGTAAAGTACTGAATGGCGTTTTTGGCCGGCCCAGAAACCATCCCTAAAAAGGCGTTATCAAATGCCGCTTCAAATAAACTGATGTGTTTGTCATTAGCCAAAATGCCTAGTTTTTCCAGAGTTGCAGGACCAATTTGGCGGCGTGGTGTATTAATGATCCTCAAAAATGCATTGTCATCATCTTGGTTTACCAAGAGTCGCAGGTAGGCCATGATGTCTTTGATTTCTGCTCGAGAAAAAAAGCTGGTTCCGCCGCTAATTTTGTATGGAATACGGTTTGAGGTTAGGAGTTTTTCAAATATTCGACTTTGAAAATTACCGCGATACAAAATCGCATATTCACCATAATGGGTTTTGTTGGTAAAGCGATGAGCGATGATTTCGGCAATGACTCGCTCAGCTTCGTGGTCCTCATTTTTGGTTTGAATCACACGAATCGGCTGTCCGTACTCCATGTTTGTTTTTAATTTTTTGTCAAACACGTGCGGGTTTTTGTCGATTAAAACGTTCGCGGCATTTAACACACAGCCCACCGAGCGATAATTCTGTTCGAGCTTGATGAGGTTAAGCGAAGGAAAGTCTTTACTTAATAAAACTAGGTTTTGTGGCTTAGCACCACGCCATGAATATATCGACTGATCATCGTCCCCAACGACAGTAAAGTGAGCTCTGGTACCAACGAGTAGTTTAACTAATTCATATTGGGAGGTGTTGGTATCCTGGTATTCGTCGACCAGTAGATAACGAATTTTGTCTTGCCAGCGCTGGCGCACTTCGTCGTTAGTTTTAAACAACAAAGTAGGGATCAAAATTAGATCATCAAAATCTAGGGCGTTGTAGGCACGTAACTGGTTTTGGTAGCGCATGTATAATTCGGCATAAAGAGCACTTTCAGAGTCTTCTGCAGTTGCAAGCGCCTGTTTGGGTAACACTAAGTCATTTTTCCAACTCGAGATTTTATTGATGAGTTGATAAATCGCTTCTTTGTCTTCGTTGAGCTCTGCTTCGGTCAATTCTTTTAATAATGCAAAACAGTCTTGATCGTCGAACAAGGAAAAGTTTTGTTTGTATCCTAAAACTTTTATTTCTTTTTTAATGATATCGAGCCCTAAAGTGTGGAACGTCGATATCCGCAAGCCTTTTGTTTTAGTGCGGTCAAGAGATGCACCGATACGCTCTTTCATTTCACGAGCGGCTTTATTGGTAAAGGTGACGGCTGCAATATGTTTGGCCTGATATCCACAGTCTTCAATGAGGTGAGTTATCTTATTGATAATTACCCGAGTTTTACCCGAACCTGCACCTGCCAGGACCAGACAAGGCCCATTTACATAGGTTACAGCGGCTTGTTGTTCAGGATTTAATTGCATAAAAAAATAACACCTCTTGGAATGGGCGACTATGATATCAAATAAACTTGGTGAGGGTATAAGTCCGACCACTGCTTTTTGTTAGATAAATTAACTGCTCTCATTGGGTAACTCGTCTACACTGGTCAGGCTGACAGCGGTAATGGATTAGGAGACATCATGAAAAAATCAGCGGTTTACTTAGCATTAGCTACTTCTCTTACTTGTACAACAGCACTGGCTGTTGAACCCGTAGTACATTCAACTCGAACTCTAGGCAGCGGTGGTGGCGGCACAACATACGCACACTGGTCTGCAGCAGCCAACTATAACCCAGCACTTTTAGGTACTGCGACAGGTAAAAACTCAGCAGATGATGCCTATTTCATTCTCAATTTTTATGGTCGTATTGCTGACACTAAAGATGATGGTGACAGTATAGATGCATTAGAAAGCTTTGCCGATGACGTTGACGCGTTCGAAGGCTTAGACAACCTAGATTTGTTAGAAAGTGAAATTTCAAATCTGCAAAACACAATAAACGCATCTAATAATTTAATCGATGGTTTAGAAGATATAGATGGTGCCGGTGCACAATCGACGATTGGTTTAAATATGGGTTTTGGCTTTGCGTTTGAATCTTTTTCTCTTGGCTTTAACGCTATGGCCAAAGTTGACTTTGGTGGAACAGCTAATATCGATGAAAACGATGTAGATTTGTTACGTCGTTATACGTCTTTGGGTCAAGTCTTATTGGATGATGTTCGTCCGTTATACGATGCAGCTCAAGAATTAGAAGCTCGATATTTAGTACTTGAAGCTGAAGCAGAGCGGTTGCGCAACAGCGGGTCTGCGACTCAAGAAGACATTGACGCTGCCGAGCAGGCTGCGGCAGACGCAGAAGCGCTATTTCAGGATGCAGAAGACTTAGCGGAGCAAGCGAAGAATACCGAAGCCGGTATAAGCACTGAGTTTAGCGATATTTTTGATACTGAAACTCAAACTTTTAACTTTAGTGAAGACGATTTAGAGTCGGATGCCCGTTTTGCAGCTATTGGTTGGGCAGAAGTGGGTGTCACAGTTGGTTCTAAATGGGAACTGGCCAATGACAAACAATTGAGTGTAGGCGCAACAGTAAAGTCGGTTAGACTGGAGTTTTTTGATTACCAAACCTCGACCTCTGATTTTGATGAAGATGATATTGATGGCGACGATTATCGCTCATCAAAAGATTTTATGACTGCTGACCTTGGTGCAGTGCTCTCTATGGACGCGATGGATCAATGGCGAATTGGTGTTACGGTTAAAAACATTGTTGGTGAAGAAATCAGTAGTCGCCGCGACACACTAAAAGAAAACCAAGAGCCGTTGTTTTATGAAGTTGAACCGCAAGTTCGGGTTGGTACAAGTTATAATGGTGGTTGGTATCGTTTAGCTGCCGATTTAGACCTAACGGAAGCTAAAGGACCAACATTTGCTGATGGCACTCAATTTTTCAAAGGTAGTCAGTACGGCAGCCTAGGCGCAGTTATTAATGCGTGGGAATTTGTTGAGCTGCGTGCTGGTTATCGTCATAACTTTGCTAGTGATGATAGTCAAAACCGAACAGAGGAAAGTGATGGCGTTATTACCTTAGGCGCTGGTTTATATCTCTGGGCAGTTCAGTTTGACTTGGCTTTACAAGCCTCACCTGAACTAGATGATGTCGGCGGTGGCCTGCAAGCGATGATCACTTTCTAAGTCAATTATAGGTGAAGTTAAAAGCGTATTGATGATCAACATTGGTTAACAAAACGTAAAAACAAAAGGCCACTCGTGGCCTTTTTTGTTGAAAGCTTTTTTTATTCAATAATAATTTATTTGATATGGTTAGTAGAGCACATACAATAGTCAAAAATACTGTACTGAGATAGTTATGATAGATCCAAAAAAAATAGAGCAGTTCGCTAATCAAGTTGTTGATGCAATGCCTGCAAGTGTAAAAACATTTGCTGATAATGCCGAAGAAAAGTTTAAAACTGTGCTGCAAAATAAATTAGCGCAACTTGATGTAGTAAGTCGTGAAGAGTTTGATATCCAAACACAAGTATTGGCACGCACTAGAGCAAAATTAGAAGCATTAGAGTCGGAACTGGCTGAGATTAAGGCATCTTTAGCTAAAAACGACCAAGGCTAAAAACGACCGAGGCGAAAACGAATAAGTTACATTAGTGCTGACTTTCATTTAACAAAAGGCTCACTTCATCATTGTTTTGAGCCTTTTGTTTATTCAAAAATAACTTTATTCTTACCTGTTTGTTTCGCTTTGTACAAACGCTCGTCAGCTAAGTTCATTAGGTTATCTAGGCTGATATCCTCTTCACAGGCTACGCCTATACTGACCGTACAGTAAATCGTTTCACCTCCAACCTTGATTGGGGTATCGGCGAGCTCCTCTCGGAACCCATCCAAACTTCTAATCGTTGCCATAAAGTCGTATTGATCAAAGAAAACACTGAACTCTTCTCCGCCCAAGCGAGAGACTAAAAAGTCTTGAGCAAAGTGGTCTGTTAATAATTGGGCAATGGTTTTTAACACTTCATCACCGGCATCGTGACCGTAATTATCATTGATAGATTTAAAGTTATCTATATCCATCATGGCTAATGAGTGGTGACCTGGTAACGACATTTTTGGGGTGACGGTCTCAAAATAAAAACGTCGATTTGCTAAGTTGGTTAGGTAATCGGTATTGGCTTGGCGACGAATGGTCTCAATTGACTGCAAGTAGTCAACGTTCTGCAATACACGACAGTAGAACTCTTCTAAACAAAATGGTTTTTGTAAAAAGTCGTTGGCACCGTTTTTGATGAATTTTGCCGTCAGTGCTTGTGAGTCCGCACCCGATATTCCGATGATACCAATCTCATCCTTGGTATATTTAGCGCGGACTTGATTACAGAGCTCAATACCATCCATGTTGGGCATTTCTTTATCGGTAATAATCAATCGCACATCGGGATGATCATCTAATACTTCAAGGGCATTGACGCCGCACTTTGCTTGAACAACTGTAAAATTGTGTCTATTGAGCAGGTGGGTGAGATATGATCGTGAACTTGAAGAATCATCTACTACCAAAATTTTTACAGAAGGGTTGTTTTGTAGACGTTTGAGTAGAGTTAGCACGTAGTGAAAGGCTTGTTTACTCTCTTTAGTAATGTAGTCAATGACGGGCATGCGTAAAATATTGTTACGAGTTTTATCATCTAACATACCTGTCATAACTATGCCGGGGAGTTTGCGATCTAATATGTATTTTATTGCTTCTCCGTCTGGCGCATCGGGTAAGCTGTAATCAATGATCGCACAATAAAACTCACCAAAGTGGTCTGTTAGCTCTTTTACTTGAGCCAGTGTTTTGGCAACCACTGGCTCCATGCCTGCTTTTCTCGCGATGCTTTTGTGCAAAGTAATGATCGGGAGGCTATCCTCTACGATTAAAATTTTTCTCATGAATACAGTCTATTAGCCTACAAAAATTGGAGTTAAACACTTATTTAATCTAGCTACAATTGCAACAATGTTACAAATTGATACAGAGTTAATTAGTTTCGTGTATTACAGTGTAGTTAATAAATTAAGCATTTCCGTATATTTGTTTGTCACCTAACCAACGTGTTGTGAGTTTGTCGACTATTTCGGGAGAATCATGAGTGATATGCTTGGCGTATTCCATTGCCTGCTCTACCAAAACTGCATCGCGTTCGAGGTCTGCAATTTTAAAATCCGCTAAACCAGTTTGGCGAGTCCCCAAAATTTCACCTGCACCGCGTATTTCTAAATCTTTTTGGGCAATGACAAAGCCGTCATTAGATTCGCGTAGTACACCAAGGCGTTGTTGTGCAGTGTTTGATAACGGTGGGCTATACATTAACACACAATGTGACTGCAGGGCGCCACGCCCGACTCGACCTCGAAGCTGATGGAGTTGGGCGAGACCAAGGCGCTCTGGGTTTTCTATTATCATTAGGCTTGAGTTCGGTACGTCCACACCTACCTCAATAACCGTGGTCGCAACAAGTAGATTAAGCTCACCAGATTTGAACTCCGCCATGACAGCTTGTTTTTCGTCGGCCTTCATTCGGCCGTGAACTAACCCAATTTTGAGTTGTGGTAATTTGCGTTGTAGTTCTGCACAGGTCTCTTCTGCAGCTTGGCATTGCAAAACCTCACTTTCTTCCACTAAGGTACAAACCCAGTAGGCCTGTTGGCCGGTTTCTAAGCATACTTGCTTGACTCGCTCGATGACTTGCTCTCTTTTGGTATCTGGCATAACCACCGTAGTGACAGGTGTTCGGCCTGGAGGCAGTTCATCAATAACTGAGCAATCTAAATCGGCATAGGCAGTCATAGCTAACGTCCGAGGAATGGGAGTTGCGGTCATTACTAACTGGTGTGGGTAACAGACTGTATCTGCTGAATGTATTGCACCTTTGTTTCTGAGTGACAGACGCTGGTGAACACCAAATCTATGTTGCTCATCAATGATGATTAAGGCTAATTTGGCAAATTCGACCTGGTCTTGGAAGATCGCATGTGTCCCTACAATGAGCTGCGCCGAACCATCGCCAATATCCTGTAATGCGACCTTTCGTTCAGCCGCTTTGGTTTTTCCAGCAAGCCAAGTGACTTTTATACCTAGTGGCTCAAACCAAGACTTAAAGCTATTAGCGTGTTGTTCTGCCAAAATTTCGGTTGGTGCCATGAGTGCGACTTGATAACCCTGCTGAATGATGGTTAAAGCCGCCAAAGCCGCAACTAGAGTTTTACCAGAGCCAACGTCGCCTTGAACTAAGCGCATCATTGGCACAGCTTGACTTAGGTCATTATTGATTTCACTAACCACTCGCTGTTGCGCCCCAGTAGGACTAAAGGGGAGTTGTTTCAAAAAGACTTCAACAAATGATTCACCAGTATTTGGGGCCTGACAAGAAAAAGGAATGGCAGAGACTACCTGAGTATTCTTTTTGATGGTGAGCATACTAACTTGGTAAGCGCATAGTTCTTCAAAAGCGAGTCGTTGTTGAGCGGGGTGAATACCCAGCTCTAAAAGACTGGTATCTGTATCTACAGGAGGGCGGTGACATAATTTTATTGCATCAACAAAAGAGTATTTACCACTGTCGCCAACCGGGGTGACTAGTTCTTCAACTGTGTATTTTTCGAGACGGCTCAAAGCTTGCTCTGTGACTGAGCGCAAAGATGCTTGTTTTACCCCTTCGGTGGTCGGGTAAACAGGTGTCAAAAACTCTTCTACTTCGACGTCGTGTTGTGACTCTAACCTTTTGTATTCTGGATGCATGATCTCAGGGCCAAATCGACCGCCGCGAATTTCACCAAAACATTTAAACCAAGCGCCGGTTTCAAATTGGTTTTTTTGGGCCGCAGAAAAATTAAAGAACCTCAAGGTCATACTGCCTGACGCATCGTTAATTTTGACCAATAGCATGCGTTTACGGCCAAATTGAATATTGGCAGAAGTGACTTGTCCAACGATGGCTACATGACTGCCAGGAAGCGTAGAGGCTATAGGGTATATCCGAGAGCGATCTTCATACCGCAAAGGCAAGTGGAATAAGGCATCTTCGACGGAGTTAATGCCAAGCTTTTTTAGTTTTTCTGCGACTTTGGGGCCAACCCCTTTTAGAGTGGTGATCGGCACCGCTGCTAGAGAGGTTAGCGCCATAATAGTCCGTTAGTTACAAGTATCAGTAAACGACTCAGGTTCAAATTCAAATGTCTGATTCGTATGAGTAAAGTCTACTCTACGTGATTTTTTGTCAGCTGGCAGTAAATTATATTTATCTTTTAACTCAGTGTACCAACTGCGAGGTACATCAATCTGACCTTCAGCGTCTAAAGGCGGGTATGGAGTGCCGGTTCTTACACAAAGCTCAGCATAAATTGGGTGGCCACCTTCAAACAACATTTGATGACGGATGGCGTCGCTGATCATCGGTTTGTCATACATGCCGGCTTCGATTCGTTGGCGCTGAGCTTCATACATGATTAGGGCACCAGCGACACTGACATTAAGCGACTCAACCATGCCAAACATAGGAACGACTACATGGTGATCTGCAAGTTCTAGTGCAGTATCAGAAATACCATCTCGTTCTTGGCCTAGTATCAAAGCAGTCGGCTTTGTGTAGTCGATTTGACGATAATCTACGGCCTTATCAGACAAGTTAGTTGCAAGTACTTGCATGCCTTGCTGTTTGAACTGTTTTATCGCCGCTTCGGTGTCGGGTTGTTCGGTAATTTTGACCCACTTTTGACTTCCAGATGCACGACCGCCGGATAACCACCTGCTTTCTGTGGTGTAGATAGCATGTATATTATGGATACCAACAGCATCGGCAGTCCGAATAATGGCCGAAAGATTGTGGGTCTTGTGAACTTGCTCCATGCACACCGTTAGATCGGGTTGACGTTTGTCTAAGATTTCCGTAATTCGATTAAATCGCTCTGGCGTCATGGCCGGTTCCTACTATTAAACGTCAGATAGCTCTAATACGCCGTCGATTTCTATTTGAACACCCTTCGGCAATGCAGCGACCTGCACAGCAGCACGTGCTGGGAAAGGTTCAGCAACGTATTTGGCCATAATTTCATTGACCGTAGCAAATTGACCTAGGTCGGTAAGAAAGATGTTCAGCTTTACAGAATCTGCAAGCGACCCGCCGGCAGCTTCACAAACTGCACTCAGGTTTTTGAATACTTGCTCAGCTTGAGCCGTAAAGTCTTCAGAAACAATTTCCATGGTTTCAGGTACTAGAGGGATTTGACCAGATAAATAAACGGTCGTGCCTACTTTGATCGCTTGGTTGTAAGTACCAATAGCGGCAGGTGCCGCGTCTGTATTAATTACTACACGTGTCATAATAAAATTCCTGTTGATGGACTATTTACGGTGAACGCGTTGAACGTCCGGCATAGTCCTGATCTTTTTAATCACACGAGCAAGATGTACACGGTTTTTTACCGATACGTCTGCGGTGATGACATAAATATTTGACTCTTTTTCTTCCGTAAAAATATGTTCTACGTTGGAGTTAGCTAAAGAGATGAGGTGTGTGACTTTGGCAAGCGCACCTTGGTGATTGATTAATTCAATTTTTAGTGTGGTGACGTATTCTCTGTCTGAGTTTTCGTCCCACTTTAATTTGAAGAATTTAGCGGCGTCTTTTTCCCAACCACGACAGTTAGGGCAATCTTCTCTATGGACAGTTAAGCCTTTACCTTGAGAGACATGGGCAACGATTTCGTCGCCGTGAATTGGGTGACAACACTTACTGTACGTTACCAACATACCTTTGGCGCCAGCAATCGGCACGTTGTCTTCTTTGCTAGGGCTAGTCGGCTCGTCCGAGTTAAGTAAGCGGTTACTTATGGTTAAGCCCATAAGATTACCCAAGCCAATTTCTCTATGTAAGTCTTCAAGGCTGTCTAAATGGAAATCATCCAGCAGTTTATTGACTCGCGTCGGCTCGATGTCTTCAATACTGACACCAGCTAACGCAGAATTTAATAATCGACGGCCTAGGTTGATGGCCTCGTTGGTTCGCTGGTGTTTTAGGTAGTTACGAATACCCAATCGCGCTTTTGCGGTCACCACAAAGTTTAACCAATTGGCGTTTGGTTTGACGTTTGGCGACGTCATTATTTCGACGGTTTGACCAGTGTCTAGCGGCTTACTTAACGGATGAGGCTTGCGGTCAACTTTGGCACCAACACATGTGTTACCAACATCAGTATGAACTGAGTAAGCAAAATCAACAGGAGTGGCTCCCATTGGTAATTCATGGATCTTACCGTCTGGTGTGAAAACATAGATTTCTTCTGGGAACATCTCTGTTTTAACGTTTTCGATAAACTCAAACGACGAGCCAGCGCTTTGTTGAAGCTCAAGTAATGTTTGCATCCATTGGCGTGCACGAGTTTGTGCAGTGTTACCTTTGCTTTCACCGGCGCCCTTGTATTGCCAGTGAGCCGCAATACCGCGGTCAGCTAATTGCTCCATATCATGGGTGCGAATTTGGATTTCAATTGGAATACCATGAGGGCCGATAAGCGATGTGTGCAAGGACTGGTAGCCATTAGACTTTGGAATTGCAATGTAATCTTTAAAGCGCGTTTCAATTGGCTTATAAAGATTGTGCATCACACCAAATACGCGGTAACAAGTATCGACGTTGTCGACGATAATACGAAACGCATATATGTCCATCACTTCGTTGAACATCAGCTCTTTGTTCAACATTTTGCGATAAATACTGTAAAGGTGCTTCTCGCGGCCAAGTACTTCGCCAGAGATCCCCACTTCTTCAAGTCGAGTTTCTATCTCAGTTTGGATATTTTGAATGACTTCTTTTCGGTTTCCGCGGGCTTGTTTAACCGCTGCCGCTAAGGCACGGGAGCGCATTGGGTAAAGCGCTTCAAAACCGAGATTTTCAAGTTCGTTTTTAAACTCATGAATACCGAGGCGATTGGCGATCGGAGCGTAAATTTCCAGGGTCTCTTTGGCGATACGACGTTTTTTATCCGGGCGTAGGGCGCCAAGTGTGCGCATGTTGTGCGTACGGTCGGCGAGTTTAATCAATATGACCCGAATATCTTGAGTCATCGCCATGACCATTTTTCGGAAGTTTTCTGCCTGAAATTCTTTTTTGTCTTTGAATTTTAATTTGTCGAGCTTTGAAACACCTTCGACCAAGTCGGCTATGGTATCTCCAAACTCATCGGCCAAATCTTTTTTAGATACAGGAGTATCTTCAATGACATCATGCATGAGAGCCGCGGCGAGGGTTTCGTGATCCAACTTCATGTTGGCAAGCAAGGCAGTAACTGCAACTGGGTGAGTAATGTAAGGATCACCACTAGAACGCATTTGGCCCTCGTGGGCATCACGTGCGACGACATAGGCACGCTGAACAATAGCGACCTGATCTGCTGGCAAATACGCCGAAATTTGTTGCTTTAAACCTTCAAATAAATACACCGAACAACTCAGTAGAAATGTGATTAGACTTGATTTGAGTATAAAAAAAGAATTTTAGGAAGGAAAGCCAACGAGCTAAAAACCCGTTGGCTGAGACAATTTATTATTCGTTGCCTACGATAGCTGCAACAGCAGCCATTTCTTCTGCTTCACGTGCAGATTCTGCTTCGTTGTCTTGGCGATCCATCACGTCATTAGTGATTAAACCAGCTTCAATTTCACGAAGCGCCGTAACAGTCGGCTTATCATTACCTGCTTCAACAAGAGGCTCTTTGCCTTGTGTCGCTAATTGACGAGCACGACGAGCGGCAACTAAAATTAAATCGAAACGATTTCCTATTTTCTCAACAGCGTCTTCAACAGTTACGCGAGCCATTTGTAATCTCCAATGAGGCAAAAATAAATTAAGGGGCGTAATATTACACCAAGGTTAGCTTTTAGCCAATAGCTGGCGGATTAAATCCGCGTATTTGCTTTCGATATTACCCGTTTGTAAACGATGAGCCAAAACAATACGCTCGAATTCATCTAGAGTTTGGTCAAAATCGTCGTTTACCAGCACAAAGTCATATTCATTGTAGTGCGACATTTCACTTTGGGCCTGTTGCATGCGTTTTGCGATGACTTCTGCAGAATCTTGACCGCGTTTATTTAGACGGTTTTCGAGCTCTTCTCGCGATGGTGGCAAAATAAAGAGGGTGATAATGTCAGGCACAATTTTGCGCATTTGTTGCGCACCTTGCCAATCAATATCTAAGAAGACATCAATACCTTGATCGAGTTGTTCTTGAATTGCTTGTTTTGACGTGCCGTAGAAGTTACCAAAGACCTCAGCCCACTCATAAAATCCGTCATCGGCAATGACAGATTTGAATTCATCGACTTGGCAAAAGTGATAGTGAACACCATCCTCTTCACCAGGTCGAGGTGCACGAGTTGTATGAGACACTGACACTTTCATGTCGTTGTGGCGTTTGAGTAACGCAGAGATCAAACTCGATTTTCCAGCACCACTTGGTGAGGAAATAACAAACAAATTACCTTTCATATAAAACAATATTCAAATTCAAACCTGCCTTATATGTTAGCACGTTTACCTCTAGGCTAAAGCCTAAATCGCGATGCCATTTGTGACCTTTGTCTGTGGTAAGTTGAATTGATCTGACGTCAAGGTTCTTATTAAAGCTCTCGAGTGGATGGGTTTTGACATCAAGTAGCCTTGAGCCTTATTGATACCCAACGAGTGAACTAACAACTTTTGCCATTCTGTTTCGACGCCTTCGCAAACAGAATCGATTTTCAATGAGCGACACAAAGACGAAATTGATCGCATTATATGTAACTTTTTGGCGTCATCTTCGTTACAGGGTAGCACCGATTTATCAAGTTTGATCATATCGATGGGGTGATTAATTAAATGTGATATCGAGGAGAATCCAGTACCAAAATCATCCAGTGCGATAGTAAAACCTGCATTGTGTAGCGACTCTATATGGCTTGACTTCGTTAATAGAGAAGTCTCGGTAATCTCGATGATGATCTCTCGAGTGGGACAGTCATATTCATAACAAAGCTTGGACAATCGGTCACAAAGCAAAGGGTCTGTAAACTGGCAGGGTGATACATTGACCGAAAAATACAGATCGCAATAACCATTTTGTTTTAGGGCAATTCTTTGTTTGAGGGCTTTTTCAAATATCCACAGGCCAAGAGGCTGAATTAATCCTGTTTTTTCGGCTATCGGTATAAACACATCGGGTGTGGAATGAATTGGAGATTGGCTAGGCCAGCGCACTAAAGTTTCAAAGCCGACGACCGTATCCTCTTTATCGAATAGAGGTTGATAGGCAACATCAAAGGTTTTGTGCTCTAGATTATAGCGAATGGCATCTTCTAACTCTTTTTCCGCTTTTAACGATTCTTCCATCGATGACTCATAGATAAAGAAATTATCTGAGTAGTTATGTTTGGCTTTAGATAAGGCAAGTTCTGCGTTTCGTAACAGCTGCTCTGAATTGACTGAAAAGTTAGAAGTCGCAACACCAAAGTTAAGTGAGATGTGCAAGTTGCCATCAAAGTTGTCGATAACCAACTTTTGTTTTGTCTGGTCGTTAATTAAGTCTGCGGTTTCAATGTTAGTCAGCTCGCAACACGCTCCAGTGCAGACCACGGCAAAAGTATCACTGCCGAGTCTAGAGACGGTTTGTACAGGTTTAATTGTTTTTGAAATTAACTGCCCCAGAATTATCAATACTTTATTACCAATTTTAGCTCCATAAGAGTCATTGATTTGTTTGAAGCTTTTGATGTCTATTAGAAGTAGCGAAATCATAGAGTTACGGTCTTTGTTTAACTCATTTTCTATGTAATTGTCTAAAAAATAGCGGTTTTTTACTTGTGTAAGTAAATCCGTTTCAGATAGTTTCTTTTTGGTTTCGTAAAAGGATTTGAGTTGGCTTTCCAGTTGTGCTCGTTTTTTTGCCAACATGACGGCTCTCAGTATTTTAGAACAATTCACTTCAGATTTGACCAAAAAGTCATGTGCCCCCATCTCTAGACATTGCTCTGCTAGTTCGTCGTTTTCGACATTTGTCATGACAATGAGAGCAGAATTAGGGGTCTTTAAGTTGGCCAATAAAATGGGAATAATGTCTAAACCACTACCATCCGGTAGGTTCAAATCAAGCAAGACAAGATCAAAAAACTGGTTTTTAGCGAAGGCCGTCGCTTCTTTTAATGAGGCTACCGTGTCGATATTCCAATCTGGTCTGTTGGAAAATGCTCGGTAGATTTGTTCTTGATCAAATATGTCATCTTCGACGAGTAATAAGTTCATAGTTCAAGCTCTCAATGGCTTTGTGGTGGCAATTGGACGATTTCGAAATAGCTATTTAGTAAACGGATTAAGTTGTCGTAGTTCGGATCTAAATCACTTTTGACGATATAACCAGCAATGTTGTTTTTATAAAGTTCTGAAATGTGTTCTTTGGCCGTTGATGTCGATAGAACGAACACTACAGACTGCGATAGCGCATGGTCTTCTCTTATCCTTTCAAGAAATTCGAAGCCATTTACACGAGGCATTTCCAAGTCGAGCAGAATAATAAATGGCGAGGTTTGATTAGTGGCCGCAAAAAAGTCCAAGGCATCTTGCCCATCAACAAAACGTATCATAGGATTTTCAATAGAATAGCGGTCGAATGCTCTGATGATAGACATAGCATCTATCTCATCGTCTTCTAAAAGGTATATATTCGTGGGTTGAAATACGTTGTTCAATATATTCATGATTAATTCCTAGCTGTGTGGCTCTATTTGTTTGATAGGCCAGGTAAATTGAACGACCAAACCGCCTTCTGGATTATTGCTGAGAGAGAGCTCACCTGCGTGCAGTTGGACAATTTTTTCAACTAAACTCAACCCAATCCCTGTACCTTCTACCTGATCCCTTGGTCGTAAGGTCTGAAAAACCTGTAATGCTTTTGGAATTAAATGTTCCGGAATACCAGGCCCGTTATCTGTGATGGTAATCTGATAAATGTTTTCTATTTGTTTGACATCTATATGGACTAGGCAAGTTGGTTTATCACAATGTTTAGCTGAATTTTGAATTAAATTACGCATTACAGTCGCAAAAGGAATTGCTTCTATGGTCATTGGCATGTCAACAGGATTACATGTAATAGACCCTTCAATATCGACGGTGTTTACAATGCGTTCAAATATACTTAACAACGACGTTTGGCTTGGTTTGTAATTAACTCTACCTACTCTTGAGTACTCTAATAGATCGTCTAACAACGCCATCATTCGGTTACTTCTTTGAGTCAGTAAATTTAGGTGTTTTTCAGCGGCTTCATTAAGGTTGTCTCCAATGTCTTCTTTAATCCAACCTGCTAGTTTTCCGATCGCATTGAGAGGTGATTTAAGATCGTGTGAAGCGATATAGGTAAAATTGTCTAATTCTTCATTACTTTTTCTCAACAAGTCCAAATTTCTCTGTATATCGGTTATATCCTTGATTGCCATCAAAACGTAGCTTGAGTTATCTGTTCTTTGAAACGACGTGTAACTGATATTTACGTACTTAGATTGACCGTCACAAGTTTCTAAAGTGTAAATACAATCTTGTTCTGTAGGTGCGTTTAGAGTATGAGATTCGGAGTCGATTAACGGTAAGCCATTTAGCTTAGCTTTAAATGGCGTTTCTGTGTTGAGAAGTAATGTTTTGAATCTTTTATTTGCAAAACAAAGCTGGCCAGATTCGTCTAACACAGCAATAAGCTGGTCATGACAATTGGCTAAAGCTTGTTGAAATGAGTGGGACGGTGTCGAAAAAAAGTGGGCATATTTCTCAACTAGGTAGCCATTCGCTATATGGCCAAAATGTGAAAGCATATTGCGTTCTTTTTCGGTTAAAACTTTAGGTGTTGAGCTAATAACGCATAGAGTGCCAATTGCGCTGGAGTGTTTTTGAGTGCCAATGGCAGAACGCTTTACAGCGTTTTGTTCATTGATTAATTCAGCATCGTTTAGTAGTGGATAACCTGCATAAAAGCGAATAAAAGGAGCTTCTGTCACAAGAGGGTTATCTTTGAAGCGATCATCATCTCGCGCATCACTAATTTCAAAAATGGAGTCGTTTAGAATGGCATGACCACAAAAAGAAATGTCCCTGCCTGTTGAGTTGGCCTCAAGGCCAATTTTGGCTTTAAACCACTGTCGATTGGTATCAACTAGGGAAATGAGTGCGGTTTCTACTCCAAACGAGTCTTTTACTAGAGCCATGAGAGACTGTAGAAATCTATCTTGACCCGTATCCAACACATGCAGCTTATGGAGTAGATTTATTCTTTTTTCTTCATCGACGGGTAAAGGTGCTGCCAACATGTCTTTTTGCCTCGGGTTGTAGGCAATTCTCTATGGATAACGCAGCCTGGGTTTGTATGCTTGTGTACGGTTTTTATACAGTTGTTTGCTGCATGTAGATCAAAAAATAAAAAAAAAAATTTCCGTCTACACTTTAAGTAGTTGAAGCTGGTGGAGGGTCCGATGCTCGGCGTAATTTTTACTAACTTAATAGAAATGATGGAAAAAGAGGTCGGCTTAGAACTCACTGAAAGAGTGCTAGACGAAGCTAACACTTCTAGTAACGGAAGTTACACCTCTGTGGGGTATTATGAACCTGCAGAAATTGTGGCAATAGTAACGCGGTTGTCTGTTCACACAGGGGTGCCTATTCCTGACTTAGTTCGAAAGTTTGGTCACTACTTATTCAAGCTATTAGCAGAGGGGCACCCTCATGCTGTGGCTGGTAAAACCTCAGTCATTCAAATTTTGTCGACGCTGGACTCACACATTCATGTAGAGGTCAAAAAGCTGTACCCAGAAGCAGACCTGCCAACATTTGAAACAATAGAAGAAACAGATAGTTACATCAAGCTGTTATATACATCGACCAATCGGCTGGAGCCATTGGCAGAAGGGCTGATTGCAGGAGGTGCAGAATACTTTGGGGAACAAGTATCGATCCATATTGAGCCAGAACCAGGTAGTTCATCCATTATTGAAGTGAAGAAATTAGATTAATGACAAATTCGGATGCTGAGTACTTAAAAAAAGCGCTACTAAGAGAAAGAAATGCTCGAAAAGAGTCAGAGCAAATATTGCTTGAGAAAAGCCGCTCATTGTATGAATCCCAAGTAGCAGTTAAGCAAGCACAACGCAAGCTTGAATTAGCTTTGTGGGCGAGTAATGAATCAATTTGGGAGTGGCATGTAGAGTCGGGTAATTTTGTGGTTCGACGCTTTAATCGCTTTTCTGATTCAACAGTGGATTTTACCTACACACTAGATGAATTTTTTGCCACGATTCACCCAGATGACTTTGAGAACTATCGGCTCCAGTGGCGTCTTCACTTGGATGGCTGCTCTGAAAATTTAGATATAACGTTTCGCGCCCTCAGAGAGGGAGAATACAAATGGATTCGATTGCGAGGCCGGGTTGTCGAAGAATCACCAGAAGGTCTGCCAAGACGTCTATTGGGAACCTCCAAAGACATTACCGAACTTCGAAACGCTGAGCGTTCTTCAAGGTTAATGGCATCTGCATTCTCAAGTTCTCGCGATGCGATGCTCATCCTACAACGGGATAAAAAAATCATCGAAGCAAACGCTGCTTTTTATCAATTGATCGGCGAAAAGGTTAACAAGTCAAATCTTGACTTTAATGACTATATAAAATTATCCGAGGAGCATATTCAAGAGCTCAAATTCCATGAAAGGGTAAGTGAAGAAAGCGAAGTAAGAACGGTAAGTGGCCAAATCACTCCGGTTGAGGTTACCTACTCTAAATTTATGTTTGAGGAGGGAAGCAGTTCTTATTTAGTGGCCGTTGTACGGGACATGACGGAGCGAAAAAACGCTGAAAAACACTTACAACAAATGGCCATGTATGACTCGCTAACGGGTCTATTAAATCGCAATGCATTTCAGCAAAAGCTATCAGACCCCAATGTCGCACCAGAGAGATACTCTGTGTTGTTTATCGATCTCGATGGATTCAAAGCTGTTAACGACACCATGAGTCATGAAAAGGGCGATGAATTGCTCGTTGCCGTCTCATCTTTATTAGGAGATGACTGTCTAGGGCATTCAATTACAGCTCGTTGGGGCGGCGACGAATTTATCGTCGCAACCGAAACCACCGACGAGCAACAAATTATTACTTTTTGCCGTGATGTTATTAATGGCATGAAACGAATCGGTAAAGAAATGCAATTACCCGTGGCCGTATCTGCGAGTATTGGAATTGCCTTGTTCCCCGACAATGCCGATGATCATCAAAGTTTAATACGAGCTGCAGATGCCGCCATGTATCAGGCTAAATCACTAGGTAAAAGCGCCTATGTTTTTTACGATGAGTCGGTCGAAAAACAAGCACAAGAAAAGATATCTCTTTTGGCCGAACTTAAAAAAGCAATCGACAACAATAGTTTAGATTTTCATTTACAAGGTCAATTTGATCAGACTGACTCGCCGTCTGGTGCGGAGCTTTTGTGTCGTTGGAACTCGCCTATTCATGGGTTTGTGTCGCCTGCGGTGTTTATCCCATTAGCGGAAGAAAATGGTTTGGCGTTCGAGCTTGGTAATTTAGCGATTGATAACGCCATTCGATTTGTCCAAATATTGGATGAATTTGGTTACAACTTAAGAGTTGCTGTAAACATTTCACCTTTGCACTTAATGCATCCGGACTTCGTAACGGTATTACAAGAGAAAATCGCAGCAAGTGGGTTGTACCCCAATCGGTTTGAACTAGAAGTCACGGAGTCATCGTTTCTCGGAGATGAAATTCGTGCGGGTAATATTATCAATGAGTTGCGAAAGATGGGGTATAAAATGGCGATGGATGACTTCGGCACTGGTTATTCATCACTAAGTTATATAAGAAAGCTCGATTTTGACGTGATAAAAATCGATCGAGCATTTGTTACCGACCTTGAGTCGGACTACAAAGCACAATTATTGTTGCAAGGCATTATCTCAATTTGTAATGAGTTAGGGGTTGAAACTGTCGCAGAAGGAATTGAAACGCAAGAGCAAATGGACATGTTGCAACGAATGGGAGTGACCAGTTTTCAGGGCTTTTATTTAGGCCGACCAGTACCCATCGAAGCATTTATTGACTCTTTAAAGAAGGCTGAATAGCCAAGTACACTTCTATTAAATCGAAAGATATTCCTGATTATTTGCAATTTTAATTAATTAAATTGGAATATATGCTTAATCCCACATTAGCCACTTATCGTATTAATCAGTTAATAGAAAAAGGGCATCCAAATAATCGAACAAGAGGTGTGAGATGAAAAAGTTACTCGTTTTAAATTCTTCTTTAAATGGTACAGAAGGAAACTCAAATCAATTAGCGTCAGAAATCGTAACGCATTTGACTGGAAAGTTTGACTTATCAGTAGTAGAGCGAGATTTAGCAAAAGATGCATTACCTCACTTAACCCAAGAAGAGTTGGGTGCATGGATGACGGATGAAACAGAACGCACAGATCAGCAAGCCCAACTGGCGAAATTATCAGATGAATTAATTCAAGAGTTAATCGACGCAGATATGGTTGTCATTGGCTTACCAATGTACAACTTTGGTATCCCTAGTGTGTTTAAAGCCTGGGTTGATCGTGTTGCCCGTGCCGGAACGACTTTTAAGTACACAGAAACTGGGCCTCAAGGTTTATTGGAAAATAAAAAGGTTTACATCGCCGCAGCTCGAGGTGGTATTTACCAAGGAACAGACAAAGACTCTCAAACTCAACATGTGAAGGATATTTTTGCTCTGCTAGGTATCACGGATCTTGAGTTCTTGTACGCTGAAGGTCTTAATATGCCTGGTGCTGAGGACGTAAAAGCCGCTTTTTCAGAGCGAGTGAAGTCTATATAGTTCACTAAAATCGTACCCTAAATAACTAAAAAATATAAAATATTTGCTAATAGGGTTAGGTTTTACTAGTCTGTTTTTTAGCCAGTTTGTTAATTGCGTCGAACTGGCTAATAAAAATAAATGCGCAGATATAAAGAGGGGTCTCCCTCAGCTTTAATGGATTGAAGCGCGATTGAGTTTTGGAATTCCCTTGTTTGTCCGCGTAACAAAAAATAAAAACATACAAGGTAAATCCTATGAATAACTCTGTTAAATTCATTTTATCCCTCGCAGCGTCGGTGCTCGCGTTATCATCAAATCCAAGCTTTGCAGCAAACGAAAAAGCGTATGAAAAAGCCAATCACAATTCTAAGTTATTGCGCTGTGGTACGCCGCACCCTTCGGCAAGAGAAGCGGAATTAAAAGAAGCTCACTTTAAACAATTGCGCACAGCCAAACGCGGAAAGCCTGGCGGCGGTGATGGCGGTGGCAGTGATCAACCTCGTGCGGCTGGTTCAGTGGTAATTGACGTGTATTTTCATGTAATTACAGATACCAGTGGTAATGGTGCATTAAGCAGCCAGGATATTAACGCTCAAATGAACGTGTTAAACGATGCTTATCAAAACACCCCGTTTACTTTTAACTTGGTATCGACTCAAACTGTTGCTAATAACGCTTGGTATACAGCGGGTTATGGCTCTCAAGCAGAAGCGCAAATGAAAAGCGCATTGCGTCAGGGCGATGCATCTGATTTAAACTTTTACACTATTAAGGCGGGTGATGGCTTGTTAGGTTGGGCGACGTTCCCCTCTGATTATGCTTCAAATCCATTAAACGATGGTGTTGTTGTTTTAGTTGATTCATTACCAGGTGGTTCTGCGGCGCCATACAACCAAGGCGATACGGGTACTCATGAAGTCGGTCATTGGCTTGGCTTGTATCACACTTTCCAAGGTGGTTGTAGCGGCAGCGGCGACTACGTGGCAGATACACCTGCAGAGAAAAGTCCGGCATACGGTTGCCCTGTTGGTCGAGATAGCTGCACTAAAGGCAAAAATGCCGCTGGTTTAGATCCTATCAGTAACTTTATGGATTACACGGATGATGCGTGTATGTACGAGTTCTCGTTTGGTCAAGCTGTACGAGCGGATAATCAGGCGATTACCTATCGTAATTTATAATTTTATTTAAATTACAAAGCCACGAGCTCTTTGTTGTCGTGCTCGTGGCTTACTTACAGTTAAGCTACAGGAGGTCAGTAAACTAATAAGCACCAGCGCTGTAAATCAGCTCGTAACTATGGCTGTAAATTTCTAGTATATTTCCAAATGGGTCTTCCATATAAATCATTCGATAAGGCTTTTCACCGGGGTAATAATAACGTGGCTTTTCCAAGCGTTTTTTACCTCCAGCAGCGACAATCTTTTCAGCTAGCCCTTCGACATCTGGGTCTTGAACACAAAAGTGAAATACGCCAGTTTTCCAATATTCAAAATTGTCTTCAGGGTTTTGTTGGTTTTTAAACTGAAATAACTCAACACCCACACGATCACCTGTTGATAAATGAGCAATACGGAAGCTTCCCCATCCCTCACCAAACACGTCAGTGCACATTTCAGCGATGGCAGAGCCGTCTTCCTCAATATCAGTGGGCTTCATTATTTGATACCAGCCAAGTACTTCAGTATAAAATTTAACTGCGGCCTCAAGGTCAGGGACTGAAATCCCAATATGAGAGAATGTTCTCGGATATACGTTAGCCATTGTCGACTCCTAAGTTTTAACAATAGAGAGTTAATACAACATAAAAAAGCAAACGTGCTCTCTTATGACTTTTGAGAAGTTTAAAAGGTATATTTAATTAACAAAAATTATCATTTATGCTTGAAGTGATAATAAAATGTAATTATTTGTCGGAGAGTAGTAATGCTCAATATGCAGTGGTTAAAGACCTTTTGCCAGCTAGTAGAAACTCACCATTTTACCCGTACAGCTGAACAACTTTTTATGACCCAATCCGGCGTTAGCCAACATATTCAAAAACTCGAACAGCAATGTGAGCAAAAACTATTAATCAGAGAAGGTAAGACATTTTATCTGACTGATGCAGGTCAGAGACTTTATGATCAAGGTCTTGTTTTGCTGCAACAGGCAGAGCAATTATCAGAGGTTATAAAGCAAGATGAACCCTATAAAGGTAAGGTTAAAATCAAGACTCCAGGAAGTGTAGGGTTAAAGCTTTACGGTCATCTACTAAAGTTACAACAGGCACATCCTGAGTTGACTATAGACCTTAGGTTTGCGCCAAATGAGGAGATCATAAGCGATACAAATGAAGGTAAAATCGACTTAGGTATCGTCACACAACAAGTTACTCAAGCGGGAATTACGTCGCAATACATTGGGGCCGAAAGGTTGGTACTCGTTACGCCTAAAGATATGACCATAAGAGGTTGGCCGTCACTGCAAAGCTGTGGATTTATTAATCATCCGGATGGAGCCCATCACGCTTCGTTATTATTGAGTCAAAACTACTCTGAGTTTAAGAGTATTGATCAGTTTCGCGAATCTGGCTTTTCCAATCAGATTACATTGATTTTGGAGCCGGTTGCTGCAGGCTTAGGGATTACGGTATTACCTGAGTATGCGGTAGATACTTATATGAAAAACAATAAAAATTCGAATATAAAGGCAATCTCATTACCTGTTGACGTGACAGAGTCACTCTATTTAGTGACAAAAAACAATAAGCCGACGGCCGCACGTTGTGAGACCGTCGTAAATGAGATTAAACGGTGGCTTTAAAGTTGTTTCTCTACTTTACCGTCTTTCATTACAAACGTAATGTTTTGCATTAATGAGATGTTTTTGAGCGGGTCACCTTTGACCGCAACTAAATCTGCTAGTTTACCTTTTTCTACTGTACCAAGGTCGTCGAGAACATTGAGTAAATCCGCACTGTTATAGGTCGCACTGCGAATCGCATCAATTGGCTTCATTCCAGCATCAACCATTAGTTTGAACTCTAGCCCATTGTCACCATGAGCAGACACACCTGAGTCAGTACCAAAGGCAATTTTGACGCCTGCTTTGTAGGCGTTGGCAAAGGTTTGTTGGATAAGTGGGCCAATTTTGGCTGCTTTAGGTCTTACAAGCTCAGGGAAAAAACCATTTATTTTGGCTTTTTCTGCCACCCAGTTACCGGCCATGACAGTGGGTACATAATAAGTACCGTGTTTTCTCATTAAACCAAAGATTTCTTCATCCATGTAGGTGCCATGTTCGATGGACGTTACCCCTGCTTTAATCGCTCGTTTCATGCCTTCTTTACCGTGCGCGTGTACCGCAACGGTCATGCCGTAGTCCTTTGCAGTCTGCACGATAGCTTCAAGCTCGTCATTCATAAACTGCGGGTTTTGGCCACTTTTGGCAACACTTAAAACGCCACCTGTGGCAGTAATTTTAATTAAATCAGCACCATCTTTATAACGCTGACGAACGGCTTTACGCGCTTCTGCAACACCATTGATAACGCCTTCTTTAGGACCTGGGTCACCGGTAATATTTGCGGCTCGACCGTTAGTTGGGTCAGCATGACCACCTGTTGTCGCAATGGATTTGGCTGCCGTATAAATACGTGGTCCACGGATCATGCCTTTGTTGATAGCGTTTCTTAAGGCAACCGAGCTATTGTACGCATCTCCTAAGTTACGAACGGTGGTAAAGCCGGCGTCTAGGGTTCGTTGCGCGTATACAACGCCTTTTAGTGCATAATCGGCTTCATTTAATTTAAAACCTTCCAAGTAACTTGCCATGCCCGAGTGTTCGTTGGTGACATGAGTATGCATATCCATTAGGCCAGGCATAACCGTGGAGTCGGTTAAATCAATGAGAGTGTCTGATTTAGTTGGCTTTTGAAAACCGTTTTTAATCTCTTTGATTCTATTGCCATCTATGATGACGGTCACCTTTGACATCACTTTGTCAGAATTAGCAGGGATCAATTTACCCGCGTGAATCAGTGTGTCTGCAATTGCAGACTGGGCCAAAACCAGCGAGCCCAAAGCTACGGTAAGGAGGGATTTTTTCATTGGTTAACCTTTTTTATTCTTTTGTAGTTGTGTAATCGTTTAACAAGTCGATAAAACTTTCTAATTTTACTGGTTTAGAAAACAAGTAACCTTGCACAGAGTTACAATGGTTATCGACCAAGAAGTTTAATTGTTCGTTCGTTTCGACACCTTCAGCTATGACTTTGAGGTTTAAGTTGTGGGCCATACCAATAACCGCTTTGACTATGGCTTTGTCATTGTCATCGGTGGCAACGTCTTGGACAAAGGAACGGTCTATCTTGAGATAATCGATAGGGAGCTTTTTTAAATACGACAAGGAGCTGTAGCCGGTGCCAAAGTCATCCACTGAAACGGTCAGACCATAATCACGTATTTTATTTAACAGTAGGTCAGTATTAGTATAGCTCTCGACTAACACCCCTTCGGTCACTTCAATTTCGAGCTTTTGTGGATCCACTTCATACTTAGTGACACAACTGCACAAATAATTGTACAAGTCTTCGTCATAAACTTGTGAGGGAGACAAGTTCATTGAAATTTTGATGCAATGTTTGAGATCGCAGAGTTGCCTTGCTACTTGGCAAGCTCGCGATATAACCCATTTTCCCAAAGTGATGATGAGTTCACTTTTTTCTGCAATAGGAATGAAAACATCAGGGTTTATTACGCCTTTTTCTGGATGGTTCCATCGAATTAATGCTTCAGCTTTCACTATCGTATCGGTTGCTAGATCAATAATGGGTTGAAAGTACAACTCAAATTCACCATTCATGATCGCGAGACGTAATTCGTTCTCTAACTCAATTTCACGATGAGACGCTGCTTTCATCTCATCGGTATAAAACTGCACCCACATTTGTCTTTTGTTTTTATTGGTATGGGCACTGAGGTCAACAAACCGCATAAGCTCAGGCACAGATTGCGCATCTCTAGGAAAGTTAACAGCCCCTACACTGACGGTAATATTGAAGTTTTGTCCGGTATTTGATGTAAATGGCGCGCTTAAATTGTTTATTACGCGACGCAATACTCTCTCACACTGAAGTTGTTCGGACATGTCGGTCAATATTATGGCAAATTGATCTCCGCCAATCCGGGCTACAAAGTCATAGTGCTTAATACTATTTTGAATGCGTTGACCGATTTCTTTGAGTAATCGGTCACCCTCGTCGTGGCCATAAAATTCGTTGTGTTTTCTAAACTCATTGATATCAACATAGATTAAATAAAACGAAGATTGCTTCGCTATTTCTTGCTCTAACGTTTGCCAAAACGAGTAGCGATTGGGCAATTCGGTGAGCATGTCTTGGAGTGCAAGCTGTTCATTGCGCTGAACCAAGTGCTTTACATTGCTGATATCATTTACAAATAAAATCCAATGTCGAACCTGATTTAAATCGTTTTTGACCGGATAAATTGAAATTTTTAACCATTTTAGTGTGGTCGGTGGTGCCATCCAACAGAGTTCACCGTCCCAATTGGATTTTGTTGTTAGGATACGCTCGTATTCGGGTAACTGGTTATCTAACAAGGTGATGATGGTTTCTAAAGGTGGCTTAGGTTTGGAAGATGGACTTGTTGGTTGTTCAAAAATCTTTGTGGCGGCGCTATTTTCGACAATTTGATTCATGTCAGGGTCAGTAATAAATACCCCGAATTCTGCGTTTTCTATTACTTTGCTTAAGGTGTTTTGGATTTGATTATTGTCGAGGGGATCTTTGAGAATATTGAGCAATCGATTGTGTAAATATTCGTTTTGTTCTACCAAACGGTCATTTGAAAGGAGTATTTCTCGGGCCGCTTGCAGGGTGTTTTGCCTAAATTGAAACTCTTCGGACTCATTTTTGATCAATAAAAAGTTGTGGCTGTTCTGTTTTATTGCCGTCGCTTCTAAGTGCAACTCAGTGCCATCGGGTAAGTCTTCAGTCCAGAGGCCTGATTTTAATTTTTTATTGTGCTCTCCGGACCATAACAAACGGGCATCGTACAAAAAGTCCTGCAAAAAAGGAATTCGCTCATCAATGGTTAACATCACCGAGGTACGAAGTTCTGGAAATAACTGGGTGGACCATTTGTTTTCACCCTGTACTAGTCGCATTTGGTCGGTCTGGATATCAGCCGCCTCTAGTACAATTTGATCCATGGCCTTTAAAAAGTCATTGAGCAAAGCCGTCATTACTTAGCTCCTAGAAAATGCTTTGCTAAATCAGAGAACATTTTCTCAACGTTATCACCCGTTTTAGCACTAGTGTTAATGCAAAAATCAAACTGTGACTTGTGTGATTCTAAATCTGCTTCACTGAGTTGGAGATTACTTGTTAAGTCACTTTTATTGATAGCGAGTACAGAAGGGCAGTCAACCGTTTTACTGGCAAGCGCTTGAATACTCATTCCGTCTAATAGAGATGACATACGAGTTTGGTCTACGACTATGATGTAAGCCGCTGCCCCTCTTAAGTACCTTTCTTGGAAGAGGTTGTAACGGTCATTTCCTTCGATGTCCCAAAGAATAAATTGAACCTTTTGACCGTCGATCTCAACTAGCTTTTTGTCAACTTTGACGCCGATCGTCGTCAAATAGCGATCGCTAAAAATTCCATCGACAAATTGCCTAATAAGACTTGTCTTGCCTACACTCGAGGCACCCAATAGGCAAATCTTTTTCTGAATCAAATGGTATCCCTCATAACTATGTGCTTTGCCTAGCTAATACATTTGCCCTTTTCTCAAATGTCTGTGATCTGTACCGCATATTGATAGTCTAAGTGTAGCCTGTATTTTCCGTTAAGCGTTAACGCTACATTTATACTACCTTACTGTTATTTGTAGGGGTTTGTCTATTCTCTTTCTATGGATGAAAGACCTTGTTTGACCTGTTGTTTCAGTTGTTATTTTTGAGTTGTTACTACATTGAGTAAAACAGTGCGTGAGTCTTCACTTACTTTATCTAAATTTATCTGGCCTAGGCCTTTGATATACAGTTTGTTGGGATTTATACCTAAGGTTTGCAGATAGTCAGCAACGCGCTTAGCTCGCCGTTCGCTTAGCTGCTCATTTTGTTGGCTACTGCCCGAACCATCCGAGGCACCGATAATAAGTAAACCGAACTCGTACTTTAAAGAGCTCGCGAGTTGATCCATCGCCGTGATCTTATCTGCGATAAGCTGTAACTGGAGTCGCATACCAGCAGTCAATTGTGAGCTATTAACCTCAAAATTGAACTGAGCAGCGCTGATTTGACTGACTAAATCTTGGTACTTCATAGCCAAAACTTTAGGGTCACTACTCGTTGCAATGACACTTTGCTCGTCCGGAACAGCAAACTTAACATCGGCATAGATATCAAAGCCGATAGCCGTGAGTAGACTGCTTATTTCTACTCGCTCCGCTTGAGACACTTGGCCATTGATGATCAATGCGTCTTGCTCTTGCTCTTGCTCTTGCTCTAAAGTTAACTCTGGATATTGCGCCAAAACGCTTTGCGCTTTTTTGAGCTTGATTTCGGATTCAAGTGATTGATACGGTTTTTCGATGACAGTCAGTTGTTCAAGTGGGATGTTTTGATCCTCAAGCCATTGGCTGACCGAAATCGCACTGGGATCACGTAGTAATGTTATTGTGGCTTCTGAGTTATTAGGTGTGTCGACATTGGTTAAGATAATGCCAGGCTGTTCACTGATCTTTTGGATTCGCTCGTTGAGTTCGCTGGCCAACCACTGTCGATAAGAAAGAAAAACCAACAAAAGGACAATAGCGGCAGATATCAACAAACCATACCAAGGTATCTTTTTGTTTTGCTGTTTTTCTAATTTTTGCTGTGACAATAAACATTCACGCAGCGCTGATTCGGTGTTGGCAAATGGCTCATTATCACCCTCAAAGTCAGAAAGTGGATCCGTGTACAAACTATGGATTTGTTCCAGAGTAAGCTGCAGTTGGTCGCTGAGCTGTTGTGGAGGATGACCAATAACCGCAGCAACAATAATCGCTTTAGGACCGGGTTTTATTAACAAATTAAAGTTGTCGGTGGATACTGACTGCAACTGTTCACGTTGACCGTCTCCCGAATCCAAAAAAGAATCACCCACAAAGTCATTAATGGCAGTAAGCATTGATGAGATGATATCTGCATCACTTTTTAGATTGTTGTTATGAGCCACAGAGTTGAGTAATAAGCCGGTTTCGCCATGGATTAGGAATACGTGTTCTACTCGGTAGACGAAAGTTTGTGACGCAACGTATTGAGCGTAATCCATTCCTGCACGTTTTGCTTCAAAACGCCACTTAACACTCTGAATGGTCAGGCTGTTTTCTATCAGTTGATTGGTTCGTTCGATGAAGTCGGCCAAAAACGCAGTGACATATTTACGGACCAAGTTACCCATCAAGGGATACAGGCTACTGACCATTTTGTCGCTGTGGTGGGTAACTGATTTTTGTACTGATTCTTCGACCAATGGCTGTAGCACGTTATTGAGAGAGGCATCGTTTTTTTGGCGATCGAAAATAGCCTCAGTGATGACTTCACTAACAAGGTGTCTGGCATCTTCTCTCAGCACTGATTTGATATGGACATTGTCTCTGCCCAATATAATCGATCTGAGTTGTGCCAACTCTTGTTGGTCAGAATCTTGTGACTCGACTGGCGACGACGGCTTTTCCATTACAGTTGGTCATCTTCCAAATTGGTCGCCATTGCAGCCAAGAGTTTAGCCAAGGTTTTACGGTCCGTTTTGGACGTACTGAGTTCTTTTGAAACATCTTCGAGGTAGGCTTTTAATTGCTCTAATTGTTCGTTAAAGCTGGACGAAAGTGCCTGATTTTCACGCTCAACATAGCTTTCTAATTCTTTTAGTTCATCTTGTGAATTAGCCGACTGCATTTCTAATTCAGAACTTAAGTTTTTAAGCGCTTTATGCTGCTCTGTATTATTGTCCAAGTGACGATTATCGACTTCGTTTACTTTTGCGGTCAGGTTGGAAAATTGTTCGTCCATGTGCTTAGAAAGTTGAGTAATTTGTTCGGAAATTTTTGACTCTTTGCTTTTCAGCGCCGATTCTAAATCTGACTTAAGCTGACTGATCTGGCGTTTAAGCTTGTCCTCGGCTGCACCAAATACAATTTGCCTAAGTTGTTGAAGTTCAGTTTGGGCGTCAGCTTGTGTGTCGGCCTCATTATCTTGATTCGTTACTGGGTCGTTACTTTTTGCTGGTGGGTTTGCTTTCGCCATCGTTAAAATTCCATAATGATCAATACGTAATACTTGTTAAAGTGTAGTCTCAAATCTGTATTTGTTTGGTTTATTTTGAATAAATGGTATGTAACGCAGTTTGTCTACCATCTAGGTAGGTTACTGATTTACCATCAAAAAATGCTTCCTCTTCCAGCATGATGCGAATTTCCTTGCCCCATTCTTCAACATAGGTTGCTGCATTGAGTTCGATCGAGTATGCGGTATCTGAAAACAGTGGGTAGTCGCCCCGAACTGGTGTGTCGCCTTGGTTATCCCACATTCCTATCGTTGGTCCCGCCGCATGACCATGGTAACCAATTGGATGAGTGTAAATGGTCGGTTTTAGACCTTCGTTTATGGCTTTTTTTCGAGCGATTGAGAGAATTTGATTGCCGGTTCTGCCAAGTTGAAACTCGGCAGTAAAAATGTCTTGTACTCGATTGCCATTGGCGAGTGCTTTAATTAAATAGTCAGGGACTTCTGTTTCACCGGGTCTAAGTACATATGCATGTTGCTGTTGATCTGAATTAAGGCGCAAATAAGTCAATCCAAAATCAACGTGTAACAAATCACCTGGCATGATGACTTGTCCTTTTGGGCGATCGCTAAAAGCTTTGAGTTGATCAAAGTCAGTTTTGTCACTGCGCTGAATTGAAACAGTCGGGTGAAACCAGTTGGTCATTTTTAAACGTCGACTTTCTTCCCGTAACCACCAAACTACATCATCCGTGGTTGTCACACCCGGTTTGACGACTTTGTTAGAAAAGGCTGTAGCAATCATTTTGTGGCCGACTTGGGTCAAGTGCCGATAGTGAGGCATTTCTTTTTCTGTGCGTGTTTCTAGCCAGGCAATAGCGAGTTTTTCTGCGCTGACTACTTTATCTGACAGGTCATCAGGCAGTGCCTTAAACAACAAAGCTTGTTCTGTCGCGGTTATGCCATCGGCGAGTGCAAAGTGAGTGCTTTGGTTGATACCAATTCGCTTTGGCTGTTTTGATTTTATGAGGGCAACCAAGGCTTGCCATTGATCAGGGTTGGCTTCTTTATCCCATGCTTTTTGAAATAGGTCACCTACCGCATATCGCGCTATGGCATAACGCTCAACGGTTGTGCCGTTGTCGTATAAAACTAAAATGGTTTGACGTCGAGCATTGATCCAAGAAGACGGTAGCATGGTTCGCAACACAGGATCTTCATTGTATTCCCTCGAGGTGAGTACCCAAAGGTCGATGCCAGTGCGGCGCATTAATCTAGGCAGAGTGTTATCGAGTTTGTCACGAAGGAGTTCATCAACCACAGCTGCGCGTTTGCGCATCGGTAAGATCTTTAAATAGGGATCTTGTCTTTGATGTTCATCGGTTAAAGATTGGTAAGTAGAGGGAGACTTTGACTTGAAGCTGTTTTGTTGAATAGTCGAAGCGCTAAGCGGAGCTGAACCACAGGTGGCAACCAAAATACAAAAAGCCCCAAACAGATGACTTGATATTGCTTTTGAAGCACAAGAGTCAGCATTGTTGAACAAGACTATTTTCAATAACTTCATTTTTCCCTCAACTTGTTAAAATCCAGTTCTTACCATTCGTTACTAACTTACTGAAGTGAGGCCAAAAAATAAACAAAGAAGTTGCAGGAATTTACAGCAATCAGCCTTAACCAGCTTAAATATGGCCAAGTTGAGTTCGAAAGGTCAGTGGCAGTAGGCTAAAATAGCGGGTTTTCCATGAAGTAAAGAGGTGTAAATCAAATGATAGGTTTTGACTACGGAACGTCAAATTGTGCAGTCGGCATAATGACTGACGGGCAGCCGAGAGCCATCACCTTAGGTGACCATGGTACGTACATGGCATCGTCGCTGTACGCACCTGATCGCGATGTAATCGTTAATTGGCTCCACAAAAATATCAATGAGCCTTTTCGCACAGAGTTTAAAAACAAACGTGGATTTTTGTTATCTAAAGGCCAAGAGGCCCTTGAAGATTTGCGTTATGACGGAATACCAGAGCACCTCTCGTTTGGTCGCTTTGCCCTAGAGCGTTACCTTGATGATCCGAGCGAAGGTTACTATATCAAATCACCAAAATCATTCTTAGGTACCAATGGTTTATTACCCGCACAAATAGGCTTTTTTGAGCACATTGTTGCGGCCATGATGGCCCATGTAAAAAACCATGTTGAAGCGGATTTAGGACGCTCAGTAGACCAAGTAGTGATAGGTCGACCAATCAATTTCCAAGGCCGAAACGCTGAACAGTCTAACAAGCAAGCTATAGATGTGCTGACTAACGCAGCCAAACACGTTGGTTATAAAGACATTGAATTTCAATACGAGCCAGTTGCCGCAGGATTTGAATACGAAGCCACTTTAACTCAAGAAACCCGAGTGCTAGTGGTGGATATCGGCGGTGGTACGACGGACTGCTCTATGCTGTTAATGGGTCCTGAATATGTATCTAAAGTAGAGCGACAAGACTCATTGCTTGGTCACAGTGGTAAACGCATTGGTGGTAACGATTTTGACATTCAGCTGGCGCTCAAGGGCATCATGCCAAATTTAGGGATGACGAGTGAGTTGGATTCAGGCAAACCTATGCCTGTAAGTAGCTATTTCCAAGCTGTTGCAATAAATGACGTCAACGCTCAATCGGATTTTTACAGTGCTGAAAATGGTCGTTTTTTACAGCAGCTCAAACGCGATGCTAAGTCACCTGAGCTGGTTGAACGACTGCTCAAAACCTATCGAGAGAAGCTGAGTTATCAATTAGTTAATAGTGCTGAACAAGGTAAAATTCAGTTGACCGATCATCAACAACTCGCGGTTGATTTGAGTTATTTGGATCAAGGCTTACAACAGGATATTTCAAGAGAATTAATGGCAGAGGCCAACCAACACCAACTTAACCACATCGTTGAGTTGATGCATGAAGCCGTTGAGCAGGCGGGCTGTCAGCCGGAGGTTATTTTTGTGACCGGTGGTACGGCCAAATCACCTGTGATTAACGGTCACTTGAAGCAACAGTTTGGTGATATTCCAGTGGTGATTGGTGATCACTTTGGCAGTGTTGCCGCTGGTCTAACGCGTTGGGCTGGGAATATCTTTCGCTAATAGTTAAGTAATTGATACTTAAACGCAAGTTATAAATAAAAAGGGTAAAACACCTGTTTTACCCTTTTTTGAATATTCATTTCATAAAAGAAAATTACGGTGCTACGTACTCGTAGGTTGCTTGGATTCCTAATGGAATACCGATAGTCCAGTACACCATCAAGAACAAGGTCCAAACGATTAAGAAGCTCACCGAGAACGGCAACATCATTGACGTTAGAGTACCAATACCTGTGTTAGTTACGTAGCGTTGACAAAATACAACGACTAACGGGAAGTATGGCATTAATGGCGTAATAATATTGGTACTAGAGTCACCAATACGATATGCCGCTTGAGCTAAGTCAGGAGAAATACCTAATTGCATCAACATCGGAACGAAAATAGGTGCTAATAACGCCCATTTTGCAGATGCAGAGCCGACAAATAAGTTGATTAAACCAGTCAAAAGAATAATACCAGTTATCGTCACACCCCCTGGCAGAGCCATTTCTTTTAAGAACTCAGCTCCTTTAACGGCCAGTAATACACCTAGGTTTGATTGACCAAATGCATAGATGAATTGCGCGATAAAGAACATGATAACAAGGTAATAACCCATGCCTTGCATGGCTTTACTCATACCTTCAACAAATTGCTTTGAATTGCGGATGCTACCGATTACCGCACCATAAACTAGGCCCGGAATTAAAAACATCAAAAAGATAAGAGGGACAATTGACTTCATAATTGGCGCAGCGCCAGAGGTTAACGACCCTTCTGAATCAGCCCATGGCGAGCCCTCAAGTGATGCTGTACCTATCAAGAAGACGATACTTGCGACAATTGAGAACAGCGCCCAACGAAGCGCAGAACGCTCTGCATCTGATAGTGGCTCCATACTCGGTAAGTCTGACAAATCGCCATCAAGCTTGTTGCTTTGTAACTTAGGCTCGACCACTTTATCAGTGATGAACCAACCCAAAAACACAATTACTAATGTTGAAGCACCAGTGAAGAAAATGTTGTTAAGCGGGTTTAATACAACTGATGGATCTAATATTTGCGCACCTACTTGTGAGATACCTTGCAGCATAGGGTCTAGAGCAGATGGTAAAAAGTTCGCTGAGAAACCACCAGAGACACCGGCAAACGCCGCTGCAATACCTGCTAGAGGATGACGACCTGCAGCATAAAAGATAACACCACCAAGAGGGATTACTAACACGTAACCGGCATCAACCGCTGAGTGGCTGATGATCCCGATAAGAATGATCATCGGGGTTAACAACCAAGTTTTAGTCACAGACAACAAAGCCCGTAAACCTGCATTGATAAAGCCCGAGTATTCAGCAACACCAATACCTAACATCGCAACGAGTACTACACCAACAGGGTGGAAGTGCGAGAAGTTGTTCACCATTGTAGAGGTGAGCTGAGTGAGTGAACTACCAGAGAACTGATTATTAATTTGTAACGCGTCACCAGTACGAGGGTCGACTACGTTAAAGTCGATCCCTGACAGCGCCCAAGAAAGCGCCCAGACAATAGCGAGTAAAAGAATAAACAGTACCGCTGGATCTGGTAGCTTGTTACCCCATATCTCAACTTTGTTGAGTATGCGCTGTAAGCGAGAGTCCTCTTGTACTGGTTCGTTACTTGGAGTTTGAGATTGTTCCATGAATAAAACCTATATGTTGTTATTATTGTTGGTTATTGTTCGGTATCACGCGGTGATACATCAGGTAAACCCAAAACTTCTTTACCCTGTTTAAAAGTAATATCAACTGGGATATTAGCTTTGGTTAATTTAGCTAGGTCTGCTGCTAAGTCTGCTTTAATAAGACCTTTTTCTGCAACAAGTTGGTCGACGCCTGCGTAGTCACCGTCACCTTGAAGTTTTAAGATGACATTGGTTAAACCATCTACGGCCTTGTTCATTTTGTCCATATCGACACGATAGAAACCGTCTTCACCACGGTTAAAGGCACCTTGCTCTTTAAAATAATTAAAGCGAACCATGTTTGCCTTGCCGTGTGCACTTGATGCACCAAAACGCACAGAGCGGAAAATCCCAGCTAAGAACGTCGTGTAGTAATCTTCAAGTTTACCTTCGGTCATAGCGCCGTTTTCGAGTAACTGGCGGATCATGTACAAGCCCAAAATATCCGCTTTACCTTCTTCAAGTGCAGAAGCGTGTTCTTTTAAAGCTTGGCGAACGGTACCTTTGTCATTAATGGTATTTTTAATGCCTAAACCATGAGCAACTTCGTGGAACATAGTATTAGCAAAAAAGGCATTAAACGTAATGTTTTCGCGTTGTTCTGGTGCAATTAGCTCTTCTGCGATTGGCACCAAAATGTGATCAAACTTGGCGCGCATAGCGTTTTTGAGTTGTAAGCGGCGAGTGCCTTTTTTCAGCTGAACTTCTTCATCATTTGGCAGGTTAATCGCAATGGTTTTGCCGCCTGCATTTGAGTGACCGGCATAATAAATTACGTCATAGGCGTTCAAATCAGCGTCAGAACCAGGCATTTCTTGTTTGTACTCAGCCGGAACTGGCATGTTGGTTTGTAGTTCAGGTAAATACGCTGCGTATTTTGCCAAACGCTCACTCCACGCCATGTCCTTGACCAATACGTATGACTCATACGCTGCGCGGTAACCAAATAACTGATCTTCGTACGTTTCGATAGCACCAATCACGATATCAATCGGGTTGGTCTTCATGTCCATCCATGCAAAATCACTTGGCTGGTAGTTGTCTGTAACTAGTGCGTCGGCGCGTTTTAATAAGTAATCTTTAAATTCTTCGTTGTCTGCATAAGACGCAGCTTGGATCATAAGAGCGGCTGCGCGCTTCACTTCACCTTGGTATTTACTGTGATATGGCACCAAGCGAATTGACCCGTCTTTACGGCGTTCTAACACTGAATAAAGGCCTGTTTTACCTTCTAACTCTAGTGCTTCAAACTCTTCTTTTGTCATGTCATGCGGGTAAAACTCAGCACCCAAAAACTTCTCGTCATATGTCGTTAAAAATGGTTTGTCACCATTTAAACGGTCCCAAGGTCCGTAGTTAATTTCAGCAAAAGCTCGGGTTTTGTCATCATCAATACGTTGCAAAAATTTGTTCTTTGGCTCACCAAAAGCTTGCATCCAAAACAGCTTATCCATTTCTTTAGATGCATCAATCAGTAATGACAGCATCTTCTTTTGGTTGTTTGATAAATGCGACAAATCAGCCTTTAACTCGACAGGGTGGTAAATGTCTAATCTCGAGCGTTCAACCGTCAGTTCTAATTTTTTGTTATCTACGTCAGAGGTAACCACTGAGCTAGACTGTGATGGCTCGACTTCATTTGACGACGATTCTGGTGCTTTAGAACAAGCGGTGATAAGGCTAGCTGCGATAGCACTTAGTGCAATGTGCTTTAAAGAAGTTTTCATGATGACCTCAATACTTTTTATGATTGTTGTTGAGAAAGCTTACCGTAGGCTTCTGAAAAGCCGCTTAAAGAAAACGGTAAGGTCACTTGTTTGCCACTGATGTTATTCAAAAATACAACTTGTAGGCCATGGCCATTTTGCATTTCATCGAGCATCTTAGCATCCATAATTAGGTTAGTTTCACATACTTTGGCATCACAGTTGAGTATTTTTGTTCGAATGGCAGGGTTTGCATCAACTTTTATGCCAATACCCGCAGGAACATGCGCATCCTTATTGAACCTAAGGGTCATAATTGGACGCTGTTTTGACGCAATTGCGATATTTACACCGCCTGCAATACCAATCTTACCTTTTTGTTTTGCCATGATCATTTGACTGATAAAACACATGTTTTTGTTGCATTCGTAACTCCAAGAACCGTGAATGGACTTATCGTTAGAAGCTAGCGGTTGTGATTCAGCCGTAACAGATTGGCTTAGGGCTATTAGTCCCAAAAAGAAGGAGTAGGTAAAAGCTTTAATTTGACGTGTCATTTATAAAGTCCGTTTAAAAGTCCATTTAAAAAAGTGAAACTTATGTTAGCAGAGATTTACAATAGCAAAAGCCCCAAAAGTAATTTACTTTTGGGGCTTTGGAAAGGCTAATTGCCAACTCTAACCAAGGTTGCTCCAGTCGCAACAAAGTCAGAGTTGAATCATTGCGTTAGCTCAGTCGATTAGTTAATTGTTTTATGCTTTACGGCGACGAAACGCCAAAAAGCCCAAGCCTAACGATAGTAAAATCAACGCGTTTGGTTCATTAACATCAACGGCAGGGTCAGCAACAAACTCAGTAATTGGCGTTTGCGACATATCGATTGTACCAGCCGCCACAAACGAAAGACCTGTTACGAACGCTTGAGCGTCAGTTGGGTCAATCATATTTGAAGTATCAATGCCCAAGATACGGAACATAGAAACACCGCCTTGACCAAAGAAGTACTCTACTTCTGCAACAAGGTTGTCAGCAAATTCCCATCCGTTAGCACCCATTAGCCACAGCTCGTAACGAGCATCAAAACCAGAAGGTAAGATCACTGACGCAAAGTTAGGGCCGCTATTGACAACGTAGTCATAACCGACAGCTACATCTGGATCGATAAATACAATCTCGCCAAAGTCGATTTCAAAGTCAAACTCCCAACCGCCTTCTTCAGTTGTACCATCTGGTAATCTTGGATTGTCAGGGGTCTCGCCAACTTCTGGAATGTAATCAACATTATCTAAAGAGATAGGGGCTTGGCCTTCACTTGCATATTGACCATCTCTAAAAGAGAAAGTCCACACACCTTCTTCACCAGAATTTGACGTATTTGCAAGTTCCAATACTTCTTCAGTAAGCGATCCTGGCAGGCTGTAATAAGTTGGGGCTTCGAGAATATCTTGTTCAAGGCTCAGTGAGCTCAATTGAGTGCTTTGTGGAATTGGGAGAAATTCGCAAACAGATTCAATTTCACAAGGAGGAAAGCCTTCGCAGTCACTAACCTCACAATCATCAATCGGTGGAAAATCAGAACAGTCTTCTATCACTTCACACTCATCAATCGGCGGAGCACCATTACCAAGACCAAAGCCTGCGTTTGCATTGTCTGACCATTCTAAATTTTGATAACGAAACTCAACATCAAAGTCCCCATTGACTCCGGTGTCACCTGAGCGATCAATCAATACAGCCTGAAACGTATTTCGTGCCGAGTTTTCTGTATTACCGTATTCAGCAACGCGATCCCAAGTAACGGCAACAACGCCTTCTTCAGGACTACCAACGTAAATGTCGCCACAGGTATCACAGGAAATGTCTACATCACCCCAAAAAGGTGCGATGATTGGGAATGGTACGTTGTCAAATGAGGTCGCACTAAAGCGTGTAAACCCACTACCAAAAGTAATATTACCGTTGGTGTTTACAAAAAATGTGCTTGCAGAACTACCGCCCCAGCTCAGTGTAAATGGTAGCTGTAACTCATTACTAGAGCCGTCATCGACTTTAGGAGTAGCAATATCACCCAATTGTGATTCACCGCCCATGCCGTACAAAATGACATCAGCTTGAGCTTGTTTAGTTACTGTAAATGCCAGCAATACAGTAACAAGAAGGTTTTTAAACAGCTTCATGTTTTATAAGTCCCTTTATTAGTAGGTGGTTGATTTTGTTATTGATTTAAAGCTTCACCCCAAGCAAGTAAAATGCCATTAGCTATCTTATTGAATTTGTTGGGAAAATAATTAATTGACTGTACTTCCTGTAAAAAAAATAGACACAATTTAAGCAGTTACTATTGAAAAACTGGTACTGAGCAAAGAATAAACTAGTATAAAACCAGTTTAATTTGCCTTATTACAGGAGTAGGCATGTCCACCGAAACCACGTTAATTGAAATTTGTAACCTCACTAAAGCGCAATACCCTCAAATCAAAGAACTAATGGATGAAGCTTATCCCGGCTTGGGCGGGGCATGGCCGAGTCACACGATTTATCGATTGATTGATCAGTTTCCAGAAGGACAACTTGGAATTGTCGATGATGGCAAAATTGTCGGTATCGCATTAAGTGTGCAAGTGGATTACGGTCGTTTTTCTAACCCGCATACCTATGAAGATATTGTTGATGGTCATGACCGTGTGTATAGCGATGAAAATGGCGATGCTATGTATGGTCTAGATGTTGTGATTGCCGCAAGTCACAGAGGAATGCGTTTGGGGCGCCGTTTATACGACGCCAGAAAAGAGTTATGCCGCCAATACAACTTAAGAGCAATTTTGGCTGGCGGCAGGATCCCCCAGTATCACAATTATCGAGATACACTGTCGCCGACCGAGTACATTGAAAAAGTCGACAAAAAAGAAATATACGACCCGATTTTATCGTTTCAGTTATCAAATGACTTTCAGGTCAAACGTCTCCTCAAAAAATACCTGCCAGAGGATCAAGAGTCGGTAGGCTACGCGACATTGCTAGAGTGGAACAACATAATGTACGAGCCTACTGATACGGTGCTCGAGTCGACCAAATCTGTGGTTCGGGTTGGTGCTGTACAGTGGCAAATGCGCTGCGTTGAATCAGTCGAAGAGCTGCTCAAACAAGTGGAATACTTTGTTGATACCGTGTCCGACTACCAATGTGATTTTATTCTGTTTCCGGAGTTTTTTAACGCGCCTTTGATGGGACTCGGCCCACAAACCAACCAAACTGAAGCCATTCGCTTCTTAGCCGAGTACACAGACACTTTCAAAGAAGCCATGTCGAGAATGGCTGTGGAATACAACGCCAATATCATTACGGGTTCAATGCCACTGGCCGAAAACGACAATATCTACAATGTGACTTACTTGTGTCATCGCAGCGGCAAAATAGACGAACAGCGCAAAATCCACATTACCCCACATGAACAAAACGACTGGGTCATTCAAGGAGGCGATCGCATCGCAGTATTTGAAACGGATGCAGGGCGAGTGGGCATCCAGATTTGTTATGACGTTGAGTTTCCTGAACTAACTCGTATTCAAGCCAAACAGGGATTGGATATTCTGTTTGTGCCGTTTTGGACCGACACCAAAAACAGTTACCTAAGGGTTCGTCATTGTGCTCAAGCACGAGCCATAGAAAACGAGTGTTATGTCGTAATCGCAGGTTCAGTCGGCAACTTACCGGAGGTAGAAAGCCTTGATGTACAATACGCTCAGTCAGCCGTATTAACTCCGTCTGACTTTCCATTTCCTCACGATGCAACACTGAATGAAGCAACACCAAATACAGAAATGTTGTTATTTAGTGACTTAGATATGGATAAACTAAAAATTTTACACAGCGAAGGCACAGTACGAAACCTCAAAGACCGTCGCGAAGACATGTACGACGTTATTCTAAAAAATTCATTGCCTGAAGATTAAACTTAACTTAGCTCCTTCTAAAAAACCTCAAAGGCATATCGTAGTTTGATATGCCTTTTTAATTACAAAAATCACAATTTGTCAAAGGGTTAACAAGCCTGTTGTCACCTTTATATACACAGGACCTGATTTGGAAAAATATTTTATTTAATAAGAGGTTATAAAAAAATTCATTAACAAAATCTCAATCACTGGACTAAACTATCGGTTAATAAATTGTTGGCACGAAATTAGTTGTCGATTGCGTGCTGTTCTATAAGGAAAAAGTAGGAAACACCAATGGCAAAAACAATTCTAATTACGGGCGCCACTGATGGCATTGGCTTAGGGGCGGCTGCAAAGTTTGCCGAGCTTGGTCATCATGTCATTATGTTGGGCAGAAGCAAACAGAAATTAGAAAAGCACCACAAAGAGCTACAAACCCGCTACACCCAAGCCGAAATCTCTACTGTATGTGCTGACCTGTCGGACTTAAGAAGTTTGACAGAAATCATCGATTCCAAGATTAGAAAACTGGGCCGTATTGATGTACTGGTAAATAACGCAGGCGTATTCAAAGTTAAAGAGCCAATGACGTTGGACTTACTTGATACTCGGTTTGTAGTTAACACAATTGCGCCGTACTTATTGACAAAGAGCCTTATTTCTCAAATGGATAGTGATTCGAGAGTCATTAACTTATCCTCTGCTGCACAAGCTCCAGTATCACTCTCTGCGCTTTCTGGGCGCAAAAAGCTACTCGACAATGAGGCCTATGCCCAGAGCAAGCTTGCGTTGATAATGTGGACGCATTATTTGTCTGGAGAATATGGCGATAGTGGGCCTACATTTATCGCTTTAAATCCAGGCTCATTACTTGGCACAACCATGGTAAAAGAGGCTTACGGCATCGAGGGTAAACCTATTAATATCGGGACTGAAATTGTCTTAAAAGCATCGTTATCTGAATCGTTTGCAAACGCAAACGGACAATATTTTGACAATGATATTGGTCAATTTTCCAATCCTCATCCTGATGCGTTGAATGGCAAAAAAGTAACGGAACTGGTCGATCAAATAGAAAAAATCTTGGTCGAAATCGACTTGGTTTTACAAGATTAAAGATGTTCGGGCGCTTAATAGCGCTGTGCATAAAACTCGCTGATGTAGTGCCCGCCTTTAATTTGCGCAATGACCCGAAGCGTTGTGCCTTGGTCTTTACCCACCTCATCCAAAAGCTCATTCAAATTTGTCTCGGCTCGCCAGTAAAAAGGATTGCTGTCCATTTTAAGCTCGTAGATAACGGGCGAATTTGAGGCTTCGCTTGGTACTACAAATAACGTGATGTTATCGAGTTGGAAGGTGGAGTTAATAACGGTTTCATTTTGCTCTTGGTACACATTGAGCTTCAACTCACCTGATTCCAAAATACAGGACTTTCTAAATACGTCGCAGACACCGGATTGAGACAACTCTATCACTTTGTTTTTATGGGCTTGGCTTTCTAGGTACATGTCGGAAAGAATATAACCGCCAACGAGTAAAAAAGGGGCAACGAATAAAGCCGTTTTTGTGTGTTTGTTCATAAAACTCCCTGTTTTTTATAAAAGTGAAACCAAAAACAAAACCCAGTCATGCCTATCAAAGCACGACTGGGTATTCGTTGTCAGCTGTTTTCTTTAGTGGGCGTGAGCGGCAGTTGTACCACCGTGCGGCGTTCTAAAGTTTTCAACAAGCTCTTGGATTTCTTTAGGTGCTGGACCTGTTACTTTTAACATAACAAACGCAACCGTAAAGTTAACCAGTGCACCAACTGCACCAAAGGCATTTGGCGAAATTCCAAAGAACCAGTTTTCTTCAAGGCCACCTAAGAATGACGTACCTGGAATGAACATGATGCCTTTGTGCTGGAATACGTAAAGCATAGTTACACCAAGACCTGCACACATACCGGCAACCGCTGCCTTACCACTCATTGTTTTCGAGAAGATACCCATCATAAGTGCTGGGAATAAGCTCGATGCAGCTAGACCAAAGGCAAGTGCCACGGTTCCGGCGGCAAACCCGGGCGGATTGAGACCGAGATAGCCCGCCACCAGTACTGAGATGGTCATGACCACCCGTCCGGCAAAGAGCTCGTTTTTCTCACTAATATCTGGTGTCAGTACCCCTTTCATCAAGTCATGAGACACTGAGGAGGATATCGCGAGTAATAATCCGGCCGCAGTTGATAACGCGGCGGCAATACCACCTGCTGCAACTAACGCAATCACCCAGTTTGGCAGGTTTGCGATAGCAGGGTTAGCTAAAACCATGATGTCGCGGTCAACTTTAACCATTTCATTGGTTTCAGCGTTTGCGGTGTATTGGATCTTACCGTCGCCATTTTTGTCTTCAAACTGAAGTAGGCCTGTCTTTTCCCAATCTTTGAACCACTGTGGACGTTCAGCATATTCAAGGTGCTGACCGGCTACTGGTTCAATTGTGTTCATTAGGTTAAGACGTGCCATCGCACCTACTGCTGGCGCTACAGTGTATAAAATAGCGATGAAGATCAACGCGTAACCCGCAGAAGAACGAGCCGCTTTTACACTAGGAACCGTAAAGAATCGCATGATAACGTGAGGTAAACCCGCTGTACCTATCATTAGAGACAAGGTGTAAGCGAACATATTAACCGTACCGCCAATGTTATCTGTTGTGTATTCCTTAAAGCCTAAGTCCGTCACTACCATATCTAGCTTGTCGAGTAGGTATACGCCACTACCATCGGCTAAGGTACTGCCTAAGCCTAATTGCGGGATTGGGTTACCAGTAAGTTGCAACGAGATGAATACAGCCGGAATGGTGTATGCGAAGATAAGTACACAGTATTGAGCGATTTGCGTATACGTGATGCCTTTCATACCACCAAGAACCGCATAAACCCAAACAACCGCCATACCAATGTACAAACCAAAGTCATAATCAACTTCTAAGAAGCGAGAAAACGCCACGCCCACGCCCTTCATCTGACCAATGATGTAAGTCAGAGACGCAACAATCAAACATACAACCGCAACAATACGGGCTGTTTTTGAATAGTAACGATCGGCAATAAACTCAGGTACCGTAAACTTACCGTGTTTACGCATATATGGTGCTAGTAGCATGGCCAATAACACGTAACCACCGGTCCACCCCATCAAAAAGACAGAGCCACCGTAACCCAAAAAGGCAATCAAACCCGCCATCGAGATAAACGATGCCGCACTCATCCAGTCTGCGCCAATGGCCATACCGTTTTGTACGGGTGTTACACCACCACCTGCGACATAAAAGTCACTGGTTGAGCCTGCTCGGGCCCACCATGCAATGGCAAAGTACAACGCAAAAGAGCCGAATACGGCGATGTAAGTATAGAGTTTTAACTCATCCATTATTCGTCCTCCACATTGTATTTTTTATCGAGCTTGTTCATTTGCGAGGTATACCAGAAGATCAAACCAACAAAGGTATAAATCGATCCCTGTTGAGCAAACCAAAAGCCTAACTTGTAACCGCCTAAACGAATTTCGTTGAGAGGTTCTACTAATAACACCCCAAATCCATATGACACGACAAACCATATGGCGAGGCAGATAAATATCAAACGCAGGTTTTCCTGCCAGTATGATGCTTTACTTTCCACATTTTCCACGACGCGCTCCAAAATTATTTTTGTTAGCATGAGTAAAATTTGTACATCAACTGGCCCAATTCGCGACTGCTATCAATTCAATCGATATACAAATGACTGTCGATAAACTAGCAAGGTGGCTTTTGTGCAGGTATTAAACTTTAGTCTAAGGCCATCAGGTGTAGTGGTAGAGGATATTGAAGGGTGGGGGTGAAGCTACCTTGAAGGCCAGTGTTTATGCTTTGTAACGAAAAGATACACGTCAAATCACCCTCTAAATGACCTTCATTAGACTTTGGTCTAATAGGACTAGGAATCTCTGCCGGATGGCGTATTTTAGACAGTCTTACAGCGTACTTAAAAAGGAGGGTAAACAATGAATGCCGAATTGACCGAACACAGCCAATTCGTTCACAGCCTTCCTCCTTTTGACACTCTGTCCAGTGATCAATTGGAACAAGTGATGAGTGGCATGCGGATCAGTTATTTCGCGAAAGGAAATTCGCTGGTGGACGAGCGCATTTATGTCGTCAAAAAAGGCAACGTCAAAAAAAACGACGAGCACTTTGCAGAAGGGGAATCGTTCGGTGTTGCGGCAGAGCAAGGCGAGGCATTTACCGTTACCGAAGATGCACTACTGTACTACTGGCCTGTACCTCAGCTAACGAGTTTATTAAAAGATAATTCGAGCATAATTGCGTTTTGGTTTGAGCACCCAGGTGAACAACTTCGTAGCCTTATGTCAGAGTCAGAAATACAGCGTACGGCGACGTCGTTTTTACACACAATGAGAGTAGAGGATTGTGCTGAGTTTCCGATTGCCACTCTGCCTCATGATCACACTATTCAACAGATAGCTCAAAAGATGACAGAGCTTGGTCACTCGAGTTTGTTGTTAACTAACGAAGCGGGTTTACCCAGTGGCATTGTGACTGACCGTGACATCCGCAGCCGATGCGTCGCCCAAGGCCTGCCCTTTGATCAGGTTGGCAAAGACATCATGACCAAAAACATGACCACAATTGATGCTAAGGCCAGCTGTTTTGAAGCCTTGATGATCATGATAGAAAAGGGCATTCACCATTTACCTGTGGTGCGCAGTGAACAACGCTGGGGAATGTTAACTCTTACCGACTTGATGCTGCGCGAAGGGCATAACCCCTTGCACTTAAGTGGCCGAATTAAAAAAGCCCAATCCCTTGACGCATTGATTGCAACAGCACAATTATTACCTAATTTACAATTTAATCTGACCAAGTTAGGCATGAGTGCAGTGGTGATTGCCAAGAGTATTAGTGCCATTGTGCGAGCAATATCAGTGCGTTTACTGCAATTTGCTGAGCAAGAATTTGGTCCTGCTCCTTGTGATTATGCTTGGCTGTGTGCCGGGTCTTTGGCCAGAAATGAGCAATTTGTCGGCGCTGATCAAGACAACGCACTGATTTATGACGACAGCCAATTAACCAATGCCGCTTCAGCACAGGACTATTTTTATCAGCTTAGCCAATATGTGTGTGATGGCTTAAATGCTTGTGGTTTTGTGTATTGTCCTGGTGATGTGATGGCCAGTAACCCTAAATGGTGTCAGCCAGTCGGCGTGTGGCACGACTATTTTAGTAACTGGATTGAGCAGCCCAAACCCAAGGCATTAATGCATTGTGATATCTTTTTTGACTTGGATACGATTTACGGCAGTACCAAGCTGCTAAATACGCTAAAGACCGAGTTTTTACATAAAACTCAGCGCAGTACGTTATTTTTGGCTCACCTGAGTCGCAATGCGGTTTCGCAACGGCCACCGTTGGGCTTTTTTAGAGACTTTATTTTAATTTCTTCTGGTGAAAATAAGTCAAAACTTGACCTTAAACACAATGCCATTGCACAAATCGTGGCGTTAGCTCGTATTTATGCGTTGAGCTTAGGTAGTGATGCAGTCTCAACACTTGACCGGCTTCACGCGTGTACCGGTACTAAAGTCCTCAGTAAAAGTGCAGGCAAGAGTCTCATTGCTGCTTTCGAGTTTGTGTTCCAGTTGCGATTAGAACACCAACTTCAGCAAGTGAACGCAGGTCTTGCACCATCAAACTTTATCGCGCCAAAAGACATCTCCAGACTAGAACGCAAACATCTTAAAGACGTGTTCAAAGTCATCAAGCAACTCCAAGACGCTCGACAAGTAGTGTATTAAGCAATGGCAAATACAATGTTAAACGCGATCCAACATCTTATTTCTGATCTACAAGGTCAAAGTGGCTATTTTCAACCTGGTCAAGGTTACCGCTTTTCAGACAATCATTCCGGGCAGTGGTCTGGCTCACTTCGAGCGCTACTGACAACCGAAACTCCCGCTTTAGACACACCATTAACCGAGCTTAACGTGCTCTCAACCGACTTTGAAACCACAGGGTTTGATCCTAAACAAGATAAGTTATTGAGCATCGGTGCCGTCGCTATTGAGGGACAAGAAGTCATATTACAACGCAGTTTTGAACAAGTGATTTCGGTTGATACGCAACTGGACCCTAAAAATGTTTGTGTTCATCAAATAACGGATTCAGAAGCGGCGCGTGGCGCAGCTATTGAAATGGCATTGGACCGTTTGTTTTTAGCGTTAAAAGGCAAAGTCATGTTGGTGCACTATCACCCGATGGAGCGTTCGTTTTTACGCTTAGCTTGTCAGTCTCTTTACAAGATAAAGCTAGAAGTACCGATGATCGACACCTTGACAATGGCGATTAAGTGGTTCAAGGCTAAGCACATTTCTTATCAAGCTGAGGACCTAACGCTCGCTAATTTGCGTTCGCGGTTTGGTTTGCCCAGTCACTTTGCCCACAACGCTTTGGCTGATGCGATTGCCACTGCCGAATTATATCTCGTTTTGGTTTCACAATTACAAAGTTTGCAGGCTGAGCCTTTGGTGTTAGGCGACGTGTTAGTGTAGCGTATAGTGATTAATTCGGTGTTTATTGATTTTATAGCAAGGAAGTAACATGACGTTTGCCATCATTATTGCCTCAATCGTGTACGTCAGCTCGATGTTTTTTGTCGCTCGTTGGGGGGACAGAGGCAGTGCACTTGCGCAAAAGGTAACGCGTCATCCAATTACGTACAGCTTAGCTTTAGGTATTTACTGCACAAGTTGGACGTATTTTGGCGCAGTCGGTACCGCATCGACTGACGGTTGGCAGTTTTTATCTATTTTACTAGGGCCTATCTTGCTGTTTGTATTTGGTTTTCCAATATTACAAAAGTTGGTGAGTGTCAGTAAAAAACAAAACGTAACGTCGATTGCTGACTTTATTTCATCACGATATGGCAAACGACAACAGACCGCGCTGATTGTTACTGTCATCGCGACATTAGCGACCATTCCTTATATTGCACTTCAACTCAAAGCGATTAACGCGAGTTTTGGGGCGTTCTCTTTTGAATCTGTTGTCAGTACCAGTATGGTCGGCAGTAACATGAGCAACAACCCATCAACGTCGGCATTTTTGGCGACCTTGTTTATTGCGTTTTTTGCGATTTTGTACGGAGCGAGAAAAGCCGACGTAACCGAATATCGCTCCGGTTTGATCTTTGCCATCGCTTTTGAGTCATTGTTTAAAATGGTGGGGCTGGTGGTTTCGGCGACAATCGCGGTGTACTTGTTAATTTGGGGTATCGATCACGGGTTTACGCTGGTTTCAACCGAGCCTGAATTGCCTCTCATAAGCAATGGCCAAGGTGCCAGTCAAGCCTTATTGGCAGAGCCTGTGTGGAGTTTGTCGACCTTCTTTACTCGAGATTTCCTGGTACAGACCTTTATGGCAGCAGCCGCGTTTTTGTGTTTGCCCCGTCAGTTCCATGTCATGGTAGTGGACAACTCAAACGAACGAAACTTGTCGGTTGCACGTTGGTTGTTTCCACTGTACTTACTGATTTTTGTTGTGGCGATCATCCCCATTTCGCTTGCTGGTGTGGCATTCCTAGAGGGTACGGTCGACAAAGAAATTTACACCATGCAATTGCCTATCTTTTTAGACTCTCAGTGGGCCACGTTATTGGTCTTTATCGGTGGAATATCGGCAGCGAGTGCGATGATCATTGTCGCCACGCTAACCTTGAGCACCATGATCACCAATGACGTATTTTTGCCTTTATTACTCAAGCGCCAACGTCAAACCATCTTAGCCCGTGGCGAATATCAACATCGCATTGTCCAACTGCGTCAGGTAACCATAGGTGCGATTTTGTTTTTGTCCTTTGCTTACTATTACGTATCCGCTAAACAACATTCGTTACACAATATTGGCCTTATTGCGTTTTCGTTAATTATTCAGTTATTACCCGCCATTATCGGCGCTTTATATTGGCGTAAAGGCCACGCGAATGGTGTGTATGCAGGCTTATTATTTGGCTTTTTAACTTGGTTGATGTTTTTGTTGTTACCTCTCGCCTCTAACGCGGACGTCGCCAATAACAGCCAAATTATCAGTCATGGAGTGATGATTTCATTGTTTGCTAACACCTTGGCGTATTATGGTTTTTCTGTGATTGCGCGGGAGCGACTGATCGACAAGATCCAAGCTACTGCCTTTGTGCATCCCAATCTCAAAATGTCTATTTCTGGCCAAAAGCTGGTCAATAGCCAAGCTAAAGTAAAAGATCTTAAAGACTTACTTATGACCTTTTTAGGGGATGCGCGTTGCGAACAGCTGTTTTTGGACTATGAGGCCGAATGTGGTCAAGAGCTCGGGGATGAAGACGAACTCACCCACGATTTTGTCACCTATTGTGAGCGTATGTTAGGTGGTGTATTGGGTGCATCCTCAGCGCAGTCCTTGGTCAATATTGTTTTATCAGGAAAGCAGCTAGATGTAGAAGATGTGGTTAACTTTTTTGATGACACCACTCAAGCGTTAAAAAACAACCAGGCGATTTTATTTAGCTCGTTAGAAAACCTCAACCAAGGGGTCAGTGTAGTCGACCGTGACCTCAACCTTGTTGCTTGGAACAAACGCTACTTAGAGCTATTTAACTACCCAGAAGGCATGGTGCAAGTCGGTAAGCCCATCAGTGAGCTGATCCGCTTTAATGCCGAGCGTGGTGAGTGCGGACACGGTGAAGTTGACGAGCTTGTCGCAAAGCGCTTATCTCATTTAAAAACCAGTCAAAGCCACACCTTTATTCGCCGCCGTGGTGATGGTCGGGTGATTGAAATGGTAGGTAACCCATTACCAAATGGTGGCTTTGTGACCAGTTTTAATGACATCACTACCTATATCGAAACCGAGCGAGCATTAAAGGACGCCAACATCAATTTGGCCGACACGATTCAGCGTCGTGTAAACGAGATCAGCGAGATCACCGAAGCCCTTAAATTGGCTAAGCAAGAAGCCGAACAGGCCAATGCCTCAAAGACTCGGTTTTTGGCCTTGGCCAGTCATGATGTGCTTCAGCCTTTAAATGCGGCGCGTTTATATCTATCTTCCCTCAACGACAACGAATTAGGTGAAAAAAACAAGTCAACACTCGGCAAAGTCGAACAGTCGCTTAACTCAATGGAAGACTTGCTGTCGACGCTTTTGGAAATATCCAAGCTTGAACAAGGCGCATTAACACCAACCTTCAGTCATTTTAAACTCAGTACTTTATTAACGCCTTTGTGCAACGAAATCGCCGTGCAATGTGAAGCTAAAGGCATTCGCTTTATTCAAAACTGGAAAGATCAGGTGGTCTATTGTGATGCCACGTATTTGCGCAGGATCTTACAAAACTTTTTATCAAATGCCGTCAAATACACACAAAAAGGCAAGATCCTGTTGGCAATTCGCAAAGCGGGACAAGGCATTCGCATCGAAGTGTGGGATACCGGAGAAGGCATCTCACAAGGCGAGCACAAGCTTATATTCAATGATTTTTATCGCACACACACCGGCAGTATTAAAGGCTTAGGGTTAGGTTTAAGTGTCGTTGAGCGAATGAGTGAGCAACTCAATTGTCCAATAAAGATGAAGTCTATTGCTGGTCGTGGTTCGTGTTTTGGGGTGACGGTCCTAAAAGGCGCTGAAAGCTTGATACAACAACCCAGTGAGTTTGCAAAAGCCGAATCTGGTGGTTTTAACCAGCTTAATATCTTTTGTATTGATGATGAAATCGAAAATTTAGACGCATCTACCGCCTTACTTGAAAAGTGGCAGTGTCAGGTCAGTTGTTTTAATAGCGTTGAAGATGTGAGCACTTACTTGGCATCAAACCCAATGCAACAAGGCAAGCGACGACCTGATGTATTATTGGTCGACTATCAATTACACCCGTCCCATATCACTGGGCTCGAACTAATACAGTCTATCCGAAGCCATTGGCAAGTGAACATTCCTGCCGCATTAGTCACGGCAATTCAAGACGAAGAGCTCAAAGCTCAGTGTGATGCTATGGGGGTGCGTTATATGGCTAAACCTCTTAAGCCTGCGCCTCTAAAAGCATGGCTCAAGAGCATTATTACCAAAAAGGCAGCTTAGATAGGATTAGCTGTCTAGTTGTAGTTTTTCAGCCAGTAGCACGGCTTGGGTTCGGCTATTAATTCCGAGTTTGCGGAAAATGGCGGTTATGTGTGCTTTGATTGTGGCTTCGGTGACATTGAGCTCGAAGGCGATTTGTTTGTTCAATAAACCTTCGTGCAGAAGCACTAAAACCTTGTATTGAGCTGGGGTTAGCTCGGCAACTCGGTTCGCTAAGTCGATGTCTTCATTGGACAATTGATTTAGTTTATTGGCCATACCTTCTGGCAACCAATTGTCACCTTCTAAAATGGTGTTGATAGCCGTGGCGATATCTTGGCTTCGAGTGGATTTAGGAATAAAGCCCATCGCCCCGTAGCCCATTACTTTTGAAATTACATCAATGTCTTCTGAGCCAGAAATAACTGCCACAGGCAAGTCAGGAAAGTCCTCGCGAATACGAATGATCCCATAAAGATCACCACTGCCAGGCATGTGCAAGTCCAACAAGACCAAGTCTAGGTTTGGGTGTTGTTCGATCTGCTGAATAGTCGACTCTAACGAGTCGGCTTCTTCGATGGTTAAATCACTGAAGTTAAGTTGCAAGGCGCCGGTCAGCGCCTCGCGAAACAACGGGTGATCATCGGCAATTAAAAACTGTGCCATATCCCTGTTTTTTCCTAATCTAGGTTCCTAAATGGGGTTACCTATTTAGGCGGTTTTCAATCAGGTTGTCAACCACACTCGGGTCAGCCAAGGTAGATGTATCACCTAATTGGTCGTACTCATTAGCCGCAACTTTGCGAAGTATTCGGCGCATGATTTTACCCGAACGCGTTTTAGGTAATCCCGGTGCCCATTGGATCATATCTGGAGTTGCAATCGGGCTTAAATCTTTACGAACCCAATCTCTAACTGACTTAGTTAGCTCTTCAGATACTTCGGTACCAGCAATTGGAGTCACATAAACATAAATGCCTTGGCCTTTAATGTCATGTGGGTAACCGACCACGGCTGCCTCTGCAATCATTTCATGAGCAACAAGAGAGCTTTCAATTTCTGCTGTACCTAAGCGGTGACCTGAGACGTTAAGAACATCATCAACACGGCCGGTGATCCAATAAAAACCATCGGCATCGCGCTTACAGCCGTCACCGGTAAAGTAAACATTTTCATATGCAGAAAAATACGTTTCGATAAAACGTTGGTGATTGCCGTAAATACTGCGAGCTTGTCCTGGCCAAGAACCTTTTAGCACCAAGTTTCCTTCAGCTTCACCTGCTAACTCTTTGCCATCGCTGTCGACCAGTGCCGGCTGCACTGAGAAAAATGGTAATGTTGCCGAGCCCGGTTTAAGCGGAGTAGTCCCCGCAAGCGGTGTGATCATGGCTCCGCCCGTTTCGGTTTGCCACCAAGTATCAATAATTTGGCACTTAGTTTTACCTACTTTTTCGTAATACCACTGCCATGCCTCAGGGTTAATTGGCTCACCAACGGTCCCTAATACACGTAGAGAATCACGAGTCGAATCTTGAGCGGCAAGTTCACCTTTGGCCATCAAAGCTCGAATCGCGGTTGGCGCCGTGTACAAGATGCTGACCTGATGTTTATCAATGATTTGACCAATGCGACGCTCGTCAGGGTAAGTCGGCACACCTTCAAACATGACCGTTGTTGCACGGTTGGCAAGTGGTCCATAAACAATATACGTATGACCTGTGATCCAACCAACATCAGCCGCACACCAATAGATTTCGCCAGGTGAGTAGTTAAATATTTTCTGATGGGTCATAGATGCCCATACCAAATAACCACCTGAGGTATGAACCAAGCCTTTTGGTTTTCCGGTTGAGCCTGAGGTGTAAAGAATAAACAATGGATCTTCTGCGTTCATTTCTTCTGGAGCACAAACAGGCGCACAGTCTTTGGTTAACTCGTGCCACCAAACTTGGCTACTCGGTAAGTCTAATTGTTTGTCATCATTGTTAAATACCACGCAATGTTTGATTGTGGTCACATCGTCACGCGCTAACGCTTCGTCAACATTGTGTTTAAGTGGTAACGCTTTGCCACCACGACGGTTCACATCTGCAGTGATCACAACCGATGCTTGGCAGTCAATAATACGGTCGGCAATGGCATGAGGAGAAAAGCCCGCAAATACCACCGAGTGGACTGCACCAATTCGCGCACACGCCAACATCGCATAAGCTGCTTGCGGTACCATCGGCATATAAATAATCACTCGGTCGCCTTTTTGGACGCCGAGTTTCTTGAGGCCGTTTGCTAACTTACAGACTTCATCATGAAGCTGTTGATAAGAAACATGCTGCTGTTGATCTGGAGAATCACCTTCCCAAATAATCGCCGTCTGGTCGGCGTGTTCGGCAAGATGACGGTCGATACAGTTAGCGCTGACATTTAAGGTACCATCTTCAAACCATTTGATATGCAAATCGTCTTTATTAAAAGATGTGTTTTTGACCTTAGTAAATGGCTTTATCCAATCGATACGCTTTCCATGTTCAGCCCAAAATGCATCTGGGTTTTCAACCGACTCTTTATACATAGCCTGATATTGTTCAAAACTAAGGGCGCCTTGATGTTGATGCTCAAAGTCCGATACGGCATAACATTTTGCGTTCATAACTCTCACCTTTACCTTCGTATTATTATTGTTGGTTAGTGTAAATATAGAGGTGTGAATGGGTATTAGACTATAGTCGAATAGACCAAAGGCTAATTGTCGTTGCTTAATCGTGTAAACATACTGGGACAGTAAAAAATAGTTAATCAGGCGATACGGTCATCACAACAACAATAGACTCAGGCGCCGGTGTTAATGCAAAAAAATACGAAAGGGGAGCATTATGCAAGCGTCAAAAGAGGTCTTGGCACCAAACAGTCCAAGCGAAAATAAACAAAGCAAATGGCTACGTCGTTCAGCAATCGCATTGGCGACGGTGAGCGCCATGTCAATGTCAGCAACAAGTTCAGCTTACGAAATCAAACTGGACGACAGTCAATCAATCAAGTTTGGTGGTTATATCAAAATTGATGGTCGTTATGTCGATGGTAATATTGCGTATCGCGACTTTTGGATTGGCTCGGGCTCTGTATTACCAGAATCGCAGTCGCAATTTAAAATGTTTGCCAACGAATCCCGAATCAATACAACATACAAAAACGGCGACGTAACGGCGTTTGTCGAAATGGACTTCTACGGCGGTGGTGGTAACGAAATCATTTCTAACTCGTCCAACCCTCGCCTTAGACACGCGTTTATCAAATACAAAGACGTCCTAGTTGGTCAAACTTGGACCACGTTTATGAACACTTCAGCATTAGCCGAAACCGCTGATTTTGCAGGACCTATGGTGGGTGAAGCGTTTGTTCGTAACAACCAAATTCGATACACCCGAGGCGCTTGGCAGTTTTCGATAGAAAACCCAGAGTCATTTGGGGGAGATGCCAGCCAAGATACTGCACCAGATTTTGTTGCTAAATACACCCACAGTGCTGACTGGGGTAATGTGTCGGTTGCAGGTTTGTTTCGAAGCCTGACTACAGTCAGCGGCGAAAGCGAAAGTGGCGTAGGTTTATCGATTGCCGGTAAGGTTAAAACCACAGGCAAAGACGACTTCCGATTCCAATTCCATACTGGTAATACTGGCCGTTATGTTGGTGTTGTCGCTGCCCAAGACATCGTAGGTGAAGAAGCAGAAGAGTCCACCAGCTATATGGTTGCGTATCGTCACTTCTGGAACGACACTTCGCGTTCGAGCGTGTTCTACGGCAATATCACCACGGATATTACCGATGTTGACCGCAGTCACTGGGGTATCAACTACTTTGATAATTTGACACCAAAACTAAGTGCTGGTGTCGAAGTGGGTAATTTTGAAATGGCAGAACAAGATGCCGATTCAAATTATGTGCAGTTCAGCGTGAAATACGCGCTGTAAAAAAGTGAGTTTGTAAAAACAGAGTGATTTAACGATTTTCATTCATATTCCGTCTTAATACGGTTTTCGCCCAAGCTTTTTGTGTCTCCCACATGCTTGGGCTTTTTTTTGGGACATTGCCCAAATATTAGTTTTGTACCATTATTGTTAACGAGGTAACACGATGACATGAGCCAGCGGTAAGGCTCCCTTATAGGAAAAAGGAAAAGGAAATAAAATGAGACATTTCATTACCGTAGTCTTGATAACTACTCTATTTCACTTGGTAGGGTGTGGCAGTTCAAAGGAACCTCAAGTATCAAACATAATCCCTCAATACGATGCAGCCACTTTTTATGAAACGACATCGGTCGGCGGCACCGACATAAACCACACTGCAGATGCACTTCTTGTCACTTCAGATGCAAGTGGAGTGTACAATGTTTATCGCTATCCTATTGATGGCAGTGAGCCAACACAGCTAACGCAATCAACCACTAATGCGATTTCTGGAATAAGTTGGTTTCCCAAAGACGACCGCATAATTGCGACCGCAGATGAAGGTGGTAATGAGCTCAACCACATTTATGTGAGAGAACTTGATGGACAGTTAATTGACATTACACCCGGAAAATTAAAGGCGATGTTCATGGGGTGGAGCGGCGACAAAACACACTTTTATGTGGCAATGAACAAACGCGATCCCAAATACTTTGACGTCTATAAGTATTCAACCAAGGACTACAGCAGCTCAATGCTGTTTGAGAATAGTATTGGTATTTATCCAACCTTTATCAGTAAAGACGGTAAGTGGTTAACCGCCGTTCGTGAAAACAACAATTTTGATACCGATATTTTACTGATGAGTTTAACAACCCAAAACGTGATAAACCTTGGTGAAAATCAGCGCTCCGTGATGTCGCCTAAGTCGTTTTCTCCCGACTCTACAACCCTGTATTTCACGTCTGATCAGAATAGCGAATTCGCCCAACCGATGAGCTATGACTTAAAGTCAGGTAAGGTAACTTCTCTTGGCAATTATGATTGGGATGTAATGTACCTGTACCAATCAGAGAGCGGTCGTTATTCCGTTATGGGCATCAACGAGGATGCAGAGACCAAAGTCACCATCACCAATTCAAAAGGGATCGAGTTCTTAATCCCCAATCTGCCCGATGGCAATATCAGTAGTGTTAGTTTTTCAGATGACGAGTCAATGGTTAGCTTTGCATTGCGCTCTGATACATCCCCAACCAATATCTACGTTTACCAAGTCGGAAGCGCAAGCCCAAAAAGGCTAACCGATACCTTGTCACCAAAAATTGATGAGCAGTTCATGGTTGCCAGTGACGTCGTGCGGTTTGAGTCTTACGATGGTATGGTTGTGCCGGGTTTGTTGTACAAACCAAAACAAGCGTCATCTCGCAACAAAGTCCCAGTATTGATCATGATACACGGCGGTCCAGGAGGGCAGTCGCGCAAAGGATATTCGGCAATGCGACAGCACTTGATTAATCATGGTTATGCGGCCTTTGCCGTGAATAACCGAGGTTCATCTGGGTATGGTAAAACCTTCTTTCACGCTGATGATCGCAAGCACGGCGAAGCCGATTTAGGTGACATCGTCGCCGCCAAAAAATACCTAAAGACTCTTGATTGGGTCGACCAAGACAAAATCGCCCTGATTGGCGGTAGTTACGGCGGCTATTTAACTATGGCAGGTATGGCCTTCACAGATGAGTTTGCTGCAGGGATCAACATTTTTGGCGTGACCAACTGGGTCCGCACCGTCAAAAGCATTCCACCTTGGTGGGAAGCGGCTAAGCGACGTTTGTACGACGAAATTGGTGACCCTGCAACCGACGAAGAGCGACTTTATCGCATCTCGCCATTGTTCCACGCAGACAAGATAAAGAGCCCTGTTCTAGTGGTTCAAGGTGCTAATGACCCTCGAGTTTTACAAATAGAAAGTGATGAGATGGTCGAGGCAATGAGAAAAAACAACGTAGATGTCGAATATTTACTGTTTGATGATGAAGGTCATGGCTTTAGAAAAAAAGCCAATAGGATTGCGGCCTCACAAGCCTACGTAGATTTCTTAGAAAAGTACCTTTAAGTCCAACTAAAAATAAAAAAGCCAGTTCGCTAAACCCATAACCCAATGCATCGTCTCATTGGGTTATATCACCCCTCCCATGGGTGACCTTAACACTAGTTCCGTCAGGAAGTAGAGTGGAGAATAGAGTTATTCAGACTTATATTCTCTCACCGGGCTCTGACAGAAACCAGCGCGTCTCAGGAATAGGTTTAGCGACCTGGCCTTCTCACTGCTCGGTTAATTTAACTGATAGTCTTCGCCATCTTTGTTAGTAAATTCTTTTGCCACGTTTAAACACGCGTACTTAGGTTGACCATTAGCATCCAACTTAAAGTGACGCTCTTTTTTAAGTAGGCTAAACCAACGGCGATTTGTCATCGCGTGTTCTAGAGACTGCGCTTCGCTTGCTTTTTGCTTGTCTTCAAAGGTTTCGACCTGAATGTCATCAATGTTGGCTTTGTCACGACGGCCGTGCTCACCACAAGGATTAAACAAGATCTCAACGTGATAGCCATTGGTTTTTAGGACGATAGAGCTTGGGTTTTCTTTGTGGCCACTTAGCGCAACAAATTGCTCTGGATGTGCCAAGCCCGCTTGCGTACCGTCTTCCAAAAACGCTAATAAGTGGCGGTAATAAACAACATAACTCTTCACGTCTTTGTGCGAACCGTGCTCCAACGGAAACACCGAGTCCAAAAACTGTTTTGAATAGTTTATAACGTGAAGGTGAGTTTGTTCGTCTAACTCTGCAAACATACTAACGACTTCACTCATGGTCTCCGCAGAGGCTGCGTTTTGCTCTGCCGATTGCGCCAATAAACTTGCTTGGGTCGATGTGCTGCGATTTATTGTGTCTAATTTCGGTGTGCTCATGATAGTGTCCTGCCGTTTTGTTGATTTGCCTATACCGTGAATTGACTATATAAATTTTGAACAAATAATTTCACAAAAAGAATTTCACACTGTAAATTTTACAAAATCGAATTTTACACAGTGAATTACACAACAAACTGGTTTAGGCTCAGATCTAGGTCAAGAGTCGAATAAAGGACGCACGTTAAAAGCAAATGAAGGCAAATAAGAGCTTAATCCGAAAGTCACATTTTTTGGGCACCAAAATTCGCAACTTGCGCAAACGCAACAACCTCACGATGGACGACTTGTCGACACGATGTGTTCGCATTGACCCAGAGTACGCGCCATCCGTGTCGTATCTGTCGATGATTGAACGAGGCAAACGCGTCCCTAGTGTCGAAATGCTGAGCGTCATTGCTGATGTGTTTCAAAAAGACGTGGATTGGTTTTTGGATGACGTTGCCGCCGAAAAAGACATGATCACGCCCAACAAAGGCAATCGCGGCGGCATTAGCGGAATGCCATTAGAGCCGAGCTTTTTGTTCAGCAATGATATTTTACAAATCGCCATTCCAGAGCTGCTTAATCAAACGGGTACCTCAGGACGTGACTTTGCTCACTTACTTATTCGTGCACACCAAGAACACCATCAAAATCATTTTCCCGATCTCGAACGCGCCGCAGAAGAAGTTGGCCTAAAACGCATGCCGCTCTCGGTAGAAGAGCTGCTCATTATCGTGAAGCAACAAGGCATCAGCATTAAATGGTTTGACGAAACGCCAGCCGAGATCATTGATGAGCTTGGTGTAACGACCAAAAACGTCACTTCGTCATATTTCGAAGCGCCAAATGTGTTGTACCTCAACCGTTGCCTCAAAAACTTCCCAAGACGACTCAAATACGAGCTTGCCGTATACATTGGTCGCTCTATTTTGCACAGCGGCAGCCAAACCCTTACCGACAATGGTGGCATTGCTGGTGGCATGTCGTCGACCGGCATCAATGTAGGTGGGGTTAAATACGAAGAACTACAGAGACAAAGCAGTAAAAATGCCAGCACTAAAAACCAAAGCAGTAACTCCGCCGTCAACGCGCAAGATATTCTAAATGCTTGGCAAGACTTTGAGTCGAGCTTTTTTGCTGGTGCGTTATTGTGTCCCAAAGTGCCATTTAGGCAATTGTTAGACCGTCATGGTTATGAAGTCAGTGTTGCGGCGGCAGCGGATGTGTCAGAGTCCGTGGCCATGCGCCGAATGACCGCGGTGTCGCCTTATAGCCATTGGCACTACTTTGATGCCTATACACCGGGCAAGCTTAAAGCCGTCTATCGAGGCAATGGCATTCCATTACCTTGGGGCAATATGCGCCAAGTGGATGACCCATGTCATCACTGGGCCGTATTCCAAATGTTTGACCGTACGGATTTAGAAATCGAAGGCACGTCCTCGCAACTTTCGATCATGAACGTCAACGGCGAGTCTCGAATTTATTGTTGTGAGTCCAAAAAAGTCCACGACCTTGCGGGCAACCCACATGTAATTTGTGCCGGTATCGACTTAAATCCAGCACTACAGGCGCAGGGCCGAGACGCTAGCGCCATTGCCGCCGAGCTGCAAGCTATCTGCGCCGACAACGGCGGTGAAGTGCCTATGACAAGGAACATGACTACTAATATCACTAAAACCCAAGTCAACGAACCTATATTCACCACCCAAACCACACCCAAAAAGTTGTCCACCGACGACATCAGCGCCTTGCGCAACATCAAAAAAGACCTCATCAGCGTCGCCAAAGTCCTCAACATCAACTGGGTCGAGCGCAGCCTAGAACGCAGCGCCAAGCTTATTTGTAGCCGAGGCAATGTGTGCCCGAGGAAGCCTGGCTGTTATGAGTGAGAGTTGTTACATGTAACAGCTTAAATGTACGCAAAAACGACCTGACTTTATGATCAGTAAAGATAATACCTGTTCTTTTTGATATGTTAGGTTTGCTTTAACTATCAAAGGTACAAACGTGACCAGCCAAAACCAATTTTACGATGACAATGCGGAGCAGTTTTTTGATTCGACGGTAAGTGTCGAAATGGGTGATATTTATGATCGATTTTTACCGTATCTAAATTGCCAAGGGACCGACACCAAAGGTCTTGTCGTCGATGCAGGTTGTGGCAGTGGCAGAGATGCAAAATTCTATTTAAACCAAGGTTTTGAGGTGTACGCCTTTGATGCTTCACCAACTTTAGCTAAAAAAGCGACTGAGTACTTGGGACAAAACGTTGATGTCACTACTTTTGATTCATTTAAAATAAATAAAAAAGCGCAGGGTATTTGGTGCTGTGCGTCTTTACTGCATGTTCCTCGAAGTGCTTTACCACAAGCCATCAACAATATAGAGCGACACCTTGCCAGTGGCGGTGCGCTCTATGTCAGCTTTAAATATGGAACAGAAGAACGCATTCATAACGGCCGTTCATTCACAGATATGAACGAAGCACTACTTGCTGATTTATTTGATGGTTTTTCTAACTTCGAACTAAAAGAGCGTTGGATTTCAGCCGACAATCGCCCCGATCGCCAAGATGAAAAGTGGCTGAATGCCATCTTCATAAAGCGTTAATTGCTTTTAATGGCGAATTAAAAAGGAAGATTGTTAAGGTAATTATTCATGGATAGAAAAATAAAAGAAGCCACTGGTGCATATCGGGTTAATCCTACTGAAATAAGCGAAGTAGAAGATTTAGCGCAATTTTATAGTTCTGCAGCTATCGAGTTACAGACAAAGTTAGTGGTTTTATTGCGTAGCTTTGGCTATCAGTTTCATGACACTAAGTCAGACTTACATCAACACTCAAAGCTAGGTTTACTTTTTACTTCTGTTATTGAAGGTCGACCTGCTATTTTTATCGATTGCTCAGAGGATGAAATAGCGTCTGACACATTTGAGTATGTTGATTACACCAGTCATCAAAACTATTTAATGCATAAACATTGCGGTCTTCTACGATTTGTCTGTTTTGCTGATGAACAACTTGAACAATTATCAGTTGATTTACTGACGTTCTTGTCACATATCGACGCTGAGTTGAGCATCGAAAAAAGGCTTGCTGCAGGTATTACATACGATGCTATTACCAGCCAAAGTAGAGATTTAGAAGTCAGTGTATATGGGGCAGAACGCGATAATACACATACTGACCCCACACCACCTGAATTTAATTTTTCGGTATTTTTTGCCGATGTGTTTGGTGAGCAATCCTTTCATGCGCTTAAACCAGAAGCTAATTACATCGATCTCAGCGGAACGCGCCGTTACGTTGATTTTGTGTTAACAACTAAAGAGCGAGACATCGCTGTCGAACTCAATGGCGAACGCTACCATCACCCTCGATTTATTAGCGAAAAACAATATCGCTCTCAACTGTTTAAACAAAACTCACTGGTTGCCGACGGCACATTAGTGTTTCGTTGGTCTGACAGAGGTATGCGTGATTCAGTAAAGTTAAAAGAGCAATTTTTACTGTACTTTGGCAATCCAGAAGACTTCCAAAGAGCCCCTAATTTTAAAATTGAACGCCAAGTTAACTTTGAGCATTACCCACACCAAACGGACGCGGTTAATAAAATAAAAGAGGGTAGAGCACGAGGTGACAACACCTTTTTAGTTGTGCTTCCCACAGGTACGGGTAAAACCGAAGTGTTCATTGAAGACCTTGCGCAGCAGCTCTCAGTAAATCCAGCGCTTTCAGTTTTGGCGATTCTACCGACGGTCAATTTAAGAGACCAGCTTATCCAAAGGCTTGAAGCGGCATTCTCAGGCTTAGTACTTACCACCCAGTTTGACTCAAACGCACAGGTCACCGTGGTTACTTCTGCTTACGCGATTCGCAATTTCAAAACTCAGAGGACGACAGACTTTGAATATATTTTGGTTGATGAAGCTCACCGAGCCGGTGCAATAGGCTTAAAGCGTCTATTAGAATATTTTCAACCTCAAACGTTACTTGGCTTAACTGCAACCCCTGACCGAACCGATCAACAAAAGCTAGAGCAGATATTTGGCGAGTACGAAGTTGATTTAACACTAGAACAAGCAATCAAAGACGGCCTAATTCCACCCATTCGAGCCTTTCGGTTAGAGAGTAATATAGACTTCTCAAAGGTTCGATTTTTAGGCAAGGACTTCGTTAAAAGTGATCTCAACAAAACCGTAATAACGCCTTCTCGTGACCAATTAATTACTGACGTTTTAAACGAATATTTTGGTCAAGAACTCAATGGCCGTTTAATGCAAGGCGTGATTTTTTGTGTTGATGTTAAACACACTAAACGCATGGCTAAAATGCTAAACAACAACGGACTCTCAGCCGTCGCGGTTGATGGTAAAAACCGAGAAGGTATCGAGTTATATACACAAGGAAAAGTACGATTTATTTGTGCTTGTGACTTATTAAACGAAGGTTGGGACGCGCCTCAAACCTCCATCGTGGTTATGGCTCGACCGACAATGAGTAAAGTGTTGTACACACAGCAGTTAGGTCGCGGGACTCGAAACCACAAAGATAAAGAGGCGCTTTATGTCATTGATGTAGTAGACAGCTATGGTGCGAACTTGGGGCAGCCATGGAGTGTCCATGGACTGTTTGGGTTAAATCAATATCAGCCTTTTGGAAACCTAGTCGAGCCCAAGACATCACGCCAAACCGAGCTACTTATCCTTGATGGACTATTTGAAAAAGAGCGTCGAATAGAACCTATTAATATCTTTAATTTTGAAAAAGAATTTGGCCATTTACTCAACGAAGAGCAGTTAGCGAGAGAGCTATTTGTTTCAACAGGAACCTTGAGACAGTGGCTCAAAAAAGACGATCTTAAGCCAAGTAAAACATTAGAATTCGGCAAAAAGATCCTTAACTATTTTGAACCACATATAGTCGAAGAAGTCCGCCAACAAAAGAAACTAAAACTCCGAACCAAAGAGACTCGCAGAGACGACTTTTTCGAATTTTTAGAGGAACGAGATTACACACGTTCCTACAAAATCGTATTTCTATTGTCACTGCTTAATCATTGCAACGAACGCGGTGAAATCGCAATCGACCTACTCGTCGACAAATATAGAGAATACTATTTACGGCTTTTAGACAAGCAAGAACGTGTCGAATCAAAGAGCAGTCAATATAACGATCGGGAGTTTTTAAACTCACCAAAAGAAGTACAAAAAAGCATGCTGCAATTCCCATTCGAAAAGTTTGAACGCAAGTGTTTTGTTTACCAAAGCGACGAACTAAGCATCGTCGGATTTGATGAAACTCTTTGGCAAAAGCTCACCAACGACGACCTAGAAAAAGCCAGAAAACAGATGGAACAAGATGCTGAGGATTATTTTGGGAAAGTGACGCGGTAAAGTAGAGAAAATTAAAAAATAGGAAGTTTAATCATGGAGTTTAAAGGATTAATTCGTGAAAATTTATCCGATTGTAAGATTCATTTTTATAACGATGCTGGTGATGATCAGCGCGGAATTAACTTACTGTTGGCTGGTGAATTTGAAGAAGATCAAAGGTATCAAAGTCAACGAAACTTTCAGAAACAATACATAATCTCACTCATTGGGTTAGAAAATAAGACAAGCTATTTATTTGCTGGAATGTTCAAAGTAACGGGTATCAATGAAAACAAACCAGGTCAGCCTTTTTATGGTGATTGTAAATGGGTGTACGATACGGAAGAGTTAACTGAATATGAGCATTTAGTCGGTAGGTTGATTGTAAGACCAAAGCGAATAATTGGACGCTCAGTTTACCGTCTTGCAGAGAACATTGCAGACGATTTGGAAATTGTTGAATATTCGCCACAGGCATTTAATTCGTCCAAGGTTAAAGGACTGTCTTCAATTGAAGAAATGCATAATGAGTTTAATGATGAGCTAAAAAAAGCATTTGAGTTAGAGTCAGCAACGTTAGTTGAAAAATCCAAATCATACCCAAACAAACCAGCCTCTATTAACACGATAGTGAGTGTTTTTAAAAGAAACCCTTATGTCACAGCCATAGTTTTAAAGAATGCAAATGGTGTCTGTGGGAACTGCAACCGAACCGCACCTTTCAAAAGAAAAAAAGATGGCTCGCCCTATTTAGAAGTCCACCATCGGAAAACGTTGGCAAATGGAGGAGACGATACGGTAGAAAACTGTATTGCACTTTGCCCCAATTGCCACAGAGAAATGCATTATGGCTGAGCAGAGCTTTTTATGAATAACAAAAAAGGGCACATCGTGCCCTCTCTTCTATCAATACAATCCCCAACCAAAACCACTAAGACTTCTTAAACGACCACTTCAAGCGACTGAACTTAGAGCGTCCGCGCTCTGGTTGTGGGCTGTGTTGTTCCACTGGTGCTTTTTTGTGGTAGCGGCCGAGTACTGAGCTTAGGACGATGAAGCCGACGAGTGAGTAGGCGACTTTTTCGATTGGGTAGCTGTGTAATGCTGCGGCTAAAACGACGCAGTCGAGTGCCAAAATGACTTTACCTGAGTGGATGTTGAAGCGTTTTTCTAGGTACAAAGCTAGGATGTTTACGCCACCTAGAGAGGTATTGTGTCTAAATAACAACAATAATCCGATGCCGATTAGGCCACCGCCAATAAATGCCGCTAACCAAGTTGGAATGGTATCGAGCACGATCAATAAGGTTAAAGCGTCGGATAATAACGACACCAGACCAATACAAAAGAAACTACGAACCGTAAAGGTTCGGCCCATTTGTTTGATTGCCAAGTAGAAAAACGGCAAGTTTACGATGAAAAACCAGGTGCCAAAGGTAAGTTCGAAATGGCGGTTTAGTAGGGCAGACACACCCGCAGTACCACCAACCAGTAGCTCAGAAGACTGTAAAAAGAAAATACCCAATGCAACTAAGAAGCAGCCTTCTAAAATTGCATACCATTGAAACGCGATTTTTTTCATTGTGAACTCAGATTATTTCGACGCGTACATTTTAAAGTAATAACTCTAATTGTGGTTAAATTACGTCTTATAAAAGCGCAAGATTTTGCATTTTTACTGTATCTATAACTTTACAATCAATGTGTAGTTACTGCTAAACTGAAATACAGATAATGAGTTAAAAAATAGGGTTCAATCTAAAAGGAGCACCACCATGCCTCGATTATTAAACAAAATCGCCCTAGTAACAGGGGCGGCAAAGGGAATTGGCGCAGCTATCGCAGAGTTGTTTGTCAAAGAAGGCGCCACTGTCATCCTTACCGACATTGACGATGCACTCGGTGAAGCCCTAACCGCTAAGTTGAATATCCCTAATGCAGAGTACCAGAGTTTAGATGTCGCCAATGAGTCTGACTGGGACCGCATTGAAACGTACATTGCAGATAAATACGGTCGCCTTGATGTGCTGGTAAACAACGCCGGCATCACTGGTTTTTTGGAAACCGAGGGGCCATTTGATCCCGAGCATTTTAATACTCAAAGTTGGCACACTGTGCATCATGTCAATTTGGATGGGGTGGCCTTTGGTTGTCGTATGGGGATTAAATTGATGAAGGCGTCAGCCTCTGCGAGCATAGTTAATTTGTCATCACGTTCTGGAATTGTCGGTATTCCTGGTGCTGCAGCCTACGCGTCGAGCAAAGCGGCTATTCGCAATCACAGCAAAAGCGTGGCCTTATACTGTGCCCAAAACCGCTATCCTATCCGTTGTAACTCTATTCATCCGGGCGCGATTATGACGCCGCTTTGGGATGCAATGTTAGGGGATTCGCCAGAGGCCGCGATTAAAAATATCGAAAGTGGTATTCCCATTGGCCATATGGGTAGCCCTGAAGATGTGGCCTATGCGGCCTTGTATTTGGCATCGGATGAGGCGAAATATGTGACAGGCATAGAGCTTAATGTCGATGGCGGTATTTTAGCCGGAAGTACAGCTTCCCCTGCTGCGGCTGAGGATTGATTACGCTTAGGCATTAATTACGCTGAGTAGTAGTTACTTAATGCCTTCCAACCTTGCTTCTAGGTTTGGATGGGTACTGAGCCAGTGCAAGTCTGGCTCAGATTTATTTTCTTGTTCTGATTCTTGATACAACACGGTTAATGCCTGGATCAGCGCGGCTGGACTACCATAAAGCTTGGTGAGTTGGTCGGCGGCGTATTGGTCTGCTTCTACTTCGAGATCACGCGAATAGGCAATGTTAAGCCCCATGGTAGAACCTTCCAGCAAGATTTGGCTTACAACGCTAATATCGCCAAATATCAAGGATGCACTGATATAAAACAACGACACTCGAATCGTGTGCTCCATAAGGTGGTTGTGTTCGATATGGCCAATTTCGTGAAGGAGAACAGCGCGTATTGCTTGTGTGTTCAGGGCTTGCTCTGAATCGTGCGGTGCGTTTGAGTCAAGTACGGCGTTTAGATTGTTTACCAATGCATCGGTAATAACAATGGAGCCATCCATTAACGCAAAGGCGTTCATTTGACCTTCCCAGTGTCGCATGTGCAAGGTGAAGCGGTCAGGATCTAGGTTAAGCTCGTTAATTAGCTGATTAAAGTCCGTACGGATGGCGTCTTGCGTCGTGACGTCAAGTTCGCTGTCACTAAACTCGGTTTCGTCGAGTTGTTCTAGGGCTGATTGACCTATCGATTGATAAATTTCTTTAGGGATTTTGTCGGCGATATAGGTCGAGGCTGTTGGTAAAAAACTGTGATACAGGCGATAACCCAAAACGGCTAACGTCACTACAGAAAAGAAAATAATGAGAGCCCATTGGCGTTGTTTTTCGGTGAGTCGAGACAGCATTTATGAGCACTCTATTTTAATAAGCTAAATCTTTTTGGCCGTTACTGAGATCGACCAAATTTTACTTCGTTGAGGGTTTCGCGCATGACTTTGTTGTTATGAGCTTGGACAATCGTCTGACTGCGGAATAATTGCGGCAATTCAATGATCAGTACAATCAAAATCAGCACCCAGCCAAACATGCCAAATAATATAATTCCGATTAACATCGCCATGGCATTTAAAATGCCTTTAAGCTCGTTGCCCAAATAAAAATGGTGTAGCCCTGCTAAAAAGAAGTAGTTGAGTACGGCATAAGTGTCAGGGTCTTTGATCCGCTTGTCTTCCAAGCGGTAGTACTCTTTGCGCTTGGCATCGGGAAGGGCGGTGATCTCTTTGCGAATTGCGTCTTCTTCTTGTTTTAACTCGTCCATAGATAACATATTAGTCTCCTAGAGCAGCGGATCGTGAATTTTGTCGACGCAATCAGGATCATTACATCGTTTGATTCGATTAAGCCCGAGTTTAATGCCTTTGATCGTGCCATATTGGCTTATGGCTTGATGGGTGTATTCGGAGCATGTGGGCTCAAAGTTACATTCTAAATTAAAAAAGTGACGTGAGCCGCCTCGACGCTGATACCAGCGAATGGCGGCTAAGATAGGTGATTTGACCAAGGTCGTTTACTATCTACCAAGAGTGACAATGACAGACTCGCGGGTCCAGAATAACCAAAAACGTTTGTTTTCGATAACCTGAAACACAACGTTCCAACCGTCTGCCGCTTCGCGGTTTAGTACCGACTCAAGCTTTTTAAGTGGTAGACCACTAGAACCTAGCAATAATGTGCCGCAACCACCTTCAACAACGTGGATGACTTTGTATTCTCTAAATTTTTCCATGTTCATTCCTTTTTTAACTGCAGTGTTTACTTTTTACTATTTGGCTCGCTAAGTCAATGGCATGCTGTATATTAACCATTGAGTTCATCGAGCAGGAGATGAGTATGCCGCTGATTATTTTATTGTATGTGTTGGGCGTTTTTGTGGTTTATCACTTAGCCCGCTACTTAGGGTTAAATCGTCGTTTTTGGTTGATGTTGGCGATCCTCGCGTCACCTTTGGTGGCGGTTATCATCATGCTTTTAGTGTGGATAGTTAAACTTTTGGGCCCCAATCACAATAAGGAGTAGCGCTTGAAAGCGATAAAAATAGGCTTAGCAGTGGCGTGTTTGGTTGTGATCCTCGGTGCACTTGCTATGACAGCGTGTACAACGAACGGGCAGAACAGTGAATTACAGCCGGCGCATTACGACGGAGATGGTTTTAAAAATCCGCATTTAGGTGCCATAGATAAGAGCTTTTTTAAGTTTTTGAAGGTTCGCTTTTTTGGCGATATGGTTTGGGCCGATCATGCTTCACTGGCAGATACAGTGCCAGTTCAACCATTTAAAACGTTTGTAGAAGGGCCTATAACCGATTCAATAGAAGTGACATGGCTGGGCCACTCGACCTTTGTTATTCGCATTGAAGATAAGGTGATTTTGACTGACCCTATGTTTTCTGATCGCGCTTCCCCAGTAAGTTTTGCTGGACCTGAGCGTTACGTGCCACACGCGATGGATTATTCGGTTTTGCATACTGCATTACCGCAAATTGACGCGGTGGTGATTTCTCACAACCACTATGATCATTTAGACGAGGCGAGTATTGCTTTACTGGGAAACAAAACTCGCTACCTAGTGCCATTAAAATTGGGGGCTTGGTTTGAGGATGTTGGAATTGACGCTAACAAAATAACTGAGTTTGATTGGTGGCAGGAGCAAACCATTAATGGAATAAAAGTGCAGGCGCTGCCTTCTCAACATTGGTCTGCTCGAGGCTTGTTTGACCGCAATAAAACCTTGTGGGCAAGCTGGGCCATCACTGTGAACGACCAAACGATTTGGTTTGCTGGCGATACGGGTTACAACCAATTCGACTTTAATCAAATAGGTGCACGCTTGGCACAACCCATAAATTTGGCATTAATTCCGATCGGAGCGTACGAACCGCGTGACTTTATGGGACCTCAACACGTCAATCCCAATGAAGCGGTTCAAATTTATCAAGACATAGGTGCTAAAAAAGCAATTGGCATGCACTGGGGGACCTTCCCCTTGACCGCGGAAACACCGATTAGACCGATTGAAGATTTGGCTGAAGCCTTACATCAAAAACAGGTGTCGAGTTCGGATTTTATAACGATGAAAATAGGCCAAACAATTGTTTTAAAAGATAACAATTTTATTGACGAATAGGCCTGTTGCAGACTACAAATAGCTCTTTATGTTGTGCCTTTAACAATGGTTTAGCGACAACATGGGAGAACGATTTCTTGGAGAAAGATTTGGCAACTCAACACACACCTTCAAATTTAGAAGCACATGGTGACAATAATATAAACCTAGCGGCCATAGGTGGCTTGCTGTTAGTCGTGGCGGTTGTTGCCGCAATGATCATTAAAAACTCTGGGCTAGCTGCTTGGTACGACGCATTTTTGAATATTAAAGGTGTCGTCAAAGTGGGTGAGATAGGCGTCGAAAAACCGCTATTTTTGTGGGTCAACGATGGCTTGATGGCGATCTTTTTCTTCATGATTGGTTTGGAGCTAAAAAAGGAATGGCTATTTGGTGAGTTTAAAGATCGCAAGCGAGTCGTGTTGCCTCTAGCGGGGGCACTTGGCGGCGTTGCGGTTCCTGCGGCGATTTATTTGTATTTTAACGGCGCGACTGCCGATGCTGTTGCGGGCTGGGCTATTCCGACGGCAACGGACATTGCTTTTGCGTTGGGTGTATTGACGATTTTAGGCAGTCGTGTGCCTGTGGTGTTAAAAGTGTTTTTGATGACTTTGGCTATCTTGGATGATTTGATGGCGATCATCATTATTGCGCTTTTTTACACTTCTAATTTGTCGATGATGTCTTTGTTGTTAGGTGGTTTGTTTGTCACCATTATGGTGGTGTGCAATCGAATTGGTATCAAAAACCTTGGTATTTACGTGCTACTCGGTATCGCTATGTGGGTTTGTGTACTCAAATCTGGTGTTCACGCGACATTAGCGGGCGTCATCACGGCGCTTTTGATCCCTGCGGTTGGTAAGACCCCTAATGCGCCATCGCCTTCAGATGAAGTATTACACTCAGTACATCCTTGGGTGACCTTGGCCATTGTGCCTTTATTTGCCTTTGTTAACGGCGGTATATCTTTTGAAGGCTTAAACGTCACTCGAATTTTAGAGCCGATTCCTTTGGGTATCGCCCTTGGTTTATTAGTCGGTAAACCCGTTGGTGTAATGCTTTGTACTTGGTTGGCAATCAAAGCTAAGTTGTGTCAGCCACTGGCGGGGGTTACTTGGACACAAATGCTGGGCGTGGCTTGTTTGTGTGGTATTGGTTTTACCATGAGTTTGTTTATTGGCGGTTTGGCCTTTGCGGAAGTGGGCATAGGTTATGCGCGAATTGATCGTTTAGGTATGTTGGTTGGCTCGTTATCGAGCGCGGTATTAGGGGCGGCGATTTTATATTTTGCCAAGCCCTTGAAAGTCGCTAACTCGCACGCATGATCCGGTTTAGGATCGTTAATCTGCAAGTTTATTTGGGTTGTTAGGAGAGTCAAAATGTTGCGAATAGCGTTGTTTTTAGGAACCAACATTGCCATTGTTGCACTGTTGGGTATCACATTTAGTTTGTTGGGTATTGATGGTTTGTTGGCGCAAAATGGCGTCGATTTGGACCTGCAAGCTCTGTTGGTGTATTCACTGGTCATTGGTTTTACGGGGTCGTTTATTTCGTTAGCGATGTCGAAGTTTTTGGCCAAAAAAACCATGGGCGTGTATGTCATCGATTCACCGCGCAATCAAACTGAGCGCTGGTTACTGCAAACCGTCGAACGTCAAGCACGCCAAGTCGGCATAGGTATGCCAGAAGTGGGAATTTTTGATTCGGCTGCACCTAATGCGTTTGCTACAGGGATGAACCGAAATAGCGCATTAGTGGCTGTGAGTACTGGCTTGATGCAACAGATGACTGATGACGAAGTTGAAGCCGTTCTTGCCCACGAAGTCAGTCACGTTGCTAACGGCGACATGATCACGATGGCGCTAATGCAAGGTGTGGTGAATACCTTTGTGGTGTTTTTGTCACGCGTTATCGGTCACATAGTCGACCGTGCCGTATTTAAAGTAGAGCGTGGACATGGCCCGGCATTTTGGATCGTGTCTATGGTTGCTGAGATCATCTTGGGTTTCTTGGCGATGATGCTAGTTATGGGCTTTTCTCGTTATCGCGAGTTTAGAGCCGATGCTGGCGCCGCACAGTTGGTTGGTAAACACAAAATGATCGCGGCGCTACAGCGTTTACAAAACAGTCACGAGTCGCCAAAAATGCCTGATGAAATGGCTGCTCTTGCCATTAATGCCGGTCGCATTCATGCCTTATTTGCGAGCCATCCGCCTTTAGAAAAGCGTATTGAAGTTTTGCGCGATATGCGGATTTAGTGACGGACTCGATGAATCAAGTAGTACCCGATCTTTCACCTGCACAGCCTCACGAAAAAACCTCAAAGCTACTAGCTCGGATTGTTGCCGGGCTAAGTAGTGAAAAGGTCGCTGTTGGGATTTTGTTGTATCGATTGCGCCGCCGTTCTTTTGGGGGCGTTTTGTTCTTTTTGGCTTTGTTAAGCTTGATCCCTGGTATTGCCATTGTGGCGGGACTTGTGATCATTGTACTTGGTACTCAGTTGGCCTTAGGGTTTAAAACTCCCAAGTTTATCGGGCGTGTTAACGAGCTAAAACTAGACGTTGATAAGTTAACCAAGGTCGTGAACAAAACCATACCGACCATACGGAAGTTAGAGGCGTTTGTCAGACCGCGCTGGGCCTTTATGACAGCGGCTCCGATGACGTTTGTTTTGGGCTTGTTTATCGTGGTTCAAGCCTTGATACTGCTGGTGCCTCTGCCTTTTACGGGCTTGTTGCCTGTGCTGAGTATGTTGGCATTTGCCCTTGGCTTTTTGGAGCGAGATGGTGTGATGGCACTGGTGGGGATGGTGTTGTCAATCGCATCGACAGCGCTAGGGTATTGGATCATCACCCTAGCACTCAATTCGGTTGGCTAAGCTGGCAAATCAAATATTAGGGCCATCACTTTTTCAAAGCCAGTGTTCTTGAAGTTAATCGTGTTTTTATCGGTAAGTTCATTGGTTTTTGCATCAATAGTTGCACCGTCACCAGCTGACAGGCTTTGAAGGTCGCCCTTTGTCGTTACCTGCAACTCACTAGAGACATTGTGAACATAACCCTTGCGTCCTTTATCAAGATTAAAGTCTACCTCAGTGCCTGGCTCTAAAATAAGCTGAGACAATCGTGTGTCAGACTTTATGTGTAAGGTGCCGTCAGTGCCATCAGGTGTTGCAATTGGAGTGATGCCAGATTGCTGACCAAAGTCTTTTTGCTGATAACCCGGTTTTTGGCCTTTGACATTAGGCAGAACCCAAATTTGCAAAAAGCGCAGTGGGTCTTGTTGAGACGCATTGTACTCGCTGTGCATGATGCCGCTGCCGGCTGACATTAATTGAAACTCGCCAGCTGGTAAGGTTTGAATGTTTCCTTCGCTGTCTTTGTGCTCAATCGCGCCCTCTAGGACCAAACTGATGATCTCCATATCTCGATGGCCGTGTGTGGCAAAGCCGGCACCGGGATCAACGATGTCATCATTTATGACTCGTAAAGTTGAGACGCCCATGTGCTCAGGGTCATAATAACTGCCGAATGAAAAGGTGTGGCGGCTGTTTAGCCAACCGAAATTGGCGACACCGCGCTCTTGGGATCTTCTTACTGTGATCATAATCTTCTCCAAACTGGATTTGTGTGTGCCAAATGACACTGATTTGTTAATGATTATAGGCAAGAGAAGTCGAAAGAAAATCGCAATAAATATACAAAACCGTTCGATAAAATAGAAAAGCCAGCGCGAGGCTGGCTTTTAGTTTTAGAACGTAAATTTTAGAACGCAAAGACTAAGTTCGTTTAGCCTTTGGTCGTAGTTTTTAGTCTCTAATAATGTCATCGGCCACTGACGTGTCGTTCGGCAATGGCAAACCTTGATAACTTGGGATCGGCTCGTCTTTGAGCTTTTCTTGCAAGTATTTGATGGCACGCTCTAATTGTGCGTCTCGACCTTGGAATGTTTCGAATGGTAAGTTATCGACCCGAATATCCGGTTTGATACCTGTACCTTCGGTGATCCAACGGCCGTCCATCGCATAAACCGGGAACTCTGCAACACGAGCAATACCGTTGTCGACCACTCGATTGCGACCCGATAACCAAACCCCAGCACCTGCGGTTTGTTTACCGATAACGGTACCTAGGTCTAACGCTTTGATACCCGCTGTGAATGTTTCTCCATCTGAGTAGGTGAATTCGTCAGCTAACACTACAATGTGGCCACGGAAGTCTTGTTGCATGTTGGTATTTTTTTCACCGTTAGGGGTTTGCCAAAATGACCAACTGCGTTTGAGGAGTTTTTCTAATATCCAAGCATCGACATTACCACCTCGGTTACGACGTACGTCGATGATCAAGCCGTGTTTTTGGTATTGAGCATAAAACTCACGTGCAAAGGTAGAAATGTCGTTTTCACCCATCGCGTATAGGTGAAAATACCCGATGTTGTCATCAGCCTGGGCAACTTTGGTGGCATTGCCGACAACCCAATCTTGATAGCGTAAACGGAAATCTTGTGACGTAGTCACCGGAGTTACGACTGTTGAAACTGTATTCTCAGCGCCTTCACGTTTAAGGGTTAACAGCACTTGGTTACCTGACTGATTGCGAAGTGCGGTGATCAGATCGGCTCGCGTCGTTATCGCTTGGCGATTCACATGTGTGATCACATCTCCCACTTTTGCATCGACACCCGGCTGACTCAATGGTGCTGCCATTGATGGAATTTCAACATCATGACGGTAAATGTGACTTATTTTAACGCCGTCGACCGTATCTTCGTAGGTGGCTCCTAAACTTGCAGCTCTTGGCGCATCTGTGTCTCTTGGTATATCGCCTCCGCCAACTTGTGAGTGCAAGGTGTTAAGTTCGCCCATCATTTGTTTGAATATATCGTTAAGTTCGTGACGGTCTGTAACACGGTGCAAAAGAGGTAAGTATTTTTGTTTGGTGGCATTCCAATCTAATCCACGCATATTGGCATCAAACAAGGAATCGCGGTGCATCAACCAAGCATCACGGAAAATTTGCTGCCACTCTTGTTGTGGTTGAATGGCCAATTTCCACTTGTTGGTTTGGACTCTAGAGTTATTCGCATTGGCTGGAAAACGCGCTCCCGCCATGACAATAAATTGCGCTGTGTTGCCATTGCCACGCTTGCGGACAAATAAAGACTTACCCTTGGTACCAAGTTGATAGTCTGCGACATTGGTTGTAAAGATCGCAGGGTTCGTTTTGGGTTTGATTTGGATTGCTTTAAGAGCTGGCTGTTGCTTTGGCTCGTTGACGCGGTCTAACACATATAAAAAGCTTCGATTTGCGGTTAATTTTGCGTAGTTACCCGACTCAACCGGAACTTGCCACAAGCGTTGTGCTAAGCCCTGCCACTTGATGTTTGACGACTTATTTTCTTCCTGGTTAGTGACAGCCTCAGCAACGTCTGTAGCGTCGGCTTGTTTGGCGCTTTCAGTATTACTCACAGTGTCATTCTTAGCGGCACTCTCAGCGTCATTCTCAGCAGCTTTGTCTTTGTTCTCTTTGTCGTCTTGTTTTGACTTTGACTTTTTCTTGCTCGCTGATTCGCTCAACTCTGTTTTTGGCTGGAACGGAAAGTCTCCTTCGCCAGTTAAATCAAGGGCGAAAATCTGGGTGCGGCGATCAAATTGTGCGCCCATGTTGCGGTCGCCCCAAGGTGACGATGGGGTGGCAACAAAATGACGGTCAGACAAAAAGTACAGCCATTTGCCGTCATGACTAAATGCCGGAGCAAACGAGCGATATTTTTCGGTGGTGACGATTTGATGTTGTTGGTCAGTTAAAGAATAAAGTAATACACGGCTTCGCTCTTCGTTAAGGGCCGAATGTGCAAACGCCAACATTGAGCTGTCCTGGGACCAAACCAGCCCTTGGGTTGGCGACCAGTCGGAGACATTATCGTATATGAGTTGATCTTCGCCGGTTTCTAAATTGAGTAACCAAACCTCACCTTGTTTGTTATCGTGCGCAAGGTATTTGCCATCCGGTGATGGATACAAGTTCCAGCGGAAGCCCTTGCTGTTGCTGGTCAATTGTTTTGCCTCGGCTGAACCATCAGCGGCGTATTGCCAGATTTCCATTTCGCCAGAGGTATCGTTGAGTGCATAAACCCACTCACCGTCATTGCTCAATATCGCATTGCGAGTACGGGACGTTGGGTCTGTGGCTATTTCAACAAGGCGCTGCGTGCCTGTGTTTGCAACCGCGACACGACCACGAGCCGTTAGAGTGACCTTGTTGGCTTGTTCAGTAAAACGCGCAGAATTGAGATAACGAAGCGGTTGGTTTACCCATTTTTCACGTAGGTTAGGGTAATCAGAAGTCAAACGAATATCGACTGTGTTTACTTGTTGATTTTGAATGTTGAGGACTTTGATATCGGCGCCATGCTGAAACACAATTAAGTTGCCATGCAACATGGCATCTCTAACCGCCCAATCTGTAAATTTAGTGATTTGACGGCGATTGTCGCCATCTAAGTCCATTGCCCATACGTTATCTAGGCCGCTTTCGTTACTAACAAAATAAAGGGTGTCGCCTTTGATCATTGGTTCGCGTACAGACGCGTTAATGTCTTCTGTTAACAAGCTCGCTTCTTGTTGGCTACCTAGGGTATAACGCCATAACTCTCCTTGCGCGCCACCTTTGTATTGGTTGGCATTGTCATTAGACATTTGCAAACCAAATTGAGTGAAATACAAGGTCGAACCGTCTTGGCTTAGTCGTCCTTCAACTGCGTCAGATAATGGCATGATCTTGGTAGAGAGTGTTGTTGGCTCAACCGTTTTAAGAACCCAACTTGCCGTTGGTCCCACTCGACTATTGGTTGAATAAACAATGCCGTTTTGGTGCCACTGATGGAGTTTAATTGCGCTGTTTTCGAAGGTCACTCGCTTAGCAAGGCCGCCATTGATTGGCATCGTATAAATTTCGGTTGCGCCATCGTAATTGGCTGCAAAGGCAATGGATTGGCCATCAGGTGAAATTATTGCGCTGTGCTCTTCTACTTCATTGGTGGTAAGTCGAGTTGCAGTGTCAGCGCCTAATTGGGTTTTCCAGATATCACCTTCTGCGGTAAACACTAAGGTATCTTGAAACAAACTTGGTTGACGAAAATAGCCTGGCTGTATTGTCTCGATTGGATTGTTAGCTTGAGCCTGGACGGCGTCACCCTCAGAATTACTTGCGTAACTCGCAGTCGGATGACCCAATGAGGCCAATACTGCAACGGCACTCAACAAACGGAAAAACATAAACGTAGTCCTTTTCACGTAATAAGAAAAATTATTCTCAGTGTGTCCAAACTAAAAGAAATAGTCCAGTAAGGCACGATAAGAAACCGTTTTGTCGAGGCAGTTGTTTGTTACTCTAAATCTGTACCCGAATCTACCATTGGTAATGGCGAGATAATCAGAGGCTTAACAAGTGAAGCGTCGATGCGAACCGCAAACGTACCACCTTTAATATGACCAGTAGCTTGGCTAATCAATTGTTGGTGCTCACCAGTTGTTAAGTCAAAACGCACTAAGCCCCGTCGGGTTGTGACCAAAATATGTTGAGGACCATCGGCGACAATACTGGCAGGTCGAATAATTTCAGCAAAGTCGGCCTGTTGTTTAAACGTGTGTTTGTTGATCCTAATTATTTTATTGCTGCGCTCGGCACTGATTAACAAATCATCGCCATAAACAAAAACGCTGCGAGCCGCATCTAAGCCGTATTGATTGGTGTGAAGAATGTCACTGCTGGCTTTTGTATTTACATCAACTTGAATGACGTTGTCGCTGTCGTAACCGGGAATGAGTAAGCGCTGACTATCTATCACAAAACCTGCATCAACGCCTTTTATCTTGGCCGATGTCGTCGTTGGAGATAACACTATGTCAGTGATTTGCCATGTGTCTGGATTAATTTTGACTATGGTGTTTTGTGAGTAACTTGCCACATACAGGTTACCTTGATTGTCGAAGGTTGCACCTACGGGTTTGTCTAGGAACGATCCATCGGCGTGATCCATGACAGCTATTGGTTTTGAAAGGACTGGTTTTGAAAAACGGATCAACTCAGAGTCTTGTTTAGAGCTACTTTGACGTTTAAACAAAACCAGTTGATTGGTGCCTTCGCTAACAATAAGTAAATCACCCTTAGGTGTTAACACAATACTTTGAGGACCTTTGACTAATCCGTTGGTGTCTAACAAGCCTAAAAATGCCTGGTCGCAACCGTCGTAAACTTGAATGGAATTATCAAACCAACTGCTGACGAGTAAAACGTTCTGACACTCATTTGGCTCTCCCTTTACACTCTGAAGGCTCTGTACGCTGTTTACGTCGTGCACCAATAGACTCATCGAAAATACTAAGCAGGACAAAATTGAACGAATGTAGTTTTTGTTTTTAATTGGATAATGGACGTTGTTTTTCACTGGAGTGCTCTTTTTGTTATTGATGGATAAAGTAATGGGCACGTTAGCGGATGAGTTGAGCTTTGTTATTGATAAAACTTCTTTTTTTACCTCCATATTTCCCCCATTTACCTCCTGAATTCGTCCATGGCGGTTTTTTTTGAGTGATTTATATTTATACTGATGCAAAAAATAATAATGGAATTCAACGAGTATGACAGCGGAATCGACGGTGTTTTTTGGTCCTTGGCGCTTTACCAAAAGCGATGGCAATCTGAGCAGTGATACTGAACAGCATCGGTTACCGCCTCGATTAAATATATTGTTGAGTTTGTTACTTGAGTCGGCTGGTCAAGTGGTTCCGCGCGAGGTCATTATTGACCGTATGTGGGGAGACAAAGTCGTCAACGAGGATGCTTTAGCTAGAGCTATTGCTGAACTTCGTAATTTATTGGGCGACAGCAGTAAGTCTCCAACGTTTATCGAAACGATTCCTCGCCGTGGATATCGATTTATTTGTGTCGTGCATCACGGTGGTTCACTCATTGACGACGCACCCGAGTCAGCACCAGAGGGGGACGGTACTGAATCGTCATCATCGATATCAGAAAAACAACAGCAAAACGAACAAAAACAACGACGCTGGTTAGGCAAAAGACTGTTTGCAGCTGGTGGCTTAATGTTAGTGTTAGTACTTACTTCAAGTCTGTTGGTCGTGACGGGAACTTGGTCACCTCAAGATGGTATTTTTGGCTTTAAAAAACCAAGCAAAGATCAAGGCGTTACCGAAGATCAAAAGCAAGGTGTTTATCAGCAACAGCAACAGCAACAACATAAAGAAACGACACCTAGTCGTTTTGATGAATCCCAAGCACTTATGGCTAAGTTGGTCAATGCCAAACGAGTCACTACAGACGCTGAAATAGAGGTACACCCTGAGTTGTCTCTAAACGGCGACTATTTGACTTACTCGACGCTTAACCAAGAAAAACAAGGCAAAGCCTTTTATGGTGTCACAATTCAGGATACCCGCACCGAACAACAAAGTGTGATCACTAAGTCCAATTCGCACTTGGTATCTGCGATGATTGGGCCGAATGGGAAAGACCTTCTGGCTGTATCGTTAACGCCAAATATAACTGGAAGTGACCACAGCTGTTCTGTCGTGAAGTTTGATGTGGTGACCAGAGTTTCACAATCGCTCACCGAATGTGACTTACCTGACCGCTCTGCAATTCTTGAGTGGCACCCCAGTGGTGAGCGCTTTTTGTTTGTTCGTCAATCGGGCAACTCAAAACACATCGTCATTTGGGAGTACGACTTACTTTCTCAAAGGCAAACTCAACGGACGGACCTGTCTAATGAAGTTGACCCATTGATTTATGACTCTCGCCCTCGTTATTCGCCGGATGGTGAGTCCATTGCTTTTTTACGAGGTACTTCCTCAGTCCGAAACCTTTATGTTCAGTCGTTAAATAAGGCAACCGCAATAACACGCAGTAACTCGGTCAAGGTCAGTTTTGATTGGATGCCATCGGGGCAAGCGTTGGTTTTTGATAGTAATATTTTGGGTGACAAACAAATACTCATGGTTGATGTGGCTTCACAAACGGAAGGCCAAGTATCAACTAGCTCTGCCATTACAAACATCGGTGGCAAAGACGGTCAGTTTCCAATGATTAACAACAGTGGAACCGTCGCCGCCTATCAAGAGGCTCGTTATCAGGCAAATCTGTGGAAGTTTGATTTGGCTGGCGATAAAACAAAATCAGAACCAATTGTGAGTTCGTTAAAATATGACAATTTCCCTGCATTTTCACCGGTTGATAATTCACAGTTATTGTATGTTTCTAATCGCTCGGGATTTGCAGCGATTTATCAATTAGACATGACGACACAAGAATCACAGGAGCTGCTGAGAGTCCCTGATACACATTTAATTGCGCCAGTGTTTTCGCCAGATGGCAAGCGAGTACTGATAAGTGCAATCACCGCATATGACTTTTATTGTTATGAGTTTGAGGTGGCCAGTCGCTCGTTGGTTCGATTGCCCGCTGAGCAAGTCAGTTTGTGTAGTTATGGTTTAGATATAAGTGGTAAAACACTTGCTGTTTGGGCCGTCGATAAGGCGCCAGATAGCAACATGGCGCTGGTGGCCATTAATCGAACGGACGCGACCAAAGTTAAAATAATGGCTGGCCCTGTAGAGTACTTTGCTGCTGCTAATACGACTCAAGAAGTTGTTTTTACTAAACGTCAGCAACCTGGCCTATTTGCTACACAGGTCATGCGTAAAGATAGACAAGAAAGTCCGGATAACCCAAATGACAAGCTGGAGTTTGGCAGTTCCCGAACCATATTGGAAAACTTGCCGCCAAGGTTTGGTCACAGTTGGGATATTGTTGGCAAACAGTTGTACTTTGTAAACGGACAACAAGACAAACAGATATGGCGAAAGGACTTCACCTCCCATAGTTCGGGCGAACAAGTCACTAAAAGCCTGAATTACGCAATAGGTCGAGTAATGGCTGTATCAGCAGATGAATCCTCACTGGTGGTGAGTCTCAAAGGTGATGAATCCGGTAATATATTTCTTTATGACGGCCGCTAGGGCGGGGTTTTAATTGCTTTTGGAATGGCTTTTATATATAGTGCCGTGCCTTAAGCAACATCGTTTTTGATATGAGTTCTAAACTAAGTAGCTGTACGCTACAAGACCTTCATGAGCAAATCGCCCTTCAAGGTGGCGTCTTAAAAGCAGAGCAAGTTCTTGCTCTTTGTAATCAATTTTCCCTTTCTTTTTCTGAGCTTAAAGAGCAGTTACTTCCTATTTGTGAGATGTTTGCGGTCGCGCCGATCTCGCAATTTAAAGCTGCGGCTATTGCCCAAGGTGAGTATGTTACGGATGGTGTATTAGAGGGCGAGGAAGCCGTCGCAAACTTGTATTTTGGGGCTAATTTAGAATTTGAGTACCAGGCCCTAAGTCTTGTTGTTCACGCTGAACAAACGGCGATTAATAATGCCTGGCATCACGGTGAACCTAAAATAACTGGGATGACAATCAATGCCGCGCCTTGTGGTTATTGTCGCCAGTTTATGAACGAAGTTCGAGGCGCTCGAGAAATGCCGATGCAGGTATCAGGACGCAACACGGATTTGGACACTTTGCTACCTGAACCATTTAACCCTGCGTCACTAGGGGTCAATGAAATGTTGTTTGATGACTTACGTCAAACCATTGAGTTTGAACAGAAAGTCGATAGGGTATTACAAGATGCGATGGAAACATCGTATGCACCCTACACCAAAAACAACAGCGCGTGCCTGATCGAAACTGTTGATAATCAACGCTTTGTAGGTCGCTATGCAGAAAACTGTGCATACAGTCCAAGTTTGTCTCCTTTACAAAGCGCCTTAAGTCAAATGATGATGCACGGACTAAATCCATACAAGCACCCGATTAAACGTATTACGTTGGCGGAAGTGGAAGGCAAAGCAAATCAGCTTGGTGTCTCTCAATGTGTTTTACAAAGTTTGTCGAGTGACATTGAGTTTACCCACGTATTAGGTCGAGTTGTTTAAACGCGAGTTCGTCACAGAATTTGGCGACTAAGATCCCTAATTATTAAGGGTTTAATTTGCTCTTAACATAACAAAAAGTGGATTTTTGACTATTCTTTAAAGACACAACAAAGCTCAATAGCGTCTAGAGAGAAGAGTTTGATTAACTCCATTCAATTTCATTTTTTGTTAGATCAGGATTTGCCACAGCAACTCATCAAACCTAGTTATGATATCCCTATGGTCGTTGGCTCGGTGTTGATCGCTATTTTTGCGTCTTATGTCGCATTTGTCTTGGCAGCACGAATCAAACGATCACAGTTGAAAAAAGAGTCGGATATTTGGACTTGGCTGGCTTCGTGTTTTTTGGGCGTTGGTATCTGGGCGATGCACTTTGTTGGTATGTTGGCGTATCAATTGCCCTTTGTCGTTGATTACAACATCGAAATCACCGTTTTGTCTGTCGTGCCCGCGATTTTAGCCAGTTACATAGTGCTATCTCCGCAATTGAGTCGATATCGCAACCTAGTCATCAAAAGTATAATGATGGGTCTTGGCATAGGCAGTATGCACTATGTGGGGATGATGGCGATGCGCATCCCTGCCCAAATGGCATATGATCCTTATATTTTCGCTTTTTCAGTTATTGTCGCTGTCACCCTGTCAGGCTTTTCTCTAAAACTCAATGATATGCGCCAAACCTCTAGTTTGGGGTTTGTGGCAATAAATAGTTTGTCCGCAACCTTCATGGGGCTGGCAATTTCAGGGATGCACTACACCGGAATGGCTGCCATGCGAGTTTGGGGAGGGCCGCCTACGACTCCAGTTGATGTGCAAGCAAATCATTTTATTGCTGAGCTAATAGTAATTGCAGTCGTACTTTTAAGCATATTTCTGTTAATAGGCTTGGAGCTAAGGACTCGGGCAATCGTTGCAGTCAGGCTTAATACTGTTTTGGAGGCCGTTCAAGAAGCGGTTGTGAGCATAGATTGTAGTGGCCATATTGAGTTTGTTAATACTTCAACAACCGCAATGTTTGGCTATGAGCCCAGAGAGTTAATCGGCCAGAACGTCAAAATATTGATGCCCGATAGTTACGCAAAAAAACACGACCAATACGTTGCAAATAGCAACCACGATACTCAAAACAAAGTATTTGGTAGCAGTAGGTTGCTCAAAGGTAAAAAGAAGAATGGTGATATTTTTCCTATCACTCTAACCATCGCAGCTCTAAGTAATGAAAAAACCGGCGGCTTTGTCGGTACCATTCGCGATATGTCTGACTTACGCAATCAAGAAGCGTTTATGCAGACGGTGTTTGATTCTGTTCCTATGATGATAGCAGTAAAAGACGCGAAGGATTTAACCTTCTCCCATATCAACAATGTTGGGGTTGAGTTGATGGGACGACCTAAAGAAGAAATTATAGGTTATTCAGATCAACAGCTCTTTGATGCAGGTACCGCAGATTTTTTTGAGTCGTTAGATAGAAAAGCGATTCTGGATGGAAAGCAAATTGTAATTGATGAAAAACCATTAGTCATAGGCGAAGAAAATCGTTATTTACGGACCAAAAAAACACCCATTTATGACTCTTCTGGGAAAATAAAATACGTGTTGGGTGTCAGTGAAGATATTACCGACTTAGTTGAAGCACACAGAGAAATTGAACATATCAATCAGCGTATTTCCTTCGCAACTGGAGCTGCCAAAATAGGCGTTTGGGAATGGAATATGGAGGACAATACGCTGATTTGGGACGATGTCATGTTTGTTATTTTTGGTCTGTCCCCGACTCAATTTAACGGCGAATACGGTGACTGGGCAAAGTTGTTATACAAAGATGATTACGACATTGTCGTAGAAGCGTTACAGGAATGTGTTGCTAACCGAAAAGACTTTCATCAAGAGTTTAGGATTAACCGTCCCGATGGCCAGATTCGTTATATTAAAGGTGATGGGCGCTTTTATGGTAATAAAATGATCGGTATTAATTATGATGTCACCGAGCGGGTTTTGGCCGAACAAAAGATCAGAAAGATGGCAGAGAGCGATGCGTTAACGGGTCTTGCTAACCGAACTGCGTTAATTAAATTTTTGAGACGTGAAAAAGCACGTTCAAAGCGAACCGGTAATAGTGTTGTCGTCTTGTATTTGGATTTAAACAAATTTAAGCCTATCAACGATACGCATGGGCATAAGGTCGGAGATGAGGTACTGATTGAAATTTCAAAAAGGATGGGCGATGTCGCCCGTGAGGTTGACTGTGTTGCTCGAGTTGGTGGTGACGAGTTTGTCGTTGCTCTGGCTGATATGGCAAATTTACAAGCTTTAGATAACATAAGTGAGCGTTATCATTCTGCCATTGTAAAACCCATTAAGACAGAAGCTGGCGAGCTTGTTGTTGGTGTAAGTATTGGTAGTGCTCAATACCCCAAAGATGGAGAAACAGTTGATGACCTACTCAACGTCGCAGATGAGCGCATGTTTGAGGAGAAAAAGCGCAGTGGGGCAGGGCGTTAAAGTTAACTCACTAAGACTTATTCATTGGGTAATGCGTAAGTTCCGTTTGCGTGAGCGATGAGTTGCGGCTCACCTTGAGAGTAAAATCGAACCTCACCAATAGCCAAGCTTTTACCTACTTTTAATAGCTGGCATGCGGAAATTCACGTTCAAAAAACGCCTGAAGCTGTTGCTCATCGGGTGTGTTTGGGTTTTTCATAACGTTATCTCATTTGTTAATTAATTGAATTGTTTTTATTTTACAACAACATGCTGGTTTTTGTACCGATCTTGACATTTTCTCAATAAAGTCTATCTTTACGGGGTTTAGGGAAGCGCGGTTAATATGGATGTTAAGAATTAATATTTTGACTTCCTCTAGTTGTGCCCATCTAACTAGCAATGAAATGGAAATCAAAATGAAAAACAAACTTACTCTTGCCGTTCTCTCGGCATTATCTACTACTACCCTTTTACAACCTGCTTTAGCCCAGAATATTGATATCTCTGTCGAGTCTTTAAAGAATACGCTTGTCGTTGAAGCTCATAATTATGGCAAAACCGCTTCTTATCAATACAGGCTTAAGTTTCAAGCAGCTGGTAGTCAACAAGCTACGTTTACTAAGTGGCAATCAAAACGCTCATTTTCTATACCTGCTCAATACGGCAAAGTCTATAAAGTTACCGTTGAAGCTCAAAACCAAGCGACAGGCGAAATTGTCCAAGTCGAAGAAGATGGGGTTTCACTCGCTAATTTAAAGCAATTTAAGTCAAGCAACAAACATCGAGTTGCGGAATACAGCATTGTAAGTCAAAACAATACGACTAATGCTCAATCTGAAGATTGGGCGACCAATTTTACAATCGATTTTGACGCTTTTCCTAGAGTCATCATAACGTCAGACCTTAAGTATCAAGACAAATCATTTGATGGCTCTGCTGAAAATCTACCTTTGTTAACGAGTAGTGATATTAGCCTCAGGGAAGATGGCCGATATGAAGATGTAACTCGAATTGTTCAACCTGATCCTAATTCATCTAAGAAGATCGTTGATATTGTCTTTGTTCACGATGACTCTGGTAGTTTGGGTGATGAAGCGCAACAAGTCAGAGAAAACATTCTTAACTTTGTTCAAACGTTAAGCGATGAAAACTTTGATTACCGAATTGGCTTAGTACCTTATGGTGGTTATAACTTTAGCCGACCTGAAGGAACATTGTTAAACAATGGTAGCTTGACGGATGACCCAGTTGAGTTTCAATCTTACATTGACCAGATGCGCTTTGACGGAAGCCGAGAAAAGGCATTTGATGCAATGCATCTAGCGATTACAGGTACACTGTGGCGACCAGCGACACAAAAAGTCGTAGTGTTAGTGACGGATGAAGATAATGACTGGGGCCAGATCAATGAACAAACTGTCATTGATACGTTTTTGGACAATAATGTACTGTTTTATGGTTTAACCGCTGGTCACTCGGACTTTGAGCGCATTGCGACAGCCGTTTCTGGTCGAACGTTTGATGTAAGATCTGATTTCTCAATCATTCTTAACGAAATTGGTGCGGATTTAACATCTCGTTATCAAACCCAATACGAAAGCGACAATACCCAATTAGACGGTGTTGAGCGAGTTATTGATTTTAAAGTTGATACGTTAGATTTTAACAGCAACCCTGTGGTTGGTGAGTTTTCTATCAAGTACACGCCAATCGTGCCTGTAACATTAGAGTTGACACCGGATACATTGGCTTTGTTGGGCAAAGGTCAATTACCTGGTCAAGCTTTACCAATTCGTGTCGCCGCTGGCTCGGAAGCCGTTATCTCTGGCATGCGCCTAGGTTATCGTCATTCAACAGAAACGGCTTATACTTTTGCTGATATGTCACAAGAGACGGATGGCTCTTGGTATGCTGATATTCCACAAAGCGCAGTACAGGATGGCTCAGTTCAGTTTTACATTAGTGCGGTAACAGACGCTGGTACAAAAACTCTACCTGCTACCGATCCTCAAACTAAGCCGATGACTATTACAGTCTTCCCAAATGTGCCGCCAGAATTCAACCACACACCGATTGAGAGTGCTCCGGCTAATTCTGACATTATCGTAACAGCAATGGCAGAAGATGCGACCAACGCTGTAGCGACTGTTTCTATGTACTACAGAGAATCAGGCGCACCACTTTACACCGCAGTAAACACGCAATTTGATGCTCCTACTGCATCTTTTGAAGAGATCATACCGGCTTCGGCGGTTACGTCTCTTGGCGTTGAATATTTCCTAGTTGCAGTAGATGACTTTGGCAGCGAAACCTTTATTGGAAGTCCCGAACAGCCATTGTTTGTCAATGTTGATGATGAAGTCTTACCGGCTGCGTGTAATGAATTTGGCAGCATTAAAGTTTGCGCCAATGATTTTACAGAAATTACCGACTCTACCAATGTATGGGCAAGTGGTAACGTTCAATTGGGTCTGACGACGGGTAATAGCTTGCTTGGCTTCTCTGGTACGTTAGTTATTGATTCAGGTACTAACGAAATTAGAACTCTTTCAAGTGGCCGAGTGAAAGCAGTTGATATTGTACTAGGTAATTTAGCCGCTCAAGATATTCCACTTGGCGAGATGTCTTTTGAAATCGATGGTGGTGACGCTAATCCTGAACTTATTCCGACTGGTAGTTTCGGTTTCAGAATTAATTCTGCATCACTGTCAGGTGAAACCATAGCAATTGCTGATACTAATATCTCGATTCCTTCAGAATTGACCTTGCCATTGTACTTAGATTACGCCGATGTAAATTCGATGGATGATGAGTTAATTACTTTAGGTGATCTTGTTCTGTCACAAAATGAAAATGAGTCGAGCCTAGCCTTTACGATTGATATGGATACTGCACTTGCCGGTAACAATAGCAAGCGCATTGGTAAGTTTGGCGGCAGTGGTATGCGTGTCGAACTGGATTCTTTAGAGATTGATCTTCTTAAACCTGCGATGGGCTTTGAAGGTGAAGTTAAATGGAATCAGTCAGAGTACGAATTAGAAACCGAAGTCGGCTTAAATCCGGTTCAAATTAATCGCTTTGGGTTTGAGTGGGAAGACCTTAGCCGTAAAAGCTTTATCAGTAAGAAAAAGATCCCTATCGGCACTACAGGCTTTGTTATTGCTCACAGTAACACAGCATTAGAGTGGCAACGTGTTCCTGACGCTCAGGTTTCGGGTAGTATTACTGGTTACTTCTCAGATGCAGCGGGTGGACTAGCAAATATCGGTAGTGCCATCGATGCAGATATTTTGAGTGGTTCGTTAGCACTGACAGTTAAAAATGGCGCTAAAACTTGGGTTGGTTCGGGTAATTTAGAGTTACTTGAGCAGTTTGAGCTAGCGTCTGCAGAGTTAACTGCAGGTTTACTGGGCTCTGCTCAATATGGCTTTAATCTAAGCGGTCAAATTAACATTGGTGACGTTATTGTTGGTAATGCATTACTCAATGGTCAATCTGGTGCGAGCTTTACCCAATTCCACTCACTTTCAGAACTTGCTATCCAAGTACCTAAAAAGGTCAAATTAGTTGGTGGCAAACGCTTAGCGGGTACGAGCAGCGAGCTTTTAATCAAGAGTGATCATACCAACAATGATGCACTAACCGCTTATTTCCAAGTTATCACTCGCGTTATCGCTGTAGATGTCGGTGTTAAGGTTGATTTTTCTGATCCGTCGGATATCAATTTTGACATCATCAAAAAGCCGGGCAGTGTTTCTAATGTGAAGCCTAAAGCACAAACGAGCCTCGTTTCTGCTGCAGAATATGAACTATCCGTCGGTGCTGATGAAGATTCGGTGTTATTCTCTGTGCAAACTACTGCAGGTTTACCTGAGTTAGAAATTGTCACACCATCAGGTAGCGTTATTAAAGCAAGTGATATCACTTTAGACTTTGATGCTCCTGCACCAAGTGGAGTGACACAATTTGCTTACGATAACGGTGATAACCAAACGGTTATTGGTTTTGTTCTTCCTGAAGAAGGCGACTACACAGTACGAGTTTTAAATGACGCTGATGTAGCGGGCATTGATGTTGCTATGACACTACCTGTAGTGCCGCCACGCGCTACACTCTCTAACGTACCGCAAAGCGTTGAGTTGTCTGAAGCGCTTGATTTTGATTTAGAAGTGGTCAATTTAGATAGCTCTGCAACCGTAGAAGTAATGCTGAAAGACAGTCAATCTGATTTGATTCTGTCGTTAGGTGAATACGAAGTTAATCAAGGCGCAAATAGTTTATCTGTGACTCTACCAAGCACGTTAAACCCAGGTGAGTTCACACTTGTGTCGGTGGTTAAATACGAAGGTATGTCAGCTGACGTAACCAGCGAGACAACTATTAGCATCGAAAACTCAGCGGCTCCTACCGGCCCTACCGATGTCAGTGTTGTATTCAACAATAGCCACGCAATGGTGTATTGGACAGCGGACCAAAATACTCAAGTCGAGTCATACTTGATTAGAGTAGAAAACCTATCGAGACAAACAACACAGTTCTATACGGTTAGTGCGACTCTTGAGGAGTTCATGATCCAAAACCTGAGCAATGGGGACCTATACGAAGTCAGTATTGCGTCTATGTTAGACACGGGAGTGTCGAGCGGGTTTAATGAAGGAGTATCAGGAAGTCCAGTAGGTATGTGGACCTCTGGTTCGCCTGATCTTGGTTTTGCTTTAGAAAGCGTTTTACTCTCGTCTGAAACGGAAATGCGTGGCGAGCCAATTCAAGTTGCGGCTACCGTGACCAACTCTGGAGCCTTCCCAGCGTATTCCGCTAGGTTTAACTGTTACATAGGTACTATCAGCAGTAACACGTTGGTAAGCAGTCAGCTTTTAGGAAATATCGATCCTGATATGTCTGTAGATTTAACGTGTAACATCGATCAAAGTGAATACGATGTAGTTGGTTCTGAAATCTATTTGAAGTTGGTCGATATCCAGCTACCAGATGCGTCGTTAACTAATAATGGTGCTGTCGTTGTTAACCCTTATGCTAAAAATGTCGCACCTGAAGGTGAAAGCGATACGGTATTATCACCTGAAGACGTTGTTGTAGACATTGATGTAATGGCCAATGACAAGGACAGAAATGGTGATGAGATATCTATTGAGTCTGTGACACAGCCTCGATTTGGTAAAGTTACCATTGAGGAAGGATTACTTCGCTATACGCCAGATTTACATTATTACGGAACAGACGAGTTTACCTATACCTTGTCGGATGGTGAATTAACCTCAGAAGAAGTCATGGTTGATATTGAGCTGACGCCAGTTAATGATGCCCCAATCATTGTTGATATGGCTGACGCACAGGTGTCTGAAGGCGATGCACTGAAAGTCGAATCTAGTGTTTCTGATGTTGATAACACAGAGTTGTCAATGACTTGGGTGCAAACCTCAGGCGTTGCAGTCGAAATCACAGATGAAAATGCTGAAGATCTAGAATTCACGGCGCCATATGTAGAGTCTGAATCAACCTTGACCTTTGAGCTTAGTGTTTCTGATGGTGAACTTGTGTCTACGTCTGAATTAACTGTAGTTATCTTGAATGATAATGCTTCTCCTACTGTGACTGTGTCTGGTCCAGCTGAGGTTGAAGAAGGTGACGCTGTATCAATCACGTCAGTGGCAGAGGATATCGATGATACTGAGCTTACTGTTTCTTGGCAGCAAACAAGTGGTCCAACTGTGAGTGATGTTACCTCATCGTCAACAGGACTATCATTTACAGCTCCATCAGTTGATTCTGATCAAACGGTGACCTTTACAGTAACGGTGGCAGATAATGAACTATCGGTGTCCAAAGACATCAGTGTTTCTATCAAAAACAAACCTGAGCCGGTAACACCACCACAGCAACCAACTGAAAATAATGACTCTGGTGGCGGTAGTTCAACGCCAGCGTTGGTTTTATTAGGGTTGTTTGCAGCGGCAGTTCGTCGACTTACTCGTAAGTAACGGATTAATATACTTACTAAAAGGCCATGTCTTTGATATGGCCTTTTTTATTGTCTCATCTGTTTACATGTATAAAAGTCACCCACTAACCGTGGCGTAATTTCCTCCAGACTCCCTCTTCAATAGAACAATTCTTCCTCCTGTAACAAAACCGGCCAGCGCGAACCTTTGTGAATTTGAGCATTAATTTTTATTCCACTAGAGGGTTTGACGAAAAAATAGTCATTCTTTTTCCAGAATTGTGGAACAGCTTTCCTAATTTAACCTCCAGTAAAAACTGGAGTACTCAAGGTAAAAGTCGTGTGTTCGTATATTGATAGGTAAATACGGTGTAGTTGAAGGATTGCGAATTGATATCCAAGCCGTTTTATCTATGAGCCGATGAAAAGCGGTAATTGTATTGGCTAGCTCAGCAGTCAATTCAGGATATAAAAACAAACACTTTCTAGGGAAGTTGAAATGACAAACTTTAAAAATAGCATTGCAGCCCTGGCGGTTGCAGCTGCTTTAGGTATTTCAAGCGCAGCTATGGCTGCTGAAACGGGTGGTTTAAAAATCCGTGTATTAGATAAAAGCGGTAACCCTGTTGCAGGGGCTGCTGTAATGGTCGACGCGCCTGACACATTGGGCAGCAAAACTGCGGTTTCTGATGCCGATGGTTATGTTACTTTACGTGGTCTTGACGCATCAAACCAATATACAGTCAGCATTTCTGGTGATAATTTGCAGTCGTTCGAAGCTACGGACGTTCGTGTTATTACCGGTAAAAGCTTAAACCTTTCTTATTCAATTAGCCGTGCGGCAAGTGACATGGAGCGTATCGTTGTTTCTGGTAGTTCAATTTCTGCAATTGATACTACCTCTGCAACAACAGGTATGGACATTACACTTGATATGACTGAGTCACTACCGACAGGTCGTTCATACCAGAGTTATTTACAATTAACTCCGGGTGTTAAACCAAGTACAAGTGGTAACCCTTCTTCAAAATCAGGTGTTAACTATTCGGATGCAGGCGGCTCAGTAGGTTCGTCAACGGATAATGTGTATTACATCGATGGCGTTAACGTAACGGACAACGTAACCGGTACATTTGGTGGTAACATCAACTCAGAAATCATCCAAGAACAGCAAGTTATCACGGGTGCAATTCCTGCTAAATACGCTGGTGGTTCTGGCCTTGTTTCACGTGTTGTAACTAAATCTGGTGGTAACGAGTTTCATGGCTCTGTGAACTATTACCTACAAAATGACAGCCTTGTTAGTGATTACGAGAGTGAAAAGAAAGAAAACAGTGCGTTTTCTACCTTCGATACTGCGGTGACATTAGGCGGTCCAATTATCAAAGATGAACTTTGGTTCTTTGCTTCTTACCAACTTAAAAACCGTGAAGACGATGTAGTTGATCCAGAAACGGGTCAAGTATCACGTGTCGTTGAGCGCGAGAGTGACTTAGGTTTTGGTAAGCTAACATGGCAGGCTACGGATAATGATCGTTTGGTTTTGACCTTCTTTAACGATCCGACTGAGATTTCAGGTAGTGCTAACCTTGCGACGGTTTCTAACCGTGACCGTAGTACGAAACAAGGTGGTGACAACTACAAAATTGATTACTCTCACTCATTTGACGACCTAGTCATCAATGTAGGTTACATGAGCCACGAGTCTGAGTTATCAACTTTGTCAAAAGACAAATCAACGCGTAATGACGTGGCTTACCAAACGAATGCTGGTTCTGTAACACAATCAGATACAGACAAGGGTGGTTTTGGTGCAGATACATTGCGTAACCGTAACAAGAGCAGCTACTACATCAACGCTGAATATTACCTAGATACTCAAGACTTTGGTTATCACACAATTGAAGTGGGTTTCTCGGGCGAAACAAATGAGAACATCACCAACTCTATTTACAACGGTGATTCTGCTCAATACACCTCAATTGGTGCAGCAGATGCTGGCGCGACATTTGATATGTACGCAAACGGCACTTGGGTAGGTAACATTGACTTTTCTGATGATGACAAAGATCGTATCGCAAGTGCTATCGGCATTGCTCCAGAAGACGTGTCTAACATAGTGTTTGACAGCTCGACAGGTAACCCAACGGGCGACGTAAACGTTTATCGTATTATCCAAACACAACAAGCGGAATCTAAGTTAGAAACTAAAGGTAAGTCGATTTATATTCAAGACAGTATCAACCTTGATGATTTGACGTTAAACCTAGGTCTTCGTGCTGAACAGTGGGAGCACTTTGCTTCTACGGGCGAAAAGATCTTTACCTTTGACTGGGATATCGCTCATCGCTTAAGTGCGGTATACGACGTAAATGGTGATGGTGATTCGAAGGTTTGGGTATTCCACGGCCGTTACTACGATCCGATTCGTACTGACATGACCTCGTTTGCGGGTAACTTGACGGGCTCTGTACGTGAAGAGCAAATCTTCTACAACGGTCAATGGAATACGTTCCGTACTCGTGGTGGTGTTGCTACACAGGATGCGTTCTTTGCACCAACAACAAAAACGCCATACACAGATGAGTTCCTTGTTGGTTACTCGCAAAACTTAACCGATGACACCAACATCTCTGTAACTTATACCAACCGTAAAACGCGTGACATTCTTGAAGATTACGATTTAGGTGTATATGCAGAGGGTGGTCAATTAGACGGTTCGTCTTTAGCGTTACCATTATCTTACTTTGGTTATACAGAAAACCCTGGTTCTAACTACGTACTTGCGACGTTAGAAGGTGGTAAACGTGATTACCAAGGCGTAGAAGTTACCTTTAAGAAACTACGTACAGACAACTGGAATATGTTGGCATCTTATACCTACAATGATGCAGAAGGTAACACCAACTCTGACGGTAATGCTGACCTTCAAGGTGACTTCTATTACCTAGATCCTCGTGCACCAAACATGTACGCGAAGCAACCGGGTAACGTTGATCACCAATTCAAAATCTTAGGTACATATTACTTCGACAATGGTTTTGAATTAGGTGCGGTGTACAACTGGAACTCAGGTACAGCTTATAACCGTGCGACTAACGTGTATGGCCGTTTGTTGCCATTACGTGAAGAGTCTACTTATGACTTTGGTGGGTTTGAAGGTCGTTGGATTGCACCTGGCAATACTGCGAGTCAAGAAACACCAGCATACGGTACATTAGACATTCGAGTTAAGTACAAGCATGACTTTGGTGGCTACCAAGCTGAATTCTTCCTAGACGTATTTAACGTCTTAGATGACCAAGCGGTTGTTGAAGAAGAGCAATTGGTTGCAGGTAGCGGTACTTACGAGTTTGGCGAAGCAAAAGATTGGGTTGCACCACGTCGTCTATACCTAGGCGCGAAGGTCCTGTTCTAATCAAAAAAGCGATTCTCCCTGAAAGTAAGGCGGCCGTAATGGCCGCTTTTTTTTTACTCAACAGAACAATTAAAACCGCCAAACGCCCAATAATTGCACAGCGTTCTCGTCAACATCAGTACCGAGTTTATTGTTCCAGTATTGGTATTCTATGCCCGCAAAAAGGCGATTGGGGGCTTGAGATAGAGCCTTACCCACATCCCAACGAACTTGAACTTGAGCTAAAACCCAGCTTTTGGTTTCGCGGTTGGTGATTTCTGTTTTTCGACGGTTGATGTATTCGGCGTGGCCATCTATATAAAATTGTTGTTGCTGAATGGCAACTGGATAGCTCCACGACACATCGACTATCCAAGAGTTTTCTTCTTTTGGCGCGCCACCGTTTGCAATACCTTCGTTGTCATCTATGTAGCCGGCTATTAAAACGTTTAAAAAGTTAAACCCTTCAACATTAAGGCCAAGCTGGACTCCAGGCAGGTATTTGAGAATGTCAGACTCTGGTGCCGCGTTTATACCCATAACCAATCGAATATCGGACAATAAACCATTGTAGCTGACGTCGAATACCTGCTTGGTACTGAGGGTTGGATACCACTCTAAATACAATGAATCACTATTATTAACACTACTGTAGTCGACGAAAAAGAAATTAGTGCCGAAGTCCCAGCCACTTGAATGTTGAAAAGTCAAAATCGTGGTATCTGCACTTGAATTCGGCACCGAATCGAATGGCTGATCTAGTTTGCCGTACTGGACATGAAGCTCAGTGGTGCTCCAATTTGCAGCGTGACTAGACATTGATATAAGAGTGGCGAACATAACTACAAGCGCTGCTGCGCTTTTGATATAGGCAGGTTTCATAGGAGCTTTATCCAAACAATTTAAGTGAGTAAAGCTTAGCAGGGGATTGATAAATTTGAAAAAATACAAAACAGCGCAATGGTTCAATTACGATTGCGCTGTCTTTTAAACACTAGCTATCAATTACTTAGCAAGCGATAAAATATCTCTGGTTTTGGCCAGATCGATGTCGCCATGCTCACCAAGTTTCGTCATGCCATTTTTGTCTAAATTATCAATAATACGGTCGATCGCTTGGTCAAGCGTATCGCCCTGTAAATCGTAATCAGACATCTTAGTTTTAACCCCCATACCTTCAAAAAACTGAGTTACAGCGAAAATCGTTTCACGTATCGCTTGCTGCTCAGTGGCTCCGGTGAAAGTTAAGCCAAACACGCGGCGACCTAGTTGGAGGATTTTTTCTTTTTTCTGTTCTTGTTGAACTTGCATTAACGCCGGTAAAACAATGGCTAAGGTCTGAGCGTGATCTAGGTTATAAAGTGCAGTAAGTTCGTGACCAATCATATGGGTTGCCCAGTCTTGTGGTACACCACGACCGATTAGACCATTAAGCGCCATCGTCGCAGACCACATGATGTTAGCACGGACGTCGTAATCTTCTGGGTTGGCTAAGCCTTTAGGACCCTCTTCGATTAAAGTCTGTAAAATACCTTCAGCAAAACGGTCCTGTATCGGAGCATTCACAGGGTAAGTTAAATATTGCTCGATGACATGTACAAAGGCATCAACAACGCCGTTGCTGATCTGTTTTTTCGGTAATGAAAAAGTATATTCAGGATCTAAGACCGCAAACTGAGGCTGGACAGTCTCAGATGAGAAGCCTAACTTTTGAGAAGTCGCTTTTTTGGTGACAACCGAATTACCATTACTTTCCGAGCCCGTCGCTGGCAGTGTTAACACAGCACCAATTGGCAAAGGATCATAAAATGACGCACCCTTGGCCAGAATATCCCACGGCTCGCCATCGAAATTGACCGCGGCTGCGACAAACTTTGCACCATCAATAACACTTCCGCCGCCTACTGCCAGAATAAAATTAACGCTTTTTTCTCTTGCCAACTCGACGGCTTCGATCAGTGTTTCGTAAGAGGGGTTAGGCTCTACACCACTAAATTCAGTAACTTCATTACCATTAAGAGCGGTTAAAACTTGATCGTAAATGCCATTTTTTTTGATTGAACCACCACCGTACAACAACAAAACTCTAGCATCGTCCGGCAGCCTGTCAGAGACCTTCTTGATTTGACCTTTACCAAAAAGAATTTCGGTTTGATTTTTGAATGTGAAATTGAGCATAACGTCGCCTTGTGTTTGTTGTGGAGAGTAGAAATCTCGAATGAGCTAAATCAATGGGGACACAGAGTTTAATTTCAATGATGCGATCGATATTCGTCGATGAATGAGCGCGCTGGTAAGTTGATTCATCTTATCGCTGTTGAACGGTTGTACAAAAAATGTCTAAATTCTGATTGATTTTAAATCACACAACCTATGTTAAATTTTTGTACAGCCTTTCAGGGAGCGAACAATGCGAACCTTGTTTTCGAATACCATGCTGGTTATTTTGCTGGTGGTCAGTACGTTGGCCAATGCAACAGAAAAAGCTAATCCAAGAGCGGATTACATCCGTGCTAATTACACTAAATACGAATACCAAATTCCAATGCGAGATGGCGTTAAGCTATTTACCTCGGTTTATATTCCAAATGACGACTCTAAGTCGTATCCAATGATGTTTCAGCGTACGCCATACCGTGTTGCACCTTATGGTGCGAGCAACTACAAACGAGCTTTAGGGCCAAGTGAGTCATTTGAAAAAGATGGTTTTATTTTTGTTTTTCAGGATGTCCGCGGCAAGTTTATGTCGGAAGGTGAGTTTGTAAATATGCGTCCACAGGATGCGTACAAACGAGGCAAAAAGGCAACCGATGACGCGACGGATACCTACGACACTATTGATTGGTTAGTAAAAAATATTCCAAACAACAATGGTAAAGTGGGTATGTGGGGCACTTCATATCCTGGTTATTACACGTCGGTCGGCTCTATCAATGCTCACCCTGCACTGAAGGCGATTTCACCACAAGCGCCTATTGCTGACTGGTTTTTTGATGATTTTCATCGCAATGGCGCATTTGTGATCCCAATGGCGTTTATCTTTTTTGATACCTTCGACAAACAACGAGATGATACGCATGCGGCTTGGCCAAAGGGTATGGATTCGGTAACTCCGGATGGTTATCAATTTTTTAAAGAACTTGGCCCTTTAACTAACGTTAACAAAAACTATTTTAAAGGTACTCGACCGTTTTGGAATGAAGTGATTGCTCACCCAAATTATGATGAGTATTGGCAAGCGCGAGATGTACTGCAGCATCTAGGAAATACCAAACCAGCGACGTTAGTTGTGGGCGGTTGGTATGATACCGAAGATTTGTACGGTCCTTTGTATACCTATCAAACAATGTCGAACAAGAATAAAAAGGACCACGTCAAACTGGTTATGGGTCCTTGGTATCACGGCCAATGGAATAGTTCAGGTGGTGGCACTAAGCTAGGTGAAGCCCACTTTGGTTTTGATACTAGTAAGTGGTTTCAAGAAGAAGTTCAACTACCTTTCTTTAAGCAACACTTAAAAGACGGCGGAGACGCTAAATTAGCGACGGCAACAATTTTTGAAACTGGCGCAAATCGCTGGCGTAAGTTTGATGTGTGGCCACCTAAAAAGGCCAAGTCACAAACTTTATATTTGGCCGAAAATGAGTCTCTTAGTGTCAAAAAGGTCAACAGTGGCGCAAGCGAATACATCAGCGATCCGAACAAACCAGTACCACACTCTGCCAAGGTAAGTCGTGGTTGGGATCGTCCTTATATGGTCGAAGATCAGCGCTTTGCTGCTCGTCGTCCAGACGTTTTGGTGTTTGAGACCGAACCTTTAGAAGAAGACTTAACCATTGCTGGCCCGATTGATTTGGACTTATGGTTTTCGACGACACAAAGTGCCGCCGACATCGTCGTTAAACTGGTCGACGTATTTCCAGGAAAAGACGTAAACAACGATAAAGTCGACAGTAAAACAGGTAACCGTCATGAGTTGGTGCGTTGGAGTGTCATTCGTGGTCGTTTTCGTGACAGCATGAGCGAGCCAAAACCGTTTAAACCAAATACACCAGACCAGGTTAAATTTGAACTGTACGATGTGCTTCATACCTTTAAACGCGGTCACAGACTGCAAATTCAGGTTCAGAGCAGCATGTTCCCATTCATAGATATCAATCCACAAAAGTATGTGGAGAATATTTTTGAAGCCAAAGAAGAGGACTTTGTTAAGGCTTTCCACAAAATACATCACAGCCAAAAACACCCAAGTTCAATTAAATTCAAAACAATTGACTAAGCATGGAGTTGTGATTATTTGAGCACATTTACTTGACTCATTTTTAAAATTGACTAAATTGGATGTTTAGACGGCTAAACATCCAATTCGATTTGAGGCAAGTATGAAACCAGAAACTATCGCATTACACAGCGGCTATGAAAGTGAAGCCACGACCAAAGCAGCTACCACTCCAATTTATCAGACCACGTCTTTTACCTTTGATGACACTCAGCACGGCGCTGATCTGTTTGATCTTAAAGTCGCAGGTAATATCTACAGCCGAATTATGAATCCGACCAATGCGGTGCTAGAGCAGCGATTGACCGAGTTAGAAGGTGGTGTTGGAGCGTTAGCCGTGGCTTCAGGGATGGCGGCCATTCGTTACGCGATTGAGGCAATTGCTGATGTTGGCAGTAATATCGTTAGTGTTGGTCAAGTTTATGGTGGTACCTACAACTTATTTGCGCATACGTTTCCACGCCAAGGGATCCAAACCAAATTTGTCCAAGCTACAGACTATGAAGGTTTAGCCAATGCTATCGATGCGAATACTAAAGCGGTATTTTGTGAGTCGATAGGCAATCCAGCGGGTAATGTGGTTGATATTCAAAAGTGGGCCGACATTGCGCACGCCGCAGGGGTGCCTTTGATTGTGGATAACACAGTCGCTACACCAATTTTGTGTAAAGTCTTTGACCACGGTGCGGATATAGCCATTCACTCGTTAACCAAATACATTGGTGGTCATGGCACAACCGTAGGCGGGATCATTGTCGACTCAGGTAAGTTTGATTGGGCTGGCAACGCCGAACGTTTTCCTATGTTAACCACTCCAGATCCTAGCTATCACGGAGTAGTCTATACCGAAGCCTTGGGACCTGCTGCGTTTATCGGACGCTGCCGAGTGGTACCACTTCGAAATACCGGTGCCGCATTATCCGCACAAAGTGCATTTAACCTGTTACAAGGCCTCGAAACCTTAGCGCTTCGTATCGAACGTCACTGCGAAAATGCTGAAAAAGTTGCCGCGCACTTGCAGGCTCATCCAGCGGTATCTTGGGTTAATTATGCGGCGCTGCCAGACAATCAATATTATGAAACTTGCCAAAAAATCACTGGCGGTAAAGCCTCTGGTATCATCAGTTTTGGTTTGAAAGCGGAAAACTCAAGAGAAGCGGGTGGCAAGTTTATTGATGCGTTGCAACTTGTTTTGCGATTGGTGAATATTGGCGATGCTAAATCATTAGCGTGTCACCCGGCTAGTACGACACACCGACAACTTAACCCAGAAGAGCTGGCAGCAGCTGGTGTTAGCGAAGATATGGTTAGGATCTCTGTCGGTATCGAACACATTGATGACATCTTGGCAGACATAGATCAGGCGTTGGTGGCGAGCCAAGCGTAATAAAAAATCTTAAAAAATAAAAAGACCGACGCCAGTACATTTCATCCACTGCGTCGGTCTTTTAATTCGAGTCTTCTAATTTTGGCCTTTTGATTTTAGTGCTTTTTTAAAGGACAGTAATAACCGCGTCTTTATCAAGACGTACTTTTGGCAAACCGTGGTTCCAGTCTTCACCATCATTGGGTAAACACTTTTTAGATTTTGTTGATAATGGCTGTCGTGTATGGATATCGTTATCGTAACGATGCGTATTGTAATGCGCCGCACTTTCGTATAATTCGGTAGCTTGTTACCGTAAATGATGGTTGTTTTGTAATTGAACGGTAGATTTCTACCGAAATATTGCAAATATTGAAATCTAAACGGTAACAAACTACTGGGTGAATATTTCATTATTAAAATTTGACGGCGATATTTGTTTTGCCCCCATCTATGATTTTGCCCCTATGAAAGCCGATGAAGAAGGGATAACCCGTTTATTTAAGTGGGGACGAAATTGCGAAGTAGGTAGGCACGTTAATTTTGCAACCATTGCAGAGGAGCTTTCAGATTTTTGTGAGCCTAATGAAATGATTTTATTTTTGCGGCAACTGGCATAAAAATTAATCGACTTGCCTGAGCGATTGAAAAGATTACATTGCCCAAACGAGATATTAAATTTTCCGGCGATTGGTTTTAGTAACATTAAAACTAAGTTAGTGGCAATGGGAGTCTGTGATGGTTAGATTGTCTGGCGAACAACGAAAAGAAATCTTAGCGCAGCTTGAAAATGATCTTGCGAACAATGTTATCGGCATCGGCGATCTAGTTAAGCAGGTTCGTACCCAACTTTATGGTATGACCCAAACACAGTACGCGAAATTTATAAAGATATCTGATAAAACACTGCGCGATATCGAGAAAGGGAATACTGATCCTCGCGTCTCGGTCCTAAATAAAGTTTTAGCGCCTGGTGGCTTTCAACTATCCGTTAGGTCGGTTCGCCGCGATATATAAATTAGCTTAGGTCGAAGGGAGCTTACTCTGAATTTTGAAACTATTCAGTGAATAATGGAAGTGTTTTTACATTTCTAGTAAGTACTAACTCAGTAGTCAAGCCGAGTGCAAGTAGAAATGTCAGTTTTAGTCTGAACTAATTCTCTTTACTTCTAGCCATTAAATGTGGGCTTTCGTTTACTAACGCTTCGACATCACACTTTTCATTATAAGCATTTGCTAAATTTATCGTTCTACGTAGCATTTCATTTTTTAAAAACTTGGGTTCCAACACAACGATTGAATCTGAAAATCCACTTAAATAATTCGCAATAAAAAAAGGATCCGGCTCTTTTCTATTAAAGTGAATTGGAAAGCTTAATTCCATTTCAACGAGCCAACAGTTATCAGTCTCTAACTTCGTAAAAGTCGCTTTTTCATTTAAGGACGTTGACTCAAAGTGGCTTTTTACCCATGTATGACAAATGGCAGAAAATTTTTCTCTTGATTCATACTCGACTTTTTTCACCGCAACAAATAACTCATTCGATTTTTTTACTTCGCATAATTTTCTTATTTCAAAGTACCTAGTAGTTTTAGTTTTATGCTCATACGCTAATACTTTTAATTGCTGATTTAAAAGTACGACTCTTTGTGGCGATAAAATTAACGGAGTATAGTCATAATTATCGTGAATCGAACGGTACTTTGCTGAAAAGCATTCTTCATTGAAGGTACAGTCAAAAACAAACTGCCAAGCTTTTCGTTCTTCAATTGTGGCTGATTCGTGATCTAACGCGCTATGCATATCATAACCCATCGGATTGAAATCTATTTTAGACAAATATTTTGTTAGCTCTGAGTAATCTAATACTTTTTCAGCTTTTTTAAATTCAGTTTGTAACGCTAAAAAAATATGAGGAGGAATTAGTTCAGGTAGATATTCTTTAATAAACGCAAATGCAAAGGCTCTTTCTTCTGACATTTGAAACTGTTCAACAGCATCATCTTTGTCTTTTTGTGAGGTCCAGTAATACCAATATGCATTTCCCTTTTTTACTCTACAGAGTCCTTCTCCTTCATCATCTAGCATAGAAGTGATAATTCGAGATGCGTTTTTCTTGAAAGAATCAAATGAGTCTTGGCTTTCTTTTCTGAAGCTAGACAGTCGGTTTTCAATTAAATCTTTTATTTTAATCGCTTTATCTTCACCGACATCAATGCTTCGCACGATCGCGTTTCTAAATTCTGAATTTGATGACTTCATACAATTGAGCAAACTTTATAGGACAAGTGTTGTCTCGATACTCTTTTAAAATGCCATTTATGTCAATTGAGGAGTAACTTTTATGCTGTCTGAACAACTATTGAATGTCATGAAAATGTTTTGTGAGCCATCGCTTTATAAAGACTTTTCAACGAGTACAGAAATTATAAACGTGATTAATCAACTCTCATTAGGACAGTTAAACACAAATAGAGAAAAGTATGTTGTTTCATGTCTTATTCACTCGGTACAAGAATCCTTTGAATCAAGTATACAAAGAACTAGTGACTCGGTGGTCATGTCTGAACTGACGAAACTGATCGATGAACTTAAACAATTTCAATCAACATTACTCTCTGAAGAAAGGGTGATGCACTAATGAAAACCTCCAATCAAGATCTTATTAGAGTATTTCACATTAAACGATGTGGACACACCCAGATTGACAATGATCAACATTTAGATATTTAGGAGTGCTTTTATGCAGTATCAACCAAAAGAAGTCTATATCGGGGGTTTTAACCCTGTTTATGAATGTGTTCAAAACGGCTTTTTCTTAATAGGTGCGGGTAAACTTGGCGTTATGTTTTCTATTGTAGTGATGAGAGGAGATATTCTATTTTGGGTTAGTGCTTTTATCGGAACCGTTACACTGCTGAGAGCTAAGCGCTGGTATGATAAATGGCTGGATCGAGAGCTTAGAATCAAGTGTATCGATATTAACTATATCGAAAGATTAAGTGACGAAACTGCGCCTAAATACAAAAAACAACAAGCCATCACAGCTATAACGAATAGGGCATCGAGAGTATGGTGGAGCTATTTGCTTTTCTTTACTCCTCACATGGCTTTATCAGGCTTTTGTTGGTGGCTTCTAAATGCTTGGGGAACTATAGGCTAGTAGCATTTCTCTTTAGCTGAGAAAATATTCAAATAACGATAGGGTAAATTATGGCGAATCGATTAATTATTGAGTTTAGTGAAGAAGCAACTGAAAATTACTTAAGACTAGTAAGTCGAAAATCTGAAACCGAAGTTGAAATGGATATGGAGCCATCTGGTGTTAAGCTAGAAATTGATATTGGACCTGCACATTACGGTTATGAGGCTGAAATTACAGGTAAGTCTATAGGTGAAGTCTTTGTGAAGCTTGAACATACAGGTTCACCTAAATTAAAATCATAAGATTTCCCACTTTTGGGTAGCAAAATTTCGGCAGGCTTGGCCTGCTCCCGAACCTAGTTTTTGGCCAGTTGGGTTAGTCACTGAATAAGTAAATTTTCTGCATGTTTGGTATAAAATACCTCGTTTATAATCTTCAAAGTAATCTTCTACATTCACGTTAAATACGTAGCAAGTGTCTATGTTCGTCCAAATATATTCTTGGTTTGGTTCGCCTGACTGGAAAACTCTTGAGAGTTGTTCAAAATCCCAATGCCCAAAAGCTTCATATTGGTCTATTTTGCCATCGTTATTGTCATCAATGGCGCCATTTATTGGGCCTCTGTTATATTGTTTAACCTTGCTATATAAATCGGTGGGTAAGCCGCAATTAGCGTTGATAATTGCACAGCCAGAAAGGTTTAGAGCAAGTATTACATTGAGGCGTTTATGCATCCTTTTCCTCCTGAAATACTAATATGTTTAACCCTTTCTGAATCAAAAACTGTTCAAACTGAGCAACTAAATGGTGATAAATTTGAGAAAAACTACCAACAGCAGCTATTGATTCAACGAAGTTTGTTTCGTTTCCTGTAATGTCATGTATTTCTGCCTGTGCTTCTAAGAAAAGATAGGACTTTTGACTTTGAATCTTATCAATTTGAATACTTGAAATAGTTAATCTATAACTTAAATCTTCAGAGAATAAGACTCCCGTTTGGGCTATTAAGAGATAAGCTGAAGCAACCGTGCTCGGCTCTATGCTAATTAAAAAGTGCTCTTCATTAACTGTTTCGCGATTCATTGATTCACCAATTTATAATTTATCTATTTAAGTAAGCCTACGAAAAAGTTAGGACGTTTTTTGTCCCAACAAAAAGTTAATCTTTTGTTTGGGAGGTTGCTATGACTAATTTAGAATTTTGTTTAATTTGGGCAGGAGATCATGTTATTCACAGTAAAGTTGAATACGAATTTCATTTGGAGCAAATCAGACGTTCTCTTTTAAATAAGCCAGCAGATAGTGAATATGGCTTTATGTTTTGGACTGCGGCTTGTGAAGCATATGAAATCAAAAATAACTTGCCTTCAAAAGTAGATGAAGTTTATACAAATACGTGGTTATGTAATTGCTCATAATTTGATGAATCAATTGCAGTTTTGCTTTTAATGATTGAATATAAATTTATTGGGACGTTTCATGTCCCAAGTTAAAAGTAGAGTTATGGAAAGACTAGATTACAGGAAGTATTGAAGTGAGCCATCCACGCTATTTGACTAAATCACGATTTAAGTTAGCCACTGAGTGCCCAACAAAATTGTTTTATACGGGTAAAAAAGAATACTTGGATAACAAGCTTGATGACCCGTTTCTTGCCTCATTAGCTGATGGCGGTTTCCAGGTGGGTGAATTAGCGAAGTGCTATTATCCTGAAGGTCATGACATTACTTCTTTAGATTATGAAGAATCAGTTCAGAAAACCAATGAATTGTTAAAGCAGGACAACGTCGTTATTTTTGAGCCTGCCATTCGCTTTGGCAACTTATTTGTTCGTGTTGATATTTTAGTTAAACAAGGCAATGAATATCAGCTCATTGAAGTTAAAGCCAAGTCATATTCGGCTAAAAATGATAAAGACTTTTTAAACAAGTCTGGAAAGTTAGACTCAAAGTGGAAGCCATATATTTTTGATGTGGCGTTTCAAAAATACGTATTAAAACAAATCATACCCAGTGCGATTGTCAGCAGCTATTTGATGGTGGTTGATAAAGATACACCTTGCCCGGTAGATGGCTTAAATCAGAAGTTTAAATTAACTCGTGATGACAGGAATAGACGAGGAGTGTCTGTTTCTAATTCGTTATCTGCATCAGACTTATCAGTAAAAATTCTCAAAAAGATAAATACCGACAAAGCGGTTCAAATTGCTTATGAAACCGAATTGCAAACGGGTATGCCAGTAGAAGGCTTCATCCCCAATATCGAAGTGCTCGCAGAGCAATATGCTAATGATGAAAAGGTGATACCTGTCATTGGCTCAAAGTGCAAAAGTTGTGAGTTCAAATGCTCGGAAGAAGATGAGGCGAATGGTTTTAAAAGTGGCTTTAAGGAATGCTGGAAAGAACAACTTCATTGGAAGGACGAAGATTTTAATGAGCCAACAGTATTAAGCATCTCTAACTTTAGAGGTTCAAATCGCTGCATCGAAAATGGCAAAGTAAAGCTAAAAGACCTCTCGCCAGAGGATATCAATTATGAAGAATCTTCAACGCCAGCACTTACATTAAAAGAAAGGCAGTGGCTTCAAGTAGAGAAAGTAAAAGATAGCGATTCAAGTGTGTATTTTGATGTTGATAGCATGCGAAACGAAATGGCATCTTGGACTTACCCTCTTCATTTTATCGACTTTGAAACCTGTGCAGTGGCGATACCATTTTATAAAGGAATGTCGCCATACGAAGGCATAGCCTTCCAATTTTCACATCATATGTTGCACGAAGATGGGCGTGTGGAGCATGCAGGTGAGTTTCTTAGCTCACAGGTTGGTGAGTTCCCCAACTTTAATTTCGTAAGGGAATTAAAAGCACAATTAGAAAAAGACAACGGTACTATTTTCAGATATTCCAACCATGAGAACTCTTATCTCAATATGGTTTATCAGCAATTGAAACTGTCGGGTGAGGTGGATAAAGGCGAGCTTTGTGGCTTTATAAAGTCAATAACTAAGTCTTCCAACAACAGCAAAGACAATTGGCTCGGTGATAGAAATATGGTTGACCAATGGGAGCTAGTTAAAAAGTATTATTACGACCCTGCCACAGGTGGCTCAAACTCTATTAAGGCAGTGCTACCTGCCATATTAAATAGCTCTCAATTTTTACAAGAAAAATACGAACAACCTATTTATGGGACTAAGGAATTACCTAGCTTAAATTTTAAGAACAAAGCTTGGATTGAATTTGATGACAATGGAAAAGTAAAAGACCCTTATAAGTCATTGCCAAAAATGTTCACAGAAGCATCTGAGCATGACATTGAACTGCTATCAGAATCCGATGAACTGAATAATGGTGGTCTCGCCTTGACTGGCTATGCTCGACTTCAGTTCACCGAGATGTCGGACTATGAAAGGAAAGAGCTAGAGCGCGGACTATTGATGTACTGTGAGCTAGATACATTAGCAATGGTGATGATCCAAGAAGCTTGGAGGGATATGATTAATGAAAGCAAATAGAGTTAGCATTAAGCTTTTTGTTGCTGTGTATGGCAAAGACAAAGATGCTGTTAAAAAACTCGAAGGCATTATAAAAAAGCTCTCAAATACCCATACTTGTATAATGCCTCCTTCGGGTAGCAACATGAAATACGGTGAAATTCTAGTATTGGATGTTTTTAATGACATCAATGAGCCTAATTATGCCCCAATCTCAGAAGTCGACTGGTGCATTCAAAAAGCTTCTGAATTTTTAGTAGAGCAAGATTTGGAATTCAATTGGGCACATTACTCCTATATTACAGTTTCTTCCCGTTTTCCGGTTTGTATTTCAGAATTTGATGTCGACAACAATGGTGGCTTAAATAAATCGGTTACGTTGGATACTGATTTAGCCGCTCTTCGGGAGTTGTCTAGCCGAGGTATCGAAATACATTTTGATAACCAAATAGTTCTAAATTCACCTGTATTCTTAAAGCTTTATTGGTTGTGGATTAGGACTTATCAGCGCATAAAGTTTTGGTTGCGGCCGCAAACAAGTGACGATTTGCTTTAAGAAGGTGCTTTCAACAAGCCAGAATCGATTCAGAGGTGTGAAGTATAGGACATAAAATGTCCTATTAATTATGTACTATGCAGGCAAATAGATTGATTAGCCAACGGAAGTTGGCAGGAAGTAATAATGAATAAACAACAATATTTAGCGGCACCAGAGATTACTGAATTCATCTTCTTTTTTAAGCAGTTACTAAGCGGTCAACAGGGAAGTTTTATCCAAAATTATGTCCCAGAAAAAAACAAATCAAAACCCTTTAATATCCTTAGTTTCAAAGAAGCTTTTGAAAACTACTTTTGGGAAGGTAAGGATTACATCCATAGTCAAAATACTCTCAATGAACTAGCCAAAAAACTTAGAGAGGCGATAGATTCAAATAATCAGACAGAAGCCTTAATCAATAGCCTCAGAGTATTAGATTGGGGAGGTGTTGTTGTCAGGCACCCTGTTCGTTGGCTGGTTAATGCCCATGAAAATAAACTGTTGTGTAGAAAGCTTATTCAGTGCCGATCACTGTTGGACTCAGATAGTGACGAAGGCTTCGAGTTATTTGACGGAAATATTGAACTTAGATCAGATTCAGCCACGACCAAGTTATTCTCATTAATTAGCAACAGATCTGTAATCTATGATGATCGTGTAGGAGCTGCAATGGCAGCAATAGCGCGAGCTTTTCTCTCGAAATCCAATGCCCATAAAGTTCCGGAGACTCTAAATTTTATGAGAGGAAGTGGAAAAAGAAACCCCTCTGACAAAATTTACAAATTTAGAAATAAAAAGTCAGGAGAGTTGCACGCGCTATCTAACTTAAAGACCAATTGGATTCTAGGAGAATTGGCGCAGTCAGAAGAGTTTATGGTCGCTTTTAACAGCTCCACTAATCTCGATAGTTCGTCTATCTCCGAAAGGATGAGAATTTTAGAGGCCGCACTTTTCATGATTGGATATGACATTACAACTATTGAGTCAATAGGCTAAATGTATCAGCCAAAAAGCTGATATTGAAATACCCAACTAGCTGTGTCTCTGGATTTAACGTCGATATAAAGATCTTGATAAATACTTTCGAATGCAGGCTGACCTTGTTCAACCAATTCGGCCACTCGATTGTTTTTTTTATTACAGACATGGAATACCTCATTTACTCGTTTTTAAAGTGGAGTAAATGAGGTGAATGAGGTGAATGAGGGTGACAAAGCACCAGTTGAATCACCACATTGGCCTAAAAAGCGCTATATAAAACATAAAGTTTTAAAAGTTTTCTTAAATATTTCTGCTCTAACGCCTTAAATTACATGGTATTTGGCTAAATTCCCTTCCAAATTGCGCAGATAGTATCTCTATTCAATATTCTGGATCTGAATATTGTGTTTGTCTTTAAAATCTATTTAAAACAATGTTTTAGTTTATTTAATTGTGATTTTTTTGTTTTTAGTAACCGGTTTAGTAACCATGTTACCAACCTGTTTCAGTATTTTTATACTTGTTCACTTAGCTAGCCTACTAGGCGCTTTCCTTTGATTGCTTCTAACAACTTTTTGCTTTTTAAGCGTAGATACCCATAATTACGTTTCTAGTTTTATGGTTAAATTGTTAAGCATGACTTGATTGTTGTAATTGATTGATAATATCTAGCGCAAAATCTTCATCTCGATCAAAAGCCGTATTCATCAAATAGCTATTGAGAGAATCACCTACCCCATGCAATGACGCCACCTCTTTAATGAACAAGTCTGAACTATTCATAATATCTATATTCACAGGACCTTTAGCCAGAGTAATTATCTCAGAATCAACGTCATAATTAGGAAACCTTATTTCATTTAAAGTTAGTATCGCTAAACATTGCTCGATAAGTTTATTATCTAACGCCCTTATTTTATCAATATTGAAAGTCACTTCTTCATCCTTTGCTCTTAATATTTGTGATACAGCTTGCGTGGCATTTACACCCATTGCGATGATTTCTGTAACGTCCTTAGTTGATATCGCTTTCATTGTTGCCGTAATTAACTGCAACTCAGGAAACTTTTGCAATTTTTTTGCAAGCTCTAACAGCAAATTATCATCAGCAAAAATCAATACCCTTCCGCTAACATATCTCAATTTAGGAATAAGTCGTTTTCTCTGGTAAATAGTTAGGTCATCTGACTGTTCTAGAAGTGTATTAAACTGCTCCAATAAAGCTGTTTCACAAAGCTTGGCTTGTTTTAATAAATGGTCTACGTCAATTTTATTTACGGCCCTGAAAGACCAATTATATTTATTCAGCCAATCTTGGAACCTCTCTAAATTATTAGATTCATTAACAACGTTTGAATAATCTAAAATAGGGAGCCTAATATTCTGTTTTAAAAACTCTTTAGACAATAGCTTTTGTCGGTGAGGCTTTGCGATTAAATAACGTTTAACATCTGCGATAAACGCCACCCATGAAAGCCCGAGACTAGACTCAAAGTCATTTTCTCCCTCAAGCCACTCTTCACATGTTACTTCAAAATCCTTGTCACCAATGTGCAGCTCTAAGTTAAATTCACTTAGCTCTTCAACTAATATTTCCCGCCACTTTTTGCATTCATGTGGATTACCAACAAATGCTATATCATCAACATACCTAAAGTACTTGCCTTCTGTTATGTTATGCATCTTCTCATCCAAAGAGTCTAGCAATAAATTAGCAATTACATGACTAAATGCCGGCCCTGTCAGTAAACTAGGTTCACACTTAAGAGAAGCGTTTGAGTGCTGTTGTCTATTAAGTAAATTATGTCCTAATAATTCAAACTTACTTTCCAAATCCGACTTCTGGCAAAATTTTTGCCAGACTTGGATAGCCAAATCAGTATGTATACTGGGGTAAAATTTCTTAATATCTGTAATAAGCACCATACCATTTTCTACAGACCAACAGGCGTTGGCAATATCAGCTTGCCGCTCTTTGTACCCGATAAAATAAGGGTTAAAAACGCCTGATTTATCTGATTCCTCTGTAAATCGATAGCTATAAACATATGGTTTCGGATGAAATATAGAATGTTTAGAAAGCTCCACTAACAAGGCGGTCTCAGATAAAGCCTCATTAGGAGCAGGCAAGTATATTTCTCTATGGGTAATAGCACCGCTTTCTGATAATTCCTTAAAATGGAACGTTTTTAGATAAGAAGCTTCACCTTGACAACTTGACAATCGTGTAGATACATCACGAATCCACCGACATTTTTTAGCCGAGACGTTTTTGAGGTAATACCTGAGACCTAAATAAGATAGAACGTCTCGTTTACGATATTGATTAAGAGTTTTTACTGCTAATAATGAGGAGTTTGGCATATTATTAATCCAAAGGTAAATCAAAACGAGCAATAGTTAAACGAATAGGAAATGTTCCATCTTTAATAGGTTGTTCACACTTGATATCCGCTAACCCATATGGTTCATTTTCTTCGCTCTCACCGCCTACAAAAGTTAAAATAGGTTTAAATAGTTGCTTAAACCAAGTACTCATTCTTGGAAAAAAGTGATCCAGGACGTTATTTTTTTGCGGTTCGATCCAGATAGCAGCGCTCAGCTGATCTCTACTGTGAATGAATATTTCAGAAATCTGTTTTTCAGCTTCTTTCCATTTACTGTTACCTTCCAAAAGCCCTGAAAAATTACTTACGACAAGAAGCCTTGAGTCGCAATTTTGGCTTCTTATTGTAATTTGACGAATTAAATCTGCATTGTTTATTCGATCCAATACATCCCAATGTAAAATTGTATATTCGAAACTTATTGCTTGTTCTTTTAACGGCTCTATTAATTCATCAAGTTGTTTCTTAAGATAGCTTCTAGCTGATTCAGATATTTCCCCTGCGACAATTGATATATCTAGAGGAATACGAGGTAATACACTTTGAGTTCTCAATTCAGCTAATGTCGTTAAGATACTAATGACAGCGGCACCAGAGCCACTAGGCAAATCAGCTAAAAAGACTCTTTGACCTGCAAAAATCTCAGCATAAGCGTCAGAAACTTTTGACAATTGGTTTTTGGGATCGAGTAATGAGAGAATTACTCTCCCACAAGAACCATTATACCTCCAAGCTAAGTGCTTATCAGTTTCTTCCTTGCTTATGCCACCAATAAAGCCTTTATCTGCCTTTTTTGTAGCTAATTCTGATAAGTTATTATCTTCAAGCAACAGCTTCCATTTCTCAACTAGCAAGTTCGGTAGCTTTATTATTTTCCTATCTTTACACCATAAGGAGTTAGGTAAATCTTCCTTTTTAATAAACCGTTCCATTTATTAATAATATTCCTTGATGTAACCATATGCTCTATCAAACAGCACTTGGTCTTTATGTAATTTGTATTTAAGCAAAGCTTTGCGTAGTGATTTTTGTACTTCTCGTTCACCACCTACCGTGTTTTGCCAGCCTGGGAAGTTGACTACCCTTACGATTGCATCAATGTCAGTAACTATGCGTTCTACAACCGTAGGGGTTTCATCAGTTTTAAGTTCAAGGAACAGTTCTGTAAGTGCAGCTTTTGGTGATTTCTCTTGAAGTTCTTGTTCTAACTCTTTTTCAGCTTTAACCGTGTCTTTGGCTATAGCGCAGAGCTCTTTTACGAATTCAATTGAAGTGATTAAGCCTTTCTCCGCTTTGTCACGTAGCTCTTCTAAACGCTCACTTAACTTTTTAAAATTGGCGTTTCCGCCGTGCTTAACAAAGCGTTTAATTAGGTCTTTTTCGAGCTGTTTAATTTTCTTGGGATCAGGGTTGTTAAAGATGTTTTCGATAACATCTGCATCTAAAACAAACTCTTCTAGCGTATGCACTTCACCTACATGAATGTTCTCGTGGATTAATTGTGTGGTTTGCGCACCCAGTGCCAACCACAGTATTTTACCTACGTTATCCGATGCCGGTTTTACCGATTCAAATACCTGAGCAAGCCATTTGTAGTCTTGGTTATAAACATCCAAGATATTATCAGGTGATAAAGACTCCCATAACTTAGCAAGGTACTTAAAGTCTTTGGCAAAGGCATCTTTCTTTTCATCGGTATTAATAGCGTTCTGTGCCGCTTCTAAGCCTTCAAACCCATCAAGAGTTCTATCTACCCCTTCAAAGTGTCTTAACGCATCAGCCATTGCTTGTGGCAGTCGAGAACGTAAATCGCCAAGATTAGTAATAACCTGTTTAACACTTTGCTCGTCAAACTCTAGCGCTTTAGCGGCATCATCAAACACACCAAAGTAATCAACAATACAACCAAATGTTTTTTGCGGATATAAACGGTTTGTGCGACAAATTGCCTGTAGTAACGTATGGTCTTTTAATGACTTGTCTAAGTACATGGTTTGACAAATCGGGGCATCAAAACCGGTTAACAGCTTTGCTGTCACAATGATGAATTTAAGCTCTGATGTTGCGTCATTGTACTCATCAACAATCTTTTCTTGCTGGCTTTTATCTACCGCCCACTTTTGCTTAAACTCAAAATCATCGTTGGCAGTAGTCGAGATTACAACTTTACTGGCCTCTTCTGGGAAGTACTTATCTAATTCTTCTTTGTATTGCACACAAGCATGACGATCTGGTGTGACTATCATGCCTTTAAAACCATGAGGCGCTACTTTTGCATTAAAGTGTTCAGCGATGTCTTTTACGATTTTTTCAACACGTTCAGGTGATTTCAAAAACGCTGACATTTTTGCTGACTTCTTGTTTAGCTCATCGGCTTCTTCGTCAGTTAGCGCAGCACTTTCTTTAAACTCTTCAAACGCTTTATCTAATGCGTCTTTATCAACATGGACGTCAACCAGTCGTGGTTCAAAGTGCAGAGGTAGTGTTGCTTCATCTCGAATTGAATCATGGAAGGTATAACGTGACATATAGCCACCTCTATCTTCCTCTGAGCCAAACGCCCAAAAGGTATTTTTATCTGCCTTGTTAACTGGCGTACCGGTTAAACCAAACAAAAATGCATTGGGTAATGCCGCTCGCATTTGTCGTCCTAAATCACCTTCTTGAGTTCGGTGAGCCTCATCCACCAATAGAATGATGTTTTCTCTATCATTCATATTAGGTTTAGCGTCTCTGAATTTATGGATCATTGAAATAATGATCTTACGAGTATCACGCTCCAACATTTGTTGAAGTTCTTTAATGCTTTCTGTGCTTTCAACATTGGCCACATCTGCCGCATTAAAGGTTCCGCTTATTTGTGTATCAAGGTCGGTTCTATCAACAAGAACAATTACGGTTGGGCTTTTAAGCTCTGGTGCTCGTCTTAGCTTTTGTGCAGCAAACACCATGAGTAATGATTTACCTGAGCCTTGGAAGTGCCATATCAGGCCTTTCTTAATTTTGCCTTCAATAACACGCTGGACGATTTTATTCGCCCCTTCATACTGCTGAAAGCGAGGAATCACCTTAATGCGTTGTTTTTTCTTGTTAGTGGTAAACAAAGAGAAGTTACGCATAATATCGAGTAATCGAGCCGGGCTAAGCAAGTCTGTGAGCTCTTTACCAATTTCAGCTAAACCTAGTGCTTTAGATATTTGACTGTCATTTTCTTCTATACGCCATGGAGCCCAAAACTCTAACGGACAGCGAATCGCACCATAAAACAGCTCTTTGCCTTCTGTGGCAAAAGACAAAATGTTTGGCACAAACAATTGCGGTACGGCATTTTCGTAAATTTGATGGATGTCATGGGCACCATCTAACCAACTTACTGAGGGTCTAATCGGTGTTTTGGCTTCACCAACCACCACAGGTATACCGTTAATCATTAATACCACATCAGGTATTTTGGTTTCTCTGTGGTGAATACGAAACTGGTTAGTTAATATATAATCGTTTCGAGTTAAGTCTTCAAAATCAATTAGCTTAACGGATACATGACGATTGTTTTCACCAAACGGCATGGTTTTTTCGCCAGTCATCCAAGCGAAAAATTCTTCGTTGGCTTTAACCAGTCCAACCTGATTTACCGAAATTAAAATAGCTCGGAGTTTATGTATTACTTCATCCGCCAAGTTTGGGTTAGCCTCAATCTCAGGGTTAAGACGAATTAACGCCTTAATCAGCTGCGATTCAACTAATACTTCATTTACACCACGCCCTAGCTTTTCTGGCGGTTGGAATTGCCACTTAACACCCAAAGTTGGTTGTGGCTCTGATACTTGATTGGCATTTAAATTAATGCCACTTAGTTGATGGATGATGTAGTGTTCCACACTATTTAATTCGGTAAATCCCATACCTAAAACACCTTGCTAATCAATATAGATTGTAATTTGAAAACAGACTCTATTTTTGTTTTTTGCGCATTAATATTTTTCTTTATTTTGTCTAGTTGATTCACAGTAGCTAATTGCTTCTCTTTAGACTCAGGGTATCGAACCTTAAAAGCTTTAAACGTATCAATGCTAAGATTTTTCTGAGCGCTTTCTGTTGCCAAGCCATCTACTATTTTTTGTTTGTAATTCAGATAATAATATAAGTATTCTTGGCTTATTTTTTCTGGCTTAGCTTGTATACCGACTAAGCTATCAGTAAAGGCACTATCAAAACTCAATAACCCCACATACCCGATATTGGCAGCTATTGTCATAACAATTGTTCCTTTCGGAAACATTTTACTAATAGATAAGCCAAGCTCATTCAATGTTTGCGAATAAGACGTTATATATTTATCAGAATTAACTACTTCACTTGTTTGAATGAATGGAATTTTCCCTCCATAAAATTGAGGAGCATTCCTAGGGCGGTGTGCAAATTTTCCTCTTTGAACTGAGGCGACTTCCAAAATTCCTTCCTTATTAAACCCCTTACCATTAAATAGCTCTTTCTCAGAACTATTAAAAAGGATTTGTAAGTTCGAAAGTAAATTGCGTTCAACTTCAAGTAACTGACTTACTTCTCTAAGCAATTTTAACAAGTATTGTTGTTTCTCTATGTTTGGAAGTAGAAACTCAAAATTCGATAAATCTTTAAACTTCACTCTCGGAGACAGACCTCCTGCTGAATGAGTCACTGCATGATCAAAAAACTTTTCATTGTTTACAACGAAAGGTAATAGTTCAGGAAGAAGCAATGCTTCTCTAGCTCGCATAACCGTGATATCGCCCGAACAAATACCTTCAAACCCGGCTTTGGCAGCCTTCTTCAAATAAGCTCGGCGGCGACCAAATAAAACGTCACCTTTACAAAACTTTTTGGTAAACGTTGTACTACCTTCAATACTAGCAGATCGGCGTAAATTCATATCGCCACTATCAATATGCTCTAAACCTACAACATGCTCTATACCTTCAGTAACTGGGTCTTTAACTGACTCTTTTGGCTCAAACACCACATCGCCAAACTTTACTTTTTTCCAGTCTGATTTATCGATAGAAAAGTTTTTAATAGCTTCCATGTCGAACATTACACTAGCTCCTTAAATAACTTTTCCATTGATTGTTTTAGGTTATCTGATGACTGTTGCCATTCTTGATAAGCTGCCGTAAAACAGGCTTCCTCGCTGCTAACTAAAGAGTCTGGTCGAACATAAAGGTTAATCGCCATATTAGCTTTTCTATCTAGAACCTCTTGTTTATCGACTAACAAAGCAAAGTTCTCTTCACTTTCAAAATTGCTATACGCATTAAATATTTTGTCTATATGCACTTGGTCTAGGTAGCCAATGTTTTTATCCTGTCTAACTTCTTTTACCGCATTTATAAACAAGATTTTTCCCTTCTTATGATCTTCCTTGTTTGTTTTAGTAATCAACAAACATGCTTCCATTGGCGAGTTATAAAAGAGGTTTGGCCCCAAGCCGATTACACACTCAACTAAGTCTTGCTCAATCATTTTCTTGCGCATTTCTGTTTCAGCATCGCGGAACAAAATGCCGTGTGGCCAAAGTGATATTGAGCGGCCATTGCCTAAATCTAAGCTTTTTTGAATATGTTGCTGGAATGCATAATCGGCACAACCTTGCGGTGGTGTGCCCCACAAATTACGCCCATACGGATCATTTTCGAATGCGCCACGATCCCATGATTTAATTGAGTATGGCGGGTTAGCTAGGATGACGTTAAACTTTTTAAGCTCATCGTTCTCTAGCAAGCCTGGATTAGACAAAGTATTGCCTCGCACAATATCGAACTCCTCGATGCCATGCATAAACATGTTCATACGAGCAATAGCGGAAGTTAACAGGTTAATTTCTTGACCATATAACTTCAGTGTTCGGTATTCTTTGCCTTCGTCTTTTAAATGCAAGGCGCAGTTAAGCAATAAACCACCAGAACCACAGGTTGGGTCATATACCGACTCACCTGGTTGTGGGTCCATAATCATAGTCATCAGCTTAACTACTGTACGGTTGGTATAAAACTCCGCTGCGGTATGGCCGCTGTCATCAGCAAACTCTTTAATTAAGTACTCGTAAGCGTTACCTAATTTATCGTCAGGCACATTTTTAAGATTCAGTTTATGCTGCGAGTAATGCTCAATAAGGTTAGTGAGCATGGCATCAGAAAGTCGGTCTTTATTGGTCCAACTGGCATCACCAAAAATACCATCTAAGGTATCCGGGTTAGCTTTTTCAATAGCACGCATAGCATTTTGCAGTGCTAAGCCTACGTTGGTTGTCACCTCACGAACATCTTGCCAGTGAGCACCAACCGGGATTTGGAAATGGTGGTTTTCTGCAAAAGCAGCATATTCTAAATCACCATCACTTTCCGCTAAGGCGTTGTCAAACTCTTCATCATATACATCTGAGATGCGTTTAAAGAACATTAACGGGAATATGTACTGCTTGTAATCACCCGCATCGATAGTGCCACGTAAAGTAGTTGCAGCACCCCAAAGGTATTTTTCTAATTCTTGTTGAGTCATCATGCCTCAGCTACCTCTTCAGCGTCATGATGGACAGTAACATCTAGCATTTTTATTAACGTTGATTTCAATTTCTTTCGTCTGTTTTCGTTAAATATTAAATAGTCTTCAAACTCTAATGATTCTTCCGAATCTATATAATGCTGTCTTAAAAAGCTTTGCTGATCAGATTCACTTTCATACTCGGCTTTTAGCCATTCTTTAAATGGTTTGTTGCTCTTTTCTATATTTGTAGTGGCATGCAATAGCTGCAAATTTGCTAATTCATTAACACTGTCGTTGTATCTTTCAATTTGATCTTCACTGAAACCAAGTTTTCTCATATTACGTTTTTTGAACAGAGATTTTGGATGTATATGATCTTGGTGATATTTGAAAGTGTAATTCAGCCCTGGGTATAGCAAAGTGAGTGCGCAATATGTTTTAGCTTTGCCGTATTGGAGGTCTAATAAACTTTCTATATCGTCTTCAGTGAAGCTGATAGTTTTTCGTCGTCCACGGTAGTAAGCAATTGTTTCTGCGAGAGGGAATTTTCCTAAATTATCGTTGATAAGTTCTCTCATTGCTGGATAAATATTATCCGGTTGCCCACCAAATGTCCCCTTAAGAAGCACTCGTGCTAACCACTCCCTAATAGCCTTTCTATCTTTTTCTCGTTCAGCACTATGCAATATTTTGCTATCTAAACGATTTTTGTAAATGAAATAAGCAATGGGGATTATGGTGTTCGTAGCAAGTAAATTATCTCTGCTGTATCCAATTTTTGACACTAGCTCTATCGCTAGCTTTAATGCACCTGACGCTTCATCCCAGTTTTCCTCAATTTTAGCCATGTTAGCTTTGTTGAAGTTATCAACTTTAAATTTAACATCTTTAAAATCGGCTAAAACTAAGCAGGCCTTTAGCACCAGGTCTTTATTGAACGAGAAGCCATCACCTATCTGGTTGATATCATCAACAAAATCATGAATAACTTCTCTAGCATCTTTTTCTTGCCATTGAGCTGTCGCAATTGAAAGCAATAAATCAGAATAACTTAACTTTGTTCCGCCACTGTTTATTCGTATAAATATCTGTAGCACTTTATCAAGCTCTTCACCTTTTTCTTCGTAATAGCTTATCGTGCCTTTTTGGTGCACTACGTTAAAAAACTCATTTAATGTGCGCAACGCAAATGTAGTACTTTCTTGAGAATATTTAGATGTATCAGTTAAGCCCTCTAACATCATGTATTCCATGACTTTACTAACATCACTAAACTCTAAAATTTTTCCACATTCAAACCAGTAATAGCCCTCTTTTGGCTTGGCATCACTCTCTGTAAGAAACTTAAAATCATATTCAACTTCAATGTCATCAGAACTTTTAAGCAGGTTTAAGTACAACTTTTTCTTAGGGTAAGCATGTGAACTACTTTTTCTGTAATAAGGCATCTTTTTAGAATAAGAGCCTGTTAGCGCCACATACATTGAAGTCATACGTTGTTGACCATCAAGTAAAGCAATTATGTCTTCTTCATCAGACAGATCAGCTTTTAAATTATGGCGACTATCTTTTTCATGGTAGTTCTTTAGAAATTCATAGAACTGAAAATCCTTTACTTTATTCTTATCAACTTTCCAGAACAAAAAGGTACTAATTGGATAGTCTCGCATTAAAGAATCAAACAACGTCTCTATTTGACCCGTATCCCAGACAAACTCTCGCTGTATTGCCGGCAAAACATAATGACGTTTTCTGATATTGTTTATTGCGTCTTTTATGGTAATTGGTATCTGATACGCCATTTATAAAAATCCTTTTAAAACTTGCTTAAATTTTTCTTCAGCTTCAAGGCTTGCTTGCCATGCTTGTTTTAAATCAGCCATAGCTTCTTCAACAGACGGTAAGTTGTCTTCAATGATCTTTTCTACATAAAGTGGAATATTAAGGTTAAAGTCGTTTTCTTTTAACTCTTCCATTGAAGCGACTTTCACGTAGTTCTCGACATCTTGATAGTCGTGATACCAATCGTAAATTTGTTGAACGTGATTTGGCTCTAAGAAGTTTTGAGCTCGGCCAACTCGAATTTGATCAGAGGCATCAATAAACAACACTTTACCTTTCTTATCAGCCGGTTTATTTTTTTTAAAAACCATGACACAAGCGGCGAGTTGAGTTCCGTAGAATACATTTGGTCCTAAACCGATTACCGCTTCTAATAAATCGCTTTCTAGCAGTTGTTTTCGGATTTTCCCTTCGGCAGCTTTTCTAAATAACGCACCGTGCGGTAATACAACAGTCATACGGCCGGTGCTGTTCATTGACTTAACCATGTGTTGCACCCACGCCATATCACCATTGCCTTTTGGTGGTACCCCAGCAATGTTACGCCCATAAGGATCATTAGCCCAAGTATCAGCGCCCCAATCTTTTAACGAGAATGGTGGGTTGGCAATGACACAGTCAAAGGTTTTAAGGCCATCCGCCTCAAAGAACCCCGGATGACGCAATGTATCGCCACGCAATATTTCAAAGTCTTCTATGCCATGTAAGAACATATTCATACGAGCAATTGAACTTGAAGTTAGGTTCTTTTCTTGCCCAAAGAGTTTTAGCGTTCGATAATCTTCTTTATTGTCTTTAAGGTGATCAACACACTCAAGCAACATACCGCCTGTACCACACGCCGGATCGTAGATAGTTTCACCTTCGTGCGGATCTAGGATTAAGCCAAGAAGATGTACCACAGAGCGAGGCGTGTAGAACTCCCCAGCTTTTTTATTGGTTAAGTCAGCGAAGTGTTTAATCAAGTATTCGTAGGCGTTACCCAACATGTCTGGGTCAACATTTTGATTTCCTAGGGTGTACTGAGAAAAGTGTTCAATTAGGTTTATCAGCAATTCATCCGATAGCTTATTTTTGTTGCTCCACTGTGCATCACCAAAAATTCCGTATAAAAATTCTTGGTTAGCTTGTTCTATACCTCGCAGAGCATTTTCAATTGCAGAACCTACATTGGTTGTGATCTCACGTACATCTTTCCAATGGCAACCGTCAGGTATTTCAAAGCGGTGAAATTCTGGTAATGCTGCGTACTCTTCATCACCATCTGATTCTTCTAGAGCAATACGAAACTCTTCATCGTATACATCGGAAATACGCTTAAAGAAAAGTAATGGGAATATGTATACTTTGAAGTCAGAGGCATCAACTGGACCTTTTAATATCCAGGCAGCTTTCGATAAGTATTGCTCTAGTTGGGAAAGGGTTATTTTTGTCGTCATTAATTTTTTACTTTTTAATTAAGCCGTAAATTTAAAGTAGGTGGCTATCTTCTCATTGTCTGATAACTGTCCTCAATGGCTTTTGTATATAGTGCGGACCAATAAATTCGGCTGTTCTAAGGCTGTACGTTTTTGATTAGTCAATGTTCTATGCTAGCTCATAGAGTACTACAAACTAAGTCAATATTAATAGTAGGTACAACAAATTGAAAATTATGGAATTGTTAATTGGTAACCGGATTAGTAACCAAATCTTTTAGCCATGAATGGATAAATAAATTAGGTAGCGCATTACCTTGCATAAGTCATTTTAGGCCTAGTACTCAGCGCTCTCGTTGTTTGATTAATAACTCAAGTTCAGCAATAGATAGGTTACTGTATTTTTTATATATCTCTATTGTGTTTGATGATGCGTTTGAAGGATTATTAATACCAGCTACTGATTTATAGTTTGAAACTTTAGCGTTAATACTTGTAGCTTTAAGGTCAGTAATTGATGCCATTTCTTGACAAAGTTTGTTTTGTTTTTGTTTTGGGAAGTTTTCAGCACGCAGTATTTTAAAAATCAATAAGCACCTAATCTCATTTAGTTCGTTCCAAGCTGAGTTGTTTCTATAGGCCATTTCTGTTTCCTTATATTTCTATGCTTGTCTTACATAATTGGAAGATACTAAAAAACATTGCAGGTTTAACTTTTCTTTTACTCGTTCAGGGATTTTAGTAATTTGGCGATTCCATTCAGGTAGGTCCGGCACTGCGATAGCATATTTTATGCTTTTACAGGATCTATTCATCAATATGATTGCTTGGCCTAATGCGGAATACATAGCTTGTTCTTTCTGTTTACTAGATTGCCCTTCTACTTCAATTAGGTAAGTGCCATATTTGGGATGAGTTGCACATATATCGACTCTTCCATATTCTTTATGTGCTCCAAAAGTTACTCCTAGCCCATCGAGTAGTCTTTCTGCCTTAAGTACTTTTTCTTTTTTGTCAGGCTTATGCTGTGGACCCTTTGCTCTCTCCATTGAGTCAATATCTACCACAACTTGCCAACCTTGTTTTGGTGAAAACAAGTTGTTTACCAAATGAAATTTCACTTCTAGTTGATACATGATGGCCTTGATATATTGCTATTTTTTAACCATTCAACCAGAAAACCTGTCAACTCAATAGTAAATTTTGAATTTAAATTTAATTGAGTTTATTTAAAATGAGGACTGGCGCGAGCATAAAACTAACGCGCCAGTGATTGGCTCATAAGAGCAATTTTAATCTAAGCACCTGGGCCAAATTCAATTTTGAGCTCGCGAACTCTGGAACAGAGTGTTTCTATAAGGTGCTCTCTTTGTTTCTTGTTTGGACTTTCGAATTGTTCCCCAACAATTTTAATGCTTTTTATGATCATTTCAGTTTGTAGATTAGTGAAATCTACGTAATGTTCTTTTATTTTGTTGGCTTTATTATTAATAAATACGCCTACGGCATTTATTAATGCCTCTTTTGCTAAAGTTCTTCCATTAGGAAGCTGAGGCTCAATTAAATCAAATACTCTCTGGCACACGTTCTGGCAAATTAATGCACAGTCACTGGCACTTGCATGAAGCCTCTTATTTGTATAATGAAGAGGGTACTCCTTAGAAAATTCGATCATCACGTTTGAAAAACCTACGTATTGTGTATCTTGTATTGTCATAAAGACTCCTGTTGAAAAATATCCGCACTTCAATTACGCGCGGAGTTTAATTAATTTAAAAAGTCTAAGAATTCTTCTTCGACTACGTTGTTTAAATCTATGCATTCTGCATTACTTGGATTCGCCAAAAACATGAAACAGTAAGTGTCTGACCTGTCTGGCGATTTAAGGTTGTGGACTTCTCTCATTTCTTTTTTACTACAAATAACCCACTTACCTGACTCATTCAGTTGGACTGGTATTTTGCTTATTTGTGACTTTGTATTTTCGTCTTGATCTATTTTTAAGCGACCTGTCTTAATTGCATCCCTCATCATTATGTGAGCATATGCTCGTTGGTTTATAAAACGGCTTCTGAGCTTATTGTTAAATAGGGGCTTGCCCCATCGAACTTCCTGAACGTTTAGCCCTAATTCTTTTGTTACTTTCACAGTTGCAAAGCCAACTCCATCTCCATCAATCAAGACCGTTATGTTTTGTAATATGTAAGGTTCGACATGTTTTTTTATTTCATGTCCAAAGTCGATTGGATCGATGTTACTTTTCATTTCGATGATATCCACATTGATTACAACTCGTTGCTCAGCAGGTCCTAAAGAAACTTTGCAAATATTGATGACGGACTTATCTCTTCCATTTCCAACGTCACAAGCCGCCACCCATCCCCATTCGTGTTTATCCAAATTAGGTTTTGAGTTTGCGGCCAGTTCACAGTCTTTTCGGGAAAGTAGATACCCCTCCAAACTAGACGGAAAACAACCCATTACCTTTATTTGGTATTCTGGTGAATCTTCTCCCCCATATGAAACTAGCTTTTCTGATATGAACGAGGGAGAAACAAGTGGTGATTCTTCAGAGTTAAGTCTAATAGCGGTCCAAATACCGTTAGGGTTTTTATGAGTTTTTGCTAAGCGGTGATGACTATCATAGAAAAAGCCTGAGTTACGAGTTGGCTGGCTAAGCATACACATATTGTTATTGGACTCTGTAAGTGCCGAGCTTAAGACCTGTAGCGCTTTATCAGGTATTCCACTAGCTTCATCAACAACAACTAGATAAGTATGACAGTGCTCACCTGCTAATGCTTCTTCGTTACCTCTTCGAGCTGATTTCGCTATACAACTCCATACGCCTTTGTACCCGACCGCATAAAACTCTCGTTCATTTAGTGCGAAGTAGCTTTCTATCCACGGCAGGTTTCTACATAACGTTTTAAAGTTAGTTTTAATATATTTCCAAATAACGTTCCGAACTTGTGCAGCATTGTTGGCAACTACCACTACACGACTTTCGGGGTTTAGAATAATAAAAGCGAGGATCATGATACTTGTCATGTCACTCTTTCCTGTCCCGTGACCACTAGAAACAGAAACCCTAGCTCCACGCTGTTGCGTTTCTGCAATGATTTGTCGTTGTTGCCAAGTAGGCTTTTTGTCTATCAAAACCGCTGCAAAAGTGGTCCAGTCAGATTGATATTTGAGCACTAAATCCAAATACCTTGGTTCACTTAAGATTGTTTTCAAACGTGCCATAAACAGTCTGTAGCCTTTTAAACTAATTTTCTGAGCTAATTAAGTTTTTATTGTTTCGGAGTCTTCGTTTCGCTATCGCTATGGACTCCTCTCTAGCTATTTTCTGATCTTCTTCTTTTGCGACGTCTTCCCAATAACTTTTAGCTTTTTGTTCTAATTCTTCTCGTGTAAAAATTTCATCTTCTACGTCCGTAGTTTGATTCTTTAATTCAGCTATCAGTGCATACATTATGAATTGTGGAACTGACCCTAACTCATGTAGTTCATAATTAAATGCTACTTCTGACGCAGTAATTTGCTGGCTTTGAAACTTTTTTAAGATTCTCTTTTTAGTTTGTTCTTTTTTTAAATTAGGTAGCTGGTGGTGAGATAACTCTGATTCTAGGAGTTTTTGAACTTGAGGAGCGAGCTTGGCTACTCGGTCAGCGCATGCAAGGGCTAAGTGAAGCGCACTGACTTCGTCACCGCTTTCCATTAATTGGTGAACTGCTGTTGTTCCTATTGTTGTTATGTTGAACAGTTGCCCTTTCAATATACCAGTTTCAAAAGCTAGATCGTTTTCCAATGCCGAGTTTAATAATGATTCATCAACATTTTGTGAGTAGCCACCATGAACTAAAGCAGCTTTGTTGTTTTTGAGAAATCGAGCACGTCTTGTAATTGGGTCGATTGAGTAATCTTCCGTGCCTTTATTTGTTTTAGTTTTTCTTCTTTGAGTCATACATTAGCCCCTGAGCACAGTGAACATTGTGGTTTTGCTTTACGTAGTTCGGCACTGTTTAAATGGAACTTCATCTCAGCTTTTTTATGGAGGGCTATCCTTTCATTGAGCAAAGGAGTTAAGGATAATTTATCTTGTTTAGAATACAGGGAACAATAAGCGCTCAAGTCACTGTTCTGTACCTTTCTACGCACAGTACACTCTGGATCCACCAGCAGCAGAGCATTGCTTAATATTTGGCGCTTTTCTTCTATTGTGTGTTTCGAAATAATAAAGCTGCGGTTGTTACCATTGAGTTGCTTACTAAACCTCTTAGCCAGGTAACTGAGGCGATAGATTGCCTCGTTGATAGTGTTCTTCATCCCTCTTTTGATTGTGTAAAGTGGATGTTTTACATATTTTGTTGAGCCTTTGGATCTAGAAATCCATAGTTTATTTATATGCTTTTGTAGGGAACTAGGGTGATTTACTTTGTGCCCGCTAAGAAATACAGCTAAGTGGTAATGCTCTTTGTTTGATTTGTTTTGCTCACGCGTACAAAAGTATTTAACAGTACATTTATACTCCTGCTTTAATTTAGTACAGAGCTCAGCCAAGAATGAGCGAATTAAATTGTTGTTAGTGTTGTAACTGTAAGGGTGAAGATCTATGCGAAGCATAGAAACACGGGAATAGCGAAGTAGCATTGACTCACATAACAAAAATGCGTTCTTGAGAGCGCCTTCGTTTATATCTAGCGAGCGCGGCTTATAAATCTGATAAGAGTGATCTTTATAGACATAAAATGTTGAATTCTTTTTTGTAATTTTGAATGTCATCGTAAGTACTACTTTTTAATAAACGAGGCGGCTTATATATTTTAAATACCGCCAATCGGGCTAAAAAATTATTTGGAGTGCTAAAAATTTTTGGATTGAAGCCAAGCGTTGACATGCTTGAACTGCCAATAAGAGCGTTGATTTTGGATAAAAGTAGGCTGCGGAAATTTACCGGTTTTCACCCATCGTCCCAGTGTTGACCGGCTAATATTAAGCAGTTTCTGTATATCAGGCTTGCGCATTAGTCTTTCATCTTCGATGTAAAGCTCTAGGTGATTTAAAACCTTATCCATTGCTCACCTCATAGTTATTAATTACTTCACGTGATTGCACCCACTCGACAAGCTCTGATAAAAGCCATGCTACACTTGAACCTGAGGGAGTTAACTTTCTCCGTTTGGGAAATAGCCCTTTCTGCTCTAGTTTCCATGCCTGTACGCGGGATATTGAAGTTATACTTTTACGCTCCGGCTCTTTTACTAATCGATCAAATTGGAATGTCATAACTTGTTCTTTCATGTTTTCTCTCGTTACTTTGTGTTTGCGAGAATACTGACAAGTTCTAGCCTTAAAAACACCCACACCACAGTGTGGTGTGTATAAAATAATTATTTCACAGATAGCTTTTTATGGATTAGACGGTCAGGAAAAGCCCCCTTGATTAGAGGGATAACGTCTTCAACGCTTAACTTTGGATGCCCGGAAGGCCGAGTTCTTGGAGGTGCAGTAGAAATATATTGTTCAATTTTGCGTATTGAAGGGCAGCGTTGTGGGTAGCCTTTAAGCGCATCCAAGTTGCTGTTTCCTTGCAATAAGCTGAAATTATTAATGATCTTAAAAATGGCCTCTGCAATAATTAGTTTTGAAGTAAATCGAGTTCCATCATAAAAAAAATCGGACATTTCATTAACCAGATTTTTGACCGTTTCAAATTTTTTTGCGCTGAAACGGCCATTTTTAATAGGCTTCGAAACCTTTACTTTGTAGCCTGTCAAACAATGACGGCCCATACAAACTTCTGTATCATGTGCCCCTGCTGAGTACCCTAGCATTAAAGCTTTGGCAATTACCCTGTTTAAATTCTTCGTATTTTGCTCGCCACAAAGTCCTTGTAACTCCAGGCTATTTTTTAATTTCGTATACTCGTTTAGGTTTTGAAACACATATTTTAATGACGTGTCTATTGTCACATTACCTATAGACTCTTCTAGTTTTGCTCCTTTTTTGACTGCGTTTCTAGCTCGAGCAGCCAGCAACATAAGCAACGCGTCAGCTGGGTACGGTGAATCTAGCATTTTTGAGAGTTGGCTTTGATCTGCTATGTGGGTTTGTCCAAGGGCCTCCAACTTGTTGGTGTATAACTCAACGAATAGCATTTGTTCCAGTTCTAATAGTTGGGCCTGTTTTTCTTTTGCTGTGATCATGTTTGTTCCTTTAGTGGTTCAAAGTGTGTCACATTAAAAGAGGTGCTAATTTTGTTCTAGGGATTCTCTAGGGGAATTAAAGTTTCTTCCGTTTAAGAAAGTATTTACGAGCTTATCTATTACAGCCTTAATACTTTCTAATGAAATTAAGTGATAGAGTGGCATTGATATACAGAACATTTAAGTTCCTAAAGCTGTTTGAAGTTGCGCTTTTATAAAGCTGCTCTGTTGCTTTAAAGTCGACAGTTTTGATAAGTAGCAATGCTTTGTCAGTGGGGGGCGCATGCTATTTCTGTTATCAATTTGAAAACTCAATGAAATGGACTTAGGAATTTTGAGACCGTTTAGCTTTTTAAACTGACGTAAGGATTATTAGTAGTGAATAAATTTTTGATGAACATCTTGTTAATAGCTGGTTTTTGGTCGCCTGTTGCATTGGCGTCGGCGACCCCAGACAGTTTTGAGTTAATTTGTGACAAGATAGACGTGATTGGTAGGTCATTTGATGAGTCACGAGTTTCTAGCTCTTACATTAAATGGGATAAAAAAAAGAAGTCTTTATCTATCAAAAGTGAAGAGTTAAATGAATTTCATGGCGAGTTAAACGGTAACTACAATGATATTTTTGTTCGTCAGGAGAACATGGATTCCTATCCCAGGATTTATTTCACTTTTAAATCTAATCCATCTTTTGACAAGTGGGAGAATGGCCACGGCACACGATTTGTTAGTACGCAGGTTGATATTTCACCTGAATCAAAACGAGCTCTATTCAATTTAACGTCATTTAATCAAACAGGTGGAGTTATTTCAAACGTGACAACGAAACGAGCTTGGTGCAAATTACGGTAGTTATATAAAGTTAAAGTGTACTGGCTCGAACCTGAACTGATATTCGGGCCGCGAGCCTAGGCTTAAACTGACAGGTAGAACAAGTCTGAGTTAGCACATATTATTGTAAGGCTTACTTGTGCCATTTTTAGCTATTTGAGACATAGCTTTTTGTCATTGATCATGCTCTACCTCAGAACTAAGCTATCAGCGGCTTATAATTGTTTACTAAAATGTAAGGTGAAGCGGAGCGAACTTTAATAAGTCCCGTGCTTAATGCGTTTGTTAGGGAATTACTCCCCGGGATCAAATGTGTAATCTTCATAATACCTTAAGATTTTATAAAGCTTGGGAACCCCGCTTATAGTCTGAACTTCAATATCTACTACGTAGGCTAATTCATGCCATTGCTTATTAAAACTGTTATGTCCATGTAACATTGCTTCTTTTACTGCATTATTTTCAAAAATTACTTTAGTAGGATTCTTTCTAATAGCTTCAACAATTGCTTTGTCACCTGTTTCTGAGTTGGAATCAAACTTCGTTTGATACCATACAAGAACTTTCTTTTTATGAATGTGATCGGCTGGCTCGTCTATGTTGGCAATTTTTCGATTAATAAAGTTTTGAGCTGCATTTGCTTGTTCAGAACTTAAGATCAATTGATTAATAACGGTGGCGTTGTCACTAGCGGAAATAACTAATTGAGAACCTGCGTCTTTTGCAACCGGCTCAATAATATTTTTCCATTGCAAAAGATCTTTCTTAGTTAAATCCTGAGGTGGGTTTTTAGCCTTACCTAGAAACCAATCAATAATATTAGAAGCAGTTGCAACCCATTGATAAAGTGAACCTCCTTGCCAAAGAAGAGGAACAAGAGGCGCAGCTTTAGTGACCAATTCTACTACTATTGACCCAGATCGCACTTCTTTAATTAGAAGCTCACTTGATATGTCACAGTCTTCTGAAGACTCATGCTCAACAAACCGTTGAAATTGAGAACTAAGGTCCAACAATGAAACAGTTAAATCAGTCAAATTAACTGGCCTTTCATTATTAATCTTAACTTCTAGTTTTTTATCAAAATCGATGTCGATAGTATTCATTGGCTCCATGCTTAACCTCAATAATGTTTGGTTAAAAGGGGGCTTAAGCCCGTTCCAGTCTGTACACCGGACAGTTTGAGTCACTTGTTAGGAAATATTGGTGTGTTTGACTATTTTCATGGTGTCTGGATCTAAAACACCGTATTCAGACTGTTCGTAGTCAAGCAGCGGCCTGCCACTAAGATTTATATTTCCAAAATCTTTATTGGGCCAGAAAATTGCAAAAGGCTTGGCATTGGAGTACTTATATATTTTGGTTACCTGTGGTGCCCCACCAATTTTATCGTAGGTATTCTCGCGCAACATATCTCGAAGCACCTCTAATGGCTCCATATCAAATCCACCCTCCTTTATTTTGCCTCTTTCTTTCAGCAACCTAACCAGGTTTTCCTTAAACGCGTCTTCGTAATCGCCTGTAATGGCGAGAAGTTTATCTTGATTTGGCCCGGTCCAGCTTCGAGAGGGCCTGAAGGTGAATCGTTTAATACTTGCGTCGTAATGTAATAACCATGACCGGAAAGCTCCTAATTTCCAAGACCAACCAGCTACTAAAAAAGTCGTGTCCGGTTCGTTCTTAAGTCCTACTGGCAAATCGTGAACGAGTGTAACCATGTTATTTAGTATGCGCAGTAGGTGACCTTTAAGATCTGTAATATCCATTGCTCGGTTCAGTAATTTAGGATGTTGTGCTACAGCTGATTGCATTTGGAGCATTATTGGGTAGGCATACATTGTATCGCCTGCAAAACAAACTACCACGTCATTTCTCGGGAGGATTCTGATTTTAGGGCAACAGTCCCAACGACAGCCAAAGCTCAGGCGGCTATCGGTAGCGACAATAAGCTCTTCGATCGATTCTACTTTTCTTATCCATGCTAAAGATATAGTCATATTTTGCCCAATTTAAACAGGTTGTTTTGCTTTTACTTAATCAGTTCAGGGTTCTTATTTAAATAATCCCATGCCCATGGCTGAATGTTGTATGGAAACACATCGTGGTAATGAGCCAGGTTTGAAGCTCTTCGAATAACCATTGCTGCCTCTAACTCTTTTGCTACACCATTAGAGTATTTGATTGAGGTTGTTCGCGTGTTCCTGTCTATATATTCAGATAATAGTTTTTTTTCTTCTACCGTAAGAGCATGCAAGCGTTGTTGATAACTTTTTAATTTGAAGTGCCATTTTATTTTTTGTGAAATCCATTTAAAAGCTGGGAAAATGCTCTCAGACAAAAGTACTGATATTGAAATCAGCCAAATTAGAGAAATCCATATTTGAAGACTATTTTTCGCTTCAATTAAAGCTAATTTATAAAGGAATTCATCCCCTGAAAAGAGTATTGTTGAGGTAATAACACAAAGGATGAAAGCTTGTTTTCCAGACAACTTTAACCATTCGAATATTTGCTTAACGTCCATCATGATCTCTCCTTAATGCATGACATTGTATTAACCGGGACTCATTTTAAGTCGTACGTTAAAAAAACTTTGCCCATTCATAAAAAATATAAGATGTTTTAACACTTTAGCTGAATTAATTCTATTAGTTAAAACCTTTGTCGGTGAAGAAACAGAGACTTCCTTATAAAGAACCTCACACCGTTTTCATTAATCTAATCAGCATTATCTTTGCATAAACCATACACATATGTATTCCACAAACTAAAAGCTAACGACTCTATCGAAAAAATTAAGTGAAATGCTCGCTGTAGCTGCCTAATTTCACACATCCGGGTAATTGAAAATATTACGTCAAAATTATACTAATACATTTATTGTATTAATTTTCGTAGCTCTGCGATCTTTGACTTGTACATATTAATATCTTCATCTTTGAATTGACTTCCTGAACGGTCTAACCTTTCTGTCAGTTTTGCTATAGCGCTTTCAAACTCTATAAAGGATTTACTTTTCAGCTTACCGAACTTAAAAGCTGATTTGCTTATTTGAAACCCAAGTGACTTTGAAATTAACTCAGTTTTATTGAGAGCGTCGTTGAAACTTTTTTTTGCGGCTTTATCTGATTTAGTGCGAATAGGTGATAGTTGTGTAAACGAGTTAATTTTATTGCTTTTAGTTTTTGTCGGGGGCTCAATTAAATCATTTGATTTTTTAATTTCAGTTTTTGTTTCTTCTTGGGAAAGCACTTCACTTTTGGCTCTTTTAGACAATCTTTGTAGAACAATGTTAGTTTCAGTGGTTTCTGTTGAAGTTGATGGAGATGTTTGTAAAGATTCTCCTGACAGTAAAGTCAATTCGTGTTGTCTGTATAGTGCTAATTCTTCCTCATTCTGTAGCTGAATTTCTGCAATCAAAGCATTTACTTCATTAATATTTGGCTCGGGACTACTAGAAACTTCTTGTTGGCTTTTAGCATCGATTAAGTCCGAGTCTATAACCCCTATGTCTACAGTTTTATTTGTCAGTTTTTTTTCATTCGTTAAGGTGAATTTGTTGAGCCAATTTCGCTCGGGGTTGTATCCGTTTTTGTTTGAGTCACCCTGGCCATCTTTGGTTTGATTGAATCCATATTTGTAGGTTTCAAATGTGTCTATGTATTCAAGCTCTTTTGAATCTAATAAATCAATAGTCGTCTCTTCAACCAGCTCAAATGTTAGGTTGTTAGAGTATGGTTGTTTTGACAGCCATAATGTTTGCATTGCTGGATTATGATGAATTCCTTTTTTAAGGTCCCTTATATGTGCTTTTAAACGCTTTCCAACATTTTTCGATTGTCCTATATACGTTTTAAAATCTTTGCCGTAAATGCAATAAATGCCAATTTTGCCATTTAATTTATTGCAGAAGGACTCGAGGTTTCGCTTTGGGGCGAAAGATTTATTAGTAATAGGGTGTTTCGCTCTCGGTGATAATGGTGCAGAGATAGGCTTTTTTTTGTTGGTAGTTTTGTTGGGGGATTTGGTTGGTTTCAAAGGTGGCTGAGACTCTTCTGTTCCCAGATATTCAAAAACATTAATAAACGCCTTTCCTACCACGTAGGTTAGTGACGTTTTTGGCTCAATTTCACAATAGATGGAATCAAACTGATCAATATACTCTTGATATAGTTCGTACTCTGCTTCGTCTATGAAACCGAGTAGTGTTCTACTACCCCAAACATACACGTTAGCTTTCTTCTGATTTTTATTGTTAGGGGTGATATAGCAACGAGTTTTTTTAGTATATAAATTATTAAACTCTGACTCTGTAAGATCCTGGACCTGTTTACACCATGTCGTGCCGTTAATTAAGAATGATTTAGGCAGGTTGAACTCCATTCATGCTAAACATACTCCCCCATTGGAAGCAAATTGACGATCCTAACAAAAAAACATCATTTTAATTAATCTTTTAGCAAATAAAAGCCAAACTATTAATCTTAGCTTTATGGACCGTTGATCTCGGCTATTTGTTTTAAATAAATTTGAATTGGCATTAATTCAATTTGTAACGCGCTTTTTAGCTTATCTATTGAATTGATGCCAATAATCTAAGGGGACTGTAAGACCAATTTAAAGAAAAGGCTCTATGACTTCAGATAGTTTTTGTAACGCTTTTTTTCTGTCATCAAAATAGTCGTGTCTGTTATAAACACCTTCAACACCCGTGATTTTGTGGTTGAGACACCGTTCTGCAATATCGCTAGGCGTGCCTAGTTCAGAAAGTAGACTTCTAAATGTTCGCCTAATATCGTGAATGGTAAACTTTTCAATGCCAGCCCGTATTAAGTAGTTGGGATAAGGTTGTTTTTTACTATCTACTTTCTCTCCAAATAATTTAGACAATGCATGGTTTAAGGTGTCATCAGAAATGTATGCTCTTCGTTTGCTAGCTCTTCGTGCTGGAAGTAAGTAATCGGAACCGGCAGCTCTCACTTTCAATTCAATCAAAAATTTGATTGCTAAGTCTGAAAGTGGAATTTGAATTGCTGAACTTGTTTTATTTCTGTTCTCATCCAAACTCCAAACTTTATTCTCAAGATCAAATTCTTCCCATTTTGCTGCTGTAAGCTCTGTTTTTCTGACGCCCAGACAAAGTAAGAGAGCCATAGCAATATAATTATCGCGGGTAAATATCTGTGATTGTTGACGGAATACTTCAAATGTCACTTTAAGCTCATCTAATGATAGGGCTCTCGTCCTACTTTTTTCAGTACCACCAGCGTCTGATAATTCGAAAGCTGCAGCGGGGTTACCACCTTTTAAATCAAGCTTAATTGCGTGATTAAATAACTTCTTTAATAAACGAAGAGTTTTATTTGCTATTGACGGTCGATTACTTTTGGCGACGGTTTGAATTATATCTCTAATGTCTCTGGCATTAACACGTTCAATAGCAAGCTCACCAATATATGGTTTAACTTCGTTTTCGTAATATCGTTTTTCTATATGAGGATATTTTAGCTTTCCTGAGCGGCCATTGAACCAATCTTCAAATAATTCATTTACAACCCTAATTGATTGAGACTTACCTCTGACTTTTTCAGCTAAAGGATCTATGCCTTCTCTAACTTGCTGAATTATTAAAGCGGCTTGGAGCTTGGCTATAGCTAAGCTCATTGCAGGGTAAGCCCCGCCAGCAATTCGCATAAACTTTCTTTTTCCATTGATGCTGTAACGAACTTCCCAGTAAGCCTTTCCTAATGTTTGAACTCTAATGTAAAGGTTATCAGCAACAGCCTTTCTTCCTTTGGTCTCTGATTTTATAAAGGCTTTAATTTGTTTATCGTTCATATCACTCCGTGCTGGTGGTTACTAATTTTACTTTTTATGGTTTTAGGTGGTTACCATTCTTTTTAGTAACCGATTTAGTAACCACTAAATAGTTAACTTAGGGAAACATTGCAGAACACTATATAATAAAAAACCCCGCAAATGCGAGGTTTTTCAGGGTTTTATATATTTCTGGAAACAGGTAGAAACGCTACTCTATGTTTTGGATCTGCTCTCTCATCTGCTCTATCAACACCTTCAATTCAACCGCTGCGTTAGTGATTTCTGCACTGATTGATTTAGATGCTAGGGTGTTGGATTCGCGATTAAACTCTTGCATCATGAAGTCGAGACGTCGACCGCAGGCGCCGCCTTTTTTCATGATTTTTTGAGTTTCGCTGACGTGTGATTTTAGTCGGTCGATTTCTTCGGCTACGTCGGTTTTTTGGGCCAAATAAATTAGCTCTTGTTCTAGGCGTGCTTCGTCGATATCGACTTTGGCTTCGGCAAGTTTATTGGTGATGCGCTCTTTTTGCCAAGTCATGATGGCTGGCATGTGTTCTTCGACAATGGCCGCTTGCTCTAAGATCGCATCTAGGCGTGTTTCGATCATGGTTTTGAGGTTGGCTCCCTCGCTAGCACGTGCTTCGATGAAGTCACGGGTTAAACCGTCAAAGCCGGCCATAATGGCTTTTTGGATCTCGTCCATGTCGGTTTCTTCGGCTTCCATCACGCCTGGCCAGCGCAGGATATCCACTGGATTTAATTCACCGCCTGCAGCTTCGTTGCTGACCCAATTGGCGCTGTCGATAAGTTGTTTGGCTAATGATTTGTTGATGGTGAGTTGGCTCACAGCGGCTGGGTTAGCAGTGTATTTTAAGAAAACTTCGACCTTACCGCGTTGTAATTTTTTGCGAAGGCGCTCGCGAAGAACTGCCTCTAAAGAGCGAAATTGCTCCGGCAGTCTGATGTAAGTCTCTAAGTATCGTTGGTTTACAGAGCGGATTTCCCACACTGCTGTGCCCCAATCGCCTTTTACTTCACTTCTGGCGTACGCCGTCATACTTTGGATCACACAATCACCTTTTTTAATTAAGCACGGAATGAATCCGTTTTTACGATTTTAGCTATTATAGCGACTAGTTTAGTAACATATAAAACATTTATACAGGCGTTTTGACAACTTTATCTTGTTGTTTGAATTGCAAATATTGTTATTGAGCATTGGGGTTTTGACAATTTGATAGTGTTTGTATACAAAGTGAACAGTAATAGTTCGATAGAGTTACCACCGAGAAGCTGGTGAGTTTAGGTGGTTTAGATAAGTTTTAATCGTTCGGAAGAGGTGTGTCATGGAGACATTTTCTTTAGGTTTTGTATCCAGTTTTTCTATCCCTGTCTTGCGTTTGGTTAGCGGGCTTCGGGCGATTGTGGTCTTGGTTTCGACCGTTAGTTTTTTGCTGCACGCTGAAGAGTTAGAACAAACTAAAGGACAATGCGACCTGTCTCAGCCAGTAATGCTTTCTTCGATCAATCACCCTAAAATTCAACAGTATTTTGAACCACTTATCAAAAAGACCTACGCGGATATTGGCGTCAACGTAGATTTTGTTGTTACTAGTTCTTATCGGGACTTGATGTTGGTTAATCGAGAAGCGCTCTCTGGTAGTGTTGCGTTTGCTGAAGATATTATCGATACGATTCCCGGCCTTATCAAAGTCGCACCACCTCTTAGCATCATGTCGTACATGCTCGTCTGTAAAAAGGGTAAACCCTGTAATCTAGAACAATTGCATAAATTGATTGAAGTTGGTGGATTGGCGGTAACAAATGCAATGAGTATGGGGGTTGTGACTAATTTTCCTCAAATAGACAAAGACAACCTAGTGATCGTATCGAAAATGGGGCAAGTGTTATCAATGCTGTCAGAGGGGCGGGTTGACTATGGTGTATACCCTGTATCAGATCGCAGTAAAGGCGGAACAGAAGAAATCCCGGTTGAGTTTGACTACGAGCCTATGTACGACATTGCGACTTACCATGTCATTAACAACAACTTATTGTGTTTGTTGCCAAAAATTGAAGCGTCATTAAGCCAAAACTTAAAAACATTTAAGTAATTACTCAAAAAAGATTAAAAAATAGTCAAATGTGGTCGCTATTAACTAAAATAAAGCGTACAATGCGCGCCCTTTTGAATTCCCCCACAGACAGGCTTAGCTCAATTGAATCTCTTGCGATAGAGGTGCGGACGTTGAGTGATGATGGATTACGCGTGAAGTTGGGGTAGAGATGTGAGTAAAAAATGACAGAAAATGTAACCCCAAAGTTTGTTGACTTAGGTTTAACCCCAGCCGTTTTAGAAGCGGTTCAACACGTTGGTTATGAAACCCCTTCACCAATCCAAGCTGAATGTATTCCACATATCCTTAATGGCGACGATATTTTAGGTATCGCCCAAACGGGTACTGGTAAAACGGCGGCGTTCGCGCTTCCAACTTTGTGCCACTTAGATCCAAGTATCAATTCGCCACAGATCTTAGTGTTAGCACCGACTCGTGAATTAGCGATTCAGGTTGCAGAAGCATTTACAACTTATGCTGAAAAGCTTGACGGTTTCCACGTATTACCAATTTACGGTGGTCAGGATTTCCGTACTCAGCTACGTGCACTTAAGCGTGGTGTTCACGTTGTTGTTGGTACACCAGGTCGTGTTATGGACCACATGCGTCGCGAAACTCTCGATTTGTCTAACCTTAAAACAGTGGTACTAGACGAAGCCGACGAAATGTTGCGTATGGGCTTCATCGATGACGTTGAGTGGATCATGGAGCACGTGCCAAGTGAAGCACAAATCGCGTTGTTCTCGGCGACTATGCCAGCGCCAATCTTAAAGGTGACTAAGCAGTACCTTAAGAACCCTAAAGAAGTGCGCATTAAGCCAAAAACGGCGAGTCACTCTAACATCACACAGCAGTACTGGATTGTGAACAACAACCAAAAACTAGACGTGTTAACACGACTTCTAGAGCTGACTGAATTTGATGGCATGATCATCTTTACGAAGACGCGTCAAGCAACCTCTGAATTAGCAGACAAGCTATCTGCGCGTGGTCACGCTGCAGCAGCGCTTAACGGTGACATGAACCAGTCTCACCGTGAACAGTGTATCGAGTCATTAAAGTCTGGTCGTTTAGACATTATTATCGCAACAGACGTTGCAGCACGTGGTATCGACGTTGAGCGTGTAAGTCACGTTATTAACTATGACTTACCGTACGATGTAGAATCTTACGTTCACCGTGTTGGCCGTACAGGTCGTGCGGGTCGTAAAGGTAACGCTATCTTGTTTGCAACGCCACGTGAGCGTCGTTTATTAAAGACAATCGAGCGTGAAACTAAGCAAACAATTTTGCCTTACGAGCCACCAACAAATGAAGAAGTTACACAGTTACGTGTTGCTGCGTTTAAAGAGCGCATTGCAGATGTAATCGGTGGTCAGGACTTAGACTTTTTCACTAACTTAGTGAACGAGTATGCAGAAGAGCACGGTCAAGAGCTTGGTGAAGTTGCTGCTGCATTAGCGTTTATGGCACAGCAAGAAGCACCGTTACAAGTAACGGGCAAAGGCATGCCAGGAAACAACAAGTTTGAAGATCGCAACAGTCGTGATCGCAACGGTCGTGACCGTGATCGCGGTGAACGTGGCGAACGTGGTGGCCGTGGTCGTGATACTGGCGTTCCTATGCAAGCATACCGCATCGAAGTTGGTCGTGAGCACGGTGTAACACCTAAAGATATCGTTGGTGCGATTGCAAACGAAGCAAACATTAGCTCTAAGTTCATCGGTAACATCAAGCTAATGCCGAACTTCTCTGTTGTTGAACTACCGGCAGACATGCCAACAGAAACAGCTGAACAGTTGAAGAAGACACGTGTTCGTAACCAACAGCTAGACATCAAGGTTGACCCTCGTGGCGGCCAAGGTGTTGGTGAGCGTGGTGGTCGTCGTGATGGCGGCGGTCGTGGTCGAGGCCGTGATGATCGCGGTGGTCGTGGACGTGGTGGTAATCGTGATGGCAATCGCGAAGGTAACCGTGGACGCGGTGGTGAAGGACATCGCGGTCGTCGTAATGACCGTAAACCTCGCGACTAATTTAGTCCATACCCAAAAATAAAACACAAAGCAGCTTTCGGGCTGCTTTGTAGTATCTTACAATAGTAAAAAAAGAATCGATAAAACAAGGCAAACAATTATGCGTCCAAGCGGTAGAACCACTTCTCAAATTCGTCCCGTCACTATTACTCGTAACTTTACAGCGCACGCTGAAGGTTCGGTGTTGATTGAAATTGGTGACACAAAAGTATTATGTAATGCAACGGTTGAAGTGGGCGTGCCTCGTTTTATGAAAGGTCAGGGCAAAGGTTGGATCACAGCTGAATACGGCATGTTACCGCGCTCAACTCACACTCGTAACCAACGTGAAGCAGCGAAAGGCAAACAGTCTGGCCGTACCATGGAAATTCAACGTCTGATTGCTCGTTCTTTACGTGCAGCAGTCGACTTATCAGCGCTTGGCGAAAACACCATCACAGTTGACTGTGATGTTATTCAAGCTGACGGTGGTACTCGTACCGCATCTATCACAGGTGCATGTGTGGCATTAGTTGATGCGATTAACTACATGCGCAAAGAAGAGATCATCAAAGCCAACCCACTTAAACACATGATTGCGGCGATTTCGGTTGGTGTGTATCAAGGTACACCAATTGCGGATTTGGAATACGTTGAAGACTCTGAAGCCGAAACCGACATGAACGTTATCATGACTGAAGATGGTCGTTTAATCGAAGTACAAGGCACTGCAGAAGAAGAGCCTTTCACCTTTGACGAAATGCAAGAAATGATGGCCCTTGCCAAAAACGCCATCGGTGAGCTCATCGACGAGCAGAAAAAAGCCTTAGCGTAAACAGAGTAAAAATTGAAAAAGCCAGCAGTATTGCTGGTTTTTGTTAGGTCTAAAGACCAGGCAATGTAGTAACCCGCAACAAACAGTAGGACACAAACCATGAAAGATTATCAAAAAGAGTTTATCGAATTTGCCCTTGAGAAACAGGTACTAAAATTCGGTGAATTTACCCTTAAATCTGGCCGCACAAGCCCGTATTTTTTTAACGCTGGTTTGTTTAATACTGGTCGTGATTTGGCGCGTTTGGGGCGTTTTTATGCGGCGGCGTTAGCAGACTCTGGGATTTCATTTGATGTGTTATTTGGCCCTGCTTACAAAGGTATTCCTATCGCAACAACTACAGCGGTTGCGCTTGCAGATCATCACGACGTTGACACACCTTACTGCTTTAACCGTAAAGAGAAAAAAGACCACGGTGAAGGCGGAAGCCTGGTAGGTGCAGAGCTTAAAGGCGACATCATGCTAGTCGATGATGTTATTACCGCAGGTACTGCAATTCGCGAATCGATGACCATTATTGAGCAAGCTGGCGCGAGTTTAGCGGGTGTCTTAATCGCCCTTGACCGTCAAGAAAAGGGCAAAGGCGAACTATCAGCGATTCAAGAAGTTGAGCGTGACTTCGGTACTAAAGTGATTTCGATCGTTACCTTAGGCGATGTAATTGAATTTGTGAAACAAAACGAAGAATACGCGGCCTATTTACCAAGCGTTGAATTATATCGTGAGCAATACGGTATCTAATTTAGTACTTATCATTGCGCTTCTGTTTGGTTTTGAAGCGAAGTTTGTCTTCGCTCAAAATCGAACGAGCTGTGACGTCAAAGCGGACTTCGCTTTTCCATTCAATCACCCCTGCCAAACGCTGTTAGACCTTACAACACTAAGCTCCGATACAATGCAAGGGCGCGCACCTTCTACTCAAGGCCAACAACGCGCAAGTAACTATATCATTGAGCAATTTAAGTCTATTGGATTGCTGCCAGTATCCCAACTGGGCTTATTGGATACTGATGGGTTCAAGCAAGTCTTTCAATATGATCACTACGGCACAGCCACTACAGGCGAGAATATTTTGGGTTTTCAACGTGGTCAGCAATATCCCAATCAGGTGCTGATCATCACCGCACACTATGATCACTTGGGAACCAAGGGCAAACGGATAATGAACGGGGCCGATGATAACGCCTCTGGAGTAGCCGGACTCTTGGCCATTGCCCGTTTTTTCAGTGTGCTAGCACCAAACTATTCGATTCTTTACGTAGCGACTGATGCTGAAGAACATGGCTTACATGGTGCTCGGTACTTTCTTGAAAATTGGAATAGCGTATATGGTAAGCCGAGCCTTAACACTGATCTTATTGACGAGCCCATAGACGCTCCCATTGAAATAAAAATGAATATCAACCTAGATATGATTGGTGGCACAAAGGGCAATCTGTATTTTACTGGAGCTCGCAAAAACCAAGCCTTTCTCGCTATTTTTGATACGGTGACACAGCAAATAGGCAGAAAACATATCCGTTTGAAAAGGGGCCATGGCAGTGCACGGCTTAGCAGAGATGCTTTATCTGGTAATATAGACTGGCGAAATGCGAGTGATCATGCTGTGTTTAGAAAACAAGGTATTCCATACTTGTATCTAGGTGGAGATTTACACGATTTTTACCATACCTCTGACGATACCATTGACAACATTGATCAGAATGCCTTTATGGCTTCTGTAAAAGCCGCTCTAATGACAGTAATTTTGTTAGACGGTCTGCCGTCACAGTATTTTGAGTTTTAGTGTTACACTGTGGTGAATCGTCAAGGCAGAAACCACTATGGTAGAAATCTAAAAGGTACAGGAGTTTCGAATGCGAACCTTATTCCCTGAAATTAACCCCAACCAAACGTTCCATTTGGATGTCGGCGATAGCCATCAGATTTATGTCGAAGAATGTGGAAACCCCGATGGTATTCCTGTGGTGTACGTTCATGGTGGCCCAGGCGGTGGTAGCAGTCCGATGCACCGTCGCTTTTACGACCCAGAGCAATATCGCATCATTCAATTTGACCAGCGTGGCTGTGGTAAGTCGACACCGCACTGCGCTGATGATATCAATGCGTTGTTTAGTAATACCACTCAGCATTTATTGCGTGACATGGAGCAAATAAGAGCTCATTTGGGCATTACTTCTTGGGTCGTTGCGGGTGGTTCTTGGGGAACGACGTTGGCACTCCTATATGCGATTAAGTTTCCGTCTGTCGTCAAAGCACTGATATTGCGCGGGGTATTTTTGGCTCGAAAACAAGATTTAGACTGGTTTTTGTCGCCCAAACAAGGCGCGAGCCAAATCTTTCCTGAATATTATCGAGATTTTGTTCGCGGTCATGATATTGAATCTGTCGATAGTGAAGACTATGACGCAACTCAAGAAATACTCGAGTCGTATCACGAAAAATTAACCGGCGATAACGATTTTGAGCAGCTCGCAGCGGCCAAACAGTTTATGAATTGGGAAGGCCGGATAGTGTCAGTCAATTATCAGCAGTCTGCGCCAGCGATGAGTAAACACGAAGCCATCGCTATGTCGCTGCTTAATACGCATTATTTTACGAATGACGGATTTATTTACGAGTCAGAAATCATCAGTGAAATCGCGGCAATATCACATATTCCAGGTTACATTGTCCATGGGCGAAATGACGTAGTATGCAAGCCAGAAGGGGCCTTTACCCTCGCTGAACATTGGCCAAACGGCGTATTAGAAATGGTCCCAGCCGCAGGACACAGTAGTACTGAGCCTGGTATTATTGACGGCTTGGTAAGAGCGAGCCAAAACATCGCTAAATTCTTAAATGAAAAAGATCAGGAGAAGTAGTTGTGATTGGATTAATTCAGCGCGTAAGCGAAGCCAAAGTTGACATCGACGGTCAAACTGTCGGAAGTATTAACCAAGGTTTATTGGTGTTGCTAGGCGTTGAACAAGCTGATGACGAGGCTAAAGCGAAAAAGCTTGCTGAGCGAATCAGTAAGTATCGTGTGTTTAATGATGAAAACGGCAAGATGAACCTAAATGTTCAGCAAGTCGAAGGCTCGTTGTTAGTGGTGTCACAATTTACCCTTGTTGCTGATACCAAATCGGGTAATCGTCCGGGCTTTTCGCGTGGCGCAACGCCGGAGCAGGGCAATCGTTTGTACGAATATTTTGTCCAATGCTGCAAAGACTTAGGGTTGCCAGTCGAAACGGGTCAGTTTGGTGCTGATATGCAAGTTAGCTTGACCAACGATGGTCCGGTGACCTTTCAACTTACGGTTTGATTATTGGCTTTTGAACAAATTGTGTTGTTCGATATCCTTTGGAAAAACAAACGGCGTCTGAGTTTCGGGCGCTTGGTGTTTTAACAAAAATATGTGATTTTTTTGACCCGGAACGGCAAAGGCTTTTACCCCAAATGCCGGATTGACCGTACTTATTTCAAAGCCATTGTTAATACTGTCCCGTAATAAATTCAATTGGGCTTTATCATCCGTTAAACAATTAACGATGAGCCAACCCCCGGGGTTTAACAGTTGTTTAAGGTCTCGATAAAAAGAATCTGATTTTGTTTGAGCGGGCGCATCTGCCCCGGCAAACAAGTCGACGATGAGCCAATCAAAGTGACGATTGTTATTCTTGCACTCTTTAATATGTTCAAACGCGTCTGTTTGTACGATGGATAGTTGGTTAAACCCAGGTAATGATTGCAGCGCCAAATTTACGTCTTTGTCGGCTTCGATACTGATAAAGTCAATATGAGGAAAGGCGTGCTTAAAATAACGCTGTAGAGATTGGCCGCCACCGCCTAACTCAAGAACGCTCGTCGGTCGGCTATCGTGAAGTAAAGGCAACAGCATTACAGCACAATGTGAAAGTGCCGGCATATATGGCGCGGTGTTTGCAAACGCACTTTGGATTACACCATTTATTTCAAGACGATAGAAATCTTTGTTTTGAATGACCTCGATACGAAAGCCGTCTTTTTGAAAAAAGTACAGCTGTTTAGCTTGCTCGTTACTTAATAGAGTTTGCCAGAGGTCCATAGATGGTTTTTAATTAAAGTGGCTCAACGATAATAACAAGCATAACAAAAGAATGATTCGTTGAGTCAACTATTTAGGATAAAGGGGAAGAGTATGTACCAAGTTGTGGCGCCACAAACAGAGTCCGACTGGGAAGACTATTACGAAGTTCGATGGCAAATCCTTCGCGCACCATTACAGCAACCTCGTGGTTCTGAAAAAGACGAATACGAGCAACACGCATGGCACCGCATGGTCAAAGACGATAACGGTGAAGTTGTGGGAGTGGCTCGTTTACACCTTGTCAATTCAGAAGAGGCGCAAATTCGTTACATGGCTGTGATTGATAACCACAGACGTAAAGGTTTGGCGACCATGATGTTGGAATCCCTCGAAGCCATTGCGCGACAAGAAGGGGTTGAGCGAGTTATCCTAAATGCTCGAAAAACCGCCACCAACTTTTATGAAAACCTAGGCTACTCGGTTACCGGAGACGCACCGGAGATTTTTGGTTCGATTCCTCATGTACAAATGTGCAAACCTTTGGATAAAGTCGAGGTGATTATTCGCCACCCTCAGTGGTGTGTTGATCTGCAAAATATCTGGCACCAGCAAATTCCTATCACTCAGCTTATGGGCATTCGAGTATATCAATACACGGGCAAAACCTTTGAGACCCGAGCAGCCTTAAATCCCAATATGAATTTACACGGCACTATGTTTGCTGGCTCTATCTATTCGTTGGCGACATTAACCGGTTGGGGTCTCGTTCATTTGATGATGAAGGAAAATGAAGTAGACGGTGACATTGTGTTGGCTGATGCGGACATTCATTACCACAAGCCGGTAACCGAACTGCCGAGATCGATAGCGCATTTTGAGGATATTAAAGGTGATTTTGAGCCATTAAAAGACAATAAAAAGGCGATGATTAGTGTTCAGGTAGAAGTATTAGACGGCCAAAAGAAAGTCGCAAAATTTGTTGGCCAATATTGTGTGATCCCTAAGTCTGATAAAGCAGAATAACGACTAATAACAATCCGTTTTAACAACCATAGAGAACAAGTCATGCAACGTGTCGGTATCATAGGCGGCGGTTTTATCGGAACCGCCCTTGCCGAAGCCTTAGTTGAAAACAGCTCAGATAAACAAAAATATCAAGTTTGCCTTTCTTTTCGTACAAGTCGTCAAAAACTAACAAACTCTTCCATCAATCAGGCTTTTTGTAACGTGTCTGATGGTGAGCTTAACGCTGATGAGGTCCTATTTAACGTGGATTCCTTGGTGATTTGTATTCCACCAGGATTTAAAAAAGGATTGGGTGATTCTTACTCAACCAAAATAAAAAGTTTAGTCGAGAAGGGCTATTCTAGTGGTGTAAAACAGATCATTTTTACCAGCTCCATTGGGATTTACCCTGAAGGGGCTGAAGTTGATGAAAACACCGCCCTTGATTTATCAACTGAAAAGGCCAGAGCCTTGTATGACGCAGAGCAAGAGGTATTGACTAGCCGGGTGAAAAATAAACAGGTAATAAGATTAGCTGGTTTAATTGGAGCTACTCGTCATCCAGGCCGCTTTAAGGTCAAACTCACTGCGGATAATGCTCTCGAGCCAGTAAATATGGTGACTCAAAAGGATGTTGTGGCGGCGATAAAATTATTATTAGAGCAGGGAGCTCGCGAGAATAATGGCGATATCTACAATGTTGTAGCACCGCATCACCCAAGTAAACAGAGCTTTTATCGTTATGCCAGACAGCAGCTTAACGATGAGCGAATTAATGAGCCTTTGGTTGTACCGGAGGTTGCTCCTACAATGGCAAGGAATACAACAATAGGTAAACGCGTATCAGGCCTAAAAATTTGTCACAAACTCGGATTTGAATATCAAACCGATAATTTATTACGTTTTGTGTTTAGCTAGGTATCGATCAAGTGCGTTGGCAAAGGCTTGTTTTTCTTTGTCACCGTATTTTGCTTGCCCGCCTGATTGCACACCACTAGCTCGCATTGTATCCATAAAGTCACGAATATTAAGGCGTTGTTTGATATTTTCTGGTGTGTAAAGCTCGCCTCTTGGATTGAGAGCTATGGCTTTTTTGTCGATGACTTCAGAGGCAAGAGGAATATCTGCGGTTACAACTAAGTCGTTTGGTTGGCACTCTTTGGCAATGTAATCATCGGCCACATCAAACCCGGCGCTGACTTGCATGCGTTTGATAAACGGTGAAGGTGGCACATTCACAAATTGATTGGCGACAAAAATAGTCATGGTTTTGGTTCGCTCTGCTGCCCTAAATAAGATTTCTTTTACGGCAACGGGCGTAGCGTCAGCGTCGACCCATATTGTCATCTTGGTTTCTCTTTTTGTGCATTTCGACTAGTCTGGTGGAGAGCGCAGTGTAGGGGAAGAAGGCGACAGTTGCAAAAAAGGTAGACAACATACAATGAAATATTGGTCAGTTAGATTGGTCTCAATGCTATTGAGTGGTTTATTTTGTGCTGAAAGTTATGGCGCAGAGGTTTATAGTACGGCTCAACGAATCGAATCATCACTCGCAGTAACAGAGGGATATCAGGTAATGATGTTAAAACAGCAACGCGAAGCCGATTTTGGCGCTTTTGTGAAAACAGAGTTAGAGCCATTTTGGGAAACGCATGCTAAGCCCGGTCAATTTGTTAACAAACAAGGGTTAGTGTTGCACTTTGTCGAAGTGAGTCTTGAGGGTGCGCGAAATACGCTAGTCATTTCACCTGGGCGAGTGGAGGGGTATTTAAAATATAAAGAAATGGCCTATGACTTCGCAAAATTAGGTTATCGGGTTTTTATCTTGGATCATCAAGGCCAGGGTCTTTCCTCGCGTTTGTTGGTAAATAGTCACAAAGGTCACGTGAATAAGTTTTCGGACTACACCCGTGATTTTAATCAATTTGTGACTGAAATTGTTGAGCCTAAAAAGGTCGGAGAAATGCACTTATTGTGTCATTCAATGGGCGGCGCAATCGGTTTGCGTTACTTACAATCTTACTCTCACCCATTTGCTAAAGCTGCGTTTTCTTCACCTATGTGGGGATTGCCGACAGGTCCAGTGCCGGCGATGATCCTTAAACCTATGGTGAAATCTGCTGCTTGGTTGGTGAAGCAAGTTGAGCCAGAGAGCCCTTATTTTTTAGGTCACAGTGATTACAAAAAGGTTCCATTTTTGATCAATACCTTAACCCACAGCAAAGCGCGTTATGAGTATTTTAGAGAGACCTACGAACAAGAGCCGAAGCTACAACTAGGTGGTATTACTTATGGTTGGATCACTTCGTCTATCAATGGTTTGGATCGCGCATTTAGCGAGCTTGAAAAAGTGTCGATTCCTTTGCTTGTGTTGCAAGCAGAAAAAGACATCGTAATTGATAACTCAGCTCAAGATAAGTTTTGCACGCGCCTAACCGAGGTTGGGAAAAGCTGTCACAGTGGTAAACCTGTTGTAATAAAGGGCGCCAAACATGAGATTTTTATTGAAAGTGACGAGATTCGAAATAAAGGGTTAAGTGAGGTTTTGGCTTTTTTCTTGGATGAGCAAGCTATTTAAATTATCAGATGCTGAATCAAGTTTTGATATGCAATAAAAAGGGCGCTGTAACTCAGCGCCCTTTGTTTTTCATCGACACAACTTTAATTAAAACAATACGTTTGATTCAACAGAACACGTTGACGTACCAGCTTCACAAACTTGGTAAGTGTAGCTACCGCCACCTTTACCACCGATTGTATCAGTGTACTGACCGTCGTTTTGTGTAGTCGCTACGATAGAACCATTGCGATAGATATCAACTGACGCCGTAGTTGCACCGGCCCAGCTAAGGTCTACGTATTTAGTACCTTTTGACTTGTAACCGTTTGCACTTAAGTCAAAGCCAGTACCACCAGTACCGCCGCCTGTGCCACCACCTGTGTCACCAGAACAACCATTCGCAGTTAAGTAGTCACTCGCTGCTTTCGCTTTTACGATACCGTGACCGAAGTAAACATCATGACCTGGAGCACCTTGATCTTCTGCAGTTGCTTTTAATGCGTTACGGATCTCTGTACCAGTACACGCACTGTGATTTGACCATACTAGTGCTGCAATACCAGCAACACCTGGTGTCGCCATTGATGTACCGTCCATATAGCCGTAATCACTTGGACCGATGTTAATACTTGCACTCGTCGCTGCTAACAGGGCTGCACGATCTTCTTGCGCGGCACCGACTGCAGGAATTGTTGTTGCATTTGTGTCACCTAATGTGCCGTATAACATACCAGGTTCATTGTTAACGATGATAGCGCCTATGCCACCAGAGTTTTCACAGTTAAGAACCTTGTCATGGAAGCTGATCACACCACGGTCGATTAAACAAATTGAACCATTAGCGCCAGAATCAGCTGATTCAGCAGTGCCCATGTAATAAAGTGAGCTAGTTGCATTACCTGTATTTTCCATTGCTGATGTTGCAAAACCACTACCATCAACAGTCAGGCTTGCTAGAGACGTCATACCCGCTGGATACGTTGATAACGTACCTACACCACCTGCTGTTGCTTCAACACAGATTGTTTCGTCTGTTGTAACGCTTTTACCACGGCCAGTTGTACAGCTTGGGAACTGTGAAAATGACGCAATATTATTATCAGCGTCATTAGCACCGATCATCATAACTGACGGGTAACCAGCTGGATATGAACGAACGCTGTTACCATCATTACCAGCCGCTGCTAATACTAGACCACCGTTGTCAGTGAATGTTTGGAATGCATTTGATTCTGTGCTGTTTGAACCGCCGCCACCAAGACTCATGTTGATGATATTTGCACCTGCTTGAGCACATTTATCCGCTGCATAAGCAAGGTCAGAAGAGTAACCCCAGCCGCTTTCATTGAATACTTTGATGATGTGCATGTCGACACCCGGTGCCATACCTACAACACCAACGTTGTTATCAGCTGCACCAATCGTACCTGCTACGTGTGTGCCATGTGGACCACCGTGTTGATCCCAATTACCTGTACCAGGGTCATTATCACCTGTAATGCCACCCCAGTTAAAATCTTGATTCGAACGGTCTAAACCAGAGTCAATAACACATACTTTCATGCCAGCATTTGGGTTAAACGTCACCAAGTTTGCTTCTGACTGATAAATTGCATACGGGTTGATTTGTTGGGTCATCGGGTTACCAGCGTCGTCGTTGTAGACAGCTAGTGGAACACGACGTAAATCGTTTTCGATTAATTTAATGTGAGGGTTGTTAAGTAGTCCCTTAACTTCAGCTAAGTTTTTTCCTGTAAACTCAGCCGCAAAAAATCCATTTGCGTCTACTTTAATGTTCCCGCCAAGTTTTTTAGCAAGTGCTTTAACTACACCTTTTTTTGAATTGTCGACCTGAATGATGAAACGGTCATCGTCAGCTTGTGCTGCAAAAGAGGCAGAGAGAGCTAGTGCGACTAGCGAACCAGTGAACTTCTTGTGGTTCATATGAGACTCCAAATATGTTTTTTATAATAATTATCCATCGACCCGTCTAACTGCAGGTTTTTAACGATGAGCTAACACTGTACATAATTTGATCCCAAATGGAACCTCTTTTTAACAAAAGTTTAACAATTGGTTCATATTTCTTTTCTGGTCGGATTAGTAGAGATTTTTTGCTTCTCGCCACATAACCCACGAGGCAATAACGTATTTGTCAGAAGAACGGGGCGCTAGACCTCTGTGAGTGTGAGTGAAATCACAAGGTGCCAATACCACACTGCCGGCTTTGGGTTTTACTTTAGCCTGTTGGTAAAAAAACTCCGTTTCTCCTCCGTCTTCAATGTCATTGAGGTAAAACAAGACGAGTAGACTGCGCCTCAACGAACGCTGAGTTGTGTCAGTTGGGTGTGGGAAGTGCTCAGAGTGCCAGTGAGGATATCCGCCGGCACTTTGTTGATACTTTTGAATATTTAAAATATCGAGCTCATACAAGCGGGTGACTAGCTGTTGGATTTGTTCGTCACTCATTTTCGCAATGTCGTTGTGACTCAAGGTAGTAATTTGTCCCGTTTGAGGATTTTGGATTGAGGTCGATACGGCGCCAGTTAACATCATTGGATGCATTTTGGCGTATTGTACTAAGGCCCTCAAAGTCGTTTGCGCTAGTAGGTTGTGTTCTTGTTGCCACTGAGGATGGCTATCAATCGTTAGATCCAAGCTGTTCTTTTTTGTGGTATCCACGCCATTCCCAGTTCTGCCGGGGTGTTTGTTAGGATCTTGCTCAAACTTATCTATTAATTGCTGGCATTGTTGCGGCGAAAGGGCATGGTTAAACTCTAGAATAAATTGGCTCATAACGACTACTTATTGTTATTTTTATCTAATCAATGTGACATAAGTACAGGTACGATGTCCAGTCTACAAAATGCGTAACTAAGACTAAACCCCAACAGGGCTTTGGGTTAAACTAGCGTAATAGCAAAGAATAAATAGAGTTACTTTTATGATTAACGTTGTTTTATTTCAGCCAGAAATTCCACCAAACACTGGCAATATTGTTCGACTATGTGCAAACAGTGGGTATCAATTACACCTGATTGAACCCTTGGGCTTTGACATCGAAGAAAAAAAGGTTCGCCGTGCGGGGTTGGATTATCACGAGTTTGCTGCGGTGAAAAGGTATCCAAATTTTCAAGCGTATGTGGACGCTCATCCGGACAGCAGAATGTTTGCCTGTACCACCAAAGGAAAAGATTACCATCATCAGGTATCTTACCAACCGGGGGATTCACTCGTGTTTGGCCCAGAAACTCGAGGGTTACCCGATGACGTATTAGCCCTAATTGGTCAACAAAACTGGTTGCGTATTCCAATGCAGCCCGATAGCCGTAGCATGAACTTGTCAAATGCCGTGGCAGTATTTGTATTTGAATCTTGGCGTCAGTTGGACTTTGCTGGTTCAAAATAGTACTCACATTTCCACCCACAAAAGTGCCAATGAGAATGTTGGCAGTTTGGAGCTAAACTTCTATTCTTAAAGTTGATTTTATCAATGATGGGACGCTTCAGACTTGCTGTCGATTTGCTACAGGTACATCGAATCATTGCCTTTTTGGCGACCGAACTTGGTCGCCAAGGTGCGTTACTGCCTGCAATTTGTTTATCGTTTTATCCTCTTAATAAGCCTATTTCTTACTTTTTGTTTTTCTAAAGCTCACGCTACTGACTTAATTCTACAACCTGAGGTTTATGGGTTTGATCAAAATACACTCATCCTGATTGTGGCAATTTTTTTGGCTGGCTTATTGGCCATAATGGCTTATGGCAAGTGGATCACTATGTCTCTGACATTTCACAATAACCGCCGTCAAACCTTTATCGATTCATTGATGGAAAACACCAAAGAAGGCATATGGATAGCCAACAAAGACCGAGAAATCGAGCAAGTAAACAATGCCTTTACGGAGATAACCGGGATCAAGTCAGAAGACGCCTTAAACAAGTGTTTCAAAATCATGAAAGACTCAGGGCGAAATTACGAAGTCGAAAATCTCATATGGCAAGAAGTCGTAAAGTCTGGGTTTTGGCATGGCGAAATTTGGAGTTATCGAGAAGATGGCCAGCGTGTTTCATTTGATATGTCGGTAACTCGGGTGAGTACTGAAAGTAAGTTATCGAAGAAAATTGACATAAAATATGTCGGCATGATCACAGATGTCACTGACCGCAAGCAAAATGAGCAAGCTATGCACCAGCTTGCAACACGAGACCAGCTAACTACGTTGCCGAACCGTACTTTGTTTGTCGAATACATCAAACACTCAATCTCGACGGTCCAATCTAATTTGCCTCATTTTGCCATTGCTTTTATTGACTTAGATCACTTTAAAAAGGTCAACACGAGTATTGGCTTGTTGCAAGGAGATAAGCTAATCAAACAAGTCGCAGACCGATTAACCGCAGTACTAGATCCTAGTTTGACGTTGGCGCGACTCGGTGGTGATGAATTTGCACTACTAATTCCAGGTCACCTGTGTGGAAATAACCCCATTTTTTATATCAAGCGAGTCGTAGCAGATATTCAACAGGAGTTTGAAAGTGTATTTGTACTTGATGACGCAGAAGTGAATATGACCACAAGCATTGGCGTATCCATATTTCCAAACCACGGTACTAAAGCGGATCAGTTAATGCGATGTGCTGATACGGCACTAAACCGAGTTAAAATTTCTGGCCGCAATAGTGCGCTTATCTTTGATCATTTGATGGATGATATTACATCTGACCAGCTCAATATAGAAAGTGAACTCGTCGCAGCGATAAGTAACCGTGAGTTAGTTGTGTTTTATCAACCTGTTTATCATACGCAGCATCACAGTATTTCCGGCTTTGAGGCCTTAGTTCGTTGGCAAAGTCCTGTACGTGGTTTGGTACCACCTGATCAATTTATACCCATAGCAGAACAAAACGGCCTAATTCGGCAATTAGACTTTTACGTCTTAGAACAAGCGTTAATCAAAGCAGAGGAGTGGCGGCAACAAGGCGTGCTAAAAGGACGAATAGCGGTTAATATCTCCTCTATAAACTTTCAACAGGCTGATTTTGTTGAACAAGTTTCACAATTAGTTAATAAGGTAAATGGCGATTGTAATTTTATTGAGCTTGAGTTGACCGAGACCGCCATGATGAAGGGAGCAGACTTAGTCTCAAAAAATATTGATAGCCTTAAAAACATGGGTTTTTCAATAGCGCTGGATGACTTTGGTACGGGCTACAGCTCGCTGTTACATTTACGTCAGTTTAATATCGATAAGGTAAAGATTGATCGAAGCTTTACTAAAGAAATTGAGCTTTCTACTCAAGACCGAAATATAACATCAGTTATCATACAGTTAGCCAATGCTTTATCCATAGAAGTAGTTGCAGAAGGGGTCGAAAATGAAACTCAGGCCTACATTTTGCACGTTATGGGGTGCTTTTTACTGCAAGGTTACTTAGTCAGTAGGCCATTGCCTGAAGCGCAGTTAATGATGTTTTTGGAAAAAGAAATCGAATATCTTAAGAAAGTTACCGAGAAAGCAGAGTCATGACAAACAGTAACATTAGCAGGTCGAGTTAAGTTGTACCGTCACAGGAAAATTATAAATGTTTGACATAAGTGAGTTTTATTTAGCAGCAGGCATACTATCAACGCTTTTGGTCGTGGTAGGTGCACTGACGTTATTACTCAAAAAACAAGAAAATTGGTTGGTTATTATTTCTCTTATTTTGGGTAATGCGTTTTGTTATGCAGTGCTATTTGCCAATGTAAATCACGAGATTAAAAACGTCTTACTTTTGTCTTCGGCAGTTACTGCATTATTTGCAGCGCCATTTGTTTGGCGCGAAATGCTAGTTAAGCCCTTAGATTATCCAGTTCAATGGACACTGCAATTGACGGTACTGAGCATCCTCATTGCCAATCAATTCTTGCTTAAGTCGTCGTTAATATTGGTGACGCCTATCATTTTAGTTAGTGTTGGAGTGATATTTAGCTGTATTTTCGATTTTAGAGCGCTGAGCCATGTTCATGAAGAAACCAAACACGAATTAGACGCTAAACGTGTTGCGGTTGGCCTTGATCTAGCCACGGGTTTACCTAACAAACTCGCGTTTTCTGAGCGTATTGAAAAGTGGCTGTTTGTTCATCCAAATGAAAAAATCAATATCGTGGTCTTTAAGTTTACTCGCTTTAATGAGCTCAATGCCTTAATAGGCCACAACAACGCTGACCTTGTAAAAATTCAACTAATCACTCGCTTAAAAGCCAGCTTGGCCAAAAATCAGAGTGTCCTTAATTTATCTGATGGCTTTGATTTGGCGCCATTTGCTACGGTAGGTGGAGTTGATTTTGCAACGGCAATTCGAGCTGACAAAAACAACTTTGCGACAGAAAGTTTTATTGGTTTGTTAAAAACCACAATTAAAGAGCCTATTGTAGTTGATTCAACAGCGGTCGATGTCGGTATTCAATTTGGTATCGCCTCTTACCCCAGCCAAGCTCAATCGGTTGAACACCTAATAGAAAATGCGTATATCGCAATGAACTTAGCTCAAAACACGGATAGCTCTGTTTATTTCGACCAAAAACAACAAAGCGACATCGTTGTGAATCGCACCATCATTAGCCAATTGAAAGAAGATTTGAAACAACAACGCTTTATTTTATATGTACAACCTCAGGTAGCATTAAATTCGAAGCAGGTCGTCGGTGGTGAAGTTTTGGTCCGTTGGAATAGGGAAGACAAAGGGATTGTCAGTGCTGATGAATTTATTCGTTTAGCGGAGCAGTCTGGAATTATTTATCAGCTCAACTTATGGGCTATAGAGATGGCAATAAAAACCTTATCTGACTTTAAAGAAAAAGGCTTACCTCAGACGCTTTCGGTAAACGTGTCCAATCGCGAGTTGTTTCAGTCTCAGCTTGTTGAGACTGTGTTGGGTTTGCTCGAAAAATATATGGTTGAGCCAGAAAAGTTAGTAATAGAAGTAAAAGAGTCTGCTTTTGCGATCAACCAACACAAAGCCTTAAAGGTTGCACGGTTGTTCCAACAAGCAGGTGTTAAAGTTGCCATTGATGATTTTGGTAAAGATCGCACAGCGATTGGCACCTTTAATAACTTTACTCCTTACTACCTCAAAGTAGACTGTCGTCATTTATCGTCAGGCAAACCTGGTGAACAAATAAATACCTATATCAATGCTATTATTGGTATGGCGAAAACCCTGCAGTTGCCAGTGATTGCACAAGGCATAGAGGCAGAAACAACAGAAACCCAATTGTTAGACTTGGGCTGCGATGTCGGCCAAGGCTTTTTATACAGCAAGCCGTTTGAGTTGGAAGGCTTTTCGGTTTGGCTGGAGCAGTGGAAACGCAACCTTAACCGGTTCGACTCGTAACATAGCTATAAATGAGTTGGGTCAACAACTGTCCCGACTCTAGCGCCTTATGACCTGGGGGCTCGTTGTCATCAGGTGCGGCCTCACATAAGTGCAAATAACGACATTGTTCGCTGTTGGCAAACGTAGAGACAAACCGCATCGCTTGTTCACTAGAAAAACCCGTCAGAGAATAAGCACTTGCCGGAATGTGCTTGATGCTGTCTACGTCAACCTCGATACCTGTGACCTGTTCGGTTTCGATGTAGCCTAGGGCTTCTTCAAGCGCATCGTCATAAGATATAGACCGACGGACAAACAATTGCTGATATGAATAAAACGGGAATTGCGCCGCCATCAAGCTTTCAATGGATTCTTGGTTGTTCTTTTGTTCGTGCAATCCCATAACGCAATACTTTGACATAAAGCCGTGGTGGTGAGCATATCGGAAAGGGTTGCCAGAATGGCGTCCTTCCATTGCCCTAAAATCGGCATGTGGATCTAAATTCACACAACCTACCTTTTGGCCTAAAGCACTATAAGCAGACTTGATGATGGGGTAGGCATTGTTGTGCCCGCCACCGATCACAATGACTTGTAAATCATGTTGAAAAATAGGGCTAAGTACATCAACGACCCTTTGATCGAGCTGGGCGACGAGATCGCGCAAACTGGTTAGTTTATGATCTGAGATATCTGCGACATTGCTTTGCTTTTCAAGCTCTTCAACGTCAACGCTACCAATTAACATGACCTGAGACCAATCAAAAAACTGGTTACTTTGTTGATTCAGGAATACGGGTAAAAACTGTTGCCAAGCGTGTTTGGCACCGCCTTTACCACAATTGGCTCTAGGCCCGATATCTTCGGGGATACCAACTATGACAAATTTAACCCCTTGTTGTTTTGCCTTTTTTAAGTTTTCATCAAGCGTGAGTGATGAATCAGGTAAGACAATATCGTCCGCTACATGCCGCTCGTTTGCTCGGCGGTTTTGATACGACGCTACATCCGAGGTTTCGGTGTAGTTAAAAAACAAAGGTTGCACGTTCATATTTGGTTATTCGATATCGAGAGGGTCTGCAGATAAAATAGTGCCTGTGCTGTCGGCATAAAGATGATCATCGGGCAAAAAAGTCACGCCTGCAAAATTAACTGCCACATCTTCTTCGCCAATGCCTTGATCCTCGGCGTTCACCGGTGTCGAGTTAAGGGCTAGAATACCAATACTATATTCTTCTAATGCATCGACTTCACGTACGCTGCCATAACAAACAATACCTTCCCAGTTATTCTCGGTCGCTAGTTCGGCCATTTCGGCATCGATCAAGCCACGGCGAGTTGAGCCGCCACCATCGATGACTAAAACTCGACCTCGACCATCTTGCTCTAAAATAGTCGCTATAAGTGCATTGTCTTCAAAGCACTTGACGGTTTGAACTTGTCCACCAAAAGAGGTGGTGCCACCGTAATGCTCAAAAATAGGATCAAGTACATCTACTTGCTCCGCAAACGTGTCACACAACTCAGACGTATTGTATTGCATATAGACCTCGAATATTTAGCCAAAGACCCACGAAAAGTATAGAGCTTTCTTGGAGTTACTGCCCAAGTATATATGTCATTAGTACATATACAAGGGACGAAAACCTGATAATCCGACCCAGATCAATAAAACAGAAAATATATGTCACGTTTTTCTCACTCACGGTGACTAGTAATAGAAGCTTGAATTTATTCACCATGGCTTATCCAAAGTCTATCGCGCAGGGCGATGACAAGAAAACATTTAAGGCATAACAAAATGAACAGAATACGAGTATTAAAAAACGCGATTTCAGTTACACTTTTATTAACAGAACAAGCGGCGCGATAGGGAGAAAACACCATGAATACAATGACTCAGGATGTACAAGCTGCTACTGCAGGTGACTCTAAAGCTTTTGAGCGATTGATTGATAGCTGTAAAAACACGGTGACATCTATCGCGCTTTCTATTGTCAAAGATGTCGATGCCAGTGAAGAAGTGGCGCAACGTGTTTTTATCAATTGTTGGCAAAACCTCGCGGCTTTGAAAAATCCTGATAGCTTCTTGCCTTGGGTACGCCAGACTTCGCGTCATTTGTCTCTAAACTATTTACGAGACAATAAAGTGTCGCAACGCACATCAAGCGAAGAAGCGGACCAAATATTTATGGAATTTTGTAATGAACAAGCAAGTTTGGAGCACGCGCTTAACGCTGAACAGTGCCATGTTATTGTTCAAAAATTAATAGATGACTTGCCATCAGAATCGCGCGAAGTTGTTCTTCTTTACTATCGCGAGCAGGAATCGAGTCAACATGTTGCTAATTTGTTGGGGATTTCTGAAGTATCGGTCAGAAAAAAGCTTTCTAGAGCAAGAGGCAAATTAAAAGAGAGTCTACTGAAACGATACGGTCAAGTTATTCTATCTACTGTACCGGCAGTTTCTTTCGCATCTATCACTTTAGCCGCGGCAACGTCATCTCCTAAAGCGATGGCTGCGGTATCAGTAGGTCAATCCACAGGGTGGTTTGGTAAATTGTCCGTGCTATTTAGTGGCGCCATGTTGGCATCTTTTGTGGGAGTTTTGGCGGTGTTTTTTTCCCACAAAGTGGTCGAAAAACGCCTTCAATATGAGTCAGACAAACAACTACTCAGAAAAGTTCGGAATCTACAAATTGGTTGGTTGTTGATCTTCGGTGTCTGCTTTGCACTTTCTTTTGAGCTTAGTGACGGATTTATCTGGCCGATACTCACGTACTCTCTGTTTGCCGTTGGTTTGAGTATATTAATCAGACGAGCCCAACAGATAACGATAGCGGCAATTCAGCAGAGCAAGGAACTTTCGACCGTTAACAACCGCTGGGGATTGATTGGCTTGTTTGGTGGATTGTTAACAGGATTTTTGGGCATGATCATTGGACTGATTGGCAGTGGTAGGCTAACTTTATAACCTTGTAATTACTATAAAAAATTTTTAAGAGGTTTGGGGCGACCTGAACCTTTTTTTCATTCTGTTGGAAAATATTTCCCCTTAACTTTACCTGTTTGGCAAACATAAACCTTAAGATGTTGCTTTTTCTGTTAGTTTTTCTATCTTATGTTCTGAGGTCGCACCTCCGATCTCAATATAAAAATAAAATATAAATCCAAATATCAAACAGGAAACAAAAAATGAAGATACTAAAAACAGGGCTCATTGCAGCTTGCCTGCTGTGCTGCCATGCATTTGCGAATGAAGGAGTCGCATTTGTCCATGGCACAGGAAAACAAACTAACGCTTATGATGATTATTGGACTGGGTCATTCATAACAAAGGTCACCGCGGGGTTACCCAACTCAAGCAACTTTACGGTGATAAACTGCGATTTTGAGCAGTATATGTGGGACTCTCGAGCTTCGGGATGTCTTGCAGAGCAGTTAACTTCTTTTATCAACGCCAAAAATATCACAAGTTTGAAAGTGATTACCCACTCTAACGGCGGTAATGTGATGCGTTGGATTTTGTCTAACCCAACTTGGGATTCTAGATATCCTAATATCATCAACAAAACCTCTCGTGTTATTGCAGTTGCGCCTTCTAGTGGTGGTACACCATTGGCTGATGCGGTTGTCGCTGGTAATGGCTTTGAGCAGACATTGGGCTGGTTGTTGGGCTATGCGAGTGATGCAGTAAAAATGCAACAAGTTTCTTGGATGGCGTCATACAACCAAAGCTGGTTATACGGTACTCCTGGTCGACCCTCTTTACCTACGGTATTCGAAAACATTGTAGGTAGCGATGTTGATTCGGCGATTTGGGATGGCGATTCTTATTGCGGTGGTTATCAAAACCAAGTTGCACTTGAAGTGACTCAAAATTGGTTGGATTCCTGCTCAGACGGCTTTTTAAATTGCTCATCACAGTCACTTGCCGGTTCGACATGGTTTGTCGATAAGAGTCGAACTCGTGGTAGAGAGCCGCTAAGTCATCAGCAAAGTCGCCGTGATTGCTTTAATTTACCTTCCATCATTAGCAGCCGTATTTAGGAGCCAGTTATGAAAACGTTATTATTATCAGTCATAGCGGTCGCAGTTACGGTTGCTGTTGCAAGCCCAAAAGTTTTGGCCGAGCCAACAGTGTTTCAGTGGAAAAATCCACAAGCTGAAAAACCTAAAAAAGCAGATAAACTCAAAAAGTCGAGCCAAGAATATTGGCAAACGGTATCGGGTAAAGAGTTAAAAGAGGGGGTCGCTTTGTCGATCACTCAAGCTGAACATTTAATTCGCGTTGCGCCTAAAGCTCAATATCAGCAAGGCCAGGTCATCAAGCCAAGAGGCCTTGATATGAAGCAACTCAAATTATTGGACAAACAAACGCGAAAAGCCATGCCGACAAAAATGAACGCAAGCCAACAGCAAATGCGACAGGCTGGGTTTGACGATGACAGCGTGGCGTTGCGAAGTGAGTCAGTGAGCAGCAACCCAATTTTAATGACGGAACAGGGATTGAGCGACAACGAGAAATATCTTATTCATGTTATTGAAAAAGGCAGTAGATATTCTCTAACTACTGAAAGTGACTTTGACAAAAGTAACCGCAGCCGAGCACTTAACTTTAAGTTAGATATGAATGGGGTCAAACCAGACAAAAAACAGGTTAAGCTCAAGCTTCACGGCCCTGATTCAGAATTCGTCAATGTCGAGCTTGAAGGTGACCAAGTCGTGTTTGACCAACCATTGCGTCAGCTTGGTGCAATTAATGGTTTTTATGAAGTTGAAGCGTTAGTTTCGATGGAAATGAACGGCCAAATCATCAAACGCTCCGTTAAGGTGCCATTTGCCAATACGATGGAAACCATTCAGATGACGTCTGAGTCATACGAAGTGAATGGCAATCAAGTAACTGTGACGATACCAGTTAGTACTGAGATGCCAGGGCGTTATGCGATTAAAGCAACCCTAGCCCAAGTGGGTAAAGGCAAAGTTAAGCGCATCGCTACTTTAGAGGTGGCTGATGAGTTTAAATATGGCGGTGAGTTTGTACTGCCGTTTAAACTCAATAAAAAGGCCAAAGGCAAATATACCTTGGTTGATATAGAGTTTACCGATCAAACTCGAATGATGAAATTTGCGTTATAAGCGCAAGCGAAATCAGCAATAAAAAAGGGCCAATGCATTCACATTGGCCCTTTTGGTATTTAATACTTTAGCTAATTAGATATTAGTGGCGGAAGTGACGCATGCCAGTAAATACCATCGCAATTCCGTGTTCGTCCGCTGCGGCGATAACTTCCTCATCGCGCATTGAACCACCCGGTTGAATGATTGCTTTGATACCTGCTTCTGCGGCTGCATCAATACCATCACGGAATGGGAAGAATGCATCCGAAGCCATAACTGACCCTGGTACTTCTAAGCCTTCATCTGCAGCTTTAATACCCGCAATTTTAGCAGAGTAAACACGGCTCATTTGGCCAGCGCCTACACCGATAGTCATACCGTCTTTGGCGTAAACAATTGCGTTTGATTTAACGAATTTAGCGACTTTCCAGCAGAACAATAAGTCTTTAAGTTGTTCTTCCGTAGGTTGAACTTTAGAAACCACTTTCAAGTCATCTAGAGTGATCATGCCTTGGTCACGGTCTTGAACTAACAAACCACCGTTCACACGCTTGATATCAGGCGCGGTTGTTTTAGTTGACCAATAACCACACTCCAATAAACGAACGTTCTTTTTAGCGGCAACGATTTGAGCGGCTTCTGAGCTGATTGCTGGAGCAATGATAACTTCAACAAACTGACGTGAAACAATTGCTTCTGCCGTGTCAGCGTCTAATTCACGGTTAAAGGCGATGATGCCACCGAATGCAGACGTTGGGTCTGTTTTAAAGGCGCGGTCGTAAGCAGCAAGAATTGATTCATCAACTGCAACACCACACGGGTTGGCATGTTTAACAATAACACATGCCGGTTGATCGAATTCTTTAACACATTCAAGCGCTGCGTCTGTATCAGCGATGTTGTTGTAAGAAAGGGCTTTACCTTGTAGCTGCTTGGCGGTCGAAATTGATGCTTCCATTTCACCTTGAGTGCCATTTTCTGTGTAGAAGGCAGCTGCTTGGTGAGAGTTTTCGCCGTAACGCATTTCTAGCTTTTTGCTAAATTGCATGTTTACTGTACGAGGGAATTTCGACTGCTCGACTTCGTCTTTGTTTTCTGAGTAGTCAGGAACCATAGTGCCGAAGTAGTTAGCAATCATGCCGTCGTATTGTGCTGTGTGCTCAAAAGCTGCAATAGCTAAATCAAAACGCGTTTCGAATGTTGTTGCGCCAGAGTTAGCGTTTAATTCTTCAGTGATACGCGCATAGTCACTTGCATTTACCACAATGGTCACATCTTTGTGATTTTTGGCTGCTGCGCGAACCATAGTTGGACCACCGATGTCGATGTTTTCAACAGCATCTTCACGAGTACAGTCTGGGTTTGCTACCGTGTTAGCAAACGGATAAAGGTTAACAACGACCATATCGATAGCAGAGATATTGTTGTCTGCCATCACAGCTTCGTCTTGACCACGACGCGCTAAAATACCGCCGTGAATTTTAGGGTGAAGGGTTTTTACACGGCCGTCCATGATTTCAGGGTGACCCGTGTGATCAGAAACTTCAATTGCGTTTACGCCGTTTTCAGTAAGTAGTTTGAATGTTCCACCCGTTGATAAAATCTCAACTCCGTGAGATGCCAACGTGCGCGCGAATTCTACTATACCAGTTTTGTCTGACACGCTGATAAGAGCGCGGCGAACAGGTCGTAATGTATCCATTGAATATATAACCTTTATTTTTAAGTGTTGTAAGAATTTTAGTTCAGAAACAAAAAAGCACCTGTGAAGGTGCTTTTTGCGGGGCTCGGCCGCAGCCGAATTAGTTCATACCGTATTTCTTTAACTTCTTGCGAAGTGTGCCACGGTTAATGCCTAACATGTTCGCAGCTCTTGTTTGGTTGCCACGAGTGTAAGTCATAATCTCTTCTAGAAGTGGCTTTTCTAATTCAGACAAAACCAACTCATATACATCAGTAGAATCTTGACCATTTAACGTTTGTAAGTAGTTACGAACTGCTTTTTTAACTTCGTTGCGTAACGGCTGAGGCTTGTCAGCTGTTTGAATGTGCGCATTTGTAATGAACGGAGTTTGTACGTTTTGATCAAACATTGTTTACTTCTTCTCTCTAAAATTGTTAAGACTAAAATTGCTGTGTTGTGACCAGCAACTTGTTATCGATTAAATTTGGTCGAAATAGGCATTTAAGGTTTCGAGTTGAACATCGCCCGACTCAATTCCGTTAAACTGCTTCCGAAATGACCTATCCGTGTCATGATCCTCTAGGTACCACCCGACATGCTTTCTCGCAATCCGGGGCCCCATCACATCGCCATATAGTTGGTGCAAATTCGCGACATGCTCCAACAATATGCTACGAACCTCTTCCTTCTCTGGTGGCGCCAGAATGTGACCGGTACGTAAAAAATGGTCGACTTCACGAAAAATCCAAGGTCGACCCTGCGCAGCCCGTCCGATCATAAGACCGTCGGCATTGGTAAACGCTAAGACTTCCTTTGCTTGCTGAGGTGTTCTGATATCACCATTGGCAACCACAGGAATGCTTACCGCTTCCTTAATCTCTTTAATAGTGTGGTATTCCGCCTCGCCTTTGTACATGCAAGCTCGGGTTCGACCGTGTATCGCTAAACTTTGAATTCCATTCCGTTCGGCAATTTTCGCGATTTCCACACCATTTCGATTTTCCGGGTTCCAGCCAGTTCGGGTTTTTAACGTCACTGGCACGTCAACCGCACTCACCACAGCTTTGACGATCTTCTCGACCAATTCTGGATACTGCATTAACGCGGAACCCGCCATTTTCTTATTCACTTTTTTGGCCGGACATCCCATATTGATGTCGATGATCTGTGCACCGTTTTTAACGTTGAACACAGCCGCCTCTGCCATTAAGTCTGGATCCGCACCGGCGATTTGAACTGAACGTATGCCAGTTTCACCCATGTGGTCCATTCGGTTTAATGATTTGTCGGTCTTCCAAACTTTAGGGTTTGAAGACAACATTTCCGAAACCGCTAAGCCGGCACCCATACGTCGACATAATTGTCGAAATGGTCGATCTGTCACTCCAGCCATAGGTGCAACAATCAAATTGTTGTCTAGGGTGTAAGGACCAATCTGCATTTTATGAATACCTACCTAAAAAGACTATGAATAAAGGCTGTCCCAAAAAAGGGCGGCAAGTTTACTGTTTTTTGAGACAAAATCAAAGGTTGTTTTTTAAACAAATTTTGTGTTTTTTTCGGTCTTGAGTATTGACAAATTAGAATTGAATAAAAGTCTGAGAATAAGTGGTTAAAAAGTGACTAATTTTCTCTGAGAGAGTTATTTTTGTTGGGGTACAGTTTAGTTGTGTATAGTTATGAATAGGTATGCATAAATTAATCTAATCGCATACGACTTTAGGCTAATTTTTTCCAATTTAACTCACTAATACCTTGATATCCTTTCTGTATTTTGATTTATTGACTTGTAAGTCTATGAGTTCGTTTTAAAAACGTAAGTAGTACTTAGTAGACGGATTTTAACTTCTAACAAGGATATATCATGGAAAAGAAAGTTAGCTTTAGACGCGCACGCTTAGCGAGCGCAATCATGTTAGGTTTGGCGAGCACTGGGACTCTGGCTTTTGCTGAAGAAGCAAAAGTTGGTGAATCAGTGGAACGTATTCAAGTGACGGGTTCTCATATCAAGCGCCAAGACCTAGAAGGCCCATCTCCATTAACCTCCATTTCATCAGAAGACATTGCAAAAACAGGTGTTACTGATCTTATCGGCTTATTCACAAAACTACCGATTTCGGGTCAGGGCACGTTTTCTACTCAAGGCAACAGCTCAGATGACACAGCCAATGGTGGTTCAAGTGTATCGATTCGCGGTCTAGGTGCCGACTCTACGCTTATCTTAGTAAATGGCCGTCGTGTATCAGTGTCACCATTTGCTAAAGGCATAGACACAGCCTTTGTTGATATCAACAATATTCCTTTATCAGCGATTAAACGCGTTGATATTCTAAAAGACGGTGCATCAGCTACGTACGGCTCAGATGCGATTGCCGGTGTTATTAATATCGTATTGAAAGACGACTTTGAAGGCGTTGAGCTTTCTGCAAAAGTTGGCGGCACGAGCGATGGTGGCGGCGATGAACAAAACTTCAGTATGTTGTGGGGTAGCGGTGGCGACGGTGTAAATCACACGTTTATCGTTGATTACTACAAGCGCGGTGAAATTTTATATGCCGACCGTGACTATTCTCGCAGTGCTAACCAAGCAGGTTTAACGGGTCGCGCAGACGCGGTTGATTTTAGAAGTTCTTCAGGTTTCCCTGGTACAATCGCATTGCGTTCAGATCCAACTGACCGCATGCCAGATACGTTTGGCAATGATGTTTGTCCAGCAGACCAAATTGTGGGTGACTTGTGTCGCTATGACTATGCCCCTCACATGACAATGGTTCCATCGACAGAGCGCTTTAGCTTTAACTACATGGGTAGCTATGAAATTAATGACTCAGTTACTGCGTTTACCGAGTTAAACGGTCAGAATGCGCGTTCAACCATTAAAGGTGCGGGCAGCCCAAGTTTTAACGAATTGTTTATGGACGGCGACAACGTCAACCATCCATTTGCGAATGATCCAACTCATCCATACTACCAACAAGACCTAACGATGCGTCGTCGTATGGTAGATATCGGTAATCGTTTAAAAGAAGCAGATACCGACTATTACCGCTCAGTAATTGGTGTTAAAGGCTTTACCAATAACTGGGATTGGGAATTAGCGTACAGCTACATCAAAAATGAAACGACAGAGCAAGGCGTAGATGGCTTCCCTAATATGCGTCGCGTTCAAGAGGCCATTGACTCTGGTTTGTGGAATCCGTTTGAACCATCTGCAAACTCTGCAGAATCATTAGCGTATATCGAAACGACAACAAACCGTATAGGTAAGTCGACTAACCGTTCATTTGATGGTTCGATTTCTGGTTCTATCATGAATCTAGAGCACGGTGAGTTGATGTTAGGTGTAGGTTTTGAGCACCGTACTGAATCAATCAGCGATAACCCAGATGACCAATACATTCGCGGTGAGATCTTTGGTACTGAGGCAACACAAGCCAATGGCGAACGCGATAACAACGCTATCTTTGCGGAGTTAGGTGCGCCAATCCTAGAAAATCTAGAGATGCAATTTGCTATTCGTTATGAAGACTACAGTGACTTTGGTACAACAACCGATCCAAAAGTTGCGTTTTTGTGGGCGCCTTCAGAAGATATGACAGTCCGTGGTTCTTGGGGTACGGCATTTAGAGCACCGTCTTTACACCAGTTAGGTTTGGGTCGTACCGATGAGTCACCAAACTTAGTTGATACCGTACGCTGTAATGCAGTAGGAAATGTAAACAAAGCGTGTGAGCCGCAAGAGTACACGGCCGTATTTGAAGGTAACCCTGACCTAGGTCCAGAAGAGTCAGAAAGCTACAACGTAGGTGTTATCTACGAATTTGACAATAACCTAAGCTTCTCTGTGGATTACTACAACTACGCGATAGAGAACATCATCGATTCGGATACGCAGTTTGTATTCACAAACTTTGGTGCAGATCCTGCGGTTGTCGAGCGTATTCCAACAGCAGATCCTGCTGACCCAGGTGAAGTTGTGACGATTTTTGACTCGTTCCAAAATATCGGTGACTTAAATACGTCTGGTTTGGATATTGATATTCAATATGCGTTAGACACTGACATGGGTGCGTTTAACTTTAACTATGTGTTGAACTACGTACTTGAGTTTGAAGATCTTCGTCCAGGAGCTAATGGTGGTCAGCGTGTTAATGCTGTTGAAGGTGACTTTGAGCAGCCAGAGATACGTTGGACATTTAACTCGTCATGGGCAGTTGAAAACATGAGCGCAAGCTTAGCGGTTAACTATATTGGTGAGTTTGCAGGTAGTGCCGACGCAGGTTTTGCTGATAAGACGGTGGATGCGATGACGACGGTAGATGTCACTTACAGCTACTTAGTAGATGAGAACATGACACTTACTTTGGGTGTTACTAACTTGTTTAACGAAGAGCCACCATTCAGCCACCATGACTTCATGGGCTTTGTTAATTCAACGCACAGTGGTCAAGGCCGATTTGGTTATGCCAAAGTGGTATACAAGCTATAAACGTTACTTGACATAACACCATTTTGAAAAGCCAGCATTGCTGGCTTTTTTTGTGCGCGTTAATAATCAAAATTTAATTTTAGAACCATAAAAACAAAAGGTTACATTTATTAACAGAATCAATGGACTTTGCTTGTTATAACTATTTCATCGGAGATCATATAACGAGATTAGAGATGTTTTTCTCCCTGTGACATCACGTCTTTGTTTTAGTAAAAAGGAAGTTTATATGCGTTTATCAATGCTATTTTTAATGCTTGCCTCTGTATCAGCAACGGCCAACGAATATCAATCAATTACTCATCTTAGCCACACCGATTTGGACGAAGAACTAGGTGGCGGAAAGTCAACCAGCTTGCAAACGGTTTATTATTTTGACAAGAAAAAAACACTTGGGCCGCTAAACGAGTTCGCATTTATTAATACAGTTAACAATGTAAGTGCTGGATTTGATGATTTTGAGCACGGCACCAGTTTTAATGTTGGCGGAGAAGTGTTTTTTGATCAATGGCGAGTAGCCGGGTCTTATACAAACAGCGAGGCCGACTTTTCTGATGGCTCGAATACGATGGTTTCGATTGGTTATTTCTTTCAACCGAATCTATTGATCGGCTTAGAACACTCTCGCTCGGAATATAGCTACGATGGCTATCGAATTGATGACGTATTTTTCCCTGGTGGCTCTGACTCTGAAAGCACAACGTACTTAACGCTAAAATACGAACATGACCTCAATGGCAATGATTATATTGGCGTAATGGTGGAAGCCGAGAGCGATTTTGACCAAGTATTTGCATCGACCAAGTACTTTAGTCACTTGGGAGACGAGCAGTATTTATCAGTCGGGGTGTCGATTAGCGACCACAAAGATTTTAAGCCTTTTGTTGCACTCGATGGCACCTATTATTTCAATCAACGTACATCGTTGCATGCCCAAGTTGCTCAGGATACAGACAGTGACTTAACCAGTACCTCAATTGGCGGCAAGTTGTTTATAAATGACAACTGGGCGGTGGCAGCAGGTTACAGAAGTAATGAAGTTGAGCGATTTGACGGTTCTCAAGTGTATGTCAAAAACGCAAATGCCGTTACATTAAATGTAACGGCACAGTACTAAAGTAATTTAAATAGGGTTTGATTAACCTTGCGCTCTTATCGCGCCGTTAATACGAACCCACTCATCTTGTTGTTGAGGTGGCGCTAAATCAGCAAGTGGTTGATAAGCGTCACTTACATCTTCAGCTTGCTCAGCTAAGATACCCGACAACGCCAATAGTGTGCCCTCGTGGCCGTAACCACAGATGATCTCTTTAAGCTCTTTGAGAGGACCCGCTAAGATGTTGGCGACGATAACATCGGTATCAAACTGCGGAGCATCTTCTGGTAAATACAGCTCAATTTGATCCGCTACACCATTGCGTTCTGCGTTTTCTAAACTCGCAGTAATTGCCTTAGGATCAATATCAATACCAATGGCTCTCTTAGCTCCTAACTTAAGTGCTGCAATGGCTAAAATGCCACTTCCACAACCAAAGTCCAACACAGTTTTATCACTTAAGTCCATGCCCTCAAGCCATTCTAAACACAAAGCTGTCGTAGCGTGTGTGCCTGTGCCAAATGCTAGACCAGGATCTAAGATGACATTGCACGCCTCTGGGTCTGGAATTTCTCGCCAGCTTGGACAAATCCACAATCGCTCACCAAATTTAATTGGGTGAAAGTTATCCATCCACTCGCGTTCCCAGTCTTTGTCTTCTACTTGCTCTACTTTGTGAGCAAAACCTTCACCAATAAGCGGATGGGCAGCCATTTGAGACACAACAAAGTTAAGATCTTCAGCGGCATCAAACAAAGCGACACAAGTGCAATGATCCCAATATTTTACATCGCCCGGAAAAAGCTCAAATATCGCTTGTTGGTCGTCACCAGCGGTAAAAGTGACGGATTGCGAACCGACTTCCATTAGAAAATCACTGATTTCATCTACGTGTTCTTTAGCAACTGCAAAGCGAATTTGTACCCAAGCCATATTTCTCTCATTTCAAATTGGTGTGGCGAAAAGCGTAATTTTAGTGGATTTCGGTCGGTTTAGGAATCGCACATCAGGTAAAAGCTGTTAAAATCACAGTTTATTGTTCAAATCATCTTCATTAATAAGGCTTTTCATGCTGAGTTATCGTCATGGCTTTCACGCTGGTAATCACGCCGACGTATTAAAACACGCTGTTTATTTGTACGTGCTTAAATATATGGCCAAAAAATCTAAACCATTTTCTATCATCGATACTCATGCCGGGGCGGGTGCTTATTCGTTAGATAATGACTTTAGTCAAAAAAACAAAGAATTTGAGACCGGAATAGGGCCGCTTTGGGCACTACCGTCGACAGAGCTGCCCGAGCCTGTGCGTGACTATGTGGATGCGGTAAGGCGATTTAATGCGGAGTCAGACGCAGTAGACCTATCGGTTTATCCTGGTTCGCCGTGGTTTGCACTGGATCAGGTACCACTTGAAGGCAAAGCGTTTTTTCATGAATTACATCCTGCTGACTTTGAGTTGCTGCGAAATTTTGTTCGGACTAATCGCTACCGAAAAGTGATTAAAGGTGATGGTTTTAAAGAGTCTGTCGGTTTATTTCCGCCGCCGAGTAAACGTGGCGTGGCCATCATAGACCCACCTTATGAGCTAAAAGAAGACTACCAACGTGTGGTTGATTATGTGTCAGAAATGCACAAACGGTTTAATTCGGGTGTGTACATGATCTGGTATCCGGTAGTTGAACGTACACGCATTGACGAAATCGAAACACAACTTAAACGGTCTGGTATTCGTAACGTCCAAGTATTAGAACTTAACGTAAAAGCCGACACAGAAGAGAAAGGCATGACAGGTAGCGGTATGATAGTTATTAATCCTCCGTATACTTTGCTGGAAGACTTTAAATCGGTGATGCCGTTTTTAACAGATTTACTGGGTCAAAAAGGTGCGTTTTGGCGTGCCGAACAGTTGGTTGAAGAGTAACCAACTATTCACTACACTGACTGAGTACCTCAATTTAAGGAAGAGATAATGTTATTAAAATCAACAACAAAAAAGTTAGCGCTGGTGGCATTGGCAGGTCTAGCAACCGCATGTACTGGCAGTTACGTAAAAGATAATAAAACGTTTTCTGAAGATGGTGAGGTACTTGTTTCTGCCTCAAAAGAATCGGTAACAAAAGCCGTAATGAATCCAGCTCGAGGTGATGCGGCAATGCGCGATATGTACCGCAATCCACAGCAAACTCTAGAATTTTTTGGTATTCGCCCTGATATGACAGTGGTAGAAATCCTTCCTGGTGGTGGTTGGTATACCTCTATCCTCAATCCAATCGTGAAAGACCAAGGTAAGTTTTATGCTGCTCACTTCCATATGTATGACGGTGCGCCAGGGTATTACCAACGTTCGTTAGAAAGCTTTAAAAACAAAGTCGAAACCAACGAATTGTACCAAGGCTTAGAGATCACCGAATTTCATCATACTAAAGCACATAACATTGCGCCTGCAGGAACAGCCGATATGGTGTTAACTTTCCGCAATGTTCATAACTGGTATATGGCCGACGGTGATGAAGGTGTCGAACAAGCGTTTGTCGCCTTTGCAAAGGCATTAAAACCAGGCGGCGTATTAGGTGTTGTCGAACATCGCTTGCCAGAAAATCGTGATCAAGCCGAAAACAAACGCTCTGGCTATATGAAAGAGTCGTACGTAATAGCTGCGGCAGAAAAAGCTGGCTTTAAATTACAAGCCAAATCAGACATTAACGCCAACCCGAAAGACACTGCGGATCATCCTCGTGGAGTTTGGACTTTGCCACCTCGTTTAGCCCTTGGTGACCAAGACAAAGCGAAATATGCGGCTATCGGTGAGAGCGACCGTATGACGTTAAAGTTTGTTAAACAATAAACGTTCAGATTAATATGAAAAAAGCTGACATATCGTCAGCTTTTTTTATGCCTTTTAACCAAACTCAGTGGTTAAAATTAATCTCAACTTTTAACTCGTTATCACCTTTGTCGGCGGCTCCACACATTTCGTCGTAGGCAGACTGATGGACCAAAAACGCGGATTTAACTCGACATTCATTAAGCGCCTCTTTCACTTGCGTTACGTTTTTAAACTTTACAATGTTGTCATTGTCGTCAAAGACGTAGCCCTTATGGTCGTTGTAATCTACTTCTAAAAGGTAATCGCCCATCTCAAATGAGTGGATGTTTAGCTCGGGAATTTCAATATCATTAAAGTTGAGATGAGATAATCTGTGTTTCATATTTGTCGCTCCCATAAGGTGGAATGTTCAAGGCAATTAGGTTGTTTGCATTGATGTTATAGTTATTACGCCAACAAAATTATAATAGTTTAAAAATTGGACAATAAAATTGTAAATGGCCGTGTTATACTGCCGCGCAATTTTTTAACGACCTCTAATTAGTGGAAATTACGATGAAAATCTTAGTGATCGGCGGTGGCGGTCGCGAACACGCACTAGCGTGGAAAGCGGCTCAAAATGAGATGGTTCAAACTGTATTTGTGGCTCCTGGCAATGCCGGAACCAGTACAGAACACAAATTGCAAAACGTTGAAATTGGCGCTGAAGACGTGGCTGGTTTGTTAGCTTTTGCCAAACAAGAGCACATAGATTTGACGATTGTCGGCCCTGAAGCACCATTGGTTTTGGGTGTAGTTGATGCGTTTGAAGACGCCGGATTGAAAGTATTTGGTCCTTCACAAGCAGCTGCACAATTAGAGGGTTCGAAGGCGTTTACGAAAGACTTTTTAGCTCGTCATCAAATTCCGACCGCGGCTTATCAAAATTTCACTGAAATTGAGCCAGCTATTGCCTATGTACGTGAGCAGGGCGCACCTATCGTAATTAAGGCCGATGGCTTAGCCGCAGGTAAAGGCGTTATCGTAGCCATGACTTTGGAAGAAGCGGAAGACGCTATCAAAGATATGCTTGCAGGCAATGCGTTTGGTGAAGCTGGCTCTCGTGTCGTTGTTGAAGAATTTTTGACCGGTGAAGAAGCGAGTTTTATCGTGATGGTTGACGGCAAAAACGTATTGCCTATGGCAACGAGTCAAGATCACAAGCGCGCTTACAACGGTGACCAAGGTCCAAATACGGGCGGCATGGGTGCGTACTCTCCTGCACCGGTAGTGACAGCAGAAATTCATCAGCGCATCATGAACGAAGTGATTTACCCAACAGTTGAGGGCATGGCCAAAGAAGGTCATCCATACACTGGGTTTTTATATGCTGGCTTGATGATTGCCGAAGACGGTACTCCTAAAGTCATCGAATACAATTGTCGATTTGGTGATCCAGAAACTCAACCTATCATGATGCGTATGAAGTCGGACTTAGTGGACTTGTGCTTTGCTGCTTTAGCGAAAAGCTTAGACACAGCAACCATCGAGTTTGATCCGCGTCCAGCCGTTGGTGTGGTATTGGCAGCAGGCGGCTACCCAGGTAGTTACAATAAAGGTGACGAAATCACTGGTATCCCAGAGGCGACAAGCGCAAGTAAGACGTTCCACGCAGGGACAAAAATGATTGATGGTGTGGTAACCACTAATGGTGGGCGAGTACTGTGTGCCACAGCGATGGGAGATTCAGTCACCGCGGCTCAACAAGAGGCTTACAAGCTTGTTGAACAAATAAAGTGGCAAGGTGTGGAATATCGTACCGACATCGCTTACAGAGCAATTGCTCGCGAGTCGTAAAACGCCAAAAGCCATAACAAAACAAAAAAAAGCTTGGTGCAGAAACACCAAGCTTTTTTATATCAGGGTTGTTTAACGAGTTAGTTAGAACTCGTAAGTAAATCCAGCTGAGTAGCTGACATCTGTCTCTTCCACATCTAAAACTGGACGGCTGTCGTGTTCAACCAATAAGCCGAATTTAAGTGATAGTTTGTCAGTGAGTTTCGACTTTACTGATAGGCGGTTATAAGCACGCCAATCAGAGAACTCAGTTACGTCTGGTTGGTAATATAAAGTATTTGAAAACTCGGCATTTTCAGACAATGGTAAGGTCGCAACCCAATACAAACTAAAGCGAGTTTGTTGAAAATCAAGTTCTTGGCCATTAACTGAGTATTCTTCCCACTCTTCAAATACACCGATACCTAGGGTGTTTTTGGCCGAAATTTCCTTGCGGTAAGCGGCACCGACTAAGTTTCTGGATTCGAGTGATTTAAAATCATCTGTATTACTTTGGGCAAATACTTCAACGGCTGTATCCGCTTTAAAATAGTAATTATAACGACCGTGTAAAAATGAGCTGTCGGCACTTTTTACGTCGTTGCTTTTTGCGTATTCGCGACTAGCCATCACAAAGCCAAAGTGTTTGCCACTGCGCTCAGAGTGATAGATGCCGAATTCGAAGTCTTCTTTATCTGAGTTACCGCTTTTTCCTGCTAAATCAATAGATAAAGCAGTAAAGCTTGGTTTATCTTGTGAGCGTTGACGCAATGATTCAGTTTCGTCGATGGCACTTGCTGGTGCGCTGATTAAAAGAGTTGGAAAAAGTGTTGCGGTTAAAAGAGAGCGTGAATACTTCATAACTTCCTTCAGATTATTAAGAGGGCAGGCAATTTACCATCATTGTGAATGCGCATGCAATGCCTAGTAACCAAGAAAGAGAGCGGAGTTTATCCCAATCAAGCCAATAAAAAATGACATAAAGTGTTCTAAAACACATAAAAGCCAAGGCAAGAATAGCCATGTGTCTGGAGACGTTGTCTGTCGCTATGAGGAGAAGGACTGCAGGAGCGTAAATAATAAGAGCCTCAAAGCTGTTTTCATGCGCGGCTAAACACCGTGCACCAAATCCAGTTAACTGTCTTTGTTGTTCTCTAGGCTGCTTGTTGTCATACCCAGGGCGGAATTTTGTACCCTGTTTGTGCATGGCATAAGCAAGTGGAACCTTGGCAAGATATGGCAAAAATGCCGCATAAATCAGACTGTAAATGATAATTTGTGCATCACTCATGACCATATCCTCTATGTTTGTTCGTTATTGTGGCTCGTTACAAACCACTGCGATTTTTGTTTTTGGTTTGTTTACTGCAATTCGAGTTATACCATTTACGCAAAATGGACTTAGATCGGCAAATGGACGCCAGCTCGCCTTACTATTGAGTGGCCAAGTGACGAGGCTATTTTGATCGGCAGTAATCACTTGAGTTTGGTCAAACAAGGTGTAGTACTGACTGCCATTTGGCAGCGCTATTTGAGGTTGTTTGGTACCATCTTTAACTGAAAAACTCCACAGCATCTGACGGCCATCCTGTTCTTTTGAGTAGGTAAATAAATCCAGCTCATCAGAATAACGAATACTCGGACCAATGTTGTTGTCAAGAGTCGTCGCTTGTTTGTCTTTTTTGTCATCGACCAATTGCAAGGTCATTGGCTCGCCCAATATAAACATGGCTATCTCACCTTTTTCTCCCCAAGCGTGATATCCCACTGGTTTGATATGACGGTTCAATAATGATTGTTGGCCGGTCGATTTATTCACGTACCAAAGTCGTTGCGTGCCATCTCGTTCTACTTTGATGACGGATAACAAGTTTGGATCAGATGTTTCGGTCGGTGAATATTCGCTTGTTTCGATGGTTTTTGTGATATTGGTTTGGCTTTGGTCGTCAAAGCTGTAATAAATAACGTCAGTTTGTTGAAGGCCAAAAACCGTAGACATTTCGGTGTAGAATAGTCCTTTGCCGTCACGACTAAAATGCGGTTGATTATCGTAGCCGGGGCGCGCGGTAATATTTTTGGCGGAGTCTGTAACTAATTGGCCTTGCGTATTGATATCAAAAAGCCAAATGTCGGAATTGGCTAAAGCCTGGCTTGTCAGGCCCATTCCTAAAGCAAATAATCCAAGACGAGTCGCACGTTTTAACAGTGTTGTAGAGGTTCGAGTGAGTTTGACGACGTTCGAATTCATTACCTGCATTTTTGTTTCCTTTTTAGTAATTTAGCGCTCTGCAAAAAGTCCAAAACTTGACGGTTAGCGTTATTCACTTTATAACAAACTCTCAATAAAACTAAAGATAATTTCTATGTCGGTTAAACATCCAATTATTGCGGTCACCGGTTCGTCGGGTGCAGGTACAACAACAACTACAAATGCCATTACCCACATTTTTAGAAATTTGGAAGTGGATGCAGCACTTATCGAAGGGGATAGTTTTCATCGCTATGCCCGTGCTGAGATGGATGTTGAGATCAGAAAAGCTCAAGAGCAAGGCAAACACATTTCTTACTTTGGCTCGGAAGCTAACGATTTTGGGGCGTTAGAAAAGCTTTTTAAAAGCTACTCAGAAACCGGTACTGGAAACGTCCGTAAGTACCTCCACTCATTTGATGAGGCGGTTCCTTATAACCAAATGCCAGGCACATTTACGCCTTGGCAGGAGTTACGCCCTAATACGGATTGCTTGTTTTATGAGGGGTTGCACGGCGGTGCAGTAACGGAAGAACACAATGTTGCACAACACGTTGATTTACTTATCGGCATGGTGCCTATCGTCAACTTAGAGTGGATCCAAAAAATCATTCGCGATACCAATCAGCGTGGTCATTCCAGAGAAGCTGTCATGAGCTCAATCGTCCGCAGTATGGATGATTACATTAACCACATTACTCCGCAGTTTTCACGAACCCATATCAACTTTCAGCGAGTGCCGACAGTAGATACTTCTAACCCGTTTAGCGCTAAAGATATTCCAACTTTGGATGAAAGCTTTGTTGTTATTCGTTTTCGCGATAACGAACGAGTTGATTTTCCGTTTTTGCTGCAAATGATCGACGGCTCATTTATGTCACGAGTTAATACCATAGTCGTACCTGGCGGAAAAATGGGATTAGCACTTGAGCTAATCATGACGCCGCTAATAGAAAACTTAATCAACAAGCGCCGCAAGTTAATTGGTCAGCTCGATTGGATTGACGACAAAAAATAATCTGACAAGCGGCGATCTCTTACTACACTAAACACTGTTTTGCATTATGAACCATTTTGGACTGATTTAATTAAGTTTTGGATCATTATGGTGCGACCTTGCACCATTTTGGTGCTTTACGTGTTTCTGTGAAAATTTTATTTTTCATAACCTTTTGTAAATAAAAGCTTTTTATAATTGGCACACATTTGGCTCTATTGCACACAAACCAAGGCCAACGGACAAGATTGGTACAACAAAGACAAATATTCATCTGGAGAAAAGCATGTCTCAAGCAGTGTTAGACCTAATTAAAGAAAACGAAGTTAAGTTTATTGACCTACGTTTCACGGATACAAAAGGTAAAGAACAGCACGTTACAATTCCTGCACATCAAGTCGACGAAGACTTCTTCGAAGATGGCAAGATGTTTGACGGTTCTTCAATTGCAGGTTGGAAAGGCATTAACGAATCTGACATGGTTTTGATGCCAGATGCAGAGTCAGTTGTACTAGACCCATTCACAGAAGAAACAACATTAAACGTTCGTTGTGACATCGTAGAGCCTTCTACAATGCAAGGTTACGAGCGTGACCCACGCTCTGTTGCACGTCGTGCCGAAGAGTACATGCGTGCTGAAGGCATTGCAGATGAAGTATTTGTTGGTCCAGAGCCAGAGTTCTTCGTATTTGACGATGTTAAGTTTAAAACTGACATGAGCGGCTCTATGTACAAGCTAGACGCAGCTGAGTCAGCTTGGAACTCAGACAAGCATTATGAAGACGGTAACACGGGTCACCGTCCATCGGTTAAAGGCGGTTACTTCCCAGTACCACCAGTTGACTCTTCACACGACTGGCGCTCGGCAACGTGTTTAGTTATGGAAGAGATGGGCTTAACTATCGAAGCACATCACCACGAAGTAGCAACAGCTGGCCAAAACGAGATTGCAGCACTTTATAACACGTTAGTTAAAAAAGCCGACGAAGTTCAAATCTACAAGTATGTTGTTCATAACATGGCTCACGCATACGGCAAAACAGCGACGTTCATGCCTAAGCCAGTAGTTGGTGACAACGGTTCTGGTATGCACGTTCACCAATCTCTACAAAAGAACGGTGAAAACTTATTTGCTGGTGACAAGTACGGTGGTCTTTCTGAAACTGCGCTTTACTACATCGGTGGTATCATTAAGCACGCGAAAGCAATTAACGCATTTACTAACGCTTCTACTAACTCATACAAGCGTTTGGTACCAGGCTTTGAAGCGCCAGTTATGCTAGCTTACTCAGCGCGTAACCGTTCTGCATCAATCCGTATCCCAGTGGTTCCTTCACCAAAAGCTCGTCGTATCGAAGTGCGTTTCCCTGACCCAACAGCGAACCCATACTTAGCGTTTACAGCGATGTTGATGGCTGGTCTTGACGGTATCAAGAACAAGATCCACCCTGGCGATGCTATGGACAAAGACTTATATGACCTACCTGCTGAAGAAGCAGCGGCAATTCCTCAAGTTGCATCTTCTTTAGAAGAAGCATTGAACTGCCTTGACGAAGACCGTGGTTTCTTAACTGCTGGTGGCGTTATGACAGACGACATGATTGACGCGTACATCTCTCTTAAGCGTCAAGAAGTTGAAAAGCTTAACATGACAACTCACCCAGTTGAGTTCGAAATGTACTACAGCATCTAAGCATTTATTAATGTTTGATAATGAGCCCGCTCTTGAGCGGGCTTTTTTTTCTGGTGTAATTTACTAAAATTGGTTAAATTGACACCTATCAACAATGAGAGTGATTGAGAGAACATGAGGAAGTTCGTATTGTTGCTGCTGGTTGGTCTATTGATTACTCCTTTAGCCGACGCAACGAAGAAAAAAATTTACGTATGGCGAAACGCCGATGGGGTATTGGTATTTTCTGATTCTCCACAGCCTGACGTAAAATCAGACACAGTGGATGTGAGTTCGACGCCGAATATCGTCAAGTCGGTCGATACTGCTATTCTCGAAAACAAATCCGGTCCTGCTCAGGAAGAGAAGCTCAAAGTTGAAATTTTAAAACCCGCCCAAGAAGAAACAATCAGAGACAACAGTGGCTCTGTTTATATTTCTGGTGCAATCAAACCCTCTTTTAAACGTGGCCTAAGCGTCGTTCTGAAACTGGATGACAAAAAAGTCAAAGGCCCACAAAAATCTGCCGTTTTTATCCTTCGCAACGTCGATCGCGGTGAACACAAAGTGCAATTAGAAGTCTGGAACAGTTCAGGCAAGGTTATTGCAGTAAGTGACCCAGTGACCTTTTTTCTTCATCGCGGCTCAGTTAATTAACCATTTTGGTGCGAATTCTTTGAGCCAATAGCGATTTTGGCTTACACTTATTTTTATTTGCACCATTTTGGTGCGAGGGTGAGATGACAAAGAATTCAGTGCCGACATCCGTCAGTGAACAAATATTAGAACAGCTGAGTCTTGCTGTGATCTTGATCGATCAGCAAGGTAAAGTGATGTTTGCCAACCAGCATGCGGTCATGTTGTTTGGTCTTGGCCGTAAAAAGCTCATCGAACAAAACCTGTTAGACTGTCCGGTCCATCATACGTTCCCTATTCATTTACTTGAGCAACTTTGGGAAACCGAACAACCTTTTTCAGATCACAATGTTGAATGGGTCTTTATTGATGGGCGTCACGTCATAACCGAGGTTAACGCAGATTTAGCTATGCTGAATCAAGAGGCTGTATGTTTGTTGCAACTTCGAACAAACGACAGCTTACGTAAGCTCAATCAAGAAAACACCCAGAAGCACCATATTAGTGCATCCCGTCATTTGATCCGTGGTTTAGCTCATGAAATCAAAAATCCATTAGGTGGGATCCGTGGCGCGGCACAGCTTTTATCGCGGTCGTTACCAAGTGAGGATCTAAAAGAATACACCCAAATGATCATCGAGCAGTCGGATCGGCTGCGCGATTTAGTTGATCGTTTATTAGGTCCTAATACGCCGCCAAAACGGGTTGCGACCAATATTCACAGTGTATTAGAACGAATTTACAACTTAGTGCGAGTTGAAGCGCCTGAGCAAATGTTGTTTGAGCGCGACTACGACCCCAGTTTGCCCGCGACGGTATTAGATCCAAACCAGATTGAGCAAGCAATTTTAAATGTCGTTCAAAATGGAGTTCAAGCTCTGCGAGACTTCCAGCCAAGTGACGCCAACTTTAGCCCTAAGCTAACGATTCAAACTCGCTATGTCGGGGCTAAAGTCTTGCATGGGGTCAGATTTAAAAAAGTACTCAAGGTGTCGATTATCGACAATGGTCCAGGGGTTAGTGAAGAACTAAAAGGTACTTTGTTTTATCCAATGATAACTAATAAGTCCGATGGAAACGGCCTCGGCTTATCAATATCACAAACCTTGATTGATCAGCACCAAGGCCAAATTGAGCTAGAGAGTTGGCCAGGTCAAACGGAATTCACTATTTATTTGCCGGTAATAGAGGCGCAGTAGGAAGAGTTATGAATAGAGTATGGGTGGTTGATGATGATAACTCAATTCGTTGGGTTCTCGAAAAAGCCTTACAAGCTGATGGTTTTGACGTTGAGTCGTTTGCGTCTGCTGACTTGATTTTACAGCGATTAGAATACGAACAGCCGGAAGCGATCGTTTCAGATATACGTATGCCAAACATGGATGGGATGGAGTTGCTCTCGGAAATTCAACGAGAATATCCAGACCTTCCAGTTATCATCATGACCGCACATTCGGACTTAGATTCAGCGGTAAACGCTTTTCAACAAGGGGCGTTTGAGTATTTACCCAAGCCCTTTGATATTGACGATGCAGTCAATTTGGCAAAACGTGCAGTGGAACACGGTAAAAAGCGTTCTGCGAAGAAGGCGCCCAAAGTCGAAGAATCGGTATCTGAGATCATTGGTGAAGCACCTGCGATGCAGGAAGTATTTAGAGCGATTGGTCGTTTATCTCGCTCTAGTGTGAGTGTTTTGATCAATGGTCAATCAGGTACAGGTAAAGAGCTAGTCGCTCATGCGTTACACAAACATAGCCCAAGGGCACAAGAACTATTTGTAGCACTTAACATGGCAGCAATTCCAAAAGACCTAATCGAGTCTGAATTGTTTGGTCATGAAAAAGGAGCCTTTACTGGTGCTGCAGCGACCAAAAAGGGCCGCTTTGAACAGGCTGATGGCGGTACCTTGTTTTTGGATGAAATTGGCGACATGCCCCTTGACGTGCAAACTCGGTTGTTGCGAGTGTTAGCGGATGGTCAGTTTTATCGAGTTGGTGGTCACGAACCGATTTCTGTTGATGTTAGGATTGTCGCGGCGACCCATCAAAACCTTGAAAAACTGGTTGCCGAAAATAAGTTTAGGGAAGATTTGTTTCACCGTCTTAACGTAATACGAATCCATATTCCGACTTTGAAAGAGCGTCAGCAGGATATTCCTAAACTGTGCCAGCACTTCTTAAATCAAGCAGCTAAAGAGCTCAGTGTTGAAGCTAAGACGATCAGCAAACCTGCTTTAGAATTTCTGCAAAATTACAGTTGGCCGGGCAACGTCCGTCAGTTAGAAAATACATGTCGTTGGCTTACTGTCATGGCCAGTGGCAAGGAAATTTTGTTGGATGACTTACCACCAGAGATGCTATCAGGAGAAAGTGAGCGCCTTGTTTCACCAATGAGCGCACAACCTGAATTAGGCGATTGGGTATCAATGTTTGAACAGTGGCTCAATAGCGAATTATCTGAAGGTAAGTCCGGTATTATCAAACAAGCACAAGCTGACTTCGAAACGGCGCTTATCCAAGTTGCATTGCGTCATTGCAATGGCCACAGACAACAAGCGGCAAAACGAATCGGCTGGGGAAGAAACACCATAAGTCGCAAAATCCAAGAGCTGAACCTAAAGTAGCTCAGCGCACCTTCACTGAACATCTCAAAGACCAGTTTTAGGTATAGCTTTATCAAAGGTCAGTAGTTTGCTCAAGATTCGCCTTCTATTCTTGGGTCTTTAACTACTGAGGACCTTGATATGACTTGCTTTAAAGCTCAAACATCATCGACGATGGCTAACCTAAACCAGTGGCTCAATCGGCATGCCCCAATCAATAAGTTTTGCCTAACTGGCTGTGCTCTTTTAACGTGCGGCAGCCTACAGGCTGAAATCATCGCTTATGACATGGCTAATTCGCTGGGTAGTTCACAGCATAATTTGAACTACCACCTTAACTTACACGCAGGCGCGTTCACGAGTGGCAGTGACGGCTTTGAGCGTTATACGTTTAACTCATCTAACTTAAATGAATTACCTGCAGGGCTTATAGACTTAACGGGCTATGGTCGTCTTGATGAGCAAGGATTACAAATACCAGACGGACATACTCTGTTTGGTGCAGTAGATTCCGTCAATCAAAATAACCCTAGTGGTTATGCTTCTGCGCTATGGGCATTTGATATAGGTTATGCAACCGATTTATCCATTTCGGCTAAGTTCGCGGCGATGGGGGATTTTGAGTCGAATGACACTTTTTCTCTAAAGTATTCTTATGATCAAGATACTTGGTTTAATGCTTTTGACTTTAAAGCGCAAACTCAATTGAGTCAGAATTATGTAATGACCAATGGCCACATTAAAACCCTAAATGATCCTATGAGTATCGAAGTTAACAATAATGGCATTGCGTACAACTTAAATAACATTTTTACTAAGTACCAAGCGGATTTAGAAGAGCAAGTATTAGGTCTGAGCCAAACTCTGTACGTTGAGTTTTCGGGTTATGCAGACGGTGGCACAGAAGCCATTGCGATGAGTGATTTGATCATCAATGGTCAGGTACTGACAGGCCCACCACCTGTTTTGCCTTTGCCAGTATCTCCAGGCCCGATTGTACCCACACCAGTAACCAACGTATCTGAGCCATCGACTTGGCTACTGTATGCCCTTCCGCTGTTGACCGTTTTAGTTCGAAGTCGTCAACAAGGACTGAGCTAGGGACATTAGCTCGAGGTGCACAGCAGTTGTTTTGATTATGGTTGCTTGATTGATATTGGTTATAGGCATATCAGCTGGATGGTTGGTGAATTGAGTTGCTACACCATCGTGACGGGCGGTCAGAGACAAGGCAATTTGGGTCAGTCCATCGTTGCCTTTAATTATGTCGAGTGAAGTGTCTATGTGCCAGTATGCTTGTTCGCGTCGAGTGGCTAGAGTAAAACCTTTGTCTGACAAATAAGCTGCTACTGCAGCAACTGAATCATTATTGCCCGTTAAGTAAACGACTTTTCTTTGTTGAAGAAGGGCAGACTGATATTCATTTAAGTCAAACGATAAGTAATGCTCATCATTATTACTGTAAATAGTTTTGATTGTTTGCTCGGCAATAACCGATTCAAATGGCAACCCCGCAGTACTTGTTAGCTGTCGCACTTGTTCAAAAAACGTATGTCGAGGGCCAAAAAAGAATAGCTCTGTTGTCGATTCATAAGGAATGAGATCATCGAGGTTATCAATAAAGGAGTCAGAACCTACGTCTTTTATTTCGGTATTAGCTAGAGTACAGGTTTCGTTACCTAGTTGATTAAACTCATGCTGATAATCCGCTTGCTTGAGTTTTAATTGCAGAGCAAATAAATGCTCATTGATTTGGTTTATTGGAACACCAAATTGGTCAATGAGAGTTTGTTCGTGAGCTTTAATATGCTCCTTTAAACCTTGACCAGTCACTTTTGGGGCCAACGTTTTTAACTTGGATTTGGCCCCTGAGCCTGGATAACAGATAAGAGCTTGGGTGATAAGAGTACGGCTGGCAGGATCAAAACTGTAATCGACCTTGCCTTTGGCGTTACTACTAAATGCCAGACAACAAAATGAAATTGAAGATAACACCAACGCTGCTATACGCGTGAATTTGGTTTGTGACTTACGCTCTTTCACCGCTGAATAACGACTGGTTTGAGTTATCTTATATTTTTTCATGTGCCGTACTTATATCTTTGCTGGTCTTGTTACAGACGGTTTTTAACATAATCAGCTGGAATACCAACGGATACTGCAAACACTCGTTTGTTCATTGGCGTACGATAGATTTCTCCGCGAGACGCTTTTTCAATTTTTTCTGCAACGTCGTTGTCTTTCCATTTTACTATTTGGGCAATACTACTAGAGCTTGAAGGTTTAACATTGGCAACGCCAATTGGTTTAACAAAGCCTTGTTCGTACTGGAATAAAATCATAGTTTCATTGTTTAAGATCCCGGCATTTCGGCCTCGGTCCAAGGTTGCTTGACCGTCTTTAAACGCCACGACTTGTGCACTCGCTGGCATCTCTTGCAATAACCTCGACAAAATCACATCAAATGATTTTGAAACCATAGAGTTAAACATTGCTTGGACGTTGTCTGAATTTGAATAATCAAAACCCGTGTAGTACTGACCGTTGACTTCGGTGTAGACCAATTCACGCTTGTCTTTTACATCCGTTGCTTTCACTCTTACTTTACCGATATTCGGATATGACAGCTTTTCTTTAGTGTAAGGGTCGATGACACTTGTTGTCATTTCTACATAGTATTGAGCAACACCGTTGTATTCTCCGTAAAAACGATCGGCAGATTTAATCGTGTCTATTTTGACTGCGTAGTCTGGACGCAAAATCTTATTGTTGCGTTTTAACTCTGCAACAGTACTGGCGTCTTGTTCAGCTAGTTGACGCTGTTGTTCTTCAGAAACCGTCGTATTGTCGTTTGTTACGATGCGAAATCTGTTTACACCAGCTAACTGTGATTCGAGTAACAGGCCTAATTTTTGATTGTTGAGGCGGGCCAATGCCGCTTTTTCTGATTCGCTGGCGTTTTGAGTTGTATTTTCACCAAAGTAGATTCGAATCGCCTTTTTATTTAATGGGCATGCTTCTTTATCAATTTCCATCTCAAAGTCACTGTCGCAATGTTGCAACCCTTGAGTGTCAAAATTAGCAGGAACCTGTATATCTTGATCTGTGAAATCCCAAGCGCCCTTGGCCACTTGCATATTAGACATTTTTGAACTTGGTTTTACGTTATTGGTTTGCTCAGCTGGGTACTGAATCTGTTTGCTGGCACAGCCTGCCAGAGCAATAGCAAGAGAGAGTGTTGCAAGTCTAATCATAATGGTTCCTCAAATCTGTTGGTCGATGATCTTTTGTATCTCTTTGGTGATATCAATCACCGCCTTTTCGTCATCAATGAATTCATTGGCGACGGCGCTCATGTGTAACCTTGCTTGTGCAAGTTTACTTTGTTTGTGCAGTTTCGCGGCGTTGAGTAGCATAGCGATCCCCTCAACACCGATGACTTCTTCAAAATTGTCTCTGAGGATAGCTGCCATTCTGACCCCCTGAAGTAGTAACTCAGCAGCAAGTCGGGTGTTCTCTGCATATATGCTCGCCGTCGCTATCTGATACTCTTTCATTTTTTTGACAATACTTTTGTGTTTTTTATCTGGGCTCAATGATTTCGTTAATTGAGCATCAAGCCGTTTGGCCTCGGCCAATAACTCGGCTGGAGACTTGTCTTTATTTGCATTGATAAAGGACATCACATCTTTGTGGTTATCCACTAACGTCTTGTAACGATCTAATAATTCATATTGGTTTTTAAAAATTTTTAAAATTGAATAATTTATCCCGTCAAAAAGCGGTGAGACACTATCAAACTCAAATCCAACGGCTTTCATATCTCGTTTTATCCGGCTTGCCCGCAGGTCTCGATCGAGTAACTTAGCCTGCTCTTTACTCAATAACTTTTTGTCATTGAAGGCAACATACGACTCACCATTTGCGCCCATGGTAGGTTGCATTGCACAGCCAGACAGTCCGAATAAAACAACGAACACTACAAATAAATATTGACTCAACCACCTAGCTTTCACTTAGTTAAAGGTCCTCTGTAAAGAGTGCGTCTATAAATGAGGCTTTGGCACTGGCTAGGGACATGGCGGCGGAGCGCTCGTATTTAGTAACTGTAATCGGTTTGGTCATGACTTTTTGTCCATTAAAAAACAGAACGCTTTGACCTGCTAATTTAGTCACCGTGAAAGGTTCAGCACGGAAACTTTGAACCGTTGGCCCAACAACTAATAGGGTCAATTCGTCATTTGCTTGTTCTGAAAACCCCATGCTATTGATTCGTTGTGTCAACGATTGGCCAATGCCTAATTGACGAATGTTATCGTTTGGGCTGATGACGACCTTCATTTTTGTGTCTGCAATAGCTTCTAAAAAGTCGCGCTTCAAATTATCTAATTTGGCTTGTTTGATTTTTCCAACCGGTTGATACATAGCCAATAAGTTTAGGTAGGCCTCGATTTTGGGTAACTCAGGCCAAATTTGTAGTCCACGGCTAATAATGGAAACTTTGTTATCAAATTCGTAGTCGAGTGCAGTTGTCAGTTTTTTATCAACTATGGCGTTGATTTGTTTAAAAAACCGAGCTTTATCAACCGCAACCTGCACATACGTAGCATTATTATGAGTGGTTGTGTTTAAGACAGTCGGATTGATAAATGAAAAGTGTTCTGAACGACTTGTTCCCGTTATATCGAAAGTTTGAAGAACCTCGCCATCAGCACGCTTTTGATTATTGGTGATGGTTTGAGCCTGAACATTAACTATTAGCCGGTTAGCTAAATTAGCCAATGCATCTTGCAAAGCTGATTCTTTACTTGTGCCAGAGCCTACGGTAATAAACTGGGATTGAGTATCTGAATTCGCCTCCGTCAACCATTTCGGAGAGGACGCACACGCGACTAAAACTAGCGCAACTATGGCTAACCCTAAAAGGTGACTGATGGAAAATGAACGCATGATTACTGCCCTGTATAACTCGTTAAGCTAAATTTAGAGAGTCCGATAGGCATAGTCAACGAAACCACAAGAATAGGGCCGTTATTTTACAATTTTTAACATTTAGCCAGTCACTGAAAAATAAAAATCAGAGGAGTGAAGGGCATACATTTGTTGGTTTTTGTTTGTATGCCCAATGTGTTAGAAGCTGGCTTTAGTGAAGTAGCTCTGCCAGTTGTCGTGCTTGTAATAGCTGCTTTGCGTGCTCGATGTCAGGCGCAAAGTAACGGTCTTCGTCATAAAAAGGTACGACGCTACGAAGACGACGCTTTCCTTCTTCGATAAGCTCTGAGGAACGGTTTGGTGCTCTAAAGTCTAAACCTTGGCATGCCGCTAGCCATTCGACGGCCAATATAGTAAACGTATTATCGGCCATATCTTGTAGTCGTCTAGCAGCAAACGTTGCCATTGAAACGTGATCTTCTTGGTTCGCACTAGTAGGTAAGCTATCTACCGATGCTGGATGAGCATAGGTTTTGTTTTCGGACGCTAAAGCGGCTGATGTGACTTGAGCAATCATAAACCCTGAGTTTACACCGCCATTTTCAACCAAGAAGGGTGGTAATTTACTTAAGTTAGAGTCGATTAACATTGCCATACGGCGCTCAGACAGCGCACCAATTTCTGAAATGGCTAATGCGATATTATCTGCGGCCATAGCGACTGGCTCAGCGTGGAAGTTACCTCCAGAGATAATATCTGCACCGTCATCGTGTAAAAATATCAACGGGTTATCCGTTACGCCATTTGCCTCAACTTGTAATACTTCACCAGCGTGACGCACCTGTTGTAAACAAGCGCCAAGAACTTGAGGCTGGCAACGCAAGGAGTACGGATCTTGAACTTTTTCACATTTAACGTGAGACTGGCCAATTTCAGACTGGGACGTAAGAACGTGTCTAAAGGCGCTAGCAATATCAATTTGGCCTTGCTGCCCACGCGCTAAATGAATTCGTTCGTCAAAAGGAGCTCTTGAGCCTAAGGCTGCTTCTACTGTGGTGGCTCCCACCATAATTGCCGAAGCAAGGAGGTCTTGTGCTAAGAAGTAGCCTTTTAATGCTAATGCCGTAGAAGTTTGAGTTCCATTGAGTAAGGCTAAGCCTTCTTTAGGGGCAAGTTCAATTGTTTTAATACCAGCTCGCTCTAAGCCAACGTTTGAATCCAAAACTTTTCCATCGATTCTAACTTTACCTTCACCAAGCAATGGTAACACTAGGTGTGCCAGTGGGGCTAAGTCACCTGATGCACCAACTGAACCTTTGGCTGGGACGCAAGGGTAAACTTCGGCATTAACTAATTTAATAAGTGCTTCAATGACAGATAAACGGATCCCCGAAAAGCCTCGAGCCAAAGAGTTTATTTTCAAAACCATCATTAAGCGGGTGACTTCGTCGCTAAGGTATTCACCTGTACCAGCGGCATGAGACAGTACAATCTTGCGTTGAAGTATTTGTAATTCTTGTTTAGAAATCCGGGTGTTGGCGAGTAAGCCAAATCCGGTATTGATACCGTAAACCACTCGATCTTCGTCGATGACTTGTTGGACCGCTTGCTGGCTTTTGTTGATGGTATCAATACAGCTAGGGTCAAGTGTAATACGGGTAGGCTGATCGTAAACTTGACGAAGTTGCTCTAAAGACAATTGACCTGGGTTTAAATGTAGCTCGTTCATTATTATTCCTTTTTTGCCTTTATTTACTGCTATTTGAGTCAGTTGTCTGAGCGTCAAAATCAATACTAGGTAAATTTAAGCCTTGTTCTTTGGCGCATTGCTTAGCGATGTCATAGCCAGCATCGGCGTGTCGCATGACGCCAGTTGCCGGGTCGTTCCATAACACATTGGCAAGGCGTTGTTCTGCAGCATCTGTACCGTCGGCAACAATCACCACACCTGAGTGTTGGCTGAAGCCCATACCTACACCACCACCGTGATGAAGTGATACCCAAGTAGCACCGCCAGCTGTATTGAGTAGTGCGTTAAGTAATGGCCAATCAGAAACGGCATCTGAGCCATCTAACATGGCTTCTGTTTCGCGGTTTGGACTTGCAACTGAGCCCGAATCTAAGTGGTCGCGGCCAATAACGACAGGCGCAGACAATTCTCCAGATTTCACCATATCGTTGAACGCTTTAGCGATACGAGCGCGGTCTTTTAATCCAATCCAGCAGATACGTGCTGGAAGCCCTTGGAATTGAATGCGTTCTTTAGCCATGTCCAACCAATTGTGTAGATGTGGATTGTCCGGAATAAGCTCTTTAACTTTTGCGTCTGTTTTGTAAATATCTTCTGGATCACCAGACAGCGCGACCCAACGGAAAGGACCGATTCCTTCACAAAATAGTGGGCGAACATAGGCCGGAACAAAGCCCGGAAAATCAAAGGCATTTTCGACACCTTCTTCGAGCGCCATTTGACGAATGTTGTTGCCATAGTCGGTCGTTGCGGCACCTCTTTCTTGCAGTGTTAACATTGCTTGGACTTGCAACGCCATAGACTGTTTAGCGGCTTTAACGACTGCAGCCTCGTCTTGTTCACGCATCGCTTTTGCGTGTTCCATGGTCCATCCTTTAGGAAGATAACCATTAAGTGGGTCGTGAGCAGAAGTTTGGTCTGTTACTACATCTGGTGTAACACCTCGGGCTACCAACTCTGGGAAGATATCAGCCGCGTTACCAAGTAGGCCAACTGAGATAGCTTCTTTATTTGCGACAGCTTGATTGATCATCTCTAGTGCTTCGTCGAGTGTCGTCGCTTTTTTGTCGACGTACCCCGTACGCAGGCGAAAATCGATGCGAGACTCATCACATTCAACCACTAACGCAGCATATCCAGCCATCGTCGCAGCAAGTGGTTGTGCACCACCCATACCGCCTAGGCCACCGGTTAACACCCAACGTCCTTTCGCATCGCCATTAAAGTGCTGTTTGGCCATCGCGACAAATGTTTCGTAAGTACCTTGGACTATGCCTTGAGAACCAATGTAAATCCACGAGCCCGCGGTCATTTGGCCGTACATCATTAGGCCCTTTTTATCGAGCTCGTTGAAGTGCTCCCAATTAGCCCAATGTGGTACCAGGTTTGAGTTTGCAATAAGAACTCGAGGTGCATTTGGATGCGTATTGAATACGCCAACGGGTTTACCCGACTGAACCAGCAGTGTTTGGTGATCTTCAAGTTGATCAAGTACTTCAACAATTTTGTCGAAACTCTTCCAATCCCTTGCCGCTCGGCCAATACCGCCGTAGACGACTAGATTTTGTGGGTGTTCAGCGACTTCATTGTCGAGGTTATTCATCAACATTCGCTTGGCCGCTTCAGTTAACCATGACTTAGCGGTTATCTTGCTGCCAGTGGGTGCTTTGATGTTTCGGGTTTCGTCAAAACGTGGATCGCTCATTGTTTTCTCTCTTAGTTATTCATTAAACCTGTTGAGGTTGTCACTAGGCTCACATTGTTTTTGTTAGAGTAGAGCCGAAATAAGGTTATTTTTTGAAGGTTAATTGACCGCCAAGACGGTAACTCGAACCTGGGTAAATAATTCGGGCAAAACAGACGACACCGGATTTACTCGATGTGCGTCGGATAAGTTGTAAGCAAGGCTCAGGGTTGTACATTTGGAGCCACTCACAGACCTGCTCACTTGGTGAAATTGCCTCAATGGTGTGGCGTGCTTCTGTCAGTGGCGCTACTTTCGATAAATATTCGTGTGGCGTAGTGGTTGCAAAGTCTTGTTGTAAGTATTCAGATGCTAAGTCAGGATTGATGAAACGCTCTTCGACTTGTACTGGCTTGTTATTGTCAAAGTGGACAATCACAGAACGAAATACTTCTGAGTCTATATCGACGTCTAGGGCAATAGCTATCGGAGCAATTGCTTGGATGGTTTCGAGTTCGAGTACCTGACTGTGATACTCGTGACCACGACCTTTAATCTCGTCGGCTATGTCTTTAATTTCGAACATCGAGCCCTGCCCCTTAAGGGAGGCGACATAAGTACCAGAACCTTTGGTACGAACCAAAATTCCCTGCGCAGACAACTCTTCAAGGGCACGACGCGCGGTCATTCGACTCACTTCAAACTGCTCTGCGAGCTTGTTTTCAGATGGGACTAAATCATTTTCTTGCCACTCACCGGATTCGATTGCGTTGAGAATAAAAGATTTAATTTGTTCAAATTTAGCGGCCATGCTGGTCTACCCTTAATTGAATTATGTGTAAAAAACTGCCACACTGAGAAAGCTGTATATACAACTTGTATAATTTAAAGTAATTGAAGTTAGCTAATTTAGTCAAGGTTGATGAATGAATAATTCTGCTCAAAATTGCCAAGCGTTTGATCTTGTGATCAAAAACGTTCAGTTGATTACCCTAGATAAAGAACACAACAAGGTGCCTTACGGTTTGTTGGAAGATGCGGCTATTGCTGTAACGGATGGTGTCATTCAATGGCTAGGAAAGTCGGCTGATCTTCCTGATCATCCCTGTAAAAATGTCGTAGACGGCGAAGGCCAGTTTTTGTCGCCAGGCTTGATAGACTGTCACACCCACTTAGTTTTTGCAGGAAGTCGAGCGGCTGAATTTGAGCAGCGCCTCAATGGTATGAGCTACAAAGAAATTGCCGAGCAAGGTGGTGGTATTCTCAGTACGGTCAAGGCAACTCGAGAAGCTAGCTTCCATGAACTGTTAAAACTTGCCGAACAAAGAGCCAAAACTCTGATGCGTGAGGGTGTGACTTGCATAGAGATCAAATCTGGTTATGGATTAAATACCGAAACAGAAATCAAAATGCTCGAGGTTGCCACTGCACTTGAACAGTCACTTCCAATAGATATTCGTCGTACCTTTTTGGGTGCCCACGCGGTTCCTCCTGAGTTTAAAGGTGACTCAGATGGTTACATAGATTACTTGATTAATGACACTTTACCTAAAGTCCATGAGTTAGGGTTAGCCGATGCAGTTGATGGCTTTTGTGAAAATATCGGTTTTAGTCGTGAGCAAATGGCGCGTTTGTTTGCTGAGGCAAAAAAAATTGGTTTGCCTGTAAAACTCCATGCTGAACAGCTCAGTGACAGTGGTGGCACGGCTTTGGTGGCCGATCTTGATGGCTTGTCAGCGGATCATTTAGAGTATTTATCCAAAAAAGATTGTAAAAGGCTATCCCATTCTGTAACCATTCCTGTATTATTACCAGGTGCCTTTCATACTTTGTCTGAAACACAGCTACCGCCGGTTGATTTATTGCGAGAATATAACGTTCCAATGGCAATTGGTAGTGACTACAACCCAGGGTCTTCGCCACTGTGCTCATTAAAGTTGATGATGAACATGGCGTGTACGCTCTTTAAACTAACTCCAGAAGAGGCACTACTAGGAGTTACAAAGCATGCGGCCATGGCACTAGGGTTGGACAAAGTTGGTGAGTTAAAAGTGGGGTATCAAGCCAACTTCTGTCTATGGGATATTCAACATCCGGCGGAACTTAGCTATACATATGGGGTTAACCCTTTGACCCGGTTATGGATTCGAGGTCAAACCTGCTTTTTGTAACTTACCAAATACATCGTCGCTGTTTTTAATTAATGCGTAAATACGCGAACAAATCATTTGGTGAAGTACACATGACAACAACTATCGACTTATCTCGCTACGGCATTTTAGAGCCGACCGAAATCTTACATAACCCGTCTTACGAGGTTTTGTTTGCAGAAGAAACAAAACCTGATCTTGAGGGTTATGAAAAAGGCACTGTTACGGAACTAGGTGCCGTAAGTGTAAACACCGGTATTTTTACTGGCCGCTCGCCAAAAGATAAGTACATTGTTCTTGACGATGTAACTAAAGATACAGTTTGGTGGAACAACGAAGCAGCACCAAATGACAACAAACCATTATCACCAGAAGTCTGGCAAGACCTCAAAGGCCTAGTTTCTCGTCAGTTATCTGGCAAGCGCTTGTTTGTTGTTGATACATTTTGTGGTGCCAATGAAAAAGTACGTCTTAAAGTTCGTTTTATTACTGAAGTTGCTTGGCAAGCGCATTTCGTTAAAAACATGTTCATTCGCCCAACTGAAGAAGAACTAGCAAATTACGGCGAGCCAGACTTTGTGGTAATGAACGGTTCTAAAACGTCAAACCCAGATTTCGAAAAACACGGTATGAACTCAGAAGTATTTACCGTGTTCAACATGACTGAAAAAATGCAGATCATTGGCGGTACTTGGTACGGCGGTGAGATGAAAAAAGGCATGTTCGCAATGATGAACTACTACCTACCTTTGCAAGGCATGGCATCAATGCACTGCTCTGCAAACGTGGGTAAAGATGGCGATGTAGCTATTTTCTTTGGTTTATCTGGCACAGGTAAAACAACGCTTTCTACTGATCCTAAGCGTGAATTAATCGGTGACGATGAACACGGCTGGGATGATGACGGTATCTTCAACTTTGAAGGTGGTTGTTACGCTAAAACAATCGACTTGGATAAAGAAAGCGAGCCAGACATTTACAATGCTATTCGCCGTGATGCGTTATTAGAAAACGTAGCGGTTGATGACCAAGGTAAAATTGACTTCACAGATGGTTCTTTAACTCAGAACACTCGTGTTTCTTACCCGCTATATCACATTGATAATATTGTTAAGCCAGTTTCAAAAGCAGGCCATGCACAAAAAGTTATTTTCTTAACAGCAGATGCATTTGGCGTGTTACCGCCAGTCTCTAAATTGACTGACGCGCAAACCAAGTATCACTTCTTGTCTGGTTTTACCGCAAAATTAGCTGGTACTGAGCGCGGTATTACTGAGCCTCAACCAACATTCTCTGCATGTTTTGGTAAAGCATTCTTGACCTTACACCCATTACAATATGCTGATGTACTTGTTAAGCGTATGAATGCGGCAGGTGCAGAAGCTTATTTAGTTAACACAGGCTGGAATGGTTCGGGCAAGCGTATTTCGATTAAAGACACGCGTGCAATCATTGACCGTATCTTGGATGGTTCTATTGAAAATGCACCAACTAAGATTGTGCCTATCTTCAACTTAGAAGTACCGACAGAGTTAGAAGGTGTTGATCCTGCTATCTTAGACCCTCGTGATACTTACCAAGATGAAACTCAATGGAACGACAAAGCGACTGACCTTGCACAACGTTTTATCAAGTACTTTGAGCAGTACACCGACTTAGAAGACGGTGCAGAGCTAGTAGCTGCTGGACCACAGCTTTCGTAAGATTGATTACAAAAGTTTAAAATTCTAAAAATAAAAAAGCGAACCATTTGGTTCGCTTTTTTATTTGAGAAGACAGGATGCCGGAAAGCGTTCTATCTCTGCTCAATACTTTGCTTATGTACGACTAGTGCCAGTATGCACTTTCTAAGCTGTCTTCGCGATCAGGCAATCCCTTAGATAAACGAGGAGAACTCTGAGACAAAACTTCAAAGCTCACTCGGTTAGCGTACTTACAGATTTGCGCTAGGGAAGAATACGACATTGCTGGAATACCGTGTTTACTTGACTCTGGTACGTTTAACTTATGGAAAACGTTGGCTGTAATGTCATGTAGTACGGCTGCTAACGCACCGTCACCAGCACCGTTGGTGTTTTTAATCTCATCGGGACCGCCCATGTATGGAGCAATATGCGAAAAGATTTTAAGTGGTTCACGGCAATTTTCTTTTAAGATTGGACGTGAAAACTCGTATTGGTTGAACTCAGGGATACTACCTGGCAGAAGCGGGTATTGGGTTTTACGCTTGTGCTCTTCGTCTGTGTAACCTGCCATGTATAGACCTTGTGGGCCAGCAGTACAAAGTACCAGATCTGCAAGTTCAAGCGCTTGCTCTGCAGCTAACAAAGGGTCGCTGGTGCCTAACAAGGCCTCTGCTTCTTCTTCGTTCATTGCAAGAACTTGCACGTGATCACGAATAAAGTCACGCCACCATTGTGGCTTTTCTTCGATCATGAATCGCGTACCTAAGGTCAAAACCACCGGAACCTGATGTTTGTTTGCGTATTCAATGGCTTGCATTGCAGCTTTGTCTAGCGTGTCTTCACCTGAACAGCGAGTAAAGTAAGCACTTACAACAAACGCAGATGCGTTTTTAATCAGGTCTTCATCGATGAAGTCTGGTGTTAAGCGGTTCATCACACCTGAATCGATCGCAAAAGTACGTTCGCCATCTTCGGTGATCAGGGTAAACGCTCGACCAATAGGACCGTCAACAGGTTGTAAATGTTGTAGGTCTACTTTAGACGATGTGTTACACAGATAGCGGTACGCGTAGTTACCGACTTTGATGTTTTCACTCATTACTCCGTATAGAACAGAACGGTCGTCTGCCAATACTGAATAATTGTGCATGGTGTTACCAATGGTACCACCGGCGTGCTGATCGATGATCAGACCCTGCTCTGAGATAACGTCGTACAGCTTTTCTGCTAATTCACTCGTGACTAATTGAGAAAGACCAATTTTTAGATCGAACTCTTCGAGCAACTCACGGGATACGTGGGCTTCGATATCTACGATCGTTTGGTCCATACCAACCACGTATGGATGCTTTAGCTTACCGTCAACCTTTATCTTGTTGGTTACAGGGTCTTTCTTTTCGACTGGAAAATAATGTCGATGTTTGCGTCTACCAGGAAATCTCATAACTCTTGGGTACGAAAAAAAATTTGGCGCGCATTGTATGACATTTTGGCGTCATTATTAACCAATACTTTATTCTATTTAGGAATAGTCCTACTGATATAAGCCCAAATTTGCTTTTGCGTAAGCTTCAAACTCAGTAAAACCACCAATATGTTCCTGATCTATAAAGATTTGTGGAACAGTTTCGACTGGCTTGCCAGCAGACTTCTCTAAGTCAGCTTTTGAAATGCCTTCTGCTTGGATATCAACATAGCGATATTTGAAGTCGTCACGAGACTCAGTTAGCTGATCCGCTACTTCTTTCGCACGAACACAATAAGGACAACCAGGGCGACCAAAAATAACTGTAAACATATTTATCTCCAAAATTTAATTGGTTATAGATTACCAAGAACAGCAAATAGGTAAATTTAATAAAAGCGATGACTACAATAGAATTAATTGATACTAGCAGTTTAGCTTTTATTCTAAACTTTTCTTAAGCGGCAAGTGATTCATATACAGACTTTTTATCTCAAAACCCCTCAGTAGCGTTGTTTTAGAGCGTGCTGGATGGTTTTCCTCTTCTATACTTCTGATTGAAGTAGGAGGAACGAGTATGATCATTAGACCCTCAATTGCCGCAGGTTTTTTGTATCCGATGGATGCTGATGATCTCGTTATTGATGTGACACAACGTTTATTAGCGTTACCAACAGTAGAATCTAAGCCCTTTGGCTTAGTCGTGCCACATGGCAGTTTTGAATCCACCGGAGACGTTAGCGCTGCTGCGTTTCGTCATTTGGCCAAATTAGGTCCTTCCGTTTCTGATGTCATCATTTTGGGGGCGGCTCACGATGGTGTAACAGGTGCCGTACTTCCTATCAGTCAACAATTTAAAACACCTCTTGGCAATGTCGACGTAAATACTCGACACGTTCGAAGTCTATCGCTCTTACCTTTTGTGCATCGAAATGATCGAATACACCTCAAAGCATTGAACATTGAAGTACAACTGCCGTTTTTACAGACCTGTTTGTTGGATTTTGCTATGTTGCCAGTATTAATAGGAGCGATGAATGAGATAGACATGAGAACCTTATTATTAAGCTTACCAATAAAAGAAAACACCTTGTTGATCGTAAGCGTTGACGTAAGTGCTGATATTGATCGCTGTGCTAATCCACAAGAAGCGTTTTTGCTGAACCACATTGAGGCGTTTTTAGCAAAGCAAGACCTTCAATTTGAGTTGGCATTTAATCCCGCTGACCAATCTTCCAAAGTGCATCTTAATGACGGTGCGCAAAAGCAACAGCCAAATACATACAAAAGTTATATCATTCGTTAAAGAAATTTGAGCGCTAAAAGAGATAGTCAAACTAATGAGTGATGAAGCAAAGCGACAGTCGCCTTGTATCCGACAGTGTTGCCTTGACCATAATGATGTCTGTATCGGATGTTACAGAACCATGACAGAGATATTAGCGTGGACCAAAATGAGTTCACAAAAACGGAACGAAGTCCTTATCTTATGTAGGCAGAGGCAAAATGACTGTAATAAAAATTAAATGTTAAATTAACGTTCATTTAATGAGCTTTATTTTTTTATTGTGTTATGATGCTTGTGTCTTTAACGAGACTTTAAAAAAATTGTTAGAAAGCTTGATGAAATTTATACCGCAACACTCAAATTTTAGTCGATTTTGAGAGACGTAATCTTTACATAAGTTACATTGCAATTGTTTAAACTCCGCAAAGATACAGCTGATACATGTGTATCACTTAATTTGAAATTTATTAGAGGTTATTATGTCTAAATCGACTGGTACTGTTAAATGGTTTAACGAAGAAAAAGGTTACGGTTTCCTTACACAAGACAATGGCGGCAAGGACGTATTCGTTCACTTCCGTGCAATCGTTGGTGAAGGTTTCAAGAGCCTTAAAGAAGGTCAAGCTGTTACTTTTGACGTTGAAGAAGGTCAAAAAGGTTTACAAGCTGCAAACGTTGAAGCTAACTAATTTAGCCTGAACGATTTGTAAAAAAAGAGCACTAGGTGCTCTTTTTTTGTGCCTGCAATTCAGGGTTATTATTGTTTTGGTACTGGTTAGCTATTTATGCATCTCTTGGTAATCCCACCTTTACAGCTTTTATCAAACGCTTGAGCTTTCTGTTTTCAACACCGGCTTCCGCGGCTTTTTTGTGTTGTTGGGTAAGAGCCCACTCAATATGTTCGTCGACCATAGGACTAATTTGGCCTAATTTGTCTTGTAAAGCTGACACAACGGCGACACTATAAGGTGCGTTACCTAAACCTACTGCAATATTGCGAGTCCAACACTCGTATCCAATTCGTCGAATTGGTGAGCCTTCTGTTGTTTTTAAAAATTGAGCTTCCGTCCACTCCCACAAGTTCAGAAGGTCTGGATTGTGTAGGGCATCTCTTGGCATAAAATCGGGTTGTTTGGTAATTTCGGCGTGACGGTTCCAGGGGCAAATGAGTTGGCAATCATCACAGCCATAAATACGGTTACCCATAGCTTCACGAAACTCGACGGGAATTGCTTCTTTTAACTCGATGGTTAAATAAGAAATACATCGATTACTGTCTACTGTGTAAGGCGCTGTGATCGCCTGCGTAGGGCAAATCGTCATACACGCAACGCATGAACCACATTGCTCTTCTACTTTTTTATCAGTAGGTAATTGAATGGGCAGAAACAATTCGCCAAGAAAAAACCAACTGCCCGCATCTTGATTGAGAATAAGAGAGTGTTTTCCGGTCCACCCCAAACCTGCTTTTTCAGCAAGCGGGCGTTCTAAAACGGGAGCTGAGTCAACAAATGGGCGGAATACCATATCTTGGTCATCAATCTCTTCGGCAATTTTTTCACCGAGCTTTTTTAATTGGTTTCGTAAGACCTTGTGATAATCACGACCTAATGCATATCTAGAAATATAAGCAGTATCTGGGTTGGATAAGTTAGTTGCAAAACTTGCGTTAGGGGGGAGGTAGTCCATTCGAACAGAGACGACAGAAAGGGTCCCCGGTAATAACTCCGCTGGACGACAGCGCTTAAGGCCATGGCGTGCCATAAATTCCATATTGCCGTGCAACCCTTTTTCTAACCAAGTCAAAAATGGCGCTTCTTGATCAGAAAGGTCAATATCACTAATGCCGACTTGCTGAAAACCAAGCTCTTTGCCCCAGGCCTTGATCTTTTCTGCAAGTTGGTAATAGTTAATAGAAGTATCAGTCATTTAAGGGTTGTTATGTCTAGCCAATGTCGGTCTATATTACCATCTAAACTGTATCGCGCCGAACAGATTAAACAAAATGAAGCAGATTGTGCGCACCGAAATGGTATTGACCTTTATCAACTCATGGAAAAGGCCGGTCATGCCGTTTTTGATTGTGTACTCGCTAGGTTTCCGACCGCTCAACATATTCTTATTATCGCTGGTGGAGGCAATAACGGCGGTGATGCCTATATAGTGGCACGACTCGCCATTCAATCAGGTATGAATGTCACCTTGTTGGCGAAAAATAAAGGCGAAGCCTTAGAAGGCGATGCGAAGGTGGCGATGCATAGCTTTGTTTCGGCCCAAGGCACGGTGCTAGATTTAGACAAACATCTAGACTCCATTCGACAGTTAGATGTCGATGTTATTGTTGATGGTTTGATTGGTATCGGGCTCGAACAAACCTTGAGAGCATCGACTGCAGAGGTTATTGAAGCGATTAATCATAACTCGGCGCCTGTGATCGCTATCGATGTACCTTCGGGGCTCAACGCCAACACTGGTCAGCCCCTGCCTATAGCTGTAATTGCAGATTACACAGTTACCTTTATTGCGTTAAAACCAGGTTTGTTTTCCCTTGATGGTCCCGATCACTGTGGTCAGCTTATTTATTCTGAATTGGGATTAAGAAAAGAGTTTGAAAGTAGCGTATCAACGGATTTGTCCCTCATTCATCGTGACACTATCGTGCCTATCCCCAAGCGCAAACAAAATGTCCACAAAGGCAGTTTTGGCACAGTGTTAGTTATCGGTGGCGCATTAGGTATGGGCGGTGCCGCATTTATGGCAGGAAAGGCGGCTTTGCGCTCTGGGGTCGGCAAAGTGTATGTGATGTGTGAAGCGGGTAACGAAGGGATGATCACTCAGCTTTGCCCTGAATTAATGGTAACGGGACTTGAGATGTTAGAGGTCGACCGATACCTAGCAGAAGTGTTACCAAAGGTCGACAGTGTCGTTGTGGGACCCGGACTAGGTTTGACAAAATGGAGTTTGGCAGTGATTTCGGAGCTGTTAAAACAAGAGACCTGGTACCAAACGCCTTCAGTAATCGATGCTGATGGTATCAATTGCTTAGCGTATAAATTAGATAAACAAGACGGTGCGACTCAAGATGCTTTTGCTCGCCCTGATAAGCCATGGGTGTTTACGCCTCATCCTCTCGAATCGGCGCGCATTTTGGGAGAAACAGTTCAGTCAGTTCAAGCAGACCGGTTAGGTGCCGCACAGCGGATCGTTAATAAAACCAACAGCGCAGTGATACTAAAAGGCAATGGTTCGATCGTCGCCTCCAAAGGCCACTCTGCAATAAATATGTCAGGTAATCCAGCTATGGCAACGGCTGGAATGGGAGATGTTCTTTCAGGTGTAATCGGAGCTAGTTTTTGTGCTTGGCAACTCAACCAAACTTCGTTACAAAAAAAATTAGAAATAGCGACATATTTACATGGTTTAGCGGGAGATTTTACTGCAAAAGAGTCCAAAATCGGTATGATAGCAACAGATGTTATAGAGTCATTACCAGCCGCTATTTGGAACTGCCAAGAGTACAATAACAAAGTACAAGGAAACTAATTGCAGCTTGGTCGGTCAGACTAAATGTGAGAAAGGCATTGCTGAAAAAAATTTTATCGAAAAGCGTTAAGACGCTGTGGGCGGTTTTTGCCACAGTGGTCGTTTTGCTTGCCGTAATTATCAGCCTGCTTAAGGTTTTTTTACCCTATGCTGATAATTACAAAAGAGACATTGAGTCCTATATTTTAGCGGAATTTAATGCTGAGGTTTCGATCGGTAGTATTGGTGCTTCGTGGCAATCTTTTGGTCCTGCCGTTGTATTAAATGACGTCTCCCTTACCGCTTCAGAAGAGGCACCTCTGGATATTAGTATCCAAAAAACCGAAATGAACATCGACTTTTGGCGTTCCATCCAAGAACAACGTCTAGTTACGGGGGCGTTTTTACTAGAGGGAATCGAGACCAAGATAAACAGCGATGTGTTTTTTAAGGTTCGCCCGCAGTCTCAAGGATCTCAGCTTTTTGAAGGCTTGAGTCACTTGTTCTTGTCTCAAGTCCAACAATTTTCAGTTATCGACAGTAAGGTTTTAGTAAAACATCGCGATGGTCAGCTGCAAACCTATCAAATAGATGATTTAGCCTGGGTGAACGATGGCAATCACCACCGTGGCCAGGGTGAAGTGTATATTGATGGCTTCTCTAATAACTCGTTGGCCATCCAAATGGAGCTTTATGGTCAGCGAAGAAGCGAAATCTTTGGCCAAATTTATGTCGAAGCTCAACAAGTTGACATAACTCCTTGGTTAACACAGTTTATTGGCGAACATGTTGCAGTAACCTCAACAGAGGCAAATTTCAGAGTTTGGGGCAACATCAAAGACGGTCTTGTCGATGATTTGCTTGTTGATATCAAAAACACGGGGGTGCGTTGGCAAAAGCAAACGACCGAAAAATTCTTATTTGTTGATGATGCGCAATTAGCTTGGCAGCAGTTAGGCTCGGATTGGCAGTTATTAGCCTCTGACATTAAATTAAAGACCGAATCGACCCAACCTGAACCATTTGATCTAGTTTTAACTAAATCCAAATCAGACATTCAGTTATACACCAACGATGTTGAAGTTAATGCAATGGCTAACTTGTTGTCTCTATTTTCAGTGACAAAAGACAGTACGTTTTTGGCCAATGCCGACATTTCCGGCGATGTTAAACAGTTGTCTATTCAATGGCCTAACCAAGGGAGTATGAGAGCGTTTGTTGATGTTGAGGGCTTTGGCTATTTACCAGAACCGATTGCAGATGAAGCTTACCTTGGAGTTAAGCAAACTCGTTTACAATTAGCGTGGGCGGATAATAAAGGTTGGGTTCAGTTAGTTGGCAAGAAAGGGCAACTACTGACAGAAGATACATTTATTGCGCCATTTTATTATGACGAGTTGGCGGTCAATCTCGCGGTGGACGTCCGAGAACAGGGCGTTTGGGTGTCGCTTGAACAGTTTGTTTTAAACAATGCTGATTTAAATATCGATGCTGAGGCGCAATATAGCTCTGTAGATGACGGGCACTTAAGCTTGTATGCCGAAGTTATCGGGCCGACTCAGGGAAAAATCTTAAACTATTTGCCTCGGCATTTAATTGGTCCTGATACTCATGCGTATTTGACTAAGGCGATTCAAGCCGGGGCAGGTAAACTGACTCGAGTCGTTATTGACGGCCCTGTCGCAACCATTCCATATGAGTCTAGTCCAGGGACATTTTTGGTCGAAGCAGAGCTTGTAGACGGCAAGTTTGAATTTGATGAAGACTGGCCAGCTATAGAAAATATGGATGCGACCTTAACCGTCAACAAACTCATTATGGGAATTGCCGCTCGAAAAGGACAGTTAGGACCTGTCACTATTAATGATGACGTTTATGGAGAGCTTGATTTAGGGGCACCTAACACATTACTCACTTTAGATATCACTCCAAATCAACTAGCGTTTGATGACTTTCATCAACTGATAGATACATCACCGCTTGAAGACATCCTCGGTGAGGTATTTGATTTTGTTAGGTTATCCGGGCAAGGGGCTGCCAATGTGCACCTTATTTTACCTTTAGATGATAACTTAGATGCCAATGGCGTATTACCAGAAACCGTCGCTAGAGGAACGGTTAAAACCGTCAGTGCTGGACTGGAAATGCCGAGATTAGAGCTCAATTTTGAAGATATTGATGCGTTTATAAGTTTTGAAAACGAAGCCTTTACAATTCACAGTGGCAAAGGGACATGGAACAAGCTGCCGGTTAAGATGATGGTCGCAGGTAATCAAGTCACTGATGATTACAATATTTATGGTCAATTAACCGGAATATGGAAATCAACCGATCTTAAAAAGCAGTTACCTGAGACATTAACACCGTATATCACTGGCAAACTCAACAATAACGTTTTGGTTGACGTTACGTTGTCAGATGTTGGCTACCAATATGATGTCGTCGCAGAAACCGACTTAACTCAGGCTGAATACAAAATAACTGGGCCTTTGATAAAAGGAAAAGGCATCCCATCACAACTTTCTGTGACAGTGTCAGGTAATGAACAAATCAATGACATTTATGCAAACCTAGATGACCGGGTATTTTTTGCTGGAGAAGCGCCTAACTCATCAGGCGTCATTAGCCGTGCGCTATTACAAGTCGGGCAAGCTGAAGACCTAAATCAATCCACTTTGTTTACGTCTTTACCTAATGAAGGTTTTGATATTGAAATTGACTTACCGGGTGCAGAATTTACTGAAACCTTGAGCTTCGTATTGGATTTAATAGACACGATCCCGGATGACGAAGTTCAAACTCAAACGCCGCAAACTGAAACATCGACTGAAAATTTAATTGTGAGTGATACAGGAGCGTTGAGTCGTTCAGATATAAATGGTTTTGATGCTGAAGGACAAGATTCAGACATCGATATAGACCCACCGTTTTTAAGCGCGCCAGATCGAGTTGCAGGTAAGTTTGGTTATATTGATATCTTTGGTCAGCGATGGAGTCAGGCAAACCTGACTGCAAGCCCTAAAGCAAATGGCTGGCAATTTTTGTTAAATAGTGACAAGGCAAATGTTGATGTATTTGTTCACGAAGATATCGAAATAAATGGAATCGATATTACCGCTAAACGCCTCGATGTAGTGATAGAAAAAGCGATTGAAAGCTCTGCTGAAAACACTTCTTCGGAACAAATAGCAAGCGAAAACGGTGCTTCAGAGGTAGAGTCTTTAACTGACTCTGCGGGATTAATTCGCAACTTGCCAGATCTTCATGTGTTGTGTGAAAACTGTACCTATAACAAAAAGCCATTGGGCAAAATTAAGTTTGATACTTTCTCTCGTGATGACACTTTATTTATCGAAAGCGCGAGCATGATTTATCAGCGAAATGAAGTCAAACTGACCGGAATATGGGCAGGTGACAAAGGCGCAGGTAAAACCAATCTCAACGGCGAAATTTATTCTCGTTACTTCGGTCAATGGATGCTGGACTGGGAACTCAACACCGGTATAAAGCAAAGTGATTTGCACTCTAAATTTTCATTGAGCTGGGACGGTGCCCCTCATGAATTTACCTTCTCGAGTTTAAACGGGGATACCACATTTGAGCTTGGTGAGGGTTATTTGAGTGAAGTCAGTGACAAGGGCGCGCGTATTTTCTCGCTGTTCAGTTTGAATTCACTTTATCGAAAGCTAAAATTTGACTTTAACGACGTGTTTCAAAAAGGCCTTTTCTATAATGATATTAAAGGCTCGATGCAAATCGAAAACGGCCGAGTTTATTCAGAAGACATCTTTATGGACGGTGTTGCGGGCAATATGAATATGCGTGGTTTTACAGATTTAAACCAAAATACCCTAGATTACGACGTGACCTTTAAGCCTAAGATAACCTCTAGTATCCCAGTGATAGCAGCTTGGTTAGCACCGGGTACAGCAGGGTTATCGTTTTTGGCTGGTATTGCTATAGATAAGATCATAGAAAAAGCCGATGTTGTTTCGGAAGTAAGAATGAAGATCACTGGACAGTTGTCCGAGCCGAATGTACAAGAAGTTAAGCGATTCACTAAGACTATTGATATTCCAGGTGCAAAAGAGGCCAAAGAAAAGGCCGAAAAGCAACGTCAAAAGCAACAGCAAGAAAAACAACAACAAGAAAATCAGCTGAAGCTAAATGAGGAGCGCGAACAAGCGCTAAAACGTCAATTAGAGCAACAACAAAATTCGGCCCCTATTCAACCATCTAGCACTCAGGGCAGTGAGCCAAAAACACCTATAGAGTGACTCGTTTAAAGCCACTCAACGGAGGATTCGATGCACGCATTTGTTTTACAGATGACTTCCACACCAAACGTTGACGAAAACATTGCTTTTGTTAACCAACAGCTTGAGCTAGCTCAAACTGCAGGCCAATTAAAAGTAAATAGCTTGGTCGTGTTGCCAGAATGTTTTGCAAATTTTGGAGGCAGAGATAAAAGCAATTTAGCAATTGCTGAGAATTTGGGAGAAGGCCAAGTTCAATCTAAACTTGCGCGTATCGCTAATCAATATCAGATTTATTTGGTTGCTGGTTCGTTTCCAACGTTACCTAATGAAGGTGAGTGTACAGGAGACAGCCCAGCTAAATTCATGGCTACTTGTCTGGTGTTTAACCCTAATGGTCATCTCATTGCCGATTATCAAAAAATTCATCTTTTTGATGTGGACGTGGATGACAATACTGGGAGTTATCGAGAGTCGGACAGTACGATACCAGGAAAAAACCTAGTCTGTTTTGATACGGAATGGGGGCGGGTTGGCGTCGCGATATGTTATGATTTACGCTTCCCTGGACTTTTTCAAGCATTGCGTGCCAAAGGGGTAGACGCCATTGTATTGCCAAGTGCCTTTACTGAAAAAACGGGCGCCGCTCACTGGCAATCACTATTGTCGGCGCGGGCCATTGAAAACCAAATTTATATGATTGCGAGTAACCAAAACGGCGTTCATCAAAATGGCCGGGAGACCTTTGGTCACAGTATGGTGATTTCGCCTTGGGGTGAAGTCGTAACCAATGCTAAAAGAGAAAACGGTCTGTTTGGCACGTTTTTAGATAAAGCGCGTATAAAAGAAATACGACAAAATATGCCAGTAAGTAATCACAACCAATTTACGTTTGTGCAAAAAGCATAAACCGCAGTGGATAGGAAAGATTTTGAATCAAGTAGAACAAACGATATTAGACGCCAATGACTTAACCCAACAAGACGTTTTTGACGGTCTTGGGATCTTACTTGAGCATAAATTGGATTATGCCGATCTCTACTTCCAAGGAAGTTTTCATGAGTCTTGGGTGATGGAAGATGGCATCATCAAAGACGGTAGTTACAATATCGAACAAGGTGTTGGGGTTAGAGCCGTTAACGGTGAAAAAACCGGATTGAGTTATTCTGACTCGGTCAATATGAATGCCATTGTTGAAGCAGCAAAAACGGCTCGCAGTATTGCGGATGCCGGCGTTCACGGCAAACAGCAGGCTTTTACTAAAGCTCAGTCTAGAAGCATTTACATGCCAGCTCAGCCACTTGAGAGTATGACCAACCAAGAAAAGGTTGAGTTGTTAAAAAGCGTTGACGCATACATTAGAGCGACAGAGCCTAATGCAAAGAACATTGTGGTCAGTATGAGTGGTGTATATGAAGAGATCTTGGTCGCTGCCAGTGATGGCACATGGGCAACAGATATTCGCCCGTTAATCCGCCTCAATTGTTCTATCGTGCTTGAAAAAGACGGTCGTCGTGAGCGCGGTGGAGCAGGCGCTGGAGCGAGAACCAACTATCAACACTTCATGGAACTTGTCGATGGCAAGCTGAGATATCAAAGCGTCGCAGACGAAGCGATTCACATGGCCAAGGTCAACTTAGAAGCGGTCGACGCACCGGCCGGTACCATGCCAGTCGTACTAGGTAACGGTTGGCCGGGGGTGTTATTACACGAGGCTGTAGGACACGGCCTTGAAGGTGATTTTAATCGTAAAGGCAGTAGTAATTACAGTGGTAAGATTGGCCAACAAGTCGCATCAGAATTATGCACAATTGTTGATGATGGCACATTAAGTGGCCTTCGTGGGTCATTAAACGTGGACGATGAAGGTGTGCCAAGTCAATACAATGTATTGATCGAAAATGGCGTATTGAAGTCGTACATGCAAGACAAAATGAACGCGCGCCTAATGGGCGTTGAACCAACGGGCAACGGTCGTCGTGAGTCGTTTGCTCATATGCCTATGCCTCGTATGACCAACACGTACATGTTACCAGGTCAAAGTACACCTGAAGAAATCATCGAAAGCGTTGATTATGGTATTTACGCGAACAATTTTGCTGGTGGCCAAGTAGATATCACTTCCGGAAAATTTGTATTTTCAGCGTCTGAAGCGTACTTGATTGAAAAGGGCAAGATCACCAAACCGGTTAAGGGTGCAACGTTAATTGGCAATGGTCCAGATGCGATGGGCCAAGTGTCAATGGTGGGTAATGACTTAGCGATAGATCGCGGCATCGGCGTATGTGGTAAAGACGGGCAGAGTGTCCCAGTCGGTGTTGGCCAACCAACGTTAAAACTAGACGCGATGACAGTAGGTGGAACTCAATAAGCCTAAACTTAGCCACGTCAATAGACATAAAAAAACGCCCAGTAGGGCGTTTTTTTATGTATGTGATTTAGCAGTCGTTACAGTAAGTTAACGACTATACTGCCACCTGTTGAAATATTTCTAGGTGTTGTTGCAGAAAACTCTAAACCACCAATAACAGGATCATCGTCTGCACCTAAGGTGTTGATAATCGTAAAGCTAAAAGACGACGTTCCTGGTATTGCAGGGTCGCTTGAGCCAGTTGAGTTAGGGATTAAGAAACTTCCGCCTCCAACTAATTCACCAACGCTAGAGCTAATGTCAATTGAAGTTTCTTTAGGTAATATTTGGAATTCAGTGTCAGACATTTCTAACCTGAAGCTACGTCCTGTACCACGCAGAATATCAATCGTGCCACCGATGGCAGTGTTGTCATAGTTACTTAAAATTACGTCTCCAGTTGCTGTATCAACTAAGCGATAAAGTGCCGAAGAGCTTGAAGTGATCAACAGGGCTGCTTTGCGTATCGTGATAAATTTAGACGTCGCACAATTTGCACCAGAGCACTGAGGGCCGTTAAACAATCCATTCTCAGAGTCACGAGTCTGGTTATTATTACTATCTATAAACACTTCACCTGAATCGTAAAGATCATTTTCGTTATCATCACGCCACGCCTCTGGCATATCGATAAAACCGCCATTGAATGCACTAATACGACCAAAACCACTCAAAATTTCATTGATGTTTGTCGTTGAGCTGTTTACTGAGCCACCGTCACTGTCGTCGTAAATGTTGTTACCATTGACATCAACAAAGTACTCGTGACCTTCTGCGGTTGCTAAGATGGTTACTCGGTGATCGTCTGCGAACGGTTGTTGGCTAGTCCATGTTACCGCACAGTTACCATTTGTTGTCGTACAAGATGGTTCGATAGCACCGCCTTCAGTAGTGAAGTTTACGGTTGTACCGTCCGGAACTGGGTTGTTAAAGCTATCGGCCAAGTAAGCGGTTACTTGTACTGTAGTACCTACATGACTTCTTGCTTCTGGGTTTAGGGTATCTAAAGATAAGGTAATTGAATTTTGATCTGGTAATCCAGTATTAACAGACAGTAAATCAGACTGAGTTGATACTGTTGTTGTATCCACTGTAATCGTAGCGCGAACGCGCACAGCTGTCGGTACGGTACCTGCGATAACTTTTGCACTAACTAAGCCTTCAGAATTAGTAGTCCCTACAAATGACGCAAGTGTTAAACCACCGGCATCGGTATTTAAGCTAAAGTTAACTTGCTGCTGAGGGCTTGGGTTACCCAGCTCACCTTTTACCAAAAAGGTGACAGTTGAGGTTTCTTGTTTACCTTGCCCGCCTGTACCTTTTAACACAATTGACTCAGGACTAGCTGAAACAAATTCTATTGAGCCCAGAGCTTCTGATTGTAAAGTTAAATCACGGGTTGCGGTTAAATCGGCCGAATTGACAACAACGGTTGCAACGATAGTGTCAGTATTTCCATTTGGACCAGCACAATTGATGTCTTGATACGTTGCAAAAGCTTCACCGTTACTAGTGATAACCGAACTATCAACGACTGCCTTATTTGCCAAAGCACATGAAGAATTAAAGTTAACTGTCGTTGGTGAAGTGATGCGATTTAAGTCTTGATCTACCAACACCACACTCAAACCCGCAGTCGCACCGGCACTAATAGTGTCTACATCAACACCGATTTCACCATCAACAAAGTTACCGTCGGCATCAAAGTGACCAATGAGCACTGCAGTTGACTCGTCCAAGGCATCTGCTGCTACAACTTCATATGGGGTGGTTTGTGCGTAGTTGATATCATTGACTGAAACAGAGGCAGTAGCAATAGCAGCACCAAGATTGTTTTCGTCACCTGTTAAGCTAACTTCAGCGATGCCATTAGAATTCGTCAAGGCTGTGTTAGCACTTAAAATTCCAATCTCCGCACTGAAGGTAACAATTTTATCAACGATAGGGTCACCATTGGCATCAAGTAATTGCGCGCCTAATTGACCTGACTCGCCGGCTTTGATGCGGTTGGTAGCGATACCGTCTTTTTTCAAAGTAATAGTGAGTTGCGGTGACTCGACATCGACAACAGCGGTTGCTAGTACTTCAAATTCTATTGCGGCTGTCAGTGTTTCGCCTTGATAAGTTGTGGTTGCGCTTATAGCGACTACACCAGCTGCAACGTCCGTAGAGTCGAATGTAATGCTCGCAGTACCGTTAGACGAGGTTAATTTTGAACTCGCCGAAAGTGCTCCTGTTGGTGCACTAAAACCAACATTTTGATTGGCTAAAGGAGTTCCAGCTACGTCTGAAATAATAACCGACACGGTAAGTTGATTGCCGACCGTGATACTATTTGTTTCATTGCCGTTGGCGTCAGCAATAGAGATATCGATTTGCGCCTTGTCACCGACGACAGTACCTGTGTCTTCGTCTGTGTGACCATTACACCCTGCCAGTAGCAAGCTACTTAACAAGACGAATGCGGTCCATGATTTTACAAACAGTGTATTTATTCTAGTTATATATTTCACCGCAAGCTCCTAATTAACTGCTTAGCCCATTTTTGATGTACTGAAATAATTCTTTGTAATTCTTACCTGGCTTTTCGCTAGCGACTTCTTTTTTCGCTTGGCGAACAAGTTGACGAAGCTTTTGACGCTCAAGCGTTGGTGCTGACTCTAACAAAGAGTTGATTGCATCGTCGCCGTTTTCTAACAAGTCGGTACGGGTAGTCTCTAACTTGTGCATCAAGGCATCATTCTCTTGTCCAGGAGAAGTAAGTTTTTGATACTCAAGCTTTAAAGTATCAAGAGCTTCGTCGCGAAGCAACTTAGCCATAAACTGCAAATGACGTCGTAATGCGTCTGGTTTGCTGGCTATTTTGTCGGCGAGTTTAAACGCATCTTGAAGTTCTTCACTGGCCGTGAGCTTTTGACGTTGAGATTTAGACAGTTTGCACAAATCTGTCGCAAAAACTTGTAGTTCTCGTTGCTCTTTTTTTAGGTCGGTTTTGCTGATGTAATTTTCATCATCAGGCATTAAGTAATAAGGTTTTGTCATATATCGAGGGTCAATCTATTTTGATAAAAGATTCGTATCAATTATGGTATGCTCTAGTGAGTAATTTAACCAGTATTTTTGAGTGTTTATGACCAATAACAGCGATATTTTTCAACAAATCAGTGAAGTGAAAACGGCAATAGCGGATTTACTCGATATGAGTAAGCGTTATGGTGCGACGTCAGCGGAAGCTGTGATTAGTAAGTCAAAAGGTATTTCGGTTTCGAGCCGTTGCCAAGAGTTGGAAAATATCGAGTTTAATGAAGAAGGCGCGTTGGGTATAACCGTCTATGTTGGTCAACATAAGGGGTCTGCATCGACAGCCGATATTAGCCATGCGGCGTTAGAACGAACCGTAAAAGCTGCGATAGATATTGCTAAATATACCTCAGAAGACAGTTATGCTGGTCTGGTAGACAAAGATTTAATGGCGACAGACATCCCTGATCTTGACTTATATCACCCATATGACATTCAGCCAGAAGAGGCGATTAAACACTGTTTAGAAGCCGAAAAAGCCGCATTTGACTTTGACTCGCGCATAGTGAATTCAGACGGAGCATCGCTTTCTGCCTATCAGGGTTTTAAAGTATACGGCAACAGTCATGGTTTTATTCAGGGCTATCCAAGTAGTCGACACAACATTAGCTGCTCTGTCATTGCTCAAGAAAATGACGACATGCAGCGTGATTACGCTTATACCGTAGACCGTGTCTTTACCGAAATGGACTCGGCTCACTCAGTAGGTCAAAAAGCCGCCAAAGCTGCAGTAGAACGTCTTAATGCAAGAAAAATTGATACTTGTCAGGTGCCTGTCTTGTTCCATGCCGAAGTCGCTTCAACGTTGTTTGGTCATTTAGTCTCTGCCATCAGTGGTGGCAGCTTGTATCGAAACTCTTCGTTTTTGATGGACAGCTTGGGCACTCAAGTTTTACCTGAGTTTGTGACTATCAAAGAGCGCCCTCACTTACTGAGAGGCTTGGCAAGTAGCCCGTTCGATTCAGAAGGAGTCGAGACTAAAGATCGCAATATAATTGAAGCGGGTACTTTAACGACTTACTTGTTAACGGGTTATTCTTCTCGCAAGCTCGGTATGCAGACAACCGGTCATGCTGGCGGGATACACAATTGGATAGTCAATCACACCGACCCAGATTTAGCTGCAATGCTCAAAAAAATGGACAAAGGTCTATTGGTCACTGAATTGATGGGGCAGGGCGTAAATACTGTGACGGGTGATTACAGTCGTGGCGCTGCTGGCTTTTGGGTAGAAAACGGTGAAATTCAATTCCCAGTATCTGAAGTTACCATTGCAGGTAACCTAAAGACCATGTTCCAACAAATGGTCGCAATTGGTGGTGATGTCGAGCGCCGTGGTGCGGTACAGACGGGGTCGGTTCTAATTGAAAATATGAAAATTGCCGGTAATTAACCGGCAACTTAATTTAGTCTCTAGTGGCAGTGCCTTTCTCTGTGGTCAGGCGAATACCTGTCTTTTCAATTGTGATATCGCCACTTTTGTACATGGCGCCAATGGTCTTCTTAAAGGCGCCTTTACTCATTCCAAATAGCTTTTTGATCAGCTCCGGATCAGACTTGTCATGAACTGCAGCAAACCCACCTTCTTTTTCTAAAAATCGCTTGATGACCTCGGCGTCTTTATCTCGGGTAACTTTACCGCCTTCAAGTGTTAAATCAATGCGACCGTCTTGGCGGATGCGCTTGATGAAACCTTTAATAGATTGACCAAATGACAGACGGCGGAATACGTCTTGTTTAAACAACAAACCATAGTGGCTGTGGTTGATGATTGCTTTGTAGCCCAAGTCTGTACTATTGGCGATAATCAGTGATACCGCTTGATTTGGCTTAAACGTACCTTGGTTCTCGTCTTGTAAGAACTTATCCACTTTTGAAGATGCCGTCGGACGTTGATCGATTTTGTCTAAGTAGACATAGACTAATACTTTTTTACCGACTTCTAATGGGCGGTGTTGTTCGCCGTAGGGGACCATTAGGTCCTTGTCCAAACCCCAGTCCAAAAACGCCCCAACACGGTTGGTATCTTTCACTTCTAAGTAAGCAAATTGACCGACTTCGACTTTCGGCTTTTGTGTCGTAGCTACCGGGCGATCTTCCGAGTCCAGATAGACAAAGACTTCAAGCTCATCACCAACGTCAATATTGTCTGGCTCATGCTTACGCGGCAATAAAATCTCACCGAGATTTTCGCCATCTAAATACGCGCCAAAATCCATCATTTTAGTTACAGTAAGGGTGTTGGTTTTGCCAACTTCAATCATGTGTGTTACCTAGAAAGGGTTAAGAGGGCTTACAACAACAACCAAGTTGCCGTACCCAAGAATGCAAAAATGCCGACGATGTCGGTGACGGTGGTAAGTATAACACTACCAGCCAGTGCTGGGTCGATATTCATGCGTTTTAGCATCAGTGGAATCAATACACCGGCTAAACCAGCTGAAATCAAATTCATCAGCATGGCAAACGCAAGCACGCCGCCAAGCATTAAGTCTTGTTTCCAAAGGGCGACCACACCAGCGATTAACACAGCCCATATAAGACCATTTAAAAAGCCGATCGCTAGCTCTTTACCCAACAGCCAACGAGAGTTGGCCTCGTTTACGTGACCAACGGCCATACCACGTATAACCAGGGTGAGAGTTTGACTACCAGCGACACCACCCATACTCGGTACTATGGTGTTCAAAACGGCTAAAAATGCCAACTCATCTAAAGTTGACTCGAACAAAGACGACACAAAAGCTGCGAGTAAAGCGGTAAATAAGTTAACACCTAACCACAAGGAACGTTTGCGAGTACTGTCAATAACGGGCGCGAAGGTATCGGCTTCATCGTCAAGACCAGCCATACTCATCATCGAGTGTTCTGCGTCTTCACGAATGATATCAACCACGTCATCGATGGTTATACGCCCGAGTAAAACACCTTCCTCATCAATAACTGGTGCAGTAAGCCAATCGTATCGTTCAAACAGGCTGGCGACTTCAGATTCGTGCATCGATGCAGGAATAACTTCAAAGTCGGTTTCCATGACTTCCGAGATAAGTTTGGTTGGACTAGAGGTTACCAACGCCGCTAATGATACTTCACCAATAAAATGGTCTTGTTTGTCGACGACGTAGAGGTAATCAGTGGCCTCTGGTAACGACTCTTTTAGTCTTAGATAACGCAAAATGACATCGACAGTGACATCAGGGCGAACCGTAATGGTATCGGTGTTCATTAGAGCCGCCGCAGTGTCCTCTTCGTAGGACATCACGCGTTCTGCACGAGCTTGGTCTTGTTTATCCATGCTCTTCAGTACTTTGCGGTACACCTTGTCAGGCATACTTCTCAGTACTTCAGAAAAGTCATCGTCATCGAGATTTACGGCTGCTTCTGCTACGCTTTCAGGTGTCATAGTTCGTAAAATAGAGTTACGAACTTCCTCGGATAGATCTTCTAAAACTTCACCCTGAATACTGCTGTCGATCAGCTGCCAAACAATAGCACGGGTTTTTGGTGTCGAGGCGTGGAGTAGCATGGCAATATCATTTGCTGCCATACCATCGAGCATATTTCGAACGCGAACAAACATGCCGTCACTAATCGCGGCATTAAATTCATCAATAGGAATTGTATATTCTTGTTCTAACAGCTCAGACATAGTGACTTCTTTATCGAGTTGCCGACATGAGATCGGCAAGGGCTACATCAAAAGTTACAGACTAGTCTAACGCATAAGCAGTTTTTTTGATAGTAACTGATTGTTTTTTGGTAGGACTTAACGGCTATTCAGATTCGTCGAATTTGTTCGAAATCAACTGGCAAATAGCATCAAGCGCTTCTTCTGCTTGTTGACCAGAAGCTGCTACTTTGACTTGTTTGCCTTGGTTACTTGCCAACATTAATAAAGCCATCACAGAATCAGCGTTTGCCTTTTTTTCACCTTGGTGGATTTCGACATCAGCATCGAACTGTTGAGACAATTGTGCAAGCTTGGTAGCTGCACGGGCGTGCAGTCCCAATTTATTTTGAATGGTTACCGTTCTTGATAGAGTCATATTTTTATTGTTGTTTATCAGAGTACAGAGCTCTTATTATAGCTCTTGTAGGTACTTACTCATTTCTCGATGGCGAGTTTTAACATTTTTTCCACGAGAACGGAACTGCTCTGCCAAGGTTTCTGCAATATAAACTGAACGGTGTTTGCCTCCAGTACAGCCAATAGCAATGGTTAAGTACGAACGGTTGTTTCGCTCTAGGTGAGGTAACCAAGTGGACATAAAGTTATTGATTTGAAATACAAACTTATTCACTAAGGGTTGGGCAGCAAAGAAGTCTTTAACAGGTAAATCAAGACCGGTTAGAGCTCGTAGGTCTGGTTCCCAGTGTGGGTTAGGCAAAAAGCGCGCATCAAAAACAAAGTCGATATCGTTTGGAACACCGTATTTAAAACCAAATGATTCAAAGGTGATCACTAAGTCTTTATCAGATTTACCCATGATCTTTTCTCGGATCATTTCGGTCAGCTGATGAACATTTAAATCTGAAGTGTCTATGTACAAGTCCGCTCGAGAGGCAAGTGCATCGAGCAACTTACGTTCTTCTATAATTGCATCTGGTAGAGAATTTTCACCTTTGGACAAAGGGTGCAAGCGACGTGTTTCGCTGTAGCGACGGATCAATACATCGTCTTTTGCATCAATGTACAGAACGGTCGTTTTAACGCCCTTTGGTAAAAAGTCTAAGTTATCGAGTAACTCTTGTTCTGAGCTGGGTAAGTTGCGCACATCAATGCTGACCGCAACCTGAGGATAATTGGTTGCGAGCGAGTGAGATAGCGCAGGTAATAGATTTACTGGTAAATTATCAACGCAATAATACCCAAGGTCTTCCAAAACCCTAAGTACGACTGTCTTCCCTGAGCCAGAACGGCCACTTACGATAAAAATATGCATATTATGCGGCTTCAATTATGTTGTAGAGATCGTTATCCGTTTTCGCTCCTCGAATCTTACGTAAAATCTCTTTGTTGTCAAAGATTTCGGCAATATTCGCAAGCGTTTGTAAATGCGTTTCACATTGGTCTTCTGGCACGATTAAGGCACAAAAAACATCGACAGGGCGATTATCAATTGCGTCGTAATCAACTGCAGGGTGGCTTACAAGAAGAACCGCAACGACCTTGTTGCCCTCTGGTTTGATTTTGCCGTGTGGAATAGCAACCCCGTTGCCAATTCCTGTGCTTCCTAGTTTTTCACGGTTCATCAAACTCGCTAACACTTCAGAGCAGTTCAAATCCGGTAACTGGCTACTAGCAATCTCTGCAATATGTTCTAGGATTTTCTTTTTGCTTTGGCAGTCTGATAACACTTTGGTGCATTCAGGCTGCAGAAGTACTTTTAATTTCATGGCATTTTTACTGCTTGGGTCTTTTGATTTTCGTCTCAAAAGATGAGTTAAAAGGCGCCGTCCTTAGCGCCTCTAGTATTACTTAAAATTAACCTTTAGTGCCGAGTTAATTTTTCTTTGTGTTTTTTGACCTGACGGTCAAGTTTATCAATTAAAGAATCAATGGCTGCGTACATATCACTATGTTCAGATGTGGCAAAAAGTTCACCACCATTAACATGCATAGTCGCTTCTGCGCGTTGTATCAGTTTTTCGACGTCTAAAATCACATGGACGTTGTTAATATGATCGAAATGACGTTCTAATTTTGCAAATTTCGTATCTACATAGTCTTTTAATGACTCAGTAGGCTCGACGTGACGACAAGTTAGGTTAATTTGCATATGCTCTTCCTTCTTTTGATTTGATTGGTGAAACTACACCAATCGTTTTCTTTGGTTTGAAGGGGGAATGTTTAACGATTCCCGGTATTTTGCGATAGTTCTCCTGGCTACTTGGATGCCCTGTTCGGCCAGGATATCAGCAATCTTACTGTCACTTAGCGGTTTAGCTTGGTTTTCTGCAGCAACTAGCTTTTTGATTAAGGCGCGGATAGCGGTAGATGAACATTCACCGCCATTTTCAGTACTGACGTGACTTGAGAAGAAGTATTTGAGTTCAAATATTCCTCTTGGTGTGTGCATGTACTTTTGAGTCGTCACACGTGAGATTGTTGACTCATGCATATCGACCATTTCCGCTACATCATTCAATACCATCGGCTTCATCGCTTCCGGCCCATATTCGAAAAAGGCTTGCTGCTGTTGCACAATACAATTTGATACTTTTAACAATGTGTCGTTTCTACTTTCCAAACTCTTAATAAACCACTTAGCTTCTTGTAAGTGAGAACGAACAAACTGCGCGTCAGAATTGTTCTTTGCCGTTTTAGACAGTGAAGCGTATTGTTCGTTCACTTTAATTTTAGGCATAGAATTCGGATTTAGCTCAACTATCCAACGACCTTTTTTCTTAACCACGCTCACATCAGGGATGACGTAATCAATTTCGTCTTTAATCACTATGCTTGCAGGGTTAGGGTTGAGGGTTTGAATCAGCTCTAGTGTTTCTTTGAGCTCGTGTTCTTTGAGTTTGGTTTTGCGGATAATCGTGCGGTAATCACGGTTACCCAATAAATCTATGTGTTCTTGAATGAGGTCAATGGCCTCTTTTTTCCAAGGTGTGTCGTCGCTGTATTGACGTAACTGCACAACCATACACTCTTGCAATCCTCGGCATGCGACACCGATAGGGTCGAAGTTTTGGACGCGTTTTAAGACGGCTTCAACTTCTTCTATTTCAACGTCTTCAATATCAACTGCCTCTACAATGTCTTCAGTTGAAACAGTTAAAAAGCCTTTTTCGTCTATGGCATCAATGATAGCCGTGGCAATTGCCAGATCATGTTCAGAAAAAGGGGATAGATTAAGCTGCCAACGTAAATGATCTTGGATGTTGGTTGTAGTCTCACCTTGATAGACAGTGTCTTCACCTTCATAAGCCGGCCCAGAACTAGCAGGGGCTGCGCTCATGTAATCATCCCATGTAGAGTCTGTAGGAAGCTCATCTCCCATGGTTTGATCTTGCAGTGCTTCGTTAGTGCTTATCTCGTCCTTGGTCCATTCGATTTCGTCATCGTTACTCGCGCCGTTTTCTTGGCTTTCTTGATGAGTGTCGATTTGAGTAACTTCCGAGGCTTCTTGGCCATCGTAGTTATCAAAGTCATCGGACTCCAATAAAGGATTGCTATCCAAGGCTTCTTGGATTTCTTGTTGCAATTCCAAAGACGACAGTTGCAACAGTCTAATCGCTTGTTGCAATTGCGGGGTCATTGTTAACTGCTGACCCATTTTGAGTTGGAGTGTAGGTCTCATCTTATCCGGAACTTACTGACTTAATTAAGATTATCTCTTTATAAATTATCAAAGTTTGAACTGGTCACCAAGATAAACTTGCTTAACGATCTCACTTTCTAAAACTTCCGCTGGGGTGCCTTCGGCAATTAGCTCCCCATGACTAACGATATAGGCTTTTTCACAGACATCAAGTGTTTCACGGACATTATGATCTGTAATTAACACGCCAATGCCCTTTGCCGTGAGTTGTTGAATAATTTTTTTGATATCGATCACTGAGATAGGATCAACACCAGCAAATGGTTCATCAAGCAAGATAATTTTAGGGTCTGCTGCAAGTGCTCGGGCAATTTCGACTCGACGTCGCTCACCACCGGATAGCGCCATACCCTGGCTATCTCGAATGTGGTCAATATGAAATTCGGCGATTAAATCATCCAGTAAATCAGCTTGCTGGTTTGCGTCAATGTCTTTACGCATTTGCAAAACTGACATGATGTTTTGTGAAACCGTTAATTTTCTGAAGATAGAAGACTCTTGCGGCAGGTAGCCGATTCCTTTTCGAGCTCGAACGTGCATAGGTTCGTGACTCAAGTCTATGTCGTCGAGCTGAATCAAACCTTTATCATTTGGTACAAGGCCAACAATCATGTAAAAAGTTGTCGTTTTGCCAGCACCATTGGGGCCTAATAAGCCTACGACCTGGCCGGCTTCTACTGACAAGCTAACGTCTTTGACGACCTGTCGACTTTTATATGACTTCGCTAAATGTTGAGCGACTAACTTTGTCATTAATCGTTACCTGAATCTTTTTCGTTATTTGTTTTTGGCTTGATTTTGATGGTTGTTGTAACACGACCATTGTTCTCGGTGCCACCAACTGCTTTAACGCGTTTGTTTTCTAAATCGAATGTAATGTTACCGTTTGCACTATCAACCACAGAACCGCCTTGACGATACTTTGCAGAGCCTCTCAATTCAAGAATTCGCTCGTTGACCAAATAGATGACTTCTGTCGCGTTCGCTTCTAGTTCATCGCCTTCTGAACTGCTCTGTGAAAAGGTAGCTGGACTGCCTTTTGCGATCAATTTTTCGGCGGCACCGTCTTTTGTGATGACATATAGCTCATCCGCTTTGATTTTCATCGAACCTTGGTTGATCTGAACATTACCTTTGAAAAACATAGTGTTCTTTTTAAAGTTTAAGTCTTGCTCTTGTGCATCGATAGTCAGGTCATCTGACGCCAATGCATTAAAAGTAGATAACAGAGTCAAACCCAGGGCTATAGCAAATTGTTTTATCGTCATTATTGATTTCCTTTCAGAATGGTTTGTACGTGTTTCGTCATTTTAACTCTGCCTTCTTTCAAATCAGCATTGAGTCCATATCCGGTAATGGTTGTTCTTTGTCCTTTAATAACAAACATTTTATCGGTTGTGACGAATTGTGAATTTAAATCGATTTCTAGAAAACTGGTTTCGATAGAATTAACCAGCTCGTTGTTGTCTAACTGTAACATTTGGACGTTTTCATCCAAGGTCAATTTACCATCTTGCATGTTGCCGACTTTGGCAGACAGTCGCCAATAGGGACTGTCGTTTTGGTAAATAATAAATTCGGGTTGTTCAAAGTAGGTTAGATCTAAATCGGCAAAATGCTCCATCTTTTGCGAGAAGACTTCTTGTTTTAAATTGCCAGTGTGATCAAACAACTCCTGATGTAGAAGCTTTGCAGTAAAATCTGGCACTAACACAGGGTCCGTATTACTGGCCGCTTGTTCCGTTGTATTAAAAGCGGGATACCACAGATAAATACTGATCCCGATAAAAATAAGAAGGACGAGTAATTTCTTTGGCATTAGCTGCTGGTTCCTGCAACAGTGGAGGTTAGGTAATGCTCGCCTTGTTGTGCCATGATAATAAGGTCCGTTAATTCTCGGACAGCGCCTTTACCACCGCCTGTTACCGTAACGTAATCGGCAACTTGTTTGACGTATGGGTGACCGTCGCTAACAGATACCGACAAACCTACTTTTCGCATCACAGGTAAATCCGGAAAGTCATCGCCGATAAAGCCTACTTGTTCAGCGCTGACGTTGAGGTCTTTGCACAATTCTTGGTAGCCAATCAGTTTGGTTTCCATGCCTTGGTAGACGTATTTAACGCCTAAACTTGCCATACGGCGGGCGACAATTTCAGATTTTCTGCCTGTTATAACTGCAACTTCAACGCCAGAGTTCATTAGAGCTTTGAGCCCAAAGCCATCTTTAGTGTTAAAGGCTTTGATTTCTTCACCGCTATTGCCCATATACACAGAGCCATCAGAAAAAATACCATCAATATCACATATCAGGAGTTTTAATTGTTTGGCTTTGTTGATCACTTCTGTAGTGACGGGCTGATACCACTGTCCAAATAATTCCATTAGATAACCCCTGCTTTTAGCATGTCGTGCATGTTTAATGCGCCGAGAGGCTTGTGTTGAGCATCGACAATAAATAAAGCACTGATCTTCTTTTGTTCCATTAAGGATAGTGTTTCTGCAGCTAAAGTAGCGGGTTTACTTGTTACTGAGTTTTTGGTCATTACCTCAGTTATTACAGTGCTGAGATTTACTTGATCTTTATCCATCCAACGTCGAAGGTCACCATCGGTAAAGATGCCAACTAAAATGCCTTGTTGGTCTACAACACCTGTCATACCTAAGCCTTTGGCGGACATTTCGAATACGGCTTCTTTTACTGTGGCCTGCTGAGTGACGAGAGGTAAGCGTTCGTCGCTGTGCATAATATCTGAGTTGGTAAGTAATAACTTACGGCCCAGAGACCCACCAGGGTGACTTAAGGCAAAATCTTCGGCAGTAAAGCCACGAGCTTCTAATAAACTTACTGCTAACGCATCACCGAGTACTAAACTAGCGGTTGTTGAAGCTGTTGGCGCTAGGCCTAGTGGACACGCTTCTTTTTCGACACCTGCATAAAGGTGAATGTCGCTGTTTTTCGCTAGGGTTGAATTGGGGTTTCCGGTCATAGAGATGATGCTACAGCCGATTCGCTTGAGGACGGGCAGTAGAGAAACTAACTCGGCTGTTTCACCGCTGTTCGACAATGCCAAAACAACATCTTGCTTGGTAAACATACCTAAGTCGCCATGACTGGCTTCACCAGGGTGTACATAAAATGCCGGACTGCCGGTACTGGCGAGGGTCGCGGCAATTTTATTGGCGATATGACCTGACTTGCCCATGCCGGTTACAACAACCCGCCCTTGGCCTTTTAAGATTGTCTCGCAAGCTTCTGAAAAATGTTGGTCACAAGACTGAACCAATCCTTCAATAGCCTGTTTTTCAATATCAATAACGCGCAATGCTGATTGAATGAAATCCGTCATAGAATATTCCAATGATTAACTAAACAGTAGGTATTGATAGCCTAGGAAAGCGATAAACAAAATGCCGCCTTCGATGCGATTAATACGGCGAGTACGCTTGCCAAAACTCATTGCCATAACAAGCAATAGTAGTGTTGCACCTATCATTACAAAAACGTCACGAGAGGCAGCGGCAGGATCAATCGCACTTGGATGAATAAGCGCACCGGCGGATAAAACGGCTAAAATATTGAAGATGTTAGAGCCGATCACATTACCAATTGCCATGTCATCTTCGCCTTTCAAAACACCTGCAACACTTGCTGCAAGCTCAGGCAAGCTGGTCCCTAATGCAATAATTGTTAAACCAATAACCAACTCACTAATGCCAAAGTACTGAGCAATTTCTACCGCGGCGTCGACTAAAAAGTGGGCACTTAACGGTAATAAAATTAAACCTGCAACAACCCAAAATACAGCGTGAGATGTCGGTAGTCCCTCAGGAATGTCGTCTTCGCTATCGGCAATGAGTGGGTCTGGCTCTTGGCTTGGACGTTTGGACAAATAAATTAAAAAGCCAATAAATCCAAAAAACAGAATAAAGAGTAGTAGACCTTCATTAAAAGAAAGGTAGTTATCGCTTAACACCCACCATGCGAGTAAAGTAAAACCAAGTAAAATTGGCATTTCGCGTTTTAACGTGGTTGAAGATACCAAAATTGGCCTTACTAATGTGGTCAAACCAAGAACAAGTAGTATGTTGGTAATATTGGAGCCAATTGCATTACCTACAGACGTATCTGTAGCGCCTTTTAAGGCAGCATTAGCTGAAACCATAATTTCAGGTGCAGAAGAGCCCATTGCTACTATGGTTAAACCGATGATCATAGGCGAAATACCTAAATTTCGAGCAAAACCAGAGGCTCCATAAACAAATTTGTCGGCGCTCCATACCAACACAGCGAAAGAAATGATCAGTATTACTGAAGCGATTAGCATAAGAAATTTACTTTACGTATCTAGAAATATTGCCGTTATTGTGGCGTTTGTGAGCTAAGAAAGCAAAGTAAATTGGTGGTTTTTAACGATATCTATTCAAAAGTTGAGCAATTGCAAACAAGGGATAAACTTATTTGTAGGTTTAACAAATTTTAACATTTGGGGCATAGCTAAATTGCTATTTAATCAATACAATACCAACCTTGAATTTTTAATGTCACAGAGTGTGCGAGGGATGAGTGAGTAATCAGTCAAGCAACACGGCATCTGAACAAGAGATGCTGGTAGAGATCAAAAATGTGACATTTTCTCGTGGCGACCGCGTTATCTACGACAATGTAAGTTTGTCAGTGCCCAAAGGTAAGATCACCGCAATCATGGGGCCAAGCGGAATCGGCAAAACCACCATGTTACGCTTAATCGGCGGACAGCTCTCACCCGATTCTGGGGACATATTTGTCGACGGCCAAAACATTCCAAAACTCAACCGTTCTCAATTGTACAAAGCTCGTGAAAAAATGAGCATGCTATTTCAAAGTGGTGCATTGTTTACTGACATGTCCGTTTTTGACAATGTTGCGTTTCCGATCCGCGAACATACAAATCTTCCTGAAGACATAGTTCGCTCTATGGTGTTATTGAAGTTAGAGGCAGTTGGTTTGCGCGGTGCTCGTGATTTAATGCCTGCAGAGCTATCAGGTGGCATGGCACGTCGCGCGGCACTCGCTCGGTCTATCGCTTTAGATCCTAATTTAATCATGTACGATGAGCCTTTTGTCGGACAGGACCCCATTTCTATGGGCGTGTTGGTGCGATTGATTCGCGACCTTAACACTACGCTCAATCTTACCAGTATTATTGTTTCTCATGACGTAAAAGAAGTTATGGACATCGCCGACTATATATTCATCATGGCGGACAAACGGGTTATCGGTCACGGTTCACGTGATGAGTTGTTAAATAGTGATTCTGAGTTAGTAAAACAATTCTTGAAGGGCGAAGCTGACGGACCTGTGCCGTTTCATTATGCCGCTGAGCCACTAGCACAAGACGTTATGATGGAAGTCAAATGAGAGTATTTCAATCATTAGGAAGAAAAACCATAGACAGAACCGCTTCGATGGGGCGGGCTGCTATGATGCTATCAGGCGCTATTTTTGGACGTTTTAATCCGATTCGTGCGTTTCCGCTGTTTTTAAAACAGGTTTATGTTGTTGGCGTTTTGTCTCTTATCATCATTCTAGTATCAGGCCTATTTATCGGTATGGTATTAGCGCTTCAAGGTTACACTGTACTTATCGATTACGGTGCAGAAGAAAGTTTAGGGCCAATGGTTTCGTTGGCGTTATTAAGAGAATTAGGGCCAGTGGTTACCGCGCTGCTATTTGCGGGTCGAGCGGGTTCAGCTCTGACCGCAGAAATTGGCTTGATGAAAGCGACAGAACAGCTGACGTCACTGGAGATGATGGCTGTTGACCCGATTAAACGAGTGGTCGCTCCGCGTTTTTGGGCTGGTGTGTTTAGTATGCCAATATTGGCTTTATTATTTTCGTCAGTCGGTATTTTAGGTGGTCACATCGTGGGTGTTGAATGGCTTGGCGTTGACCATGGAAGCTTCTGGTCAATTATGCAAGCTAATGTCGACTTCACTAAAGATATTTTAAACGGTGTGATCAAAAGTGTTGTGTTTGCGTTTGTTGTTACCTGGATAGCGTTATATCGAGGTTATGATGCAATTCCTACTTCAGAAGGGATCAGTCAAGCAACAACTCGTACCGTGGTTCAGTCTTCATTAGCCGTTTTGGGTTTAGATTTTGTGTTAACTGCCCTTATGTTTGGCGCTTAACGAAAGGATTATAAAAATGACATCTCGTAAAGTAGAAATATTAGTTGGATTTTTTGTTGCGCTGGGAATTGCCGCAGTGCTGTTTTTGGCCCTAAATGTAGCGAGTCAAGGTGTGACAGGCTCGGGCGAAACCTATCAACTCAAAGCTAAGTTCAGCAACATAGGTGGGCTTAAAGTACGCTCTGCCGTAAAAGTAGGTGGTGTTGTCGTTGGCCGTGTTGAGTCAATCGAGTTAGACCCAGTCGATTATGCGCCAGTAGCGACCTTGGCCATTGATGCCAAATACGATAATTTTCCAGATACCAGCTCGGTTGCTATTTTAACTTCAGGTTTATTAGGCGAGCAGTACCTCGGCTTAGTACCTGGTTTTATTGATGAAACCGTCGAAATCTTAAAAGATGGTGATTACATTGAAGACACCAAGTCAGCTTTAGTACTCGAAGAGCTAATTGGTCAATTCTTATTTAATCAAGGGAGCGATGATTAACCCATGAAACGTATTAGTATTGCCGCGTTATTTATTGTTTTAGCTGGTTTTTTATCACCAGCAGCAGTCGCTGATCACAATGCCAATGACCCATTTAAATTGGTTCGTGAAGTTGCCGACGGATTGTTTAGTCGTATTGCCAATGAACAAGCTCAAATAAAACAAAACCCAGAAGTCTTGCGTACGATCGTCGCTGAGGAGTTGGCACCATCGATAAACCACAAGTATGCTGCCGCCATGGTACTGGGCCGTTATCGCAACGATACGACGGAAGAGCAACGCGAAAAATATTACGATGCGTTTCAAAAATACTTAATTGCTACCTATGCAGGGATTTTAACCTTGTATGACGATCAACAAGTGGTATTTGAACCGGCTTACGCAATTGATGGCCAAAAGATCGTGGTAGTAAAAACTCGCGTGTTGGACGAAGGCAAACCTGACATCCGAATCGACTTTAAACTTCGTAAAAACTCCAAAACCGATGAGTGGAGTGCCTACGATATGGTCGCTGAAGGTATTTCAGTTTTGGACAGCAAACGCGCAGAGCTTCAGGGTTTAATTCGCCAGCAAGGGTTAGATTCTGTGACGGCTTTACTGCTAGAAAAAGCCGAAAAGCCAATTGAAAAGAAAGAATTAGGGGTCTAGTTTATGACCATGTCGATGTCTGTCCAAGGTCAGGTGTTAACAGTGACTGGAGACCTAGATCGGTTTGTATTGGGTAACACCAAACATTACCAATTTCCGGCCGTGTCAGGTGATGTCACGGTCGACTTGGCCAAAGTGACGAGCGTAGACACAGCAGGCCTAGCTTGGGTCTTAAAGCTTGTTGGCTTTTATAAAAGCAGACAGCAAGCCGTTCTTATTAGCAACGAGCCACAGCAATTAATTGCATTGGCTAGTATTAGCAACGCATTAAATTTGTTACCATTGAAGAATTCTTAAACTCGTCGTTTAAATTTGGATTCGTGATGGATATAGATAAAATCAAACAGGTGTTAACTGAGCAGTTAGAGTTAACCGAAGTTATCGTAAAATCAGATGGTTCTCACTATCAAATCACTGCCGTAGGTGATTGTTTTGAATCTCTTTCTCGTGTAAAACAACAACAGCTAGTATACAAACCTTTACTTGCGAGTATCGCTGACGGTAGCATGCATGCTGTTAGTATTAAAACGTACACGCCTCAAGCGTGGGAAAAAGACAAAAAACTTCAATCACTGCTGTAGAACCAATCCATATGGAAAAATTGCTTATCAAAGGTGGCAACCCTTTAATGGGAGAAGTCACTATCTCAGGCGCCAAAAATGCAGCGCTACCTATTCTTATCAGCTCTATTCTTTCGTCTGAGCCTTGCGTATTCAAAAATGTACCTGATTTACGTGATATCACTTTTACTTGCCAGCTATTAGAGCAATTCGGCACCAAAGTCGAAAACAAAGGCAAAGAGATCCACATTGACGCAGGGCCAATTAACTCTACCCATGCGCCTTATGAGCTAGTACACAGAATGCGTGCGTCAATCCTTGTATTAGGGCCATTGTTGGCGCGATTTGGTCATGCAGAAGTTTCGTTACCAGGTGGCTGTGCTATCGGTGCACGACCTGTAGATCTTCACATTGAAGGTTTGAAAAAACTCGGTGCAGAAATTACCGTCGAAGCCGGTTATGTTAACGCCAAAGTAGACGGTCGTTTAAAAGGCGCTCGTATTTACATGAGTACAATCAGCGTTGGTGCCACAGAAAACCTAATGATGGCTGCAGTACTTGCCGAAGGTACAACGATTTTAGAAAACGCCGCACGTGAACCAGAAATTGTTGATTTGGCAGTTTGCCTAAACAAAATGGGTGCGAAGATCACAGGCGCAGGTAGTAATAATATTGTTATTGAAGGTGTTGAGTCACTAACAGGCTGTGAGCACACAGTGTTACCAGACAGAATCGAAACAGGTACGTTCTTAGTGGCGGCGGCAGTAACGGGCGGTCATGTAGTTTGTAAAAACACTGACTATCGTTTAGTAGAGCCAGTGATTGAAAAGCTAAGAGATGCCAACGCATTAGTGAGTTGGGATGAGGATAGCATCACCATCGATATGCGTGGACGTGAGCTCAAAGCTGTAAACATAAAAACTTTGCCTCACCCAGGCTTTCCAACGGATATGCAGGCGCAGTTCACTATTTTGAATGTGGTGGCAAATGGAGTTGGTACCATTACCGAAACAATTTTTGAAAACCGCTTTATGCACGTTCCTGAATTACGTCGTATGGGAGCCAATATCCAACTAGAAGGCAATACGGCAATTTGTCCAGAGTCGAGCCGTCTGACAGGTGCTCAAGTTGTATCGACGGACCTTCGCGCTTCGGCGAGTTTGGTTATTGCAGGCTTGATAGCCGAAGGCACTACGCAACTTGATGAAGTGTTTCATATTGACCGAGGCTACGAAAACATAGAACAAAAGTTTGTTGCGTTAGGTGCGGATATTACACGCGTCGACGATTAACTTCGGTGCACTGATAAATACTGATTAACACTGAAACACACATGGTATTCACTAAAAGGCAGCGATTAAGCTGCCTTTTTATTTAACCGCTAACAAACCTGTTACAGGTGTTGCTTAAACAGCTTGATAAGCGCTTCGATGTTTGGCGTGCCAATGTAATTTGGACGAATAATAAAGGCAATTCGACGGTGCGGACCAGGCTCACCTAAGTGAATAGCTCGCAGCTCTGATTGTTTGGTGATGAGTTGATCAAGGGCCATTTCTGGTACGAGAGTTGTCCCCATTTTTCCGGCCACCATTTGAATAATGGTCGTTAAACTCGTTGAGTCAAATGGCGAGTTGCTCTTTGTCTGGTGCATCGAACAAGCGGCCAGGGCATGATCTTTTAAGCAGTGTCCGTCTTTTAACAACATTAACCGCTCAATTTCCATTTCTTTGCTGGTGATCTCTTTTAAGTTACGAGGACATTCGTCTTTGTGCGACACCCAATAAAAGTCTTCTTGCCAAAACTCAAACGCCATCAACCCTTCAATGTCATAAGGCAATGCCAAAATCGCACAATCCAAATCACCTTTTCTGACCATATCAACCAATACGTGTGATTGATCTTCGACTAAATGAAGCTGTAGTTTAGGGTGGTTTTCGCGAACTGCAGGTAACACTTTGGGTAACAAATACGGACCAATAGTTGGGATAACGCCAATGCTCATCGGTGCGGTCAGTGGTGCCTTGTTGATTTGAGATAATTGATAAAGCTCGTCGACTTGAAGTTTAATATCCTGTGCTTTCTTTAATAACAGCTCGCCTGCAGGCGTGACCAATACCTGCTTGTTATTTCGTTCGAATACCTGAATCCCCAGCTGCTTTTCTAATTCTGTGATTGCTGTACTCAGTGCCGACTGAGAGACGTTGCAAGCGTCAGCGGCTTTTTTAAAGTGCATCGTTTGTTGTACGGCTAGTGCGTATGTTAGCTGCTTGAGTGAAATCATGAAGTCTCCGTTAACATCTTAGGTAACTCATTTTGACGCAAACGTTCTTTAATGAACGATTCTTGTTCAAAAATTTAGAACACAGTGTTCAGTTTAATCAATTTTTCTTAATCAAGTAAAGACCCTAATATTAGTTCCATCGAAACGGAGCAAGTGCTCCAAACTTAAAATCAAAAATGAACGGCAGTTCTGACGCTGCTACAAAAGAGGAAAATTAATATGTCTTTAATCGGTAAATCAATTCCAGACTTCAAAGCACAAGCATTCCACAATGGTGAATTTGTAGAAGTAACATCAGAAGATGTGAAAGGTAAGTGGGGTATCTTTTTGTTCTACCCAGCGGATTTCACGTTTGTTTGTCCTACTGAGTTAGAAGATATGGCTAACCAATACGAAGAACTACAAGGCTTAGGTGTTGAGGTTTATGCAGTATCAACTGATACGCACTTCTCGCACAAAGCATGGCACGACTCAAGCGACGCTATTGGCAAAATCAAGTTCCCAATGTTAGGTGACCAAACTGGCCACATCACTCGCGGTTTCGACGTAATGATTGAAGAAGACCACATGGCTGACCGCGGTACGTTCTTAGTAGACCCTGACGGTATCATCCAAGTTGCAGAAATTCACGCTGGTGGTATCGGCCGCTCTGCAAAAGACATGGTACGTAAAGTTAAAGCCGCTCAGTACGTTCGTGATAACGACGGTGAAGTATGTCCAGCTGCATGGGAGCAAGGTCAACAAACACTTACTCCAAGCTTAGATTTAGTTGGCAAAATTTAATCCGGCGCCAGTAGTAAAAGGGCACCTTAGGGTGCCCCATTTTTAAGGAGGTTTGAAATGTTAAGCAATGACATTTTAGCGGCATTAAAATCATATACAGAAGATATGACTAACCGTGTGAATTTAGTGCTACAGACAGGTGAGCACCCAAAAAGAGCGGAGTTAGTCGAGTTTTTATCGCAGATTTGTTCAGTTTCGGATCAGTTGACGCTAGAAGAGCGTGACGAGTCGGAAATGTTGAGAAGCCCAATTACGTTTGGGTTAGAAGTTGATGGCCAATTTAATGGTATTGTATTTTCAGGCATTCCGAGTGGTCACGAATTTAACTCACTGATTTTGGCGATTTTGCAATCTGCTGGAACAGAGCTTAAGTTAGACAAGCAGCTGATGCGCTTGATTCAAGGTATCGACAAGCCGATTAAATTCGAAGTATTTATCAGCTTAAGTTGTCACAACTGCCCTGATGTAGTCCAGGCTCTCAACCAGTTTGCGTTATTAAATGACAATATCACTACAGAAATGATCGACGGTGGTTTGTTCCAAGACTTGATTGAATCAAGAAACATCCAAGGCGTACCAAGCGTTTATCTTAACGGTGAAGTGTTTGCCAACGGTAAAATTGATACGGCACAGCTGGTTGATAAACTGATCACCAAGTTTCCTGTGACGGTAGAGGCCAGTGAAGAAGATGCGCTACCATTACAAGACGTAACGGTCATTGGTGGTGGTCCGGCAGGTGTCGCTGCAGCAATTTACAGCGCTCGTAAGGGCCTTAAAGTCACTATGGTTGCTGACAGAATTGGTGGACAGGTCAAAGATACTGTCGATATCGAAAACCTGATTTCGGTGAACAAAACGACAGGTACCGAGCTAACCAACAACATGATTGCTCACATGAACGATTATGAGATAACACGTAAAGAGCACTTACGTGTTGCCAAAATCGAGAAGAGCCAAGACAGCGCCAACAAGATTAAAAAGGTGCACTTGAGCTCAGGTGAGATTATTGAGACCAAGACCTTAATCATCGCAACAGGTGCAAAGTGGCGTGAGCTGGGTGTTCCTGGTGAAAAAGAAAACATAGGTAACGGCGTAGCTTACTGTCCACACTGTGATGGCCCATTCTTTAAAGGTAAAGATGTTGCGGTTATCGGTGGCGGTAACTCGGGTGTTGAAGCTGCACTGGATTTAGCGGGTATGGTTAAACATGTAACAGTGTTTGAGTTTTTACCAGAACTTAAAGCGGACCAAGTGTTAGTCGATAAGTTGTACGAGCGCAGCAACGTAACCGTGATAAAAAACGCGGCAACCTCAGAAATCGTCGCAACAAACGGTAAAGTTAGCAGCATTAAATACGTAGACCGTGCTACAAACGAAACACTAGAAAAAGAATTGTCAGGTGTGTTTGTTCAAATTGGTTTGTTACCTAACAGTGACTTTATCGATGGCGTAGTAGAGCGTACACAATTTGGTGAAATCATTATCGATGAAAAAGGCCAAACGTCAGAACCAGGCATCTTTGCTTGTGGTGACGTAACAACAGTACCTTACAAGCAAATCGTAATTTCGATGGGCGAAGGTGCCAAAGCGTCACTATCGGCATTCGATTACCTGATTCGAAACGGCCTATAAGCTCAATAACCTTTCCGAAATCCTAACAAAAGCCCGCTTTGCGGGCTTTTTTGTTTTGTTAAAACAAGTCGTTTGGTGTTACTTGACAAACTTTTTCCTTAGGCTAATTTTAATGAAGTGATCCGTGTAATCACTCTAGACGGTTGAAACTTTTAAAAGGGAATTATTATGAAAATCAAATCAAATCAAATCAAATCAGATCAAATCAAATTCAACTAAATTAATGACGGCCCTGTTGTCAGTTTTTTGTTTGGTCAATACCGCTGTAGCAGCTCCCGATACAATAATTAGTAAGTACTACTACAGAACAGCTGCCAAGCAGGAGCTTATAGGGTATTGGTATCAGAGTTGTTATTTATCATTTAGCGTTTCTTGGGGCAAAAAAGAAGGATATGTACAAAATGATCCAGCAATGCACGGTTGGGATTGTACTAGATTAGGTATGTCTGGAAATAGAAGAGGTAGTTGTCTCGCGTCAGACTTTGATGGAGTAAAAGAACTTGTTTCGAGGTGGAATAGTGACACTAAGCGATATGAAATAGTGGAGATTGTCGATGCGACTCATTGGGACAGTATTACTGGTAGATGTGAACAAGAAAACCCTTTGTTTTAATTAAAGGAAAAGGAAAAGGAAAAGGAAAAGGAAAAGGAAAAGGAAAATGAAAAGTTTAATATGCGTAGTAATTCTTCTTTTATTCTTTAATCTCCATGCTGAGGAGAACAAAGTGATAATTGAAGGTAATTCATTTCGGGCAGTAAGTACTGAACAAGTGGTGGTGACCGGTTGTTACGGAAGTTATATTCATCCAAACCTAGCACCTTCGACTAAGAAGTATGAGGTTAGCGAGATTAGTAATGGGTTTCACGTCGTTGTAGTTGAAAAATCTACTGTTGTTGAGGGGGCAATAAGAAGTGCTATTGTTCAAATTGACAACGTAGAGGTAACCCCAGGAGATAGATACAGTTATGGTCTTGAGGTAAACGGTGCTGATGCTAAAGTTTGGTTAGTAAACGATCAAACAAATGAACCAGTTTCAAACATAACAGAGTTTAAACTTAAGCCTTACTTCAAAACAAAAAAGATAGAAACAAAAGTTCCTGCAACTTGCGCGGCATAATAAAAATAATTCGACTCAGTTATGTTACTGTTAAAACAACTCATGGTGTATAACAAATTGGAAGTTAGGTAGAAGGCAAGTTAAATTATTCTTCGCCTAACTTTCCTATTGTCACAGTAAATTGCTGAACGCGTTTGTTGCGCGATACGTCCAAGGTGATTTGTGTGCCTGGTTCCATATTTTCGACCATGGCTGACATGTGCATGATACTGACAACTTGTTTGCCATTGAGTGCTAATACTATGTCTCCACGGCGTAAGCCACCTGCCCAGCCGGGGCCAAATGGATCAACTTCAGTAATAAGTACGCCTGCAACTGGCTCTATTTGGGTTCGGACTGGTTGTCCGTATTGATTGATCTGTTCGCCGCTGATACCTAAATAACCACGGGTTACTTCGCCGTAAGCCATGAGTTTATCCATGACGGATTTGGCTAATTTATAAGGAATGGCAAAGAAAATCCCTTGTACGCCTAACGAACCTTGAGCTGCGGTATTGATTCCGACTAGCTTGCCTTGAGAATTAACCAATGCGCCGCCTGAGTTACCAATATTGATTGCTGCGTCCATCTGAATAAAGTCGACATAAGACGATCCTGGGCGCTTTTTGCTGGTGGCACTGATGATCCCTTGCGTAATGGTTTGGCCAAAGTTTAAAGGGTTACCAATGGCAAGCACTATGTCACCGACTTGTGGTTCTAAATCTGCCTGTTGTGGAATAGTGGGTAAATTGACCGCGTCTATTTTTAATAACGCCAGGTCTGTTACCTTGTCTAAGCCGATAACTTCAGCATTAAATTGGCGGCCATCTTGTAAATCCACCAAAATCGATTCAGCGCGGTCAACAACGTGGTAATTCGTTAAAATGTGACCATTACTGGTCATAATCACACCAGAGCCTAGATCATCAAATACTTCTGGGGTATTAGTGCCAGGTCGCATAGATGCAACTGAGTAAATATTTACCACAGCTGGCGCGGCTTCTTTTACGGCATAAGAAAATGACATGGCTTGTGGACGAATGACATTTTCTGTGAGGGTGTTAAGGCCTAGTTTGTTGCGAAGATCGGGGCTTAATAAAATGATCACTAATGCGGCTGCTAAACCATATGCAACAGCATTTAACACAAACTTTATTTTACCGATCACGAGACGCTCCAAGTTTCCTTTTTGTATACGTTACTATTTTAATATTAAAAAAGCCCCTAATAAATTAATATTAGGGGCTTTTTTGTATCAAGTAATGTCTAGCCTTAGTGGCGATAAGTTAACGTATCAAAATATACAGTGAGCTATTACCGCGTACGACATTTAGTGCCATGACGCCTTTGGCGTTTTCGAGGGCATCTCTTAATTCACCGACACTGGTGATGCGAGTTCGGTTCACGCCGACAATGACGTCGTTGGTTTCAAGCCCTAGCATTGCTGCTGGAGAACGCTCTTCTACTTCCGTCACTTCAACACCCTCGGCACCTTTATTGGTTTGGCCTGAAGCAAAGGTTGCACCTTTGAGTGATGGATGAATCGTTCCCGCTGTGACAGCTGGCTTATCTGCAGCGCCAAGAACAACATCGAGCTTAATCGTTTTGCCTTTGCGCTCAACCGTTAACTCAAGTTCGCTTCCTGCGCCTTTGGTGCTGACTTTACTGCGAAGTTCGTTAAACGAGCGGATTTTTACGCCGTCTACGTGGGTAATAACATCCCCCGATTCTAAGCCACCTTTATCCGCCGATGAGTCTTCCATTACCTGCAATACAAATGCACCTTGTGCGATGTCTAAGTCAAATGACTTGGCAATTTCGGCGTCGAGGTCACGACCTGTAATACCCAACACACCGCGCTTAACTTCACCAAACTCGATGAGTTGATCGACCAAGTTCTGCATCATCACAGAAGGGATTGCAAACCCAATACCTACGTTACCGCCGCTTGGGGCAATAATGGCAGTGTTGATGCCGACCAGTTCGCCTTTTAAGTTAACCAAAGCACCGCCTGAGTTACCGCTGTTAATCGCGGCATCAGTTTGAATGTAATCTTCAAGGGATTGATTAGCCAGACCACTGCGGCCTTTGGCACTGACAATACCCGACGTTACTGTTTGGCCCAGACCAAAAGGATTACCTATGGCCACAACAAAATCACCAACTCGTAGTTTGTCTGAATTTGCAATTTTTACTTCTGTCAGGTTTTTCGGTTCGATTTTTAACAGAGCAACGTCACTTTCGGCATCGCTACCGATTTTTTTGGCTTCGAACTGACGGCCGTCTTTTAAAGTGACGATGATTTCATCTGCATCGTCGATAACGTGGTTGTTGGTGACGATGTAGCCTTTGTCTTTGTCGATGATGACACCAGAGCCTAACCCTTTAAACGGTCGCTCTTGAACTTGTGGGCCGCGTCGATTACCAAAGAAGTATTGAAATGGGTCCATACCGGCACGGACTTCTTTGCTACCGGCAACCGAAATATTGACGACGGCAGGCGTGACTTGTTCAACCATAGGCGCCAAAGAAGGAACTTCATCTTTGAGCATAGAGAACGGGAATGCCGCCTGAGCGGGTGCGGACAACGACAGTGCAGACGCGAACATCGCCGCCACTGCCGTTAATTTTAAAACATTAGATTTAACCAAAACTGCCATAAATGGTGTACTCCTTTATATGAATTACAAAATCAGACAGAAGATGAAAGTCTAAGTTCCTAACTTATTTACCTTTTACCTTTCTTTACGCTTAAGTAGGGTTAAGGTTTGGCTTTTTCAACGTCTTTTTCTGGGGCTACGCCTTTAAATACACCAGAGGCGGTCGCTGAATAATCTAACGGTTGGTTTTCGGTTTCCGATTTCTTTCGCGGCTGTTGAGGGTTCGTTTTTAAAAACTCAGTTGCTTCTTCTGAGAAAAACGGAAATGCCGGTGCGCTCTCTGCTTTTTGCATTAAGTGCTCAGCATCGGCAATGTTATTGTTAATGGCATTAGTAATACCCTCTAGTTGGCTCGCTAGGGTTTTGTAGTTAGCCAGCTGATCTTGCCACTCTTGCTTGAGCAATGCCTGCTCTTGCTGACATTGAGCAAGTTGCTCTTTGGTGGAAGATGAATTTTGAAAAAACTTATTACGCGCAATGACAATTGCGATGCCAACGATAATACCTACAAGAAAAATAATGAATGCGTTGATAAATTCCATTCCTAAGCCTTTTTTAAATTTACATCGGGATTTATTATCTCATTATGTCTTACAATGAGGTGAGCGTGTTAGTATTTTATCTCATGTTTTTGTTTCAATGTTTTAATCAAGCGATTTAGAAGAATTATAAGTCAAATGTCAGAGAACCACACAAATAATACACCTTGGCAACAATATCAGAGTGATTTACAACGATCTGATTTTCAACACGATAGTGCTCAAGAGAACGCGGTAAAACACCTGCAAAGACTGTATGAAGACCTTACAGCCGCCCCTACTAAGCAAAGCTTGTGGCAAAAACTAACGGGTAAAAAGCCCGAGCCAGTCCAAGGTATTTATTTTTGGGGTGGGGTAGGACGCGGTAAAACTTACCTAGTGGATACCTTTTATCACTGTTTGCCGTTTGATCGTAAGTTGCGAATTCACTTCCATCGCTTTATGCACAAAGTACACGATCAAATGAAAGCACTTCAAGGCCAGGAAGATCCACTAAAGATCGTGGCAAAAAATCTTGCTGAAGAGGCCAGAGTCATTTGCTTCGATGAGTTTTTTGTATCGGATATTACAGATGCAATGATCTTAGGGACCTTACTGGATGAATTGTTTAAGCTTGGCGTTGTTTTTGTGACGACCTCGAACATTGTTCCTGATGAGTTGTATCGCAATGGCTTGCAACGCGCTCGCTTTTTACCTGCTATTGCCTTGCTTAACAAACACTGTGACGTCGTTAACGTGGACTCTGGTGTCGATTATCGTTTACGTACGTTAGAACAAGCAGAGATTTATCACTATCCGCTTGAGCAAAGTGCTGAAGAAAACTTAGCTAAGTACTTCAAGCAGCTTGCGCCAGAAGAGGGTAACGCCAACCAGTCGATTGAGATTGAAGGTCGCAACATCACTACTAATTGGGTCGCGGATGGCGTAGTGTGGTTTGATTTTAAAGCGATATGCAAAACTGCTCGGTCGCAATTGGACTACATTGAAATCAGTCGTATTTATCACACAGTGCTACTGTCGAATGTCGAACAGATGGGCAAAGAAAACGACGATGCGGCACGACGTTTTATCTCAATGATAGATGAGTTTTATGAACGCAAGGTCAAATTGATCATTTCGGCCCAAGTTAAACTCGAAGAATTGTATGGCTCCGGTGGCTTAGAGTTCGAATTTAAGCGATGCGTAAGCCGCCTTCAAGAAATGCAAAGTCACGAGTATTTGGCAGAACCACATATTCCGTAAAAAAGTTGCTTTAAGGTGATGATCTTTTCTGCGTTTTCTGTATAATGCCGCGCCTACCCACCGTTACTAATCGGTTGTATTAGCCTGCAGTCGGTTGTGCACTCGAAGGGGTGCGATGAAATGGTGTAGTTAAACAACAGTTTAGCTACTGGCTTAAAACTATATTTTATTAGGTTATAGATATAATGAAAACCTTTACTGCAACACCATCTACCATCACTCGTGATTGGTATGTTGTTGATGCCGAGGGCAAAACTCTTGGTCGCATCGCAACTGAAATCGCTCGTCGTTTACGCGGCAAGCATAAGCCTGAGTACACTCCGCACATGGATACTGGTGATTACATCATCGTTGTTAACGCGGACAAAGTTACAGTTACTGGCAACAAAGGCCAAGGTAAAATGTACTACTCGCACTCTGGTTACCCAGGTGGTATCAAAGAAATTAACTTCAACGATCTTCAAGCTAAAAAGCCTGAAATGATCATTGAAAAAGCAGTTAAAGGCATGTTGCCACGTGGTCCTCTTGGCCGTGCAATGTTCCGTAAACTTAAAGTGTATGCTGGCGCTGAACACAATCACGCTGCACAGCAACCTCAAGTATTAGATATTTAAGGAGCATAAAAAATGGCTGATACTCAATACTACGGAACTGGTCGTCGTAAGAGCTCTACTGCTCGTGTATTCTTACGTCCAGGTACAGGCAACATCGTAATCAACAAGCGTTCAATTGAAGAATTCTTCAGTCGTGAAACTGCTCGTATGGTTGTTCGTCAACCTCTAGAGCTAGTTGAACTTCTAGAGAAGTTTGACCTATACATCACTGTTTCTGGTGGTGGTACTACTGGTCAAGCTGGTGCGATCCGTCACGGCATCACACGCGCTCTTATGGAGTACGACGATTCTTTACGTTCATCTCTTCGCCAAGCTGGCTTCGTTACTCGTGACGCACGTCGCGTTGAACGTAAGAAAGTTGGTCTTAAGAAAGCACGTAAGAAGACACAGTTCTCAAAACGTTAAGATTGCCTTGCAACTTTTCTGTACAAAAAGCCCGTATTTTACGGGCTTTTTTATTTCAATCTGAAAATTCTCTTCTATATTTCTATATTGCCTTGTTTTGCATAGGGCTTTTTCGGTAGAATCCCATACATTACCAAAATTTTAAGACTCGCCTCGTTTTTATGTGTGAGACTTAAGACGCTTATTAATCCTAATCGCGGAGAATATTGGATGAGCAATGCGCCTGTAGACAATAGTCGTCGTCGTTTCCTAACTGTAGCAACCGGTGTTATCGGTGGTGCGGGAGCGGTTGCAGCGGCTGTGCCATTTATTGCTTCTTGGAACCCAAGTGCCCGAGCTAAATCGGCTGGTGCTCCTGTAGAAGTCGACATTACAAAAATCGAACCGGGTCAATTGATTCGAGTTGAGTGGCGAAGTAAGCCAGTTTGGGTTATTTATCGTACACCAGAAATGATTAAGACGATCGAAAGTATCGCTGAAGGTGATTTAAAAGACGCTAATTCAGAAGCTGAACAGCAACCTGAATACGCTAAAAACCTTCTGCGCTCTAAACGACCTGAAATTTTTGTTGCCGTTGGTATCTGTACGCACTTAGGGTGCTCTCCTACCTATTTTGCTGAAGGCTATGAAGAAGTTGTTGAAGGCGTAAACTCTGGTTTTTACTGTCCTTGTCACGGTTCTAAGTTTGATATGGCCGGTCGTGTATTCAGTGGTGTGCCGGCAGGTGCAAACCTTCAAGTACCGCCGCACTACTTTGTTGACGACAACACTATCCTGGTTGGTGAAGATCAGGAAGGAGCAGCATAATGTTTAAAAATCTAGTCGATTGGATTGATGCTCGTATTCCGATGTCACGTGTGTACAACATGCACATGGCACAATACCCAGCACCAATTAACATGAACTTCTGGTACGTATTCGGCTTTTTGGCGACTATCGTACTAGTAAACCAAATCGTAACTGGTATTTGGTTAACAATGAGTTACGAACCTTCTGCAGCAGGTGCATTCGCGTCTGTTGAATACATTATGCGTGATGTTGAATACGGCTGGGTAATTCGTTACATGCACTCTACAGGTGCATCGGCGTTCTTCGTTGTTGTATATCTGCACATGTTCCGCGGCATGATGTACGGTTCTTACCAGAAACCACGTGAACTTCTGTGGTTATTCGGTATGTTCATCTACTTAGCGCTAATGGCTGAAGCCTTCATGGGTTATCTACTGCCTTGGGGACAAATGTCTTACTGGGGTGCACAGGTAATCATAGGTCTATTCGGTACGATTCCTGTTATTGGTGAAGACTTAGCGTTATGGATTCGTGGTGACTACGTTGTATCTGGTGCGACTCTTAACCGTTTCTTCGCATTACACGTTATTGCATTGCCATTAATCATCGTTATCTTAGTGTTCTTACACATCGTTGCTCTTCACGAAGTGGGTTCTAACAACCCAGATGGTGTTGACGTTAAGCGTCCTAAAGGCTCGCTTTCTGACGAAGAAAAAACAAAGTTTGAGTTCCACGAATACTACACGTCTAAAAAAGACATCTTAGATGACGTTGTACCATTCTTCCCACACATGGTTCTTAAAGACCTAATGGCGTTTGGTGTATTCATCTTCTTGTTCTGTTACGTAATGTTCTTTAACCCGGACATGTACGGTAAGTTCATCGAACACCCTAACTTTGAAATGGCAAACAACCTGAAAACACCTGAACACGTATTCCCGGTTTGGTACTTCACGCCGTTCTACGCGATTCTTAAAGCGGTACCTAACCCGTTTGGTGGTGTATTAGCGATGTTTGGTGCGATTATCTTATTGGCACTATTGCCTTGGATTGACCGCGGTAAAGTTCGCTCTTGGCGCTACCGTTGTGGCCTACACAAAATCAACCTAATCGTATTTGCGATTGTATTCATTATCTTGGGTTACTTAGGTGGTACACCGGGTACACCATTCAAAGAAATGATTGCTAAGGTATTTACTGTTATGTACTTCGGCTTCTTCGTGTTGTTGTGGTTATACAGTAAAAACGAAAAAACTAAGCCATTACCAGAGCGAGTGACTAAATAATGAGAAAGATACTAATTACTCTAGGGTTAATTGCTGGTTTAACTAGTCCACTAGCAATGAGTGCGGGCAGCGTTGAGCTGCCTTACAAAGCAGACGTTGATTTGACGGACAAAGCGTCACTACAACGCGGAGCTAAGTTGTTCATGAACTACTGCTTGGGTTGTCACCAAATGCAGTTCCAACGTTATGAGCGTACTTTCAACGATTTAGGTATTCCACTAGAAGCGGGTATGGAAAACTTGGTTTTCACTCGTGACACAAAAGTGGGCGACCATATCAAAAACTCAATGCCAGCTGATTCAGCGGCACAATGGTTTGGTGCTCCGCCACCAGATTTAACGCTTGAAGCTCGTCTTCGTGGTCCAGACTGGATTTACAGCTACTTAAAGTCTTTCTATGTTGACCCTTCGCGTCCATTTGGCGTGAACAACACAGTATTTAAAGACGTAGGTATGCCTCATGTTCTTCAAGAGCTTCAAGGTGTGCCAAGCAAAGTATACGAAGAGCGTATGATTGACGGCGAAATGGTCAAAGAATACGTTGGTATCAAGTCAGATGGTTCTGGTGAACTAAGTGAAGACGAGTACGATCGCGCTATGCTAGATCTGACTAACTTCATGGTTTACGTTGGTGAGCCTATGATTCTTGAGCGTGAGAGCATCGGTTGGAAAGCATTAATTTACTGCTTTATCTTCTGGGTGTTCGCAGTGTTGCTTAAGAAAGAATACTGGAGAGATATTAAGAAGTAATCGTTAAGGAAAATAAACCCTTACCGTAGTTCTTAAAATAAAAAGGGGTGTTTGCCCCTTTTTTGGTAGATGAAATATTATTCAAATTGCGTGTTGCAGTTTGAGATTGAGAAAGATTTTTGGAGAATTCAATGGCTGTGTCTGCAAACAAACGTGCAGTAATGACTTTATTTTCAGGTGCCAATGACATGTATAGTCATCAGGTGCGTATCGTTCTAGCTGAAAAGGGCGTCAACGTAGACATTCACTACGTAAGCTCAGATAACATGCCTGAAGATCTATACGAAGTTAACCCATATGGCAACGTACCAACGTTAATCGACCGTGAGTTGGGTTTATATCGCGCCAATATCATTAATGAATACCTTGATGAGCGTTTTCCACATCCACCACTAATGCCTGTGTACCCAGTTGCACGTGGTCGTTGTCGTTTAATGATGGACCGTATCGAAAACGATTGGTACTCACTAACTCGTAAAATTGAAGCTGGTGATGAATCAGCGCGTCAAGAGCTAAAAGAAAGCATCTTAGCGGTTGCGCCTATCTTCGCTGAAGAACCATACTTCATGAGTGAAGAGTTCAGCTTAGTAGATTGTTACTTAGCTCCTCTGTTATGGCGTTTACCGTCATGGGGAATCGAACTTACTGGCCCTGCGGCAAAAGACATCAAGTCTTACATGCTACGAGTATTTGAGCGTGAGTCATTCCAAGCATCATTAACTGATGTTGAGAAAGACATCAGAAGCCAATACTAATAGATATCATGGATAACATGACTTCAAATCGCCCGTATTTATTACGGGCGTTTAATGACTGGATACTTGATAATGAGATGACACCGTACATAGTGGTCGAAGCTGATTTACCACATGTGCATGTGCCACCTCAAACGGTCAAAGACGGTCAAGTTGTATTAAACATCAGTCCAACCGCAGTACATATGTTGGAAATCACCAATGAGCAAATCACCTTTTCTGCTCGGTTTGGTGGTGTGCCATTTGAAGTTTATATCCCTATGTATGCGATCAGTGCAATTTACGCTCGAGAAAATGGTGCAGGGACAATGTTCCCACCAGAAGAAATCGAAGTAGATGAAACTGAGTTAGAAAGTACTGATACCTCTGGTTCAGATGACGCCAAGACGGGGCCTTTTTCTGTTGTAAACAACGAGAGCCCAGCAGATAAAAGCTCGGACGATGAAAAAGCATCAGCAGAAAGTGAAAAGCCCAAAAAAGGCAGTCACCTATCTGTGGTGAAATAGTCAAAATAATAAAAAACCAGCTATGAGCTGGTTTTTTTTATATCTGAAAATTACTTCAGTCTTGTGTTATTGAAACACTTTGATAACTCGTTCTACCCCCGAAATCTTCGAAGCTAATATGGCAGCCTTATTTGCCTGTTCTGGGCTAACGAGACCCATAAGGTAAACTTCTTTGTTTTCAGTCACGACCTTGATGCTATTGCCCTTGATTGTGTCGTCTGTAAGTAATTCAGTTTTGACCTTTGTTGTGATCCATACATCTTTGGCTTTGCTACCAACACCGGCTTTTGGACCAATTTTAATTTGGTTGTGAATTTTGGTGATGTTAGGGATCTCGTTTAATTGAGATTCTATACGGTCGATCAAGACTTGAGTTGGAGCCTGGCCTACAACGAGTACATGACCGTTATAACTAATGACATTGATATTGGTTTGGTCACTGATCTCATTGTCTTTCATCAGCTTTACCATAGCTTTAAGCTCAATATTGTTGTCGTCTATTTGCGAGCCGACAGAACGAGGGTCATTCGCAGAGCTAACCGCCGTCACTGCACTAGCGACGATTGCCGTCTCTATACAGCCTTGCAAAGAAAACATCGTAAGTAAGATAAGACTGATTTTTTTCATTTGTTTTTATTCCTTACATTGAAAAAATGACTTCATCAATGAGCTCTGACAATACATGAGTCGTAAATAACTGAATTTCTAAGGTGCGACTCGGTTTGTTTGTTGGCAATCTAATTTCGATGTCGTTATCACCTAACAATCCTGCGATTTCACCGCCGTCGTCAGAAGTAAATGCAACCACTTTAATGTCCCGGGTCAATGCAGCTTCGACTGCGGCTTTGATAGAAGGTTCCCTGTTGTTAAGGGAAAAAACCACTAGGATATCTTGCTCGTTGCCAATGGCTCTAATTTGTCGAGCAAACCGGTCGTGAAAGCTATTGGAGTCAATGTTGTCTGGTGAACAATGTTGGACCGAGTCGGTCAGTGCAATTGCCGGTAAACATGGACGCTCTATTTCATAAAAGTTAACTAAGATCCCAGCAAAATGCTCTGACATCATTTTGGCCATGCTGTCAGCACAGCATAGAACTTTGTTACCTGACAACAATGTCTGAGCAATGAGTGCCGCTGACAATGCTAAGTTGTCGGCGTTTTGTTCGCCGGAGGCAATAAAGTTTTGGATGTTAGAGGTATAAAGCTGTTTTATCTTATTGTCATTCATGAAAAAGCACTTTCAATCCAGTTAAGTGTATTGCGTTCGAATGCCACGACATCAAAACGAATGTTGGCGACTATATTACGTCTGTGAAGATAAAAAATCGCTGATTTTTTTACTTTTTGCTGCTTTTTGTGGTCGACAGAGGCTGCCGCGCCACCATATAGAATCGAATTGCGATAACGAACCTCTACAAAGACGTAACTTGCTTGTTTTTCATCGTAAAAAATTAAGTCGATTTCGCCTAGTTTACAGCGAAAGTTTTGCTCGATAAAGACAAGTCCTGAGGAAATCAGATGAGACTTGGCCCGTTGTTCATATTCTGAGCCAAGTCGCTTTTTGTGGATGTCTTTAATTTTGTTGTGGTGTGGATTGCTCAACGATTGCTCCTTGTTGGTATTTAGACCAACTCAAGCGTCGTTTGATGGTGTTGTTGCTATTCACGCTCAATGCGCCAGTAAGACCAAGGATATGTTGGTCTTGTAAAATTGTTAGCTGCTTCAGCGCAAACACCAATTTGTGTGCATCGTAGCCAAACGCGAACAACTTTTTAAGTTGGGTTTGTTGTTCACCAATTTTGTCATACAAGTCGTGTAGTTGAGGATCAGAATTACGAACTAACCACGGCATTTCAGTAAAAACTAGACCATTGAGGTCGCGCTTTTGAGATACGCTTTCGTCTACTAAATAACTGCGCGAAGATGCGTAGATAGGTAGGCGTTTGCCAAAGGCGCTAATGCTCACATCAAAAAACGGTTTTATGAGTCGTGTTTGCTGTGAGTTGGCAATGACATATACCGCATCGATATCGGTACGACTGCGAGCTTCGGTTTCCAATTGATTGCCAAATAGCTTTTTCATTTCGGCAATGCGCGCCTCGCTGGCAGAAACGTCAAGCAAATCTTGTACAGCATCACCAAGCTTTGAGCGGTTTCTAAAGGCTATGGCTTCTACAGGCTCTTCAGTGGCTAGTGACCAAGCTTGATTGAAGCGCTCGTATAGGCGGCGACCCAGGGTGTTATCCGCATAAATCACCGCAGGGCGATCAACCCCCAGCTCTAAGAAATACTCAATTGCTTGCTCAATCTCATCCTCTGGCGCCAAAGAGTAGTAATATGCAGGTAATACTTCTTGCCCTGCATAAGTTGGCATGATTTCCGGAATATTTAAATTGAGTCTAGGTAGGGTACGCAGTACATCACTGTTTTCATATTCAATGATGGTTTCTTTTTCTAATGGTCCGACGATAAAGTCGACTTGGTTTTCGGTGATTTGTTGTTCTATTTCTTCAACGTTTAATAGTACCGTATCTAATACCAAAACGTCTGAACTGTTATTAAAATCTATCGCTGACAAGAAGCCATCTCGGATAGCCATTGCCTGCTTAGAAAGTTTACCGGATAGCGGCAACAGTAATGCAAAGCGCTGCGGAGCGTATGGCTCTACGTTTAATAAGCTTTGAACTTGCTGCGGTAATAGCTGGTAATCCAGTGTATTGGGAAATAAGTTTTTCCAACGGTTGAGCTCACGAGGAAGTGCTGTGGCATTTGCTAGATTGGTTTTGATGACTGCTACCAATTCAACCCATGCTTGTGCACCTTCGCCAAAGTCGTATTGGAATCGTCTCAAGGTCGAGACGGGTACCGACATAATATGTTCCCATAATAGGGTGTAAAGTAATCTAGTATCTGAAGATGAGATACGGCCTTGATACAAGGACTGTAATTGAAACGTTTCTCTGACGACTTCAAGCGAAAACCCCTGCTGAGCATTAAGTTGGACGCCTAATATTCTCAATGCTTGGTCGAATCGCTGTGATGGGGCTCCTTGTTGTACTCTGGTGATGACGTTTTTGGCACGTTCGGTTTGACCCACAAACAACAACGCCTTGGCGAGCTCTATATCTAATCCCACTGAGTTGTATTGGGTCTCATCAACTGCGTTTAAAATGGCTGTGATAGTAATCGTCGACTGGCCTTCTGAAATGGCCTGTTTGGCGGCCAAAATATAAAGACTGCGGCGGTCCTGATTAGAATTGGCTAATTGCGCTTGCTGAAGGTAATAGTCACTGTTTTTGTCGACCCGTTCACGAACTGTGTCTGTTTGATCTTTTTGGATTGTTTGAGGTTGATTTGATGGCCCGGATGAACAGGAAATCAAGAAGAACAACATAATAAAAACAACAATCAAACGCGTCACAGGGGCTTCCTTATCAAAGGTTTTGGTTAATTAGCAGTGCACAAAAAATTATATGTTCTTGGCGTAAAAAGGTATCATACAAGTGAACACTGCTTTAAACAACGGCTTAGAAGAGGTCTCAATGTCGAATCCCGGTACTTTATACATAGTCGCTACACCTATCGGTAACCTTTCGGATATTACAGAAAGGGCGATTTCTGTACTCAATTCTGTAGATCTTATTGCTGCTGAGGACACGCGACACAGTGGTAAACTTTTGAGTCACTTTGGCATTAAGACCAAAACCTTTGCGTTGCATGACCACAACGAAAAACAAAAAGCTCAATCATTGCTGGATCAAATAAACCAGGGAGCGTCCATTGCGTTAATCAGCGATGCAGGTACTCCACTTATTTCAGATCCTGGATATAACTTAGTTAACCTAGCGAGAGAGCAAGGTGTCCAAGTTACTCCAATTCCAGGTCCAAGCGCAGTGATCACGGCTTTATGTGCGGCTGGTCTGCCAACGGATAAGTTTTTGTTTGCGGGTTTTTTACCGGTAAAACAGCAAGCGCGTTTGTCGACCTTAGCTGAATATAAAAACGCTGACTTCACAGTGGTCTTTTATGAAAGTCCTCGCCGAATAATCGATACGCTTGAGTACATCGAAGAAAGCCTTGGGGCAGAAAAAGAGGTCGTGGTTGCCAAAGAGTTAACAAAACACTTTGAATCTTTTGTCAAAGGCACACCAGCTGAGATCATCTCTTGGTTTAAGGAAGACAAGGATCGCCAACAAGGTGAGATGGTTGTGATGTTGGCCCCGAACAAAGAAGAGTCGGCACTATCAATCGAAGCAGAACAACTGATGAAGGCTTTAATGGAAGAACTTCCAACCAAAAAAGCCGCAGCTATTACGGCCAATATTCACGGCTTAAAAAAGAACGATTTGTACAAACTAGCCCTAACCTGGCAAGACTAAAGTTACCTGCGACTTTTTTAGCATCAAAGTCAAAACTGGTGTATACTCCGCGCCGCGAGATGACCAGACAATCGCTGCTTTGTCGTTGTGCTGCTCAGTTTACTGAGTGGCAGACGGGCGAAGGGGAGGAAAGTCCGGGCTCCATTGGGCAGAGTGCCAGATAACGTCTGGGGGGCGCGAGTCCACGACCAGTGCAGCAGAGAGCAAACCGCCGATGACTACTTTTGTAGAACAGGTAAGGGTGAAAGGGTGCGGTAAGAGCGCACCGCGCGGCTAGTAATAGTTCGTGGCACGGTAAACTCCACTCGGAGCAATTTCAAATAGGGTCCCATGTTCCTTTGAGAATAACGCACGGCCCGTGCGGGGACCGGGTAGAAAGCTTGAGCCAACGAGCGATTGTTGGCCTAGACGAATGATTGTCACTTTAACCTAGTTAAAGCACAGAACCCGGCTTATGGTCATCTCGCAACCTTCAATCAGTCCTTCTTTGTTAGTTTTCCCTAAAATTGTATAAAAATTAATTACTTTATAACTGGTAATTATTTTTGTATTGTTAGCAAGTTTAAAAAAATCATATCAATAAATTTAGGGATGAATGCTGTGGAACGGATTCTTCGATTATTTCTGTGCAGTTTTTTAGTATTTTCTTTGGCTTCTTGTGGTGGATCTGGTGGCGATTCTGATCCTGGCCCAGAAAGACAAATCATCGACACTGATGGTGACGGGGTAGCTGATTCTTCAGATGCATTTCCAAATGACGCTTCGGAATCCCGTGACTCAGATGGTGATGGCGTCGGCGATAATGCTGATGCATTTCCAAATAATGCTGCTGAAACGACCGATTCAGACGGCGATGGTGTAGGTGATAACGCCGACGTTTTCCCTAACGACGCTACAGAAACGCTTGACTCAGATGGTGACGGCGTTGGTGACAATGCAGATGCGTTTCCTAATGACGCAACCGAAACTGTTGACTCTGATGGTGATGGAGTAGGCGACAATTCCGATCTGTTTCCAACTGACGCAACTGAATCAGCTGACTCAGACGGTGATGGTGTCGGCGATAACGCTGATGCATTCCCAAATGATGCAACTGAAACCACTGATACAGACGGTGATGGAGTAGGAGACAATGCCGATGTCTTCCCAAATGATGCTACCGAATCAGCCGACTCAGATAGTGACGGCGTAGGCGATAATGCTGATGCTTTCCCTAATGATCCAAGCGAAACAAAAGATACAGACAACGACGGTACAGGCGATAATGCTGACGCAACGCCAATGGGTGAACCGATCCCTGCATGGTCTATGTACCAAGGGAATAAGTCTCACAATGCCTACATCACCAATACTTTAAATGTCAGTGACTTCAATCAGCGCTGGAGTAAATATGTTGATTTATCATATTCAAAGCAAGGCGCAGCAGCTGATGGGTACGTATTTACTACTGCTCAAAATAAATTATCTGCTTTTTCTGCGAGAACTGGCGACCTCCTATGGAGTAAAAACCTAACAGCATCTAATCCACCTTCATATGACAACGGTAGAGTGTATGTTGTAACAGGCGGGCATAGTGATGCCTTTGTATGGTGCTTTGATGCGGTCTCAGGTGATTTACTTTTCAAAACGTCTATTCAAGACCAATGGAGTAACTTTTATGCTCCAACTATATATGACGGTGTGATTTACACGGCTGGTGGTTATTATGGTGGTGTGTATGCCATTGACGCTGAAACTGGTGAGGAATTATGGTGGGTTGAGCAAAACCAATATGACCTATTCACGCCGGCTGTAACAGAAGACTATGTGTTGTCTTATACAGGAGAACACAGCCCTCAACTTTCAATTATCAATCGTTTAAGTGGTGCAGTTGAAGCGAATATTGCCGACCCTAACTTTGAGTGGAATGGGTGGAGTATGCAACTGGCTCCGGTTGTTTCAGGTAATAGCGTATTGGCAGTCCACAACAATCGACTAATTCATTTTGATCTTGCAAGTGAAACTATCGCGTGGGAGGTCTCAGGTGGTTTTGTTGGTCAGCCAGTTATCGCGGAAGACAAAGTGATAGTTATCAACAACCGTTTTCTAGAAATACGCTCGCTGGCAACAGGAGAAATAGTGTCTCAATGGGAAGACTTCGCACAGTTAGTGGGAGACTTCATTGTTGCTGATGACATTGTTTTTGCTCGTGATACGTCTAACACGTACGCAATCGACGTGACGGCTAACAAGATTGTATGGACTTTAGAAAATAAGTCAGGGCCTATGATGATTGCTGAGGGTGCCCTAATTGTTCAAGCTTTTGATGAGTTAGTTGCTATCGATGTTGGTGGTGACATTGATGAAGATGGCATTCCGGATTATTGGGAAAGACGTTATGGCTTAAACTTTGAGCCTGATGAAGACTTAGATCAAGACGGTTTAACTGCCATTGAAGAATATGAGTTTGGAACTGAGCCTAATCTAGCCGATACGGATGGTGATGGTCTATTAGATGGCGATGAAGTCAATACTCACGGTACTTCACCATTGCTGACAGACACCGATGGTGACAGCCTAAGCGACTACGATGAAGTTATGACGCATCAAACGAATCCGACGTTAGTTGATAGTGATTCTGATGGCCTGAGTGATTCAATTGAAATTAATGCAGGTCTAGACCCGTTAAATGGGCAAGATGCAACAGAAGACACTGATGGTGATAGGTACAGTAACTACTACGAGGTACTAGCAGGGACGGACTGGAATAATAATCAAGACCATCCTCAAATAGCGAGCTGGGGAATGTTACAGGGTGGAGCAAGCCACAATGGCTATCAGCCTGTCATGTTAGATGAGGCAAACTTCTCGTTGCGTTGGCAAGGAGCCAGTGATTACAACTTTAAAGGTTTTGCTTCGGGTAAGGGGCGACTTTATACAGTGAATGGTGGCAGTCATTCGACTGCTGAGCTAAAGGCATTGGACGCCCGCAATGGCGACGTAATTTGGACATATGATTTTGGTACTCTGAATTTTGCTAGTGCTCCGAGCTTTTCTAACGATATGGTGTTTATGCATAGTGGAGGTCGCGGTGATACAGCTGTTTGGGCAGTCAATGCTTTAACTGGTGAACAGGTATTCCGCTCAGAGCATGAAAGTCAGTGGCCTAATTATAGCGCCCCTACAATTTTCCAAGGCAACATTTATGTCAACGGTGGCTACTATGGTGGCATGTTAGTCAAAGAAGCTAACTCTGGTGCAGACGTTTGGTCGACTGATGATGCCTCTTCTGGAGATATGTGGGAACCGGCCGTTAGTGATAGTTATGTTTTCCATCCAACCGATAGTGGAGTTATTGCCAGACACAGAAGTGATGGATCTGAAGCGTTTACTGTTAGCTCAAATCGCCATGAAACAACTCCAGTACTTGGTACAAATGGAAATATACTACTTTCTGGTAATACTTTAGAAAATGTTGATATCGCAACTCAAACTAGCTTGTGGACGTCAAGTCATGGAGAGATTACGGGACTACCCGCCGTTGGAAATCAAAGTGTCTATTACGTAAGTCAAGGTTCATTACATTCTGTAAACGAGGTAACCGGTGGCCTCCAGTGGAGCTGGAAGCCAGACTCCAACAGTATCAGAAGTAATATTGTCGCTACTGTTAATCACATTTTCATTGCAACATATTGGAAAGTATATGCATTGTCCTCAACGACCGGACAGGTGTTATGGTCAGCCGACTTTGGTGGAGATTATCTCGCTTTGGGGGCAGAGGGTGCGTTATATGTAGGTAATATAAGTAGCGGTAATGTAGTTGCGTTCAACGTTGGTGGTGACTCAGACGAAGATGGTCTGCCAGATTGGTGGGAGCAACTGTATGGTTTGGATTGGGCCGCTAATGACGCTGAGGAAGATTTTGATGAAGACGGTGTCACTAACCTAGCTGAGTACCAAAATAACTCAGACCCGACTTTAGTCGATTCAGATTTAGATGGTTTAAGTGATTATGAAGAAATCTTTAACTTGGGTACTCGCCCTGATCTCATAGATTCTGATGACGATGGATTACCAGATGCTTGGGAGGTTAACTACGGATTAGACCCGTTGGATGCGAGTGATGCTACATCGGATACTGATGGCGATTTAGTTGATGCAATCAATGAGTTTATTGCGTCTACAGACCCAACTAATGAAAATGATTATCCTCAAGCTTTGGCAAATGTTTCTTACTCATTTGAAGACCAAGCATTACCTATTGGATTTGCACTATCAGATACAAGCACGAATGTAAGTATTAGCTCTGATGATGCAAGTGATGGCACCTACAGCTTATTAACACAATCTGATACAACTTTAATGTTTAGTGGATTTTTCTTGGGTACGGATCTGAGTTTTGATATCAATCAAACCTGTAATGTTAGTGGCACTTACGTTTCTCTATTTGTAGATGGAGTGCAATATTACACTTCGTCATTAGAGTCTGGCTGGAAAACGTATACAGCGCCAATTCCATACGGTCATCATGATATCGAAATGAAGATTCAATCTTATTGCAATACTTACTTAGACAATCTTCGTTTTGAAGCGCCACCTGAGTTGTGGGAATCTGGTGCTGAAAGATTCATGATGCGCGGCAGTGAGTTACTGTTCATTGACAGTAATAATGAAGTAATTAGGACTTTAACCGTCCCTAATATTAGATACCAACGCGGCGACTTTGTCGTAACATTTGACAGCAGAATCGCAAATATAGGAGTGAATGACACTAAGCCAGTGGTAATGGTGTATCAACCTCTTAATCACACTTGGCAGGAACTTAGTTCTTCAGACTGGACGAGCGTTCTGGAAACAGCCGTCGCCACCTATGACAACTATTTGTATGTTGTTGAAAGTGGATCGCGCTTGGGCATTATTCGGTTTGATTTACGCGATGGAAGCTCATCTTTTTATGGAACTGATTCTCTCGTTATAAGCCTTGACGTTGATCAACAAGGTAATTTATTTGCCTTAACAGGCTCTGAGGTTAGTCAATTTAATGCTGAGACGATGGCGTTGGAGTCCACTAAGTCGGTCGTGTCATCGCAATATCTAGGGGTAGCGGCTAATGGCGACTTGATTTTAGTTACTAATGGTTATGAAATTATCCGATACACCAGTAACGGCTTAATCGAATCAAGAATTTCAATTCCATCAAGCGCTTACGCTGATATACAGGTTAGGTCTGACGGAGAGATTTTTTTGCCTGGTAGTTATACCAACGCCCCTTCATTGATAACGACGACAGATTTACAAAGCTTTGAAAATGTATATGTGTTTGGTACGTTCGTAGCTGGTTACCCAGAATTAGACAGCGACAGTGATTCGATGCCTGATTGGTGGGAAGTGATGTATCAGCTAGATCGACATGATTCAACAGATGATGCGTCTGACGTGGATGGAGATGCTTTAACCGCAGTGCAGGAATGGGACTTACATACCAACCCAACCATGAGCGATACTGACAGCGACGGATTGGATGATTACGATGAAACTCAAGTTCACAATACAAATCCAAATCTTGCTGATTCGGATGGTGAAGGCTTGAGTGACTATGAAGAAGTGATAGAGTGGTCCACAAACCCTGTATTGGCTGATACCGATGCTGATGGTTTTAACGATTATCAAGAAGTTACTATCTTTAATACCGATCCAAACGATCCAAACGATCTACCAGATGCTTTGACAAGTTATGCAGAGTCTTTTGAAGCTGCAGTTACAGGCTGGGTAGAGTCAGAAGGGAGTGATGCAGCATGGTCAACAACACAAGCACATGCATCTGATGGTATTTCGAGCCTTAAATCAGGGGTAATTACAGATTACCAAACCTCAGCGGTAGAATTTACAAATGTTTTTGCCGAGGGCGTGTTTTCATTTGATGTAAGAACTTCGACAGAAACATGTTGCGATAACTTAAATGTATATGTGAATGGCACTTTAGTTTTAAGCAATATTATTAGTCATGAAGCTTGGCAAAACTTTCAATTAAATATTTCTGCTGGACACAATGTCATAAAGTTTGAATATAAGAAAGACGGTAGCGTGTCTAGAAGTGATGATGCTATCTACATTGATAATATTGTTTTTGAATAAAACATTCATTAATTTGCAGTAACAAAAAGGAAATTATAATGAACGGAATGACCACAACATTTAAAAAGATTATTGGCGCAACTCTAGTTAGTAGTGTTGCTGTATTTGGCGCTCAAGCTGAACAAACACAGAGCTCGGTTTGGAAAGTATCAAAAGGTGAAGATACTGTGTTGGTAGGTGGTACAGTTCACATCTTACCTGTTTCTGAGTTCCCTCTACCAAGTCAATTTGATGCAGCATATAAACTAGCTGATGCTGTTGTTTTAGAAACTAAACTTCCGGATCCAACTGATCAACAAGCACAATTAAAGTTGATGCAGGGAATGATGTATAACAATGGTGAAAACATTAAACAGCACATTTCCCCAGAAACAGTGGCTCGATTGACGGACTATTTTGCCAGTATCGGCGGTAACTTTGAGCAAATGGCGGGTTTTAGACCTGGCCCATTGGCTTCTGTTATTGTGATGATGGAAGCACAACGCGCTGGTATTGCAGGACAAGGCGTGGATGCGTATTACTCACAGATCGCACAACGTGACCAAAAACCATTAGAGTATCTAGAAAGTTTGGACTTTCAGTTAGAGCTAATGGCAAAAATGGGCCAAGGTGAAGAAGACTTCATGTTAAATCAAAATTTAGACTATGTTCCTAAAGTAGGTGATCTGATTAAAGATATGATTGCAGCTTGGCGAGTTGGTGATACAAAAGTTTTGAATGAATTAGCCCTTGTTAAAATGAAACAAGACTCTCCAAAGTCTTATGATGCAATGATGACCCAACGCAATATTGACTGGGTTCCAAAAATTGAAGCTATGTTTGGGGATGACGATAAAGAGTTAGTTTTAGTTGGTGTAGGTCACTTAGTTGGGGAAGACAGTGTTTTAAAAATGTTAGAGGAAAAAGGATATAAAGTTGAACGCTTTTGAACTGTTCCCTTAATTTATACAAAATAGAAAAAAACGACCGATAGTAGGTCGTTTTTTTTGTTTTTGACTATCCTTGTAATAATCAAAATTCTTAATGTTATGAGTTTGTTGACGTTACTTTCAGCAATTTCAAGTTGGGATAGGGCTAAATGAACAAAAAACCGCTTTTTAAAACTTTGCTGTTATCCAGTCTGCTCTTGGCGTTTGAAGTTACGGCAGAGCAGGAAAAATTAAAAGTCAGCGGGTTTGGAACCATTGCATCAGCGACTGCAGACACGAGTGAAAATGAGTTCCGAACGGATCGTTCTCAAGCAGAGAGCGCCAAAAAAGGCGGCTTTGCTTTTAAGCCTCTTAGTTTAATTGGCGTTCAATTAGATTACAGTATCTCTAATCGACTCGATTTTGTTGGTCAGTTTGTTTATCGCGAACAAGATAATCAAGATTTAGATTCGATCACGCAAATGGCTTTTATTCGTTATGACGTTAACCCGGCTTGGGAGGTTCGGGCTGGACGAGTCGCAGCAGATATTTTCCACTTTAGTGACACTAGGGATATATCAATTGCATACCCTTGGGTGAAAGTTCCTACCGAAGTCTATGGTATTGTGCCGGCGCGTAGCTTTGATGGTATGGGGATCAGTTATTTAAAGCCCTATGACAGTTTTAATCTAACAATTAAAGGTTTTTTTGGAGAGGGTGAAAGTGACTTTACTAGCGGAGAGTATCGCCCAATTAAATTTGAGAATCTTTCAACAGTGGGCCTTGAGCTCACATCTTTTGATTGGAATTTCTCCGTAAAGCACACTAGTACACAAGCTGAAAACGAAAATCCTGATTCTGCTTTTATTGCACCTGCAGTTGCTCAGTTACAACCTATTTGGAGTGGTGCAGAGGCTTTTGCTGATAGCATAACGTTAAAAGGGGCGGACATTACTTACACTTCGGTGTACTACAACCGATATCTGGGAAATTGGGAAATATCTGGCGAGCTTTCACACATAGATTCAGACTCTATTGGCCTAAGACATTCATTTAATGGCTTTTTTAACATTAGCTACCTCTATGATGCTCATACCTTTTATTGGCTCTATTCGTTTGCAGATACGGAGAAGTACTTTTTATCGGAAGAACAACCTGACTTCCCGATTAATTCTGATACTGCTTTGCTGGCATTGTTTGTCGATGAAGTAGCTAACTCTCTAGCTCATAATCAACATACTGTTTCTCTGGGGTGGCGTTGGGACCTACAAGAAAATATGGCATTTAAGGTGCAGCTAGAACGAACAGATATTGAAGCAAGAGGAGGAGGCTTAAGAGCCAGGAATGGCCTAGTCGTCGATGGCGAAGCAGATGTCGCACATACATTGTTTTTAGCATTGAGCTTTAGCTTTTAGGGGACGACATGAGTTTTTTTAATCGCTACCTAAAACGCTTTTTGTTAACGAGTGTATTAGTATCAAATATTTTATTCATCAATGGTGTAAGAGGCGCTGAGAGTGTTTCAACGGACAACTCTATGGGTCCTATTGTTGTGGTAACAAACTCTAAAAATACTGTGAATGAGATGAACAAAAAAGAGCTGATCGATTTGTTTATGGGAAAGTACGCCGCATTTTCTAATGGTAAACAAGCGACACCAATAGATATAGGTGAAGACGCCGAGCTCAAAGCTATGTTTTACAAAGAATTGGTAGGGCTTCCACTCGCTCGTGTTAATGCGTACTGGTCAAGGTTAAAGTTTTCTGGGCGGGCAAAACCGCCAATTGTAGAGCAAGCAATTGATGATGTTCAGTTAAGGTTACAAGAAGATGAGTCCGCCGTGGCTTATGTTTATGAATCCAGTGTCACAAACGAAATGAAGGTAGTGTATCGCTTTGATTAATATATATGGCCTTGGGGTTAGGTTTTCGCTGTTTTTGGTTATTGCATCTATGTTAGTGGTATTGACCACGGCAGAGTTTTTTTATCGGGCGACCTACGAGCATGAAATAAATGAAGCAAACAGTGATATCGAGGAGTTGTATCAAACTGTTGCCGCGACCGCTTCAATTTCGGCATTTCTAGAAGATGAAGATCTAGCTAAAGAGGCAATAAACGGTCTAGTTAAAAGTGATAAAATTTTAGCAGCGTCAATAAAAAGTGAGGCCGTTTACTATCAAGTAAACGTAACCGAAGCGATCAACAAAGGTACAAAACCAAGAGAATTTGTTGTCAGGCACCCTTTTATTCCTGAAGAGTCGTTAGCCGAAGTAAATGTTTATCCCAATTTTGATCACATAATTGAACAGGCTGAGGCCATCAGTACAGATAATAACTATTCACTTTATGTAGAGGCTATTGTTGTTGGAGTTGTTGCATTAATTATCACTTATTACATCATCATAGCTCCGATGATACGAGTTGGGCGTTCGTTACATGAAATTAAGCCAGGAACCAAACAACGTATAGATGTTCCGGACTACCATGCTAAAAGCGAGATTGGCGCATTAGTTCGAGATACAAACCAGCTTTTGAATAAAGTTGAAGAGCAATTTACTCAAGAACGTCAATTGAGAGAAGAAATTCAATTTTTGGAAAAGCGGTTTCGAATGCTATTCGAAAATGCAAAATCTGCAACCGTATTAATGAAAAAGGACGGCTTTATTGAGCTTCGTAATAAGGCGTTCAACGATTTAACTGAAAAGATTGGTCAGCATGACAAGCAAGATTATGGGGAATTGTTAGAGCAGCTATTCGAAAAGCCTCATGAAGTAAAGGGGGCTTTGACTGAAGCATTTGCACGTAATGAGTTTGCTACGGGCGAATACAAACTCAAATCACACACACAAGATGCAGTCGTTTGGGTACAGTTGATTGCAAGCCCGTTGTTAACTGATGACGGTGAACAATATTACCAATTGACTCTTAATGACATATCCAGTCGTAAACACGAACTTCAAAAGTTGGCACTACAGGCCGATTTTGACTCGTTGACCGGCATTTATAATCGTAACGGTGGTGAAAAGCTTATTACTAAGCTTGTCAGTAAAGGTCACCACTTTGCTTTGGCGTTAATCGACTTGAATGGCTTTAAAGCCGTAAACGATATATATGGTCACGATGCAGGTGATGAAGTACTTATATTTGTCGCAGATCAACTTAAAGAAAAGATCAGAAAAAACGATGTGTCCATTCGATGGGGTGGCGATGAATTTGTTTTATTGTTGCAAGCAGAGGATGAAGAATCTGTCCAAAAAGTCATCTCAAAAGTAAATAAAGGTGTAATGCAGCCTTTTTATTTTAATGATAATAACGAGCCGACTGTGGTCTCTATGAGTGTTGGTGTTGCCTTTTATCCTCATACTACCCGTGATGTCGACACTTTGATTAAACTAGCCGATATCGCAATGTATAAGGCGAAACAAAACAAAGTTTCGGCACCGGAGGATTACCTCATTTTTGCAGATAAAGAACAGTTAACAGCGAAAGAGAGCAAACAAAAAAGCGAGGTTGATTAACACCTCGCTTTTTCTCTAAATCAAATCAAAAGTAAGCTGAGCTTACTACTCCATCAAGAGTTGTTTAATTTGTGCTTTTAATACATCAATAGCGATGCGGTTTTTACCACCGTTTGTAACAATAAGATCTGCGACTTGCTTTGAAGGTTCAATAAACGCCTGATACATAGGACGAACCGTATTCAAGTACTGTTTTATAACAGAGTCAAAGTTACGACCACGCTGCTTAATATCACGTTCTAGACGTCTTACTAGACAGATATCAGGTGGTGTATCCATGAATACCTTAATGTCGAACTCTTTGTGAAGGTCCGGATCGGTTAGCAGCATGATGCCTTCAATTAAGATAACTTGTGCAGGCTCTACTGTTGTCGTCTCTTTTAGGCGAGTATGCGTCTTGTAGCAATACTGCGGCATTTCGATTGCTTTACCGGCTTTCAGATCTTGTAGGTGTTTAATTAACAAGTCATGTTCAAACGCTTCTGGATGGTCATAGTTGGTCTTTTCACGTACCGACATTTCCAAGTGGTCTTGATTGCGATAATAGGCATCTTCAGAAATAAAAGAGATCTGATCTGGGCCGAGTTCTTGCGCGAGCTCTTCAAAGATGGTCGCAGTTAATAATGTTTTGCCCGACGCAGAAGCGCCGGTGATTGCTAAAATAGTGGTGTTCAAAAGACGATTCTCTCGTTACTTGCTTGGACTTAACTGTAAAAATAGTTTTTTGGCAATGTCCGTATTGTCTTGTTGGCCGGTAAACAAAGACTTATTTACTCCACTAGCAAAAACTTGCACGTCTTCTGCTGAGTGTCCGCTTGTTGTCCAGCCAGTAAAAGTTGCATCGTTGATGATACTTTTTACTACTTTCTGCATTTTAGCTTGTTTTAACGGACTATTCAGCGACTCTTTTAAATTAGTTAGGTCTTTTTCTGACAAAGGCAAACCAACCAACTCACTCCACAGGGTCTTGATTTCTTCTGTAGTCGTTGATTTTTCTAGGCTAACCATGGTTGTTAAGATTTTTTCAAGCGAGTGTTTAATTTGCTTAACTTTTTCTGGTTTCCAATCATAGGTACCGTTAGAGCCAATACTTAAGCCGCCTGTTGTATGGTCAGCAGTGATGATAAGTAAAGTATCACCATGTTCTTGTGTAAACTTGTGAGCGTACTCAATGGCCTTAGCAAAGTCACTCATTTCGCCCATGGCACATGCGATGTCGTTGGCATGTGAACACCAATCAATTTGGCTACCTTCAATCATTACAAAAAAGCCATTTGGGTTGTTGTCCTGCTTTAACAGAGACAGGGCTTTTTTAGTCATAGTTTCAACGCGATTTGGTAACGCTTTGTTATCTACTGCAAACGGCAACCCAACAGGAGCAAATAAGCCAATTGCTGGTAACGTATTTAATTGATTCAAGGCGTCGAATGAGTCTACGTAAGTGAAGCCTTTGGCTTTTAACTCTTCGACTAGGTTACGGTCATCACGAATAAAATAACGTGTGCCACCACCTAACATTAAATCGGCTTTAATTTTGCCATTGATAGTCTCGTCTATATACGCGTCTGCAATAGCGTCGTAGTTTTTGCGAGATTCATTGTGGGCCATAAAGCTGGCTGGCGTTGCGTGGTTGATTTGTGAACTTGCAATAATAGCCGTTGTTTTTCCGAGTTTTTTAGCTCTTTCTAAAAGAGTTTCAACGGGTTTTTTATTTGTGTCGACGCCAATTGCGCCGTTGTATGATTTGATCCCCGAACTTAATGCCGTAGCAGAAGCTGCAGAATCCGTTACGTAGGTGTTGTCGTCGGGATAGGTTGAAGCTGTGCCTACTAACAATTCGTCAAAAATAGTCGTCTCAACCGCTTTGGTATTTTTATTGTCAGCGTAATAACGATATGCCGTGGTTTGTGCCACACCCATACCGTCACCAATCATAAAAATAATGTTTTTGGCTGGTTTGTCTGCAAGAGTGGAAGCGCTAAATAAAGACAACGCTAAAACGCCACACGCGCCGATAGTTTTTAACAAGTTTGTGTTCAAGGTAAGCTCCTATTTTGACCTTGGTAATAACGAAAAATGCCCGCCTATTAGTATAGGCAGGCATCCATTTCAGCGATTAATTATATATTAAAAGCTGTAGCGTACGCCAACTTTAACGTTCCAGCTAGAACGCTCTGGATCGAAGTCGTCGTAGTTGTTGATGTTACGGCCACCAAACGGTTCACGTAACTGGTATTGACCTTGGTCGTTTGTTTCGAAGTCAAACAAGATGGCTTGTGGGAAGCTCTTGTCGTAGACCTTACCCCAATCATCGTTTAACAAGTTCGCAAAGTTATCAACGATGAAGTAAAGCTCACCTTTATGACCTTCAGCAAAACCTGGGATTTGTTGAGTGATCGCTAAGTCCATCTGTGTTTGCCAAGGCTGTGTGCCTACGTATTTAGGTACAACACCACCTGCGTACTGTGTAAGACCAGCTGCTTCCATAACAGCTAACGTTTCTTCGTAGCTTACACGAGAGAAGTCAAACGCAGCATCGTCTGGACCAGACGGTAATGCTGGTAAGTAAGTGTCAGCTCTGTAGAAACGAGATTGGTCACCTAAATCACGGTCGTTGTGGAATCCAAGCGTGTATGAGAATGGACGACCAGACTTACGCTCGAAGAATAGGTTGAAAGATGTTTCGTAACCTTCAACGAACTCTGTTTCATAACCTAGGTTAAGAACGAAGCGGTGCTCGATTTCGTAGTATGCACGACCCATTTCAGGGTTGTTACGGTTAGTTGTAACTTCATACTGGAAGTTAGAAGTCGCAGTTGAGCTTGTACCTGGGTTAACTTCATCTACGTTTTGGTTAGTGTAAGACATGTTAAGTGATACACCGTTGTCCCATTTTTTGTTTAACGCAGTTGTTAAGATACGGCTAGTACCACCATCGTCAATGTTAACCATTTGTAGGTCGTAACGGTCGCGGTCATCCCAACGATTTTCCCACACGATGCGCTCACCGTCAGCTAAACGCTCACCAGTGTCTACACGTGCTTCGTCAATCCAGTATTGGTAGTTTTCACGCTCAACATAAGTGAATTCTGTGAACCACTGGAAGTTATCACCAATACCTGGGATATCAAACGTTAGGTCCGCAGAAACTTGGTAGCGCCAATCAGAAGGTGCTTCAAAGTCTTTAGCGATAGTGTTTGTATTACCGTTACCAGAAACCAACGAGTTTTGAAGAACGTCAGGAACGCGATCAAACATTACGTTGTTAGGATTAGAGATGGCTGCTTCTTTTGCATCGCTTGGTGCTGCAACTAGTGTTACACCGTCATTCGTGTATGCGTTAGAAACCCAAACTAAAGGCATACCACCAGAGAAGCGACCTACGCCACCACGGATAGTTAAGTCATCGTTAACCATCCACTCAACACCGATTCGCGGTAAGAAAATATCCATACCGTCTAGGTTTTCTTGGTTGTCTACGCCGTATTCAGCTAGGTAGTTCTCGTTCAAACGAGGAGCACCGTCAACACTTAAACGCTCATAACGAACACCAGCAGTAACGATGACGTCGTCCATGATTTCTGTGTTTACTTCACCGTACAATGCTATTTGCGTTGTATCAACTGAGTAAGCAAGGTCATTCATGTCATTAGTGAAAGCGTTGTCATATTCAACAGAGTCTGGTGCTTTGTTTAGGAAGTCTTCAATAGACTCAAAAGACCATGTACCGGCTGCGTGACGTGCATACAAGTTGAAGTTTTCAGTGTTGTCGATCTCTAGACCAAACTTGTACTCGTAATCATCAACAAGGTAAAGACCGTGGAAGCCAAAAGACAATGTTTCGTTAGCTAGTACGTTACCGTGACGGTTTTCGTCTTGACCCGCTACTACTGTACCACTTCCAGTACGAACATTGATTTCACCTAACTTTGACGCTGTGTTTGATGCTTGCTCGTAGTCTTTATAGGCAAAGTTCATCTCTGTAGAGAAGTCTGCTGTCCAGTCAGAGAAAAGGTGACCAGTAACGATAGTCGTATCAGAATCTTGTGACCATGCATTTGACGCAAGATTTACAGTGCCATCGCTGTCAGTGTAGTTACGTGCTGCAGAGTTTTCTTGAGTGCTTATAGTCAAGTCTGCACGGTGGTCAGAGTTAATGTTCCAGTCTAACTTAACAAGTAGCTTTTTGTCGCTATCTGGGGCTGGTGCTGAACCGAAGTCATCTGTGATACCGTAAACTGATTGTAAACCATCAATTACTTGTTGTACTTCAGCTGTAGAAACGTTGTGACCTTCAAGCGTGCGAGGGTTAAACGTAGAAACTACGTCTTTTTCCCACTCTTCATAAGAAACGAAGAAGAATAATTCGTCTTCAATAATCGCGCCGCCTAATGCTGCACCAAATGTTGTTTCTTTGTTTTCAATGTCGTCTTTGTCGTACTCAACAGTTTCGAACTCACCTTCACGACGGTTAAAAGATTTTTCGTCTGTTACGCCACCATTGAAAGGAACCGCTTCATAAAAAACGCTGCCTTCAAATTCGTTAGTACCAGATTTAGTAACTACGTTTACAACACCACCAGAGAATTTAGATGCACGAGCATTGAATGGTGCGTACTCGATGCTTACTTGGTCAACTGCATTTAGTGAAACAGGTGGACGTTGCGCTGGGTAACCATTTGAGTTAAGACCGAACGTGTCGTTAACCCCAACACCATCAACTGTCAGTGAGTTGTATTTAGGGTTTGAGCCCGCAACAGATAATTGAGTACCTGATGCATCTACAACTGCAAGTGGATTAGCACGTACAATGTCTTTTAGGTCGCGACTTACTGTCGCAGCTTTACGGATGTCATCAGCAGTAAATACAGAGCTTGAACCTGAGTTAGCAAAGTAATCAGCAGAACCAGTAACAACGATTTTTTCCATGCTGCTGCTAGCGGCTAGCTTAGCAGATAAGTCAAGCGTATCGTTAAGCTCTAAGTAGATGTTTTCGTATACTTTAGCTTCATAACCGTCAGAAGTGATCATGATGTTGTATGGACCACCAACACGTAGACCACGTGCACGGTATTCGCCAGACTCGTTTACGTTCACTTCTTTAACAGTACCTGAAGGTAAGTGGATGATAGTGATCTTAGCGTTGCTAACTGATTGGCCAGCAACTGTTTCGATCTTACCACGAACCGCTGTAGAAGTTTCTACTGCATGAACATTTGCTGCGCCTAATGCTGCAGTAACTGCTAAGCATAATGCGCTGCGTTTGATGACATTTTTCATTGTCTTTTCCTGGTTGTTTTATATAAAAGTTAAAAGTTATTTTTCTAATTTAACACTATTCACGCCCGGCTTCGCTTCCGGATCGAAAATCGCGTTAAGGACACCGGCTAAGCGCACACCTGCTTTTAGTAGTTGTTGTTTTGCTGTAGGCATGTGCTTGTATACGTAGTTGTAGCTAAAGTCTCCATCTTCGATGTCATAGACCGCGCCACGTAATGCAAAAGTCTCGCCAACCCAGTCTTTAGGTTGCGAGTTCAGCATATTAGATATCTTTTTTGTGTCATTTATATTAATAAAGGTCGCAAATTCGGTAAAAGATAGGTTTTGGTTTTCAATTAAATGCGTATCCCACAATGAGTGAAGGTTCATTTCGCGACCAAAAAATTTAACCTTAATAGTGTTGCCACCTCTGTCTTCCGCACGACCAACGTGCAACGGCATGTGTAAATCACCAATTAAATGAGTCAGGAAGCGAAGGTAAAATTCTTTTTGTTGAGAAGGGGAGGCTGGATCACGAAGAACGTCGATAGATTTGCGAATAGCGGTATAAATGTCTTTTACTTCACCGTTGTAATCTTGCGGTTTGAATTCATCCATTGTTTCAAGGCTTATATAGTGCCACTTACCTCGTGCACGCCATGCCTTGTCTGGAGATGAGCGCATTTCATCGGCCCATGTCGTTACTTCGGGTAATAAGTCTCCGCTGAGTAAACCTAGTACCGCTTCTTTTGTTGTCGGCGTTAGGTGCCACTCTGCAATTTGACCCACGACGCGGTGACCGTTTTGGCCATAGGCGCCTACATTGGTTGAGACCGTCAAAAGCAAAATGGACATAAAGAGACCAATCAGCGGAGACTTATAATTCTTCATTATCAAAATCCAATACGTAAATAAGTTGGGTGAGTTGATGTCGTTTTGAACACACCTCAGTTACGAGTCGCTATTATCCAGAAAAAAACAGACGCAGGAAGTAATTGATGAGATTCATAATTACATGTTAATAAAGTAGCAAAAACAGTAACTTACAATTAATAAGTAAAATTACTTAAAAGAATAAGTAAATAAAGATAGAATAAATTGTCCACTTAGCCATGAGGCTTAGGAGAATTTAAAGAATGCACTTGTTTTTTGCAAAATTGCACAGTAGTTGGCTCATCACTTTGTTGATGGGGCTTTGTATTTTGATTTGGAGTTTGGGGCAATTGCACCGTGAAAGTGCAGTTGTAGCATTACCACCTATTATTGATCCTACTACTGAATGTCAAACAACCTCAAAAAACAATATTAGAAGTTTTAGCATATATAGTGGCGGAGAGCACAATTCTCGTTTGTTAAATGAAATAGTTTGCTCTGATCCTGTTATCAATAAGCAATTTGGCAGTGTTTCCTCTTTTTGGGGAGTTAGTGATGCTAATACTATTAGTATGCTAGGTAACGGCAAAGCCGATTTAGCTTTAGTCAAAGAGAATATAATGTCGGCCTTGAAAGCTGAACATACTCATGGTTACAAACGCGTTGCTTATTACCCTAACTATCAATCGTTTTTCATTGCCCTTAGCGAACGCCCACAATTAACCAAAGAATACTTATTAGATAAAACAATTGGTCTAGTGGTGTATCCGACTAGCCGAAGTGGTCACATCGTCCCGAAACAGCTTATGACGCGTTTAGGGCTGAGCTTGGCAAAAATGGACATAGTGTACGCAAGCTCACATGGCGAATTACGAGAGCTATTAATAGAAGGGAAAGTGGATATCATTTCTTCTTATTGGAAAGAAGAAGATGAGCAAAACTTTTCTAAGAACTATACAGTGAGTATTGCTGACAGTGTATCTGGCACGTCTTGGTATTTAAAATTAGCAAAACAAAATGACGATTTGTTTTGTGCGGCAAGAAGGTTTTTGTCGGAGTTTGCAGACCGACAAACTTCAACCTACTACAAAAATATTAAGCTCGTAGAGGCACCTCAGTGCCCATCCACGACGGGTGCGCCAGTTGTTCAAGGTGTGGAAAGATGATGAACCGAGTTATAGAGCTAAAAGACAAAATAGGATCTAAGCGCTTAAAGGTAATAACTGGCTTTGTTGTGAGCTTGATATTGCTTCATCTTGTGTATTCTGTGAGTATTTATAGTGTTCACAAAAATTATCTTGAGCAAATTAAGACTCAGGTCGTCAAACGCGTCGCATTAGATTTACCAACCATTCCATTAGAAAAAGAGTGGATGAACGAAATTGGCAACCCAGAAGAGGTCGATGAGTACGTTAAGCACTTAAATGACTATATTTCGGAGCAGGGCTGGCCGTACAACGTTAAACAAATCACCAATTATCAGCCCAATGATGATGAGCATTACGAAATGTTGACCATTGTTGGTCAGGATGTCTATGTCGTATTTACCGAGAACAAAGCTCTTGACGGTCACGGCTTTAACCCACTGACAGTCTTGTTCGCATTGCTATTTACTGGCGTGGTTTATATTAGGCAAGAGGCAAAAGAGGCAGTTAATATTGTCCCTGAGGCGGTATTAAAAAGCCCACTCTTGTTATCAATTGATTTAAAAAACAAAACGATAGTAAATCCAAAAACGCAAAAAGTAACAGAGTTATCTAACAAGCCTTTGTGCTTTTATTGCGCGTTAATTGAGTACTGTTTAGATAACCCTGAATGCCGATTGAGCTCAAACCAGCCGTTGCCAGAAGCATTTTTGATGTTGGCCCAGAAATATTTCTATCGCTTAATCGAATTAGGCCACACCATCAGGAAGCGGCCTAACTTTGAAAACAACCTCGATAAAACGTTGAGTGAAATCCGTGCAGCGTTGGAAGAAGTATTAGTAAATGATATTACTGCCAAAGAGGTTATGGTTCCGCCAAAAGCAATAGGTGAAGGCTCTCGCTCAAAAGTTCACAGCTTTTGTTTGAACAACTTAAAAGCGGAATTTATTGAAATAAAAGGCAAATAATTGCCTATAAAAAAGCTCAGTGTCGTTGCCGAACCTGAGCTTTTTTGTTGGTTTAGCTTCACTTTTAATAAAAACTACGGATTACCGTCCTTCATTAGCTCTTTATCGAGCTCCTGCTGCGCTTTGTACGCTTTGAACTCTTGATAAAGAACGGATTCATCTTGTGGGCTTAACTTACGCTCAGAGGCGGCGACAAGCTTACTAAACAAATCTTTCGTTTTTTCTGGCGATAACGCTGTCATCACACAAAGTTGATTTTTGCCGTTAAAGTTTGCGTAGCTGGTTTTAACCGGCTGAGCGCCAACTAACATTTGATTAGTTAGTTGCTTAGATACAGAAGAGAAAGTCGAGCCAGTGACCGTTTCGCCTTCCACGTCAACTCGGTCTTGATATGTTTTATCTAGGGCTTTTACTTTGGTGCTGATTTGTTGTGCTAGACCAACACGGGCAAGGGCAACCGCTTGTGCTTTGTCGATGGACATATTACCACTGCTCGGTACACACTCAGAGTGGGCAATACCATCTTCAATAGAAGGGCTTAAAACCCAATCTGGAATGTTTTCATTGAGGGCTTCGGTACTAGTGGACGAGCTACACGCGGCCAAAGTAGATGCGATGACTGCGGCAACGGCTGATTTAAAGATCGGTTTCATACTGTATTTCCTTATTGGCTTTGTCGTTAGCTCAAAATTATGTGTGGCATAAACCGGCTCATATCTTGAGTGATCGGTTGTTTATCTTCTCTTATTGAAATACCTGCTGACTTGTCATTGACTAACCAGCTCCCAATCAGAGTATAGTTGTCTTGGAATTTAGGTAACAAGTGTTTAGCTTGATAAATAAACCCTTCCTGACCATACGGACCATCAGACATGGGTTGCTCTGAATTGGCCTTTACAAAACTTATGTTAGCCCCTTCGCGAGAAAAAATCGGCTTTTTTACCCATTCATATTGTTTAAAATTGTTACCAAGCTCATTTTCAAAAAATGCAGGTAGTAGGTTTGGGTGATTAGGAAAATGACGCCAAAGCATGGGCATGAGTGCTTTATTGGACAAGATGCTCTTCCATGAGGGCTCTAACCAACAGGGGCTATTAGGATTTACGATAACGTTCGCAAATGACTCTTGAAACATGAATTCCCACGGGTAAAGCTTAAACATCCAAGTGATGATTTGATCATCTAAATCAGTAAGCTGGTTGTGTTCAGTAATACCTATATCTTCAACGAAGACAAACTTGGTGCGTACACCAGCGGCATTCGCACAGTCTTCTAGGTATTTAACAGTACCTCGGTCTTCTTCGGTGTTTTTACAGCAGCAAAAGTGTAGCGTTTGTCCTGGTTTGGTGGCCAGAAGTTGCCGAAAGCGTTGAATTAGCTTTTCCTGTAGGCTGTTAAATTGGTCAGACTGTCGAGAGAGAACCCCTGCATCGACCTGATTTTGTAACCAAAGCCATTGCCAAAAGCCAGTCTCATACACTGAAGTCGGTGTGTCGGCATTGTTTTCGTATAACTTTGCGGGGTTAACACCATCGTAGGCAAAATCTAATCGGGAATACAAACTCGGTTGGCGCTCTAACCAAGAGTCTCGAATGGACTCTCTGGCAAACTCTGGTATACAAAATAAATCCAATAGGTGGGCATCATGAACGACGCGGTCCACTATATCCAAGCACATTTGGTGAATCTCTTCAGAAGGGGCTTCGAGGTCTTGCTCTATTTGCTCAAGGGAAAATTGATAATAGGCGGATTCGTCCCAATATGGCTCGCCGTACATAGTATGAAACTTAAAGCCCATTTTTTCAGCGAGAGACTGCCAGTCAGGACGTGGGGGAGTGGCAATTCTAAACATGGGCTTGGTTCCAATTCGGTGAGTTATGAGTGTTGAGCTATCCGCCCCAACTTCTCGAGCGAGAACTAGATTTAGCGCGTTGGCGAGCGAGGGCTTCTTTTTGTCGCGCCACTTGGCCAAAGCCACCTCGGGAGACGGTTTTTCCAAATTTAGGCTTTTGTTGCAGCGCACTTGGACTCATTCTGTAACTGCTTTTGCTCATTGAGCCCAAGTTTTGACCGTTGGCAAACATGTAGTTGTTAAAATAGCGCGAGCCAGGCTTTTTGTAAGCAAAGACAGGTGTGTAATATCCTTTGTACTTTTTCTTTTTGCGGTCAAATAATTTATCAGCTATTAAATAGCCAGCCATTAATGGAAAAAAGCTATTGCGGTCTTCATCTTCAAAACAATTGCCAATACCAAACTCATATTCACAATCTTGTTCGGTGAAAAACTGTGGTGCACTACGCTGTGCTTCTTCCATGGCATCTTGATACGCCAAATTGCATTGCTCAAAGTCTAATCCTGTATTAGTGGTACAGTCTTCAACACTATTGGCGACAAATGTATCTAAGCTTTGATCTGAACATCCACTAAGTAATAAACCACTGAGGCCAATAACAAAGGGAGTAGAAATTGCAGATATGACCTTATTGGTTTTTGTTGGTCGGGTTGTTAACTCGTTGATTTGGGTACGTTTCATTGGCCGCTCCTTGTTGTGCGCAATAACACTTAGTAGGTCATACAAGCGGCATTCAGAAGGCCAATGGCGATATTCATGGTGCCTAGCATAATACCGGCGCTGAGCTCATTTTTTTCAATTCGCTCAACGATACGAGGCATAAAACCATATCGCACAATCGCAAACGCTAAACATTGTGCGACTAAGGCAATACCGCCCCATATAGCAAAGTCAACGATGGACACGGAGTTTGATGCGGCGCTAGCCAAAGCTAGGGCAAAACCAACAAGAGCACCACCAAAACCAATTGCAGCAGATACGTTTTGGTTTTCTTTTATTAATTGCCATTCATCATGGGGAGTTACTAGCGTGTACAAAAATTTAAAGACGATTAGAAAAACAATGCTAATCCCGAAATACAGAGCAAAATTTCCAATCGCGAACATTAAACTTGGTGCTTCCATGATGAATCCTTTTTAGATATGAGCAACTTACTTTAATAGATTGGTAAACTGAGATCAAAGTTAGCTGGTAAGATTTTTCATCCAACGTTTGTTTTTGACTCGTACACCAAACATAAAGGTTTTACAGACTTCTTCTGAGTACATGATGAGAACTACCCATACAAACGCAAGTTGCCAATAAAACGCGGCTAACCAAACTAAAGGGATACTGATCAACCACATACAAATGGTATCAGTAATCAAACAAAATCTATTGTCTCCGCCCGCTCGTAAGATGCCCATTGCTAATGTCATATTGATGACTTTTAACCAGGCACAACCGCCGATAACGATAAAGATGGTTTTGGCCATAGCCATAGTTTCTGGAGAAATGCCTTGGTATGGCATCAGTACCCAGTCGCTAAATAGGATTAATAATCCACCTAGCGCGATCGCAACGATAGGGCCAAGTCCGGAAAATATTTTAGCCGTTAACCAAGCATCCTCTAATCGGTTAGCACCTAAGTGTTGACCTACAACGATAGAACAAGCTGACGCGATTCCAAAGAATATCGACAAAAAGATACCTTCAACGGGAAGTAGCATGCTAATTACAGCAAGCTCGGTCGTACCAATGCGACCAAAGATAAGTTGGTAGGTAAATGAGCCAAGTGACCAGATACCAAAGCTGAACATCATAGGTAGTACTAAGTTAAGTAACTTTGTCCAGTGAGGTCGATATTTTATAGCACTGAAATCACTTCGTCGGATTGATAACAAATGTTTGGTATTTTGAATAAACACCAACATTAATACCATCTGAAAAGCGCGAGAAATGGTCGTTGCATAAGCTGCACCTGCAACACCAAGAGCAGGGACACCCAAACCACCATTGATTAACCAGTAATTGAGTACCACGTTGAGTAAAATTGAAACGGCACTAAAAATCAGTGGCAACTTAACTTGATTGATGCTTCGCAAGGCATTTTCGAAGACTTGAATAACGGCAACAAATAACATACTAGGCATGGTTATCCAAAGGTATGTTTCGCCAAGCGCAATAACCGTCGGATCTAGGGTTCCAATGTTGAGTACATCATCCGAAAGGTAAAAAGCGGCAACAATAACTGGAATAAGCGCGATAAATCCGTAGCAGATCCCAATAATGATACTACCTCTGATTTTTTCACCTAAACCTGCTCCGTGGTATTGAGCAGATAGGATACCAACGCCCCAGCTTAAGCCCATCACAATGACCATGACCACAAACATGACTCGGTTACCTAAACCAACCGCGGCAATGGCTTCATCACCTAAGTGACTGACCATCATGACGTCTATCATGCTGAGTAACGTGACGAGCATACTTTGCAAAGAAATAGGCCAAGCAAGCTTTAGAGTAGAAGTAAATTCTGGACGTTTAAACATCTTAGGGAGGACCCAAATTTTAGGGGTGATTTACAGGTGCTAAGAATGCCTTTTTTGAACCCAAAAGTCGAGTGGAGCGTAGTTAAATATTAGGGGCGTCGTGTACCTTTATGTTACGTTTCTGAGAGGTCTTTTTTCGGTAAATTCCTTAAAAAAACATGCAATTACGAAAATTGTTAGCAAACGTTAACGGCTTGTTGCTGAGTAAACCCCTCTATGGTATTAATGTAGCGCTGATGTGGGAGTGTCAGTGGTTTATAAACTGGGAGTTAAATGGGAGTAACAAAATATGATGAACGGAAGTGTTTCATCGGATGAAAATAAAGTGTTGATGACCTGGCTCAAAGAAAAGCGAAAAGAAAAAGGTCACACAATGAGAACATTGTCGCAGTTGATTGGTACGCCTCACTCATTTGTGGGTAAAGTAGAAAACCAAGAACGACGCTTGGACATTGTTGAATACGTTCGATATTGCAAAGCGCTTGAAATAGACCCTCTAGAGGGACTCAAAAAGATTGCCCAATAAGCACCTTTTTCTGCATGAATTAGTTCATTGTGTCATTCGAGCGGATCAAAAAAGCACTCATTGAGTGCTTTTTTTATATTAAGGAACTTTTAGTCGGAACTAACTCGAGCCGACCAGCCTTTTTTCATCAATACGAGTAGGCTTACTATCGCAGGTATCCCTATAACTGCAGTCATAGTAAAAAATTGGGTATAGCCCATACTCTCTAACATAACACCTGAGAAGCCTCCGATGCTTTTAGGTAGTAGAATCATTGTAGAGCTCAACCAAGCATATTGTGTGGCGGTAAACTCTTTGTTGGTTAAGCTACTCAAAAATGCAATCAATGCTGCCATGGCAATGCCTGCACTAAGGTTGTCTATCGAAATTACCGCAATGAGCAAGTTGATACTGTGACCTGTGGTCGATAACAAAACGAAAAGTAAATTAGTTATAGCCGATAACACTCCACCCACTAATAAAATGGGTAAAATTCCATATCTGTTAATTAATCCGCCAGAAAAAAACGCACCTAGAAGTGTCATTACAACACCAAAGACTTTTGAAACCGAGGCGATTTCTTCTTTGCTATAACCCATATCAACATAAAACACATTGGCCATCACACCCATTACAACATCAGAAATGCGATAAGTGGCCACAATAATGATGAGCCAAATAGCAACCGAGCGGTATCGGCTGATTAGGTCTAAAACTGGATCAATAAAGCTCTTTTTGAGTGCATAAAAAATGTCTGAAAATAGCGCTACTATGCGCTGTATTGAGTATTGGTTCGAAGACCTAGGCTGATTAATGGCACTGCCAATTTGAGTTTTATTAGATTGGGTGGTTAGAGTCTGTGGAACATTATTTGGGTTCTGATTTGGTTCTCCATGAGGTTCAGGAGAGAGCATAGTGAGCATACACATGCAGGCCATTAAGAATGCCATGCATAAATAGCTGAATTGCCAAGCCGCATAATGATACTGAGTTGTGGTTGTCGACGACTCAGGCTCTGCAAATGCTGTTAACAATAATACACCGGCAGTTGCTATGATCATCGCCAAACGGTAACCAATCATATAAGACGCTGCCATTGCCGCTTGCTGGCGTTCCGAGCCGGACTCAATCCTAAATGCGTCAATCATAATATCTTGTGTAGCCGAACAAAATGCGACTAAAACGGCTGCCACCGCCATAAAATATAAACTCTGCGCTGGATCAGTAAATGCCATCGCACTAATGGCTGCGACAAGGCAAATTTGTGATAACAACAGCCAGCTTTTACGTCTACCTACCTTTTTGGTAAGAACTGGAATACTTAGCCTGTCGACAAGTGGTGCCCATAGCCATTTCATCGCGTAGGCGAGGGTAACCCAGCTAAAAAATCCAATCGTGCTGCGTTCTACACCGGCTTCTCGCAGCCAAAAAGACAGGGATGAAAAGACTAACATGATAGGTAAACCAGCGGCGATACCAAAACCAAAGAGTCTTAAGACCGGTCCTTCGAGATAAACTTTGAATGCGTTGATAGATTGTGAGATTGGAACAGATTGGGACATCAAACAAAGGGCCTATTCGTGATGGAATAGGCCGATTGTTTAAAAGTTTTCATCTAATATCAAGTGTTAAGGACGAATTCCGGAACAAAACTCCGGATACCGACCGTAACCCTGAAGATACGAGATGCAAGAGGCCATTTCATTTTGCAGTTTTTCGCTCGTGCGAATTTCGGTTGAGCTCCAAAAAGTAATTTGATGCAACAAATACCAAAACGCCTGTTCTAACTTGGTTAGTGGGGCGTTTTTAGCGTTAAGTTGTGACCACTCCTCTAACGTATCCCAACAGTACAAATCAACCTCTGTGTCTTGAATCTCTCCATCCAATAATGCGTGTGCATAATGACTTAGTTGATTCGCTTTGTTGTGGATAAATCGTTGTGCGTTTACCACTTTATCCCCCTATATTTGTTATTTGTATTATTAAAGGGTACGCCCTTAGTAAAAATACAACTGTTTACTAAGTAAACTCAGTATAGGCACAAATTATGATTCGGGCAAAATTTCGACAGAAATAATTTTGATTTGTTTTTTCGGAAAGGTAGGCCAGCCATGTTCTTCAGAGTAGTCACTGTCAATTTGTTGCGCTTTTTCAAGGACCTCCTCTCCTTCAAAAATATAACCAAAAACCGTATAGCCCCAATTTCGGCCTGGATTTAAACTATCGTTATCCACAAGGTTGAAAAAAAACTGGCTGGTGGCAGTGTGTGGGCTGAGTTGACGGGCCATGGCTATGGTTCCTTGGTCGTTTTTTAAACCGTTGCCAGACTCATTGATGATTTGATCAAATTCTTTGATTGATTCCATTTCGTCGGTGTATCCACCGCCCTGTAGGACAAACTCTGGCTCTAGGCGGTGAAAGATGGTGTTGTCGTATCGCTTTGCTTCAACATAACTTAAAAAGTTATCCACAGTAACCGGAGCGCGACTTCGATCCAATTCGATGATCATGCTGCCTAGGTTTGTCTCCATTTTTATTCTAGGAAACAGGTTGTCAGGCTGAATATACTCTCCACGCCCCTTGTTTTCAGCGAAAGAGCAGAAGGCCGTCATCATAATCACTAGGGATAAAACAACTTTTATATACTTAATCAAACTCAATACCTCTTAACACAATTACTTTATTGATTATTGGCTTAATGCTTTTTGAAACTCAGGGTCACTTAGTGTACGAGCTAATAAAGTTTTCACCATACTATTAAGGTTATTGGTTACTTCTTCTTGCTCAAGCAACATTGGGCCAGTTTGATTAATGCCAGTTTGGTAAGATTTAACCCAGCTAAAGTTCGGGTTTTCTAGCTTAACTTGCCATTCCATGATGGACTCTGCTTCGTAAGACATTGAGTATTGTTTTACGTAAGAAGCGGCATTAATGATATTAAACGTCAGAGCCTTACGAGCATTAGGATTAGTTTTAATTGCTTTTTGTAACCAAGGTTTTAAGTAGGTTGCAATATCTTCAACAACCATAGTGTAGTCACTATTAACTTTCGCAAGTGCTTTGTGGCTGCGAAGGTCGTTTACATTGATATTAGCTACGCTCATTAAAAGCTTAGGGGACACTTGTCCCGGGTTAAATTGGAACGGTTGCTCAAACTGATTGGCGCAACCAAATGTCAACATAGCTGCAACAAAGACGGTCGAAAGTTTTGAAACTGACATGTAAATTCTCACTATTAATTTAAAATTAGGTTTTGCGCTTAATGCAGTGATAAAGAGTAAATTTATTGTTGTTGGCTATTACTCTAAATCCTCCAAACTGCTTCTTCAACATTCCTTGATAAGGTAAATGACGATTTGCCACTAAATAGAGTTCAGCACCGGGTTTTAACGTTTCTTTGGCGTGTTGGATCATTTGTTCAGCAATGTGAGTTGTTACCGCTTGCTGTTGATGAAACGGTGGATTACACAAGATTAAGTCTGCGCTTTCTGGCTTTTGTTGAGTTAAGCAGTCGTCTTGAACAAACTGACAAATATCTATCAACTCTGGTGTGTTCGCCTTTACGTTGTATTGGGCTGATTTGATCGCCATAAAGGATTCGTCACAAAAAGTCACATTGACCTGTTGTGATTCTAAACTCTTCAGTATTTGCTTCTGGTTTTGGCGTAAAAAGCTCACGCCTAACAACCCGTTGCCACAACCTAAGTCGATAATATTGATACTCTCAGTTGAGCTCGGCAACTCTGGCATGTGCTCGACCAAAAAACGTCCGCCTATGTCTATTTGGTCTTTGCAAAATACATTTGCATGCGCTGACAAGGTTAATGAGAGTTCAGGGCACTTAGCTTGGTATGGTGGCAACTGAGTTTCATCTTTATTTAAAGTGGAACTCGATATGTGCTCTGGTAACACAGTTGCAAAAATCAATCGGCTTTTCTTCTTGGCCAAACTAGAGCTTACATTTTGGCAACAACTTTCAAACGTCTTCATAACACTGGAAGTCACTAATGTCGTTTTACCTGTTGCTACTATATTGACTTCAATTTGGTGTGCACTCGCCATCGCTTGGACTTGGCTCAGCTGCCATTTTAAATAATCCAGGTTTTTAGAAAGCTTTATGACGACGAGTTGGCTTTTGGGTAGCACAGCTAAGCTATTTAAGATCAGAGGCGCAGTTAAATTGTTTTGAGTACAGTTATGGTCAATGGCCTGATGAGCAATAAAAGAGTCGGTAACGCAGATCGGCGACAATCCGTGAAGTCCAATTGTTAAAGCTCCAAACGCATCGTTGCAAATGATAACGTCAACTGGGCGATTTGTGCTGTCGTCGGCATAATTTTCAGAGATATACTCGATTGCATATTCATCGGCACTGTCCCAAGCTTGCAGTGATTTGTCGTGTTGGTTCGGTGGAAATCGAAACAATTGGAGCGTTTGCCCTGCAAGTTGCCACTCTGTATTCATTCGGCCTTGATCCAAGTTGGTTTAATGTCGTTTAAGTGTAGAATATTGTCCCACTGCAATAGTCCGTTGTAAATGAAAGTTGAGGGTGGCTAAGGTGCAATTGTCGTTTTTGAATGAAAATAAAGAAGCTGACTCAGGCTCAGTTGCCATAGCAAGTCACCTGACTCCTTGGTTAGTTTTAGATAACTCGTTTTTAACACAGCCTGACGCTCACTCGCTAATGGAACGTTTGATTGATGAGCTGCCATGGCAACAACCTGAAGTCATAGTGTTTGGTCAAAGTCATAAAATCCCTCGGTTACAAGCGTGGCAATCTGATCCGGGGGTGGTTTATCAATACAGTGGTAAAGTGTTGGAGCCTGAGCCTTGGCATCCAGATGTACTGAAGATTAAACAGAGAGTAGAACAGGCCAGTGGGAAAAGATTTAACTCAGTACTAATCAATTACTACCGATGCGGTGGGGATAAAATGGGCTGGCACGCGGACAACGAGCCCGAACTTGGCGCTAATCCAACCGTGGCAGCGGTATCACTTGGAGGTCGTCGAGATATACAGTTTAAAAGCAAACAGTATCCCAAAGCGGTTAATGTCGCACTTGGCTCAGGTAGTTTATTAATAATGAAAGCGGGAATGCAACGCCATTTTCAACATCAGATCCCAGCGAGATTGCGCGAGGCTCAAGCCAGAATAAGTTTAACTTTTCGACATGTTTTACCAACGTGTTAATCATATGGAACAAGAAGTCATGATCATCGAACAAAGAATAAAAGATAAGTTATTAGAGACGTTTTCACCTGACGTTTTAGATGTGGTTAACGAAAGCTATCAACATAATGTCCCTCAGGGGAGTGAGTCGCATTTTAAAGTGATTATTGTCAGTGATCAGTTTGATGGTAAGCGATTGCTACAACGCCACAGGGCGGTAAATCAATGTTTAGCTCAAGAATTAGCCAATGACATTCACGCACTTGCGATCCACACCTACACATCGGATGAGTGGAAAGAGACCGATAATGTGCCACTCTCACCAAAATGTTTGGGCGGCAGTAAATTTGACCGGGGCTAAGTTCTTGTTAAATTTTTGATATTCAGTAACTATAGGGGCGCAAAAAAAGGCCACTTTGATGAAATGATGGCCAACCGAATAAAAATATAAAAAAAGGTGGCTGCGTGAAGTATTTAGAGTCATTGTCAGAATACACAGGGAAGCTCATTCGTTGGTTAACATTATTGACGGTCATTGTGATGACTTTGGTCGTTGTACTGCGATACGGGTTTAATCTTGGCTGGATAGCCCTGCAAGAAAGTACTATTTATCTCCATGCTGTCAGTTTGATGTTGGGTATGGCCTTTGTTCTTAAACACGATGGTCATGTAAGAGTGGATATTTTTTATCGTGGCTTTTCGGTCGAACGTCAACGCTGGGTTAACTTTATTGGCCACCTCGTTTTTCTCATTCCTACTTGTGTTTTCCTCATTTATATCAGCTGGAATTACGTAAGCCAGTCTTGGAGCATTTTTGAAGGCTCACAAGAAAGTGGCGGAATACCTCTGGTATATGTCATTAAGTCGCTAATTATTGCCATGCCTGTTTTGCTTATTCTGCAGGCTTTAAGTGAATGTTTGAGCACGTTACATCAGCACGTGCAAGGCAACTCTGCCACAAATACAAAGCAACAACCTACAAAAGAGGAGAGCTAAACATGGAGTGGTTAGCAATTTTGATGTTTGTGGTCATTTGTTTGGTTCTGTTGCTTGGCTATCCAGTTGCATTTAGTTTGGCGGGTACCGCGCTAATTTTTGCGGGAGTAGGGCACGTATTTGGCGTGTTTGATAGTTCATTGCTCAACGCTCTACCAAGTCGAATTTATGGGATTATTACTAATCAAACCCTGTTGGCTGTACCTTTGTTTGTCTTTATGGGCGTTATGTTAGAAAAGTCTAAAGTCGCCGAAGACCTTTTACAAAGTATGACCCAAGTGTTTGGTCGTTTACCTGCCGGTTTGGGTATTGCGGTGACCATCGTAGGGGCATTAATGGCGGCCAGTACGGGTATTGTAGGTGCAACAGTGGTTACTATGGGACTGTTAGCCTTACCCACTATGCAAAAACAAGGCTATGAGCCGAGTTACTCGACAGGAGTTATTGCCGCAACAGGAACACTTGGCCAAATCATTCCACCTTCAATTGCCTTGGTGTTACTAGGGGATGTACTGTCTAGTGCTTATCAACAATCACAACTGGCACAAGGGATCTTCTCACCTGAAACTATTTCAGTTGGAGACTTGTTTGCGGGTGCCATCGTACCTGGATTAATTCTTGTTGGTATGTACTTACTTTACTCCTTGGCTATCGGTGTTTTTAAACCTGAATGGACGCCGAAAGCTAATAACAGTGAGCCATTGCATTTAATGGAGCTGTTAAAAAGCTTAGTACCACCTTTGTTGTTGATTGTTTTGGTGCTGGGTTCAATTCTACTGGGTATTGCAACACCAACAGAAGCTGCGGGTATTGGCGCATTTGGTGCCGGAATAATCGCTTTAGCCAAAAGACAGTTAAATAAAGAAACCTTACACGCCGTTATGACCTCGACCTTATCGGTCACTTCTATGGTCTTTATGATTTTGATAGGGGCATCCATATTTTCACTGGTATTCAGAGGCTTTGGTGGTGAAGAACTCGTTCAGGAGTTGTTTATCAATATGCCTGGTGGTGAGCTAGGAGCGCTGTTAATTGTAATGGCGGTGATTTTTTTACTTGGTTTTATCCTAGATTTTATCGAAATTACCTTTGTTGTGGTGCCCATTGTTGCACCTGTTTTATTTATGTTGGGTATAGACCCGATTTGGTTAGGTATCATGATAGCAATAAATCTACAGACTTCGTTTTTGACGCCGCCTTTTGGTTTTGCGCTGTTTTATTTGCGAGGTGTTACACCAGATTCAATCCCTACGAGCAAGATTTATAAGGGAGTCTTGCCCTTTATTATAATGCAAATCATTATGTTAGTTGTGTTGATGATCTGGCCAGAATTGGCAACGTCATTACCCAAATTAATTTATAGCTAAGCGATTAGAAGGAATTTGTCATGAGACGATTATTATCGACCCTATTTGCGGCATCGGCTTTGACCGGTGTTATGTTATTGAGCGCCTGTGGTGGCAAGGAACCCAGTGTTAGTGCAAGCGCAGAACCTGCTCAAACATACAATTGGAAGTTAGTGACGAGTTGGCCTAAAAACTTTCCAGGATTAGGGACAGGACCTGAAAATTTTGCCAAGCTTGTTGATGAAATGAGTAACGGCCGCTTAAAAGTCAAAGTCTACGGCGCGGGTGAAATCGTTCCTGCGTTTCAGGTCTTTGATGCAGTTTCACAAGGCACCGCAGAAATGGGTCATGCTGCTTCATATTACTGGAAAGGTAAAATGCCGGCTGCACCCATTTTTACTGCGGTTCCTTTTGGGTTAAACGCTCAAGAAACTAATGGCTGGATTCATTATGGTGGTGGCCTAGAGTTATGGCGTGAACTGTACAAACCTTTTGGTGTTATCCCATTTGCTGGTGGTAATACGGGTGTGCAATCCGCGGGTTGGTTTAAGCGTGAAATCAACTCGGTAGCAGACTTAAAAGGTCTTAAAATGCGTATTCCCGGCATGGGCGGCGAAGTACTTCAAAAAGTAGGCGGCATCCCGGTAGCCCTCTCTGGTGGTGAGTTATTTACGTCGCTGCAATCTGGCGCAATTGATGCGACTGAGTGGGTTGGTCCATATAATGACTTGGCGTTTGGCTTTTATAAAGTAACCGACCACTATTATGTATCTGGTTGGCACGAGCCTGGTGCAATGTTGGAATTCACCGTTAACGAAAAAGCCTTCAACGCGTTACCAAAAGACTTACAAGCGATCGTTGAAGTTGCAACTAGAGCCGTTAACCAAGATATGTTGGACGAATACACGGTTAGAAACAATGATGCACTAGACACGCTACAACAAAAGCACGGTGTTGAACTAAAAACCTTCCCGAAAGACGTTATGGTTGCATTAAAAGCTGCAACCGAGGAAGTCATCAAAGAACAACGAGCGGCTGACCCAGTAGTTGACCGTGTTATGGCTTCGTATCAAGAGTTTCAATCGAAAGTCAGTAATTACCATCGTTTATCAGAACAGGAATACTACAAAAACCGCGACCTTTAAAACTGAATAAAAAGTTTTTTGTGGCTAGATAGGGACGTCAGATCTGTTAAAACAAAGATTGCCGTTAAACTGTCGCCAAATATAGGTTAGTAAGAACACAATGTGGTGGCTGATGATGAAATCGTCAGCCATCTTTATTTGAGGGAAAGGACAAAAGTATGGTTATCAAGCCAAAGATCAGAGGTTTTATTTGCACCAACGCGCACCCTGTTGGTTGTGCCGAGAGTGTTCAGCGTCAAATCGATTATGTTAAGTCACAGTCTTTTGAAGGCAATAAGCCTAAAAATGTACTGATTATTGGTTCTTCAACAGGTTATGGTCTTGCGTCACGTATTGTTTCAGCTTTTGGATATCAAGCTAAAACCTTAGGTGTGTTTTTTGAGAAGCCAGGCACAGAGAAGAAAACCGGCTCTGCAGGTTGGTACAATACAGTGGCATTCCAAAATGCCGCAAAAAAAGAAGGCTTATGGGCTAAGAATATCAACGGCGATGCGTTTTCTGACGAAATAAAACAAAAAACCATTGAAACTATCAAAGAAGAGTTAGGCCAAGTTGACCTAGTAATTTACAGTTTGGCGTCACCTCGTCGAACTGATCCAAAAACAGGTGAAACCTACTCTTCGACTTTGAAGCCAATTGGTAACTCGGTAACCACAAAGAATTTAAATACCAGTAAGCGAATCATTGACGAAGTAACCGTTGAAGCGGCTAACCAAGAAGAGATCGACAACACGATCAAAGTAATGGGCGGCGAAGACTGGGAGATGTGGATTTCGGCATTGAGCGACGCGGGTGTATTAGCGGATGGATTTAAGACGACTGCATATACGTACATTGGTAAAAAGCTAACTTGGCCAATTTACGGTCATGCGACTATCGGTAAAGCAAAAGAAGACTTAGACCGCGCTGCCGCACAGATCAACGAAGCGACGTCGGCGTTAAATGGCAAAGCCTACGTTTCATCATTAAACGCTGTGGTAACACAAGCAAGCTCTGCGATTCCGATTATGCCTCTTTATATTTCTGCTCTATTTAAAGTGATGAAGCAGGACGGGACGTATGAAGGTGTGATTCAGCAGATCACTGGCTTATACAAAGAAAACTTAATGTCGGACAGTCCTCGTTTTGACGAGGGCGGCCACTTGTTCCAAAACTACAAAGAACTTGAAGATGATGTTCAAGCGCGTGTCCAAGCTATTTGGGACAGTGTTGACACTGACACGATTGACGAACTGACTGATTACAAAGGCTATCATCAAGAGTTTTTACACTTGTTTGGCTTTGATTATGACAACGTCGATTACGAAGCAGAAGTTAATCCAGAACAGGATTTACCGGGATTGATTTAATCCTTACATAACAATCCTGTACATTAATTAGACAAGTCGATTGCTTGAAAAAGTAATCGGCTTTTTTATTTTTACGACAACATCAATCTATCTTTACACTTGCTGTATTTTTCTTAAAAGAATGAGGGCGTTGTAAGGTAAATATGTCTAATTTGGAATGGTCAAAATGGCGGTTTTAATGCTACAATTGCTGGCTGTACCAAAAGTAACCAATTTTTAACATTTGGTTACCGAATAAATTTTATAAATATGCGATTTAATCGGGTATTTGAAAGAATTCCATTTCTTCCAACTTAAACAGTGCATATGCGTATGATCAACATAAAAAAAGGTTTGGATCTGCCTATTGAAGGTGTTCCACAACAAGCCATCCACGATGGTCCGACAGTGAAAACTGTTGCTACGCTTGGCGAAGAGTACCATGGTATGCGTCCTACGATGCGTATCAAGGTTGGTGACAGTGTGAAAAAAGGTCAGGTTCTTTTTGAAGACAAAAAGAATCCAGGCGTTAAATTCACTGCACCTGCAGCCGGTGTTATCAAAGAAGTGAACCGTGGTGAAAAGCGTGTTCTTCAATCAGTAGTAATCGAAGTAGCGGGCGATGAGCAAGTTACATTTGAAAGCTACACAGCTGATCAATTAAACGGTCTTGACCGTGAAAAAGTTGTTGAGACGCTTGTTGAATCAGGTCAGTGGGTTGCTTTACGCACTCGTCCGTTCGACAAAATCCCAGCAATTGACAGCACTCCTTCATCAATTTTCGTTAACGCGATGGATACTAACCCACTAGCGGCGAATCCAGAGTTAATTATCGCTGAACAAAAAGAAGCGTTTGCTGCAGGTCTTGCAGTATTAGCGCGTTTAGCTGATAAGGTTAACGTTGTTAAAGCAGCAGGTTCTGCCGTGACTGCGGATGCTCCAAACACCGAACTTCACGAGTTTGGTGGCAAGCACCCTGCGGGCCTTGTTGGTACTCATATTCATTTTATTGACCCTGTATCAATCAACAAAACAGTTTGGCACATCAATTACCAAGAAGTTATTGCTTACGGTAAGTTGTTCCTAACGGGTGAAATTTCATCTGAGCGTGTAATTTCGTTGGCTGGCCCAGTGGTTAAAAACCCACGTTTGGTTCGCACAGTTCTTGGTGCGTCAACCGCTGAACTTACTTCAGGCGAATTAGAAAGCGGTGAAAACCGTATCGTATCTGGTTCCGTATTGTCAGGTAATGTTGCACAAGGCGTTCACGGTTACTTACACCGTTATAGCCTGCAGGTTACTGTGTTAGCAGAAGGTCGTGAAAAAGAGTTGTTCGGCTGGATTCGTCCAGGTTCAAACCAATTCTCGATCACGCGTGCATTCTTAGGTCATTTATCACCTAAGAAATTATTCAATATGACAACGACAACCTATGGTTCTGACCGTTCAATGGTTCCAATCGGTAACTACGAGCGCATCATGCCATTAGATATTTTGCCTACACTATTACTCAGAGATTTGATCTCTGGTGATACTGACTCGGCTCAAACATTAGGTTGTTTGGAATTAGGCGAGGAAGACTTAGCACTTTGTTCGTTTGTTTGCCCAGGCAAATACGAATACGGCTCAATTCTTCGTAACTGCCTAACCAAGATTGAGAAAGAGGGCTAATCATGGGTCTTAAGAGCTATTTAGAAAAAATTGAACCTAACTTCGAACCAGGTGGCAAGTACGAAAAGTGGTATGCCCTATACGAAGCTGCGGCGACGATCTTCTACACGCCAGGTTTAGTTAACAAAGGTCAAACTCACGTACGTGACAGTGTTGACCTAAAACGTATCATGATCATGGTTTGGTTAGCGCTATTTCCAGCAATGTTCTTCGGTATGTTCAACATCGGTCATCAAGCGGCCGGTGCATTAGCAGATGGTTTTGCCTTAGGTGACAGCTGGCAAGTTGGTTTATTCCAAGCGCTTGGTGGCACATTAACGGCTGACTCGGGCTGGGGCATGAAAATGCTCTATGGTGCGTGTTTCTTCTTACCAATCTACGCTACTGTTTTCGCAGTAGGTGGTTTCTGGGAAGTTCTATTCGCATCGGTTCGTAAGCACGAAGTTAACGAAGGTTTCTTCGTTACATCTATTCTTTTTGCTTTGATTCTTCCGTCAACGATTCCTTTGTGGCAAGCCGCTCTAGGTATTACGTTCGGTATCGTAGTAGCAAAAGAAATCTTCGGTGGTACAGGTCGTAACTTCCTTAACCCTGCGTTATCTGGTCGTGCGTTCTTGTTCTTTGCTTACCCGACTGAAATTTCTGGTGACACGGTTTGGACTGCAGTAGACAGCTACTCTGGTGCAACTATGCTGAGCCAAGCAGCTTCTGGTGCAATTGACTACAACAACATTGCGTTGTGGACACAAGCGTTCTACGGCTTTATTCAAGGTTCTGTTGGTGAAGTTTCTACACTAGCAATCCTAATCGGTGGCTTGTTCATCATTTACCTACGCATAGCGTCATGGAGAATTGTTGCGGGTGTATTCGCTGGTACTATTTTCTTAGCGTCACTACTAAACTTTGTAGGCAGTGAGTCTAACCCAATGTTTGCGATGCCTTGGTTCTGGCACGTTGTTCTTGGTGGTTGGGCGATTGGTGCCTTCTTCATGGCAACAGACCCTGTATCAGCGTCATTCACTAATCGTGCGAAGTTCTGGTACGGCGTATTGATTGGTGTGATGGTTGTACTTATCCGTGTTGTTAACCCAGCATTCCCTGAAGGTATGATGCTGGCAATTCTATTTGCTAACTTGTTTGCGCCATTGTTCGACTATTTTGTTGCACAAGCAAACGTGAAACGGAGGCTTGCTCGTAATGTCTAACAACAAAGAAACATTTGGCAAAACGGTTGGATTCGTATTTGCTGTGTGTCTAGCTTGTGCGGCGTTGGTATCTGTATCAGCGGTTCAATTAAAACCACTGCAGACTGCTAACAAGTTGCTAGACCAGCAAACTAAAATTTTAGAAACAGCAGGTCTATTAGACCAAGCTGGAAAAGACATCGTTGGTACTTACAACAAGTACATCGAACCTCGTATGATTGACCTAGATACAGGTGAATACGTTGAGGGTGACACAGCAATGTTTGACGAGCGTCGTAACGCACGTGACGTTGAAAAGTCAGTAAAGTTAGAAAACGATGTTGCTGGTATTAACCGTCGTTCAAACACTGCGGTTGTGTACTTAGTCAAAAACGACGAAGGCCAAATTCAATCTGTGGTATTCCCGATTGTTGGTGCTGGTCTTTGGGACTTAATGTACGGTTTCGTAGGTCTTGAGTCAGACTTAAACACGGTTTCTAACCTAGTTTACTCTGATCACAAAGAAACTCCGGGACTAGGCGGCGAAATCATGAACCCGAAATGGCAAGCTCAGTGGTCTGGTAAAGAAGTCTACAACGAGCAAGGTGAAGTTGCACTTGAGCTAGTTAAAGGTGGCGCTAAGCCAGGTAACGAGCACGGTGTAGACGGCCTTTCTGGTGCAACACTGACAAGTAACGGTGTTACAAACACAATTGATTTCTGGTTTGGTGAAATGGGTTACGGCCCTTACATCAAGAAAAACCGTGGAGGGCTTAACTAATGTCAGCCGATGCAAAAAAAGTCTTAACGGCTCCGATTGTTGATAACAACCCAATCGCACTACAAGTACTTGGTATTTGTTCTGCGCTTGCGGTAACTAGCTCAATGGCTAATGCATTAGTAATGACATTGGCGGTTATCTTTGTTACAGCATTCTCGAACTTATTTATTTCATTAATCCGTAACATGATTCCATCAAGCGTACGTATTATCGTACAGATGGCGATCATTGCATCACTTGTAATCGTCGTTGACCAAGTGTTAAAAGCGTTCTCATACCAGCTTTCTAAAGAGCTATCGGTATTCGTCGGTCTAATCATTACCAACTGTATCGTTATGGGTCGTGCAGAAGCGTTTGCGATGAAAGAGAAGCCTGGTGTGAGCTTCTTAGATGGTATCGGTAACGGTTTAGGCTACGGTTTCATCTTAATGCTAGTTGCATTTTTCCGTGAGCTACTTGGTTTTGGTACTTTCTTCGGTATCGAAATTCTTCCTCTGATTCAAAACGGTGGCTGGTACCAAGCTAATGGCTTGTTGGTTTTACCTTTCAGCTCGTTCTTTATCATTGGTTTAATCATCTGGGCAATCCGTCAGTGGAAGCCTGAGCAAGTAGAGAAGGACTAATTCGATGGAACATTATTTAAGTCTTTTCATCAAAACGATTTTCATTGAGAACATCGCGTTAACTTTCTTCTTGGGTATGTGTACTTTCTTGGCCGTATCTAAGAAAGTAAGTACAGCGATTGGTCTTGGTGTTGCGGTTGTTGTGGTATTGGGTATCTCTGTACCAGTTAACCAACTTATTTACACAAACATCCTTGCGCCTGGTGCGTTAGACGGTGTTTTAGGCATTACCGACCCAGCTGAGTCTGTTGACTTGAGCTTCCTGTCGTTCATCACATTTATCGGTGTAATCGCTGCATTGGTACAAATTCTAGAGATGACTTTAGATAAGTACTTCCCGCCGCTATATAACGCACTTGGTATTTTCCTACCTCTGATCACAGTAAACTGTGCGATCTTCGGTTCAGTATCATTCATGGTATCTAAGAACTTAACGTTCTCTGAAAGTATCGTTTACGGCATCGGTTCAGGTGTAGGTTGGGCGTTAGCAATCGTATTGCTAGCAGGTATCCGTGAGAAAATGAAATACTCAGACGTACCAGATGGTCTTAAAGGTCTAGGTATTACATTTATTACTACTGGCTTGATGGCGTTTGGCTTCTTGTCTTTCGGTGGTATCGCTCTGTAAGGTTAATGTCGGTTTGGCTAAATCACAGTTTGTATTTAGCCAAGCCCTTAGATAAGAATTAAAGGAAAGGTCGATGGAAATTATTCTCGGCGTATCGATGTTTACCGCTATCGTACTAGTGCTAGTTATGGTGATTTTATTTGCCAAATCTAAGCTAGTTTCGACGGGTGACGTTCGAATCTTAATAAATGAAGACGAAGAGAAGTCTGTTACAGCCTCTGCTGGCGGTAAGCTTCTTAACGTTTTAGCTGACAAAGGTATCTTCATCCCATCTGCGTGTGGTGGTGGTGGTACATGTGGTCAGTGTCGTGTACACGTTCATTCAGGTGGTGGTGATATCCTTCCAACTGAAGAAGGTCATATTACTAAGCGTGAAGCTAAAGAAGGTTGTCGTTTATCATGTCAGGTTGCTGTTAAGCAAGACATGGAAATCGAACTTGAGCCAGAGATCTTTGGTGTTAAGCAATGGGAATGTGAAGTTATCTCTAACGATAACAAAGCGACCTTCATCAAGGAATTAGCGCTTAAAATTCCTGATGGTGAAAGCGTTCCATTCCGTGCCGGTGGTTATATCCAAATCGTTGCTCCACCGCATCACGTTAAATACTCAGACTTTGATGTTCCAGACGAATATCGTCCGGACTGGGAACGTTTCAACTTCTTCAGCATCGAGTCTAAAGTTGATGAAGAGACAATCCGTGCATACTCGATGGCGAACTATCCTGAAGAGGAAGGTGTCATTATGCTTAACGTACGTATTGCGTCGCCTCCGCCAAACAACTTATCACTTCCTGCAGGTAAGATGTCTTCATACATCTGGAGCCTTAAGGCTGGCGATAAAGTTACGATTTCTGGTCCATTCGGTGAATTCTTTGCGAAAGACACTGATGCAGAAATGGTATTCATCGGTGGTGGTGCAGGTATGGCGCCAATGCGTTCACACATCTTTGACCAATTACGTCGCTTGAAGTCAGATCGTAAGATTAGCTTCTGGTACGGTGCGCGTTCTAAGCGTGAAATGTTCTACGTTGAAGATTTCGATGAGCTTCAAGCTGAGAACGAAAACTTCGAGTGGCACGTTGCACTTTCAGATCCTCAACCAGAGGACAACTGGGAAGGCTACACAGGTTTCATTCATAACGTATTGTATGAAAACTATTTACGTGACCACGAAGCACCTGAAGACTGTGAGTTCTACATGTGTGGTCCTCCAGTGATGAACGCTGCGGTAATCAACATGTTGAAAGACCTAGGCGTTGAAGACGAAAACATCTTACTTGACGACTTCGGTGGTTAATAATCAGATGACTCGTAATAAAGTCTTATTAGCATGGCTGGCCCTTATCGGGCTGGCCATTTTGCTTTTTCTTCCCCGCGAAAATTCGAATGAAGTTCAACCTGTTTTACTTCAAGGTAAAACCATGGGGACAACTTTCAACGTAAAGCTGTATCCAAAACCAGAACAACTTCAAAACAACAATCTGTTCGAGTTGGTTAACGATGAGCTGATTCGAATTAATAGCTTGATGTCGACGTATATTGAAGACTCAGAGTTAAGCCGTTTAAATCAAGCGAAGGCTGGTGAGCCAATGCTGTTGTCTGCTGACAATATGATTGTGCTTAATGAGTCACAGCGTTTATTTGAAGCGAGTGGAGGTGCCTTTGACGTTACTGTGGGTCCTCTTGTTAACCTTTGGGGCTTTGGTCCTGATGGCCGTGTAACGACACAACCATCAGAACAAGCTTTAATGGCAATAAGAGATCGCGTTGGTATGGATTTACTAACAATAGAGGGTAACTCTGTCACCAAACAACACGATAACCTGTACGTGGACTTTTCATCAATTGCTAAGGGGTACGGTGTCGATCAAGTTGCTAATCTACTTGAAGGGTTGGGTATTACCGACTATTTAGTAGAAATTGGTGGTGAGATCCGTGTCTCTGGCCAAAAGCCGGATGGTTCAGCTTGGCGAATTGCGATAGAGCGCCCTATTGCCGAGGCACGTGAAGTGCAAATGGTCATAGAGCCTAAAAATCTAGCGCTGGCTACTTCAGGTGATTATCGCAATTACTTTGAAGTTGATGGAGTAAGGTATTCGCATACGATTGACCCAACGACGGGCAAACCGATCACTCACAACCTAGTTTCAGTTAGTGTGTTGCACCCATCTTCGATGACTGCGGATGCACTTGCGACAATGTTGACGGTTTTAGGTCCTGTAGCAGCGATAGAATATGCAGAGCAAGAAAACCTACCGGTTTACTTAATCGTAAAGACGGAGAAAGGATTTAAAGGTATAATGTCGTCTCGTTTTGAGGCTTTGTTCCCGGAAAATAAGGGCTAATTATGCAGATATTTTTTCTTACACTCGGTTTGTTATTGATTGTCTTTGTTGCAATGTCAGTGGGTTATGTTTTTCAAAAGAAATCATTAGCTGGAAGCTGCGGTGGCCTTGGTACTCTGGGCATCGATAAAGCCTGTGACTGTGATAACCCTTGTGAAAAGCGTCAAGAGAGAATGGCAAAGGAAGAAGCTGAAAAGCAAGCGCAAAGTCAACGCGCTGCAAAAGAAGAGAACTGGAAGAAAAACCAAATTCTATAATCCTTGCTTATCAATCTTAAAAAAAGAACCTTCGGGTTCTTTTTTTGTTTTATGAATACGTAGTCAATGCTTTTATACCTAAGTTCTACTCTGCCATTTTAAATTCTATCCGATACAATCAAACGTCAAATAAAAATAATATCGATAATAAATTGAGAACAAGATGTTAAAAATTCAACAGACTCTAAGTAAGCCGTTTTACATGCTACTTAGTTTGCCATCGACGGCAATGGGGTTTGCGCTTTCGGTTCAGATTTCGGCGTTAAGCTGGTTGCTTAGCACTCAATATGGCCTTGATATTCACGAGATTGGTATCGTTTGGGCGGCGGGTCCTATCGCTGGTATTTTAGGCCAAGTAATTGTTGGCTTTATTAGTGATAAAGTGTGGTTTTGGAATGGCAGACGTCGTCCCTTTATTCTTATTGGCGGTGTCCTCGCATCTCTGTCTTTGTTAGCACTTCCTAATATAGGGATCATCTCTGAATCTTTGGGTGGTGTAGGCATTATGGCAGTAGCGATTGCAATTGCCTTGTCTTTGGATCTGTCCATTAATGTTAGCTTTAACCCAACTCGCTCAATCATCGCCGATGTAACACCAGAAGGCGAAGCTCGAACTAAGGGTTACACCTGGATGCAAACTGTATCGGGTACCTTTGGTGTACTTGCGTATGTTATCGGTGGTTACTGGAATAACTTTGTTCTTATCTACTTTGGTGCGGCGCTCGTTTTGGTGTTTTCTATTCTGCCAACGTTGTTTGTCATAGAGCCTAAGACTCTGCCGAGCGAACAACAAGAATCTGCAGATACATCGACCAGCGGTAATTCTAACTCGTTTAATTTTGTCGAGATGTTAGTGGATATTAAGCCCTTGTGGGGTTTTTTGATCTATTCTATTTACGCAAGTGTTTTGCACTTAGCGGATATCAAAGTGGATCATTACTACGGTGAAATAGCGGCTTTACTCGTCACCTTATATTTTATTTTAGAGACACTACTCAAGCGCGAGTCGACGTTGTCAAATTCGGAAGCTAAACATTTAGGCTTCAAAAAGGTCCTTGCGGCGCATTCTTTTAGTTGGATTGGTATCCAAACAATGTTCGTTTTTACCTACGCCTTTTTGCAAGACAAAATGGGGTATCTAAGCAATGAGCAACTCGGCCAGACGATTTCTTACAGCTTTGCCATTTTAAACGGCGTCGCAGCGCTACTTCCGGCATTCGTGTTGGGCCCACTAGCTAATAAGTTTGGTCGAATCAAAGTCCATGCCGGCGCGTTGCTGTTTACTGCAACGTCGTATGCATTCATCGCTATGTTGGCGGACAGTCCAACTCATATGTATGTCTTTATGGCGACTGCAGGTATCGGCTGGGCAGCCGTTGTTAGTCTACCTTTTGCAATCATGTCCGAACGAGTTGAAAAAACCAAAATGGGTTTGTATATGGGCTTGTTTAACTTATCTGTGGTACTACCGCAATTAGTTGTCAGTCTTGGTATTAGCCTGTTTTTAACCAAAGTAGAAGACAAGTCGATGACCTTTGTGGTTTGTGCGTTTGCGATGGCGATTTCTGCGGTGTGTTGGTTGATGGTCAAAGAGACAGGATCTGAAAAGTCGGCCACGGAATAAGTTTGTAAAACGAATCGCTTGTCACTTTAAACTATATTGGTTTAAACTGTTTTTATATACAGTGCCTATTAACCAATAAGAGAATGCAAAGCTTAAAACAGCGCTTTGTGTAATTGAGAGTGGCAAGCTAATGGCTAATCGAAAGATCATACATGTTGATATGGATGCGTTTTTTGTCTCAGTAGAGATAAGAGACAATCCAGCATTAGCCAATAAGCCTGTTGCTGTAGGGGGACGTTCGGAGCGACGTGGCGTGTTGTCTACTTGTAATTATATCGCACGTCAGTTTGGTGTCAGTTCTGCAATGCCTACGGCAATGGCAATAAAAAAGTGCCCAGATCTAATTGTGGTTCCTGGCCGAATGGAAGTGTACAAAGAAACCAGCCAAACCATACGGCAAGTCTTTGAAAAGTACACCGACCTTATCGAACCTCTATCGTTAGATGAAGCGTATTTGGATGTTACCGATTGTCCATTGTTTCAAGGTTCTGCAACCTTAATTGCCGAGCAAATTCGTCAAGATATTTTTGAAGCAACCGGCCTAACTGCATCGGCTGGTATCGCACCTATCAAGTACATCGCCAAGATAGCGTCAGACTTAAACAAGCCCAACGGTCAATGCACTATCACACCCGAGCAAGTCTGGGACTTTATCGAAACAATGCCACTAAAAAAGATCCCCGGCGTTGGCAAAGTGACACAAGGCAAACTAGAAAAACTAAACCTACACACGGGTGGTGATGTCAGACGAAGTGACGAGTCAACGCTTGTCCGTCACTTTGGCAAATATGGTCGAGTTTTGTGGCAGCGATGTCACGGTATCGATCCTCGTAGAGTTGAAGTGAGCCGAATAAGAAAATCCGTAGGCGTAGAACGAACTTTTGAAACTAATATTTCCGATTTAGGTCAGCTAAAAGAGTTACTGAAGCAAAAGCTTTTACCTGAATTAGAAAAGCGAAGTGCCAAACATTTAGAGCAAAGAACCATCAGCAAAATAGGTATAAAGCTGAAGTTTGCGGATTTTCAGGTGACGACCAAAGAGCTCAAACACGACAACATCGAGTTACCGCTTTTTTTTGAGCTTTTAGAAGAGGCGGTTCAGCGGGGTGAAGGAAAGCCTGTTAGATTGCTTGGCGCCCATATTGGCCTTCAAGAGCAAGCCGATCCAAAACCGCAATTGGCTCTGTCTTTTTAAAATCTTAAAAAGGAGATATTGGGACACTGCAACTAAGTGATCGGACCGCTAAGTGGTAATTCAGGGTCAACTTTTTTCTGAGATTCACGTATCATCTTTCACAATCAACTCGTCTGACTTGAATTATTATCAATAACTTCAATACTCTGTATTCAGACAAGTAACATAAAAATTAGCGAATAAAAAAGCGAGAATATCATGCCTCACCCTATGCCATTGGCCGTTTCAGATTTAAATACCGCCCTGAATGATGCAAATTGGGATGCACTTGTCATTGTCGGCGAATCATTCGACCATACATTACCGACAGAACTGATCGAAAAAATTAACGAAATCAAAGCCGCTGACAATCGCGTCGGCAATACTCTGTTAACTTTTATTACTGACGTTGTCGCTCAAAAGCGAGTCGTATTAGCACCGACGGGTCCGCTAAACCGTTACTTTGACGATTCAAGACGTTACTACGACGCAGCTAAAAATGCAGCGTCGACTCTGTTAGCGATGGGTTCAACCAAACCCTTGTTAGTTGTCTTAGATAACGATGACATCAAATTCCAAAACGCAACACTAGTTTCTTACCTTGGATTTGGACAAGCCTTTTGGGAGCCGTTAGAAGCCCGTGAAGCACTGGGTGACTCAATTGAACCAGTAGCTATGGTTGGCGTTGTGGGTAACAACTTTGACGCAGCAGAGGCGGCTGCGATTGCCAACGGTCAGTACGTTGCGCGTGATTTATGTGGTACGGAACCAGAGCGTATGGCAGCTCCTCGATTTGCAGAATACTGCCAACAGCAATTTGAAGGTACAAACGTGTCTGTATCTGTTGTTGATGACATGAAAACACTAGAGACTGAGTATCCACTACTTTGGGCTGTGGCACGAGCTTCAATTCAAGTAGAGCGTCATCAGCCTCGTGTTATCCGCCTTGAATATGTACCAAACGGCAACATTGAGCAGACGTTAATGCTCGTTGGTAAAGGTATTGTGTATGACACTGGTGGTGCGGATCTAAAAACAGGTGGTCACATGGCCGGTATGAGCCGTGACAAAGGCGGTGCTGCCGCAGTAGCTGGGTTTATGAAAGCGGTCTCTGAGCTCGCCCCAGTGGGTATCAAAGTCGTTGCTGAAATTGCTGCGGTTCGAAATAGTATTGGTGCAGAAGCATTCGTCGCCGATGAAATTATTACAGGACATTCAGGGGTCAGAGTACGCATTGGTAACACAGACGCCGAAGGTCGTTTGGTCATGGCTGATTTGCTGTCTCGATTAAGAGAGGAAGCACTTGATGAAATTAATCCATCATTATTTACAGTTGCTACCTTAACAGGTCATGCGGCCCGTGCATTTGGTCCATACACTGCATTGGTTGAAAACGGTGTGGCTCGAGCGAATAACTTAGGCAATAAAATGGTAGAACAAGGTGATTTAGTAGCCGATCCGTGTGAAACGTCATTGTCACGTAGAGAAGACTATGACTTTGTTCGCCCTAGAACGAAAGCCGATGATCTTCTATCTTCTAATAACGGACCTTCAGCTACCACAGCACGTGGTCACCAATTTCCAATGGCGTTTTTGTCGATAGTGTCTGGGTTAGATAAACATGACTTAGATAGTGATCAACCTCTGCCTTATGTGCATATAGATATTGCCGGTTCAGGTGTAGATGGTGGTGATTGGCAACATGGTAAGCCTTCTGCAGCTCCGGTTTCAGCATTAGTGAAGACCTTTATCGGATAAACACGACACGGTGGTGTTCACTGTATATAACTACAAAACAAGGGAACAACATGAAACGATTTATTACTTCAGCAGTAACCATTGCCTTAGCAATGACATTAGGACTTAGCAACTCGGTCGCGAATGATCGATTCAAAGATGTTGAAATTAAGGCCAGCAAAGTAAGTGGCAATGTATACATGCTCGCCGGATTTGGCGGTAATATCGGAGTGTTGGTGGGCGATGATGGCACTTTAATGATCGACGATCAGTTTGAGCCTCTGGCGCCTAAAATTGAAGCGGCGATTAAAGAGCTGTCATCAAACCCTAAAGTTTCTTATGTAGTGAACACCCACTATCATGGTGACCATACTGGTTCAAATCCATACTTCTCTAAGTCGGCTAGTATGCTCGCTCACATGAACGTTCGTGAGCGTTTAGCTCGTAAAGGTTCGAGTGGCTTACCAGTGATTACGTACAACGACGGTGTCATGTTGCATTTAAATGGCGAAGACGTACACGTCAAACATTTGCCTGCAGGACATACCGATGGCGACTCTGTGGTTTTCTTTCCTAAAGCTAATGTGTGGCACTTAGGGGATTTATTTTTCAATGGTCTATTCCCTTATGTAGACACTGATGGCGGTGGCTCCGTTCAAGGTTATATGGATAACATTGAGTACTTGTTAACAGAAATCTCAGATGACGCAAAAATTATCCCAGGCCATGGACCGTTAACAGACAAAAAGAGCTTGGCTAAATTGTTAGCTATGATGGTGGCGACTAAGGCTGAAGTGGAAAAGATGAAGGCTCAGGGCCTGACCTTAGAGCAAGCCATAGCACAAGGCTTGGACTCAAAATGGAAAAAATGGGATTGGAACTTTATTACAGAGGAAAAATGGATTACAACCCTCTATAATTCGTAATTATATAAAAGACTTAGAGCGGGGCCTTACGGCCCCTCTCAATTTTTGTCTGAGCACATATTGAGCACTGATGCGATTACAACAAAAAGCGGTTTTATTTACATTACCCCTCATTTTGGTACCGACCCTAGTACTCGGCTTACTTTCTCTTAATTACACCTATAATGCTCAAAGTCGATTAGAGCGAGCAGCACTGCAAGAAGAAGTCGATCATCGCACAGATGTAATAGACAGTTTTGTGCAGACTGGCCGAAGCGCATTGGTGTCACTTGTTAATAACATCGATTTTCAACAGGCCTCGCAAGTTTGGGCCGAAACCAGAGATACAAACGTATTAGTCGAGGCAGCTCAAGAAAAAGTAAGAAGCTTTTTTGCATCCTATCCAAGTACGCTTGCCGTAAAGTTTTACGATAATAATCGCAACCTTGTACACGTTTTTAACAACCCGAATAATGATACTCCGCCAAGCGCGACGACACTACTCAATCAATACAGAGATTGGTTTTTAATTCCCCATGAACAAAATGGCTCGATGGCGCTAGTCAACCAAACCTTGTGGTTTTTAAATACTGGAAAACACCATTCAGAGCTACGTACCTTAGGATTTATTCAATTGGTAAAACAGCCAGATTGGGCGTCACTGCTGAACTTAAAAGACGAGAGTTCTGGGCTACTCAGTGAGCGGGAGAGAGTGATACTGGCTGACGTCGATGCAAATATTGTGTTGGCGCTACCGCGCGGAAATCTGGGGAACGAATTACCTAGACCTTTGTTTAATAAGCTCAAGGCAAGCGCTGTAAAGCACACATTCGTGTCTGTTAATGATGATTCGAATACCTTCAATTTTGCATCACGTATTATCGATGAGAAATACTTGCTGTTTTACGGTACACAACCAAGCCAACTGCTTGATTTTCACAGCTCCTATATTTGGGGAGCGGCGATTACTGTTTTACTGACCATTATTTTATCGCCCGTGTTGCTCCACTATAACTTTAATAAATTTATTGTTGGAAGAATCGAACGTTTAGCAAATGCAAAGCGTCAAGTTGCTCAGGGCAACCTTGACGTCAAACTAAAATCTGCAGCAAACGATGAAATTGGCGATTTGTTTGCTTCCTTTAACGTAATGGTACGTCAGCTGATTGTTTATCGAGAAAATGAACGCGAGAGTCGTTTACGACTTGAATACAAGGTTAAAGAACGGACAGAAGAGCTAGAAAAAACCAATCAAAGACTTGAGCAAACTAACTCTGAATTGGAGTCAGCAAAAGAGTTATCCGAGCAAGCTAATGAATTAAAAAGTGCCTTTGTCGCTAATATTAGTCATGAGATCCGCACACCATTGACCGCGATTTTAGGTTTTACGGAGCAAGTGTTATCAACTGAGATCCATTCTCCAGATCAGCGAGACTTACTCAATAGAGTATTGAAAAGTGGCCGTCATTTATTAGCTCTTATCAATGATATTTTGGACTTGTCAAAAATCGAGTCGAATAAACTTGATTTAGAGATCAGTGAAATCAACTTGTTCCAAGCATTGTCAGACGTCGAGTCCATTTTGAGCGCTCAGGCGAGTGATAAAAAATTAGGCTTCACTTTTAATTTTGATTATCCGATACCAAAGACCATAAGAAGTGATGCAACGCGGCTCAAACAAATTTTGTTTAACTTGATAAGTAATGCGATTAAGTTTACTGAGAAGGGAAGTGTAACTGTGTCAGTGGGTTTTGACCAAGACCAAGACCAAGGGCAAGTAATTGTTAAGGTCAAAGACACGGGTATAGGCATGACCAAAGAAGTACAAAAGCGAATATTTGCGCCGTTTGTGCAAGCTGACGTTAGTATTTCCAGAAAGTTCGGTGGCACAGGGTTAGGACTCGTTATCTCTAATAGTTTGGCGGGATTACTTGGTGGAAATATCAGCCTTGAGAGTGAGCCCGGCGTGGGTAGTGAGTTTACAGTTAGGTTTAAGGCAAATGGCGATGAACGTGACTTTACTCTTGATTTAGTTGAAAACAAAGATGAACTCCAAGAGATACTTTCTGAGATTTCTCAAGATGACACTAACGACAATACTCAAGTCAGTGGTCGAGTGCTGGTGGCCGAGGATGTCGAAGATAACCAACATTTGTTTGGCTTACTACTAAGATCATTAAACCTAGACTATGTGATGGTTGAAAACGGCCAAAAAGCAGTAGAAAAAGCATTAATGGAGGACTTTGACCTGATCCTCATGGATATGCAGATGCCAATAATGGGTGGGTTAGAGGCAACTAAACTTATTCGCCAAGCTGGAGTAAGCACACCAATATACGCTCTTACAGCAAATGTCATGACCGAAGACGTAGGTCGTCACATTGAAGCAGGTTGCAGTGGTACGATAGCCAAACCCATAGACAAAAAAGAGTTTGTTAAAGTCCTTACTAACGAACTTTCCGGTAGAGAAGACTCAGAACAAGAGATCATTTCGTCAGATCAAATGATTCAGTTGACCGAAAGCTATATTGCCCAATTACTTGAACAAATTGCTTTGTTAATGTCTATGACAGAACCCAAGGACCTTGCCGATTTGAGTGCAGAGTGTCACAAGATCAAAGGGTCTGCAGGTAGTTATGGCTTTATGGAATTGACTCAAAAAGCCAGTTTACTAGAGCGCCAGTGTCTTGAGTTAGCCGATAAAAATGATGATATTCAACATCATCAATGGCAGAACATTCTTGATGAAAAACAAGCCTTGATCGATTTAGCAAACCAAACTATTTCGGACTTTCGAGCAAATTCCGGCACCTAAACAAAAATAACAAAACAACAGGTCTGCAGATTAAATGAATGAGATTTGGTTAGATAGCGTAGAACGTTGTCCTAGTGAACATTGTGATGAACGAGAATGTACACTCACAGACATCGATGTTTTGGTGATCCACAACATCAGTTTGCCACCGGCGCAGTCCGAATCAGATTTTGATAATCGCTATGTGGAAGACTTTTTTACTGGTCAACTCGACCATTCATTGCACCCTTATTTTCAAGATATCGCCACGTTAAGAGTTTCTGCGCATTTATACATAAAACGAAATGGCCATGTCGTACAGTTTGTGCCACTTAATAAACGTGCATGGCATGCAGGAGTGAGTTGTTTTGAAGGCCGAGACAAGTGCAACGACTTCAGCATAGGTATTGAAATGCAAGGAACGGATGATATGCCGTTTACCGATATTCAATACCAAAAGCTGACCGAAATTACTCGGCAGATTCAGGATTTGTTTCCTAAAATCAATAAAAAGCATATTGTCGGCCATTCAGATATTGCCCCTGGTCGAAAAACCGATCCAGGTCCATATTTTGATTGGCAACGTTACTTGAGCGATTTATAGTCATACAAATAGGTTTGTGTTTTAGACACTTAAAAGGAAAAAGTTCGAAATGACACTGATTGTTTTACTACTGGTGCTCTTAGTTGAGCGTGTCGGCTTAAACTCTAATAGCTGGCAAGCTGATCGTTATGTGGGCTGGTACACCAATAAGTACGCAAATAAAGTAAAGGACGATGATAGTCTGTCATTGTTGTTTTTTATATTAATCCCCGCAATAGTGGTCGGTGTCGTTTTGTTTGTATTAGACAGTCGGCTACTCGATTTTATCGTCAGTTTATTGGTATTGGGTGTATGTATTGGACATTACCCGATTCGCAACCTGTATCGTCAATACTTAAATGCTAAAGAGCGCAATGACGAAGAAGCGATGGCAATATTGCACCAAAACCTTTCTAACAAAAACAGCCCTGACGATGTTAACGACACAATAGGTGAAACTCTTCTGTGGGCCAACTTTAAGTTTTATGCTGCGCCTATTTTTTATTATGTTGTGCTTGGCGTGCCTGGTGTGATCTTTTATACCACTTTACTGTTTGTCACCGATGAAGAAAAAATGGAAGACCACACGTCAAAATTAAAAACTTGGCTAGAGTGGGCATTTTTTGTTCCGGCGCGTTTAGTGAGCTTGGGGTTCATGTTTGTCGGTCACTTTGGCAGCGGCTTGGATGCATGGCTCAGACTGGCAGGTGCGGTAGAGCGTCCTTCTAGAGAGGTACTCACTGAAGTCGCTATGGCAGCAGAAGGACAAACCAAAGCCAATGACGATTCAGAACAAAATCCAGAGCAGAACTTAGATCGCATTCACAATGCCGAGTTAATGGTACGTTTGGCAAAGCGTAATATGGTGCTATTTTTAGTAGTGGTGGCATTACTTACTTTGTACGGTCAGATTGTATAACCTGCATCTGGTCGTGCCACTTTGCTGATGGGTTTACATTAAAAAAGTGAGCTGTTACGATCCGTCCAATATTGGTAAGACCAATTTACCAATTAATGTACAGGAATGGAAAATCGTGACACAAATAGTGACCAAAAAAGTATCAGAGCAGGTGGCATCGCAATTAGAAGCCATGATCATTGACGGCAGTTTTGCCGCTGGTGAGCGTCTGGCTTCCGAGCGTCACCTCGCCGAACAATACGGTGTATCCCGTCCTTCCATTCGTGACGCAATTAAACAACTCGAAGCAAAAGGTCTCGTTACTCGCAAGCAAGGTGGTGGCACCTTTGTAAGTAAGCAACTTGATGCGCCTTTTGCGGCACCTTTATTTGATCTTTTGGCGAATAACCCAGAATCACACTATGATTTATTGGAATTTCGTTGTGCTTTAGAGAGTGTTGTTGCGTACTACGCTGCGTTACGTGGCGAAAAAACCGAATTAAACCATATCGAGGTGGTTTTTAACTCGATAAACGAAATTGACGACAATGACTTAGATGCCGCATCCGATGCCATCGTTGAGTTTTATCTCGCGATAGCCGATGCCGCACAGAATGTCCTGTTGATTCACTTGTTGCGCGGGGTCAAAGACCTTCTGCGTCACAACATCAAAGAAAACTTGATGGTCTTTAAAGATCACAAAGACATTCGTCAACAACTCAATGAACACAGAGCAAAGTTAATGAAAGCCATTCTTGAAGGTCAACCGGACACGGCCCGTCAAGCAAGTGGACAACATTTGGCGTTCATTGAGCAATCATTGTTAAAGCTTGACCAAGACAAAGACCGACTTTCGGGGTCGGTTCGTCGTCTGTTGAGCAGTCAGTAATTAGATAAACACTATTATCAACTACAGGAACCTGAAATATGTCAGAGAATCCAACTCTAAATCAGGATATCGATCCACAAGAAACGCAAGAGTGGCTTGAGTCGTTAGAAGCGGTATTAGAAGTCGACGGTGTTGAGCGTGCTCACCACATCCTTGAAGCATTAATCGATAAAGCGCGTCGCAACGGTGCGCATTTGCCATTTGATGCAACAACAGCATACCTAAATACGATTCCAGCTCATCAAGAGCCACAAATGCCAGGCGATCGCACATTAGAAGCGAAAATTCGCTCGGCAATTCGTTGGAATGCATTGGCAATGGTTGTTCGTGGTTCGAAAAAAGACTTAGAGCTTGGCGGACATATTTCTTCGTTTGCATCGTCTGCAATGTTATACGATGTAGGCTTTAACCACTTCTTTAAAGCAGATAAAGACAACTCTGGCGGTGACTTCCTTTACATTCAGGGTCACGTTTCTCCGGGTATATACTCTCGCGCATTCTTAGAAGGTCGTTTAACTCAAGAGCAGTTAGACAACTTCCGTCAAGAAGTAGATGGCGAAGGCTTGTCTTCTTATCCACACCCTAAATTAATGCCTGACTTTTGGCAGTTCCCAACGGTATCGATGGGCCTAGGTCCAATCGCAGCTATTTACCAAGCTCGTTTCCTTAAATACTTGACTGACCGCGGTATTAAAGATTGTTCAGAGCAGCGCGTATACTGCTTTATGGGTGATGGTGAGTGTGATGAGCCAGAATCACTAGGTGCTATCGGTCTTGCTGCGCGCGAAGGGTTAGACAACCTAACGTTTATCATCAACTGTAACTTACAGCGTTTGGACGGTCCGGTCCGTGGTAACGGCAAAATCATCCAAGAACTTGAAGGTACATTCCGCGGCGCAGGCTGGGAAGTGATTAAAGTGATTTGGGGTTCTTACTGGGATCCACTTATTTCTCGTGATAAAGACGGCAAGTTGTTAGAAATCATGGAAAACACCGTAGACGGTGAATACCAAAACTACAAAGCCAAAGGCGGTAAGTTTACTCGCGATAACTTCTTCGCAAAAACACCAGAAACAGAAGCTATGGTTGCGAATATGTCTGACCAAGACATCTGGCGTCTGAACCGTGGTGGTCACGATCCAGTTAAAGTTTATGCTGCATACGACCGTGCGACTAAGACTAAAGGTCGTCCACAGGTTATCTTAGCCAAAACCGTCAAAGGTTACGGTATGGGTGATGCAGGTGAAGGTAAAAACATCGCGCACGGTGTTAAGAAGATGGACCTAGACGCACTTAAAGCGTACCGCGACCGTCATAACATTGATATTTCTGATGAAGACTTACCAAACGTTCCTTACGTTAAATTTGAAGAAGGCAGTGAAGAGTGGAAGTACCTACACGGTCGTCGTGAATCTTTAGGTGGTTATTTACCTGCTCGTCGTATTAACTCAGACGTCGAAATGGACGTACCGGATCTAAAGGCGTTTGAAGCGGTAACTAAAGGCTCTAATGGTCGTGAAATTTCAACGACAATGGTGTTTGGTCGTATTCTTTCTGCAGTTATCAAAGACAAGCAAATCGGTAAGCGCGTTGTACCAATTATTCCTGATGAAGCTCGTACGTTTGGTCTTGAAGGTCTGTTCCGTCAAGTCGGTATTTACGCTCACGAAGGACAAAAATACACACCTCAAGACGCTGACCAAGTGGCATACTACCGCGAAGACAAAAAAGGTCAGGTTTTACAAGAGGGTATCAACGAATTAGGTGCAATGTCAGATTGGCTTGCAGCAGCGACGTCATACTCGAATAACAACGAGCCAATGATCCCATTCTACATTTATTACTCAATGTTTGGTTTCCAACGTGTGGGTGACATGGTTTGGGCTGCGGGTGACTCGCAAGCACGTGGTTTCTTAGTCGGTGGTACAGCCGGTCGTACAACGCTAAACGGCGAAGGTTTGCAACACCAAGACGGTCACACTCACGTTCACTTTGGTACCGTTCCTAACTGTATTACTTATGACCCGACTTACGGTTATGAGTTAGCGGTTATCGTCCAAGACGGTATGCGTCGTATGTATGCTGAGCAAGAAAACGTGTTCTATTACCTAACAGTAATGAACGAGAACTACGTTCAACCTGAAATGCCAAAAGGGGTTGAAGAAGGCATTGTTAAAGGTATTTACAAGTTAGACCGCGTAGAGCCTAAAAAAGCCAAAGCGAATGTTCAGTTATTAAGCTCGGGTACTATCATGCTGCAGGTTCGCGAAGCTGCGAAGATCCTAGCTGAGAAGTTCGACATTAGCTCTGACGTATACAGCGTAACGTCATTTAACGAGTTAGGTCGTGATGGTTTAGAAGTTGATCGCTTCAATATGTTAAACCCAGAAGCTCCAGCACAAAAAGCCTACATTACTGAAGTGTTAGAAGGTAACGAAGGTCCGGTTGTTGCGGCAACTGACTATATCAAAGCATACGCTGAGCAAGTACGTGCTTACATACCTTCAGACTATAAAGTGCTTGGTACAGACGGCTTTGGTCGTTCGGACAGCCGTGCAAACTTACGTCGCCACTTCGAAGTTGACCATAACTACGTTGTTGTAGCAGCTCTAAGCCAGTTAGCGCGTCGTGGCGAAATCGAAGCGTCAGTCGTTACCAAAGCCATTGAAGAGTTTGGTATTGATGCTGACAAACTGAACCCACTTTACGCCTAAGCGCCCAAGGAGAAATATTAGATGGCTGATTTAAAAGACATTCTAGTCCCAGATGTGGGCGGTGATGAGGTAGAAATCATCGAAATCTGTGTTGCCGTTGGCGACACAGTTGAAGCGGAAGATGCGATTGTAACGGTTGAAAGTGACAAAGCATCAATGGACATCCCTGCGCCATTTGCGGGGACCGTAAAAGAAATCAAAGTTGCAACGGGTGATAAGGTTTCTGAAGGAACTTTATTAATTCAAGTTGAAGAAGCGGGCAGCAGCTCAGCTGCTGAGCCAGAAGCAACGACAGAAGCACCAGCTGCACAAGAGTCAAAGGCACCAGAAGCTAGCTCAAATGGTTCTACCCAAACCATTGAGGTTGAAGTTCCAGATATTGGCACTGAAGACGAAGTTGATGTGATTGATGTATTAGTTGCCGAAGGTGATACCGTTGCTAAAGAAGATGGCCTAATCACGCTAGAAACTGACAAAGCGACCATGGACGTGCCTTCACCTGAAAACGGTAAGATCGTTGCCCTTAAAGTGGCGGTAGGTGACAAAGTCGGTCAAGGCAAAGTCATCATGACGCTAGAAGTCTCTGGTGGCGATGCTCAACCTTCTTCAAATGACACAGAACAAGCTAAGCCAGAAGCTAAAGAAGACAAGACTGAAGCACCAGCTACAAGCGGCGCCTCAGAGGCAAAAGGCTCAGAAGTCAAAAACGTTGAAGTACCAGACATTGGTACTGACGGCGAAGTTGACGTTATCGATGTACTTGTTGCTGTAGGTGAAAAAGTAGAAGCTGAACAAGGCTTAATTACGCTAGAGACAGACAAGGCCACGATGGACGTTCCGGCTCCGTTTGCAGGTACAATTAAGTCAATCGAGATCAGCACTGGCGGTAAAGTTGCAATGGGTACTCTTATTGCCACTATCGAAACCGAAGCTGCAGTAAGCTCAGAGCCAAAAGCTGAGTCACAATCTGCACCAGCAAAAGAGGAATCTAAGCCTGCTCAATCTGCACCAGAGCGCAAAGCGCCTCCGGTACGTCAAGATCATCCATCGCAGTCGGGTTCTCAAGCGGCTGGTGGTAAGTTACACGCGACTCCATCGGTTCGTCGTTTAGCGAGTGAATTTGGCGTTGATTTGTCTAAGGTCACTGGTACAGGACGTAAAGGTCGTATTTTGGCGGAAGACGTTAAGTCATTTGTTAAATACGAGCTATCTCGCCCTAAGGCGACAGCGGCATCAAGCGTTGCGTCTGGCGAAGGTGGTTTACAAGTATTAGCTGCGCCAAAAGTCGACTTCAGTAAGTTTGGTGAAATCGAGACAAAACCATTATCTCGTATCCAGAAGATTTCTGGTCCTAACTTACACCGCAACTGGGTTACGATTCCACATGTTACTCAATTTGACGAAGCAGATATCACGTCGTTAGAAGCATTCCGTAAAGAACAAAATGAAATGCTTAAAAAGCAAAAATCTGACCTTAAGATCACCCCACTGGTGTTTATCATGAAGGCAGTTGCATCGGCATTGACGGCTTACCCACAGTTCAACTCATCGTTGAGTCCTGATGGTGAGAGCATCGTACTTAAGAAGTACGTGCACGTTGGTATCGCTGTAGACACACCAAACGGTCTTGTTGTGCCAGTGGTTCGTGACGTTGACAAAAAAGGCGTTAACGAAATTTCTCGTGAATTGATGGAGATTTCTGCCAAAGCACGTGCCGGGAAGTTAACCGCAAAAGACATGCAAGGCGGCTGTTTCACTATTTCGAGCTTAGGCGGTATCGGTGGTACTGCATTTACGCCAATCGTTAATGCGCCAGAAGTGGGCATTTTGGGTGTATCTAAGTCAGAAATGAAACCAAAATGGAATGGTTCTGAATTTGAGCCTAAACTAATGCTACCGTTATCATTATCATACGATCACCGCGTGATTGATGGTGCACTTGCGGCTCGCTTTGCGGTCCATATTTCGAGTGTCCTGTCTGATATACGAAAATTAGTATTATAAAATCGAAGAAAGTCCTGTCGTAACAGGACTTTCTGTTTTTCCAGTGATAAACTGGCGACAATTATTTTTGATACATGGAATAAGTGACTTAACTTTCTCGATGTATCGTTTTAACTCAAAAAAGGCGGAGCCAACTTCGTCTTTTACCTTAAAAAGAATAGAGGTTAGTAATGAGCAACGATATCAAAACCCAGGTAGTGGTTCTTGGTGCTGGCCCTGGTGGCTACTCTGCTGCATTCCGTGCGGCTGATTTAGGTTTAGACGTAACATTAGTTGAAGCTCGTGAAACGCTTGGTGGCGTTTGTCTAAACGTAGGTTGTATTCCTTCTAAAGCGTTATTACACGTTGCAAAAGTTATCGACGATGCAAAAGATATGGCATCTCACGGTGTAACGTTTGGCGCGCCAGAAATCGACCTAGACAAAATTCGCGATTGGAAAGACAGCGTAGTTGCTCAGCTGACTAAAGGCTTAGACGGCATGTCTAAAATGCGTAAAGTTAAGGTTGTAAACGGTTACGGTAAATTCACTGGTAGCAACACCTTAGCAGTTGAAGGTAAAGACGGCGTGACTAACATCACGTTTGACAATGCAATCATTGCAGCAGGTTCTGAGCCAGTTAACCTTCCTTTCATCCCAGAAGACGACCGTGTGATCGACTCGACTGGTGCGCTTGAAATGAAAGACATCCCAGGTGAAATGTTAGTACTTGGTGGTGGTATCATCGGTCTAGAAATGGGCACAGTGTATAGCGCACTTGGTTCAAACGTTTCTGTTGTTGAATTCTTAGACCAACTTGTACCAGCGGCGGATAAAGACGTTGTTCAAGCGTACACTAAGTACAACAAAGACCGTTTCAACATCATGCTATCTACTAAAGTAGTTGGCGTTGAAGCAAAAGACGACGGCTTATACGTTACGTTCGAAGGCAAAAAAGCACCAGCTGAGCCAGTTCGTTACGACAAGATCTTAGTTGCGGTTGGTCGTAAGCCAAACGGTAACCTATGTGATGCGGACAAAGCTGGTGTTAACGTTGATGAGCGTGGCTTTATCAATGTAGACAAGCAATTACGCACAAACGTTAATCACATTTTTGCAATCGGTGACGTTATCGGTCAGCCAATGCTTGCTCACAAAGCGGTACACGAAGGCCACGTTGCAGCAGAGGTTATTTCTGGTAAGAAGCACTACTTCGAACCACAAGGTATTCCTTCAGTTGCATACACAGATCCAGAAATGGCTTGGGTTGGTGTTACTGAAAAAGAAGCGAAAGAGCAAGGCTTGAACGTTGAGTCAGCTAAGTTCCCATGGGCAGCTTCTGGTCGTGCGATTGCATCTGCACGTACTGAAGGTTTCACTAAGTTAATCTTCGACAAAGACACACACCGTATCCTTGGTGGTGCGATTGTTGGTATCAATGCAGGTGAAATGTTAGGTGAAATCGGTCTAGCGATCGAAATGGGCGCAGACGCAGAAGACATCGCGTTAACTGTTCATGCTCACCCAACGCTTAACGAGTCAATCGGTCTTGCAGCTGAGATTTACGAAGGTTCAATCACTGACCTTCCAAATCCAAAAGCGAAAAAGAAGTAATTTCCGGTTAGTTAACTAACAACCCGGAAAGACAAAAAGGAGCGTATCGCTCCTTTTTTTGTACTTATTGAAAATAGGTAGTGGAAAAAAAGAGTCCAATGAATAAACCCCATGTTAACTCAGTGCGTCGATTACGAGAGCACGAGTTACAATTTTCGAAGCGCGAATTCAAAGCTCGAGGTGCATTGCTCAAACGTTGCCCCGAATGTTTACTTGCAGAAACTGAGTGTATTTGTAAAACGGTAGAGCCTGTCGAAACTGAGTTTGGTGTATGCATGTTGATGTACCATGCCGAGTATTACAAACCCTCTAACACTGGTCAGCTCATTTGCGAAGTCGTGCCTGACAACTTTGCATTTAGGTGGCAACGCACTGAATTACAAGATGAACTAAAGGCGTTACTCGAGTCTGATAAATGGTATCCGATCATAGTGTTTGTCCACGATGCCACAGAGCCTGAACGGCAAATTCATCAAGTTCCCACTCGGCAAGAGCGCGATGGACGTCGACCTTTACTGATCTTTTTAGACGGTACATGGCGTCAAGCCAAAAAAATGTTTGTTAAATCTCCCTATTTACAGTCACTTCCTGTACTACAGTTGTCAGGTCTCAACAAGGGCGCGTATCAATTGCGCGAGGCTTATCACGAGCACCATTTGAGTACCGTTGAGGTTGCTTATGAACTGTTTAAACAAAACGGTGAGCCACAACTGGGTGAATCACTTGAGCAGTTATTTCATAATTTTCGGACCGCATACCGGGTTCACAAACGTTAATCGCTAATTTCGACCAATCTGGAGTTAAACATGAAGTTATTTATGGTTTATTTGGGGGGGAGTGCTGGTAAATCGAATATTGAAGTTCACGATGTGCGCTTTGTTGTCGGTAAAACAATTGAAGATACTTATCCGCAATTAATCCAAGAGTGGTACGGTAATCGAAAAGGGTTACACATTGATTGTTATATGCAGGTAAACCACATCGATGGTTATCAAGTATCGTTAAGCCATGCACCTATTGACCACGACAAGCAACCAGAAAAGCTGTACTTTGTGAATCTCGGTGGCTATCAACCCGAGAAGTTTACTGAATTACATGAATTTGGTTTGTTTGTAGCCACTTCAAGTGAAGATGCAAAACAACAAGCCAAAGCCCAATTGTTGAAACAATCCCATATCCCTCACAAAGACAATCTATTTGAAGTGGATGAGTGTTTTCCAGTGAGTTTGTTAGATGACAAGGTTCATATTCATTTGACGCCAAAGCCTGGTGGGCAAGTCATTAAACCCGATTGGTATGGCTACAACGTTATTGCCTGATTATGAGAACGGGCTATTCGTGTCCGCCTTTCTCTTTGGCCTAAGTGGCAGACTTTCAAAGCGATATTGACAATAATAAACCAAGGTTTACATTATTCGATGTATTTAAACGGATGTATTGTCTAGCTGTATTATTCAACAAATAAAAACAATAGGGCGAAATCATGAATAAGATCTCTAAAACTGCGTTTGCGGTGGCATTGGCGCTAGGCGCTCTGTCATTATCGGGCTGTTCTCCAAAACAAGAAACGACAGACAGTAGTGCATCTTCTCAGGCACAAATTACAGAAGCAGCAGCTGAGACGTCAGTGGCTCTGACCTCTGGGATTGATTTAGAAAACATGGACAAAAAAGCGGCGCCACAGCATGACTTTTATATCTATGTAAATGGAACTTGGTTAGATAAAACCACAATCCCAGCAGATAAGTCTAATTATGGTTCGTTTACCAAGCTCTATGATGACGCACAAGAAAACTTAAAAACTATCATCTTGCGAGCTGCAGCTAAGCCTAATGTCGAACCGGGCTCTGATGAACAAAAGCTTGGTGATTTTTATAATTCGTACATGGATGAGAAGACCATTAATGAAAAAGGCTTGTCACCTTTACAACCCACTTTGGCACAAATTAACAAAGTAAACTCACACCAGGAAGTTGGAATGATGATGGCTGAGTTGTATAAAAAAGGCGTGACAGGCCCTTTGAGTTGGTATGTTAGTGTCGATGCAAAACAGTCTGATCAATACGGTGTTTATGTCAACCAATCAGGTCTGGGTCTGCCTGATCGCGATTATTACTTCAAAGAAGACAAAAAGAGCGAAGATAACCGTCAAGCTTATGCCAAATACGTCGCCGATATGTTGAGTCTGGCCGGGATTCAGGACGCAGAAGCTGCAGGCCAAGCTGTTTTAGAATTAGAAACCAAGCTCGCTGACAAAATGTGGACTCGGGTGCAAAGCCGTGATGCCAATGCCAGATACAACAAAATGGACAGCCAAGCGTTTGCTAAGTACATGGGGGCATTCCCTTGGACTGACTATGCAAACACCTTAGGGCTTGAAACAGACCAAGTTATCGCGTCTCAAAATACCTATTTAAATGCCTTTGGGCAGATGTTTGACAGTGTCGATGTGCAAACTTGGAAACACTATATGACCATTCGCTTATTGAGCGAATATGCCCCTCAGCTATCGAGTGATTTTGCTGACCGCCAGTTTGCTTTTTATGGAAAAACACTGCGTGGGATTGAACAGCAACAGCCTAGATGGAAGCGCGCAGTTAATGGAGCCAACAGTGTTTTAGGTGAGCTACTTGGCAAATTATACGTCGCTGAACACTTCAAGCCCGAAGCAAAAGAGCGCATGGAAAAGCTCGTTCAAAATGTGATCAAAGGCTTTGAAGTCGGTATTAAAGAGCTTGAGTGGATGAGTGAAGAGACGAAAGTGGCTGCGCTCGAAAAGCTGGCAAAATTTACTCCAAAGATTGGTTACCCGGATAAATGGACCGATTATTCTGATTTAGAAATTAAAGAAGATGATCTCATCGGTAACTATATGCGTTACAACGAGTTTGCCCTAAACGATATGTTGAACAAGCTCGGTGGCCCGATAGACCGCACAGAGTGGTTTATGACCCCACAAACTGTAAATGCGTATTACAGCCCAACGCGTAACGAAATTGTATTTCCTGCTGCAATTTTACAACCGCCATTTTTTAACTTAGAGGCAGAAGATGCGGTCAACTATGGTGGTATTGGTGCCGTTATTGGGCATGAAATCGGTCATGGCTTTGATGACCAGGGCGCAAAGTACGACGGTGATGGTAACTTGCGCAACTGGTGGACAGAGTCGGATAAAGAGCAATTTCAAGCCAGAGGCAAAAAGCTCGCTGAACAGTACAGTAAGTTCGAACCGTTCGAAGACGAGTTTGTAAATGGTGAGCTAACCCTTGGCGAAAATATCGGTGATTTGGGCGGGCTAACGATTGCTTACAAAGCTTATAAACTGTCACTCGATGGTAAACCATCACCTGTGCTTGATGGTTTCACCGGTGAGCAGCGGGTGTTTTTGGGTTGGGCGCAAGTATGGCGTCGTTTGTACCGCGACGATGAATTACGCAACCGACTAGTCACCGACCCTCATTCGCCGAGTCGCTATCGAGTCAATGGCGTCATTCAAAATATGCCTGAGTTTTATCAAGCCTTTGGGGTCAAACAGGGCGACGGCCATTACTTACCAGAAGAAGAGCGCGTCAAAATCTGGTAATTAGCTCAGTCAAGTCATAGCGCCCAACGAACATTACTTATGTGTTGGGCGCTGTTTAAAACGAATTCATATCTGTTCTCAACCTCAAAAATCGAGCAAAACGCGGCAAGCCATTTTTACTAAATCCCGAATATTGATACGTAATGATACTGCCAAGTTTGGGCGGAGATTGGCGCTCTTGATCTGAAAACCCACTGCCCAGTTTAAACTTTTGCCCCTGTTTGTTCCTGACCCATAGTGCTCCCATCATGCCTTGGTATTTTCCGTTGCCTTGCTGGTAACCAATTACGACGGCTTCATCGTCAAATGTTGGCTTGAGTTTAAAGAGTCCTTTGCTGCGGCCTGACTCATAGGTTGCGTTGCTGATGTTAAGCATTATCCCTTCTCCGTTACTGGCCAAAACGGCGTCATAAAAAGCCATGAGATCTTGTTTTTGCTCAAATCGAACATGTGTAACGTGTTGCAGCCAAGCTGGTGACTGGGCGGTGATCAAACTCTCTATTCGTTCTTGGCGTTGATAAAATGCCAAGTTGGTAATCGGTGTATCAAACACCATGAAGTTCACTTTTTTCCATTCGGCATCTCGCGGTGTTTTGCGTCTGGCTATTGCAGAAACCGCATCAAATTGGTTGTGACCTAACCAGAGTTCACCATCTAAGGGATGATTGGGAAAGTCTTTGGTATACCAATCTGGAGCATGAATTAAATGACCTTGCCGAGTCAAAAACAAACTACCCGTCCACAGCGCACGAACACCGTCATATTTTTCGCTGGCGTAATAAGCACTGGTCGATTCGGGTAAACTGGTTAACGTTTTAGTTGATGCGAGCATAAGTTGAGGTTTGGGGCCGCTCGCAAACAATACAGGGGTAAATAAAAGTAAGACACAAAGTCCGGCAATGAGATAAAAATTCATAGTGTTTGACCTGATTTTGGGGTTAATGAATAGGTCAACTAACCTTAAGCAAAATAGGGGAGGTTGCTCGGGCTTAAACGTATAACTAAACCTTTAGGCTCAATTACTAGACTTTGCTGCCGTCAAAAACAGCAGGTACAAAAAAGCCCACTGTAAACAGTGGGCTTAAATCAATATCCAGTTTTGATTGGACAGGCTTACCTCTAAAGGTGATAGCCCCTATAACATTTGTCTTTAAAGGTTCTTATCAAAATAACGAACAATTGTTGTCGCTAAGTGATAACCCGTCTTTTTACCACGGATACTATGTTTACTGCCTGGGTATGTCATCACATCAAATGGCTTACCTAAGTCTTGTAAGTGTTTGAATAACTTAGTTGCATGAGTAAACAATACGTTATCATCTGCCATGCCGTGGTAAATTAACAGGTCGCCTTGCAGGCCGTCAGCGTACATAAATACGTTGCTCTTCTCGTAATCTTCACCGTTTTTACCAGGGTGCCCTGCGTAACGCTCAGTGTAGTGTGTGTCATATAAAGTCCAGTCTGTTACTGGCGCACCTGATACACCTACTTTAAATACGTCACCGGCTTTGAACATGCTCATAATCGTCATATAACCACCGTAGCTGTGGCCGTAAACACCAATGCGCTCAGGGTCAACGAAGTCTAACGTTTTTACGTACTCCATCCCAACTAGCTGATCTTTTAACTCCACATCACCTAAGTGTTTGTAAATCGGATCTTCGAACTTCTTACCACGGTTATATGAGCCACGGTTATCTAATTGGAATACCACGTAGCCTTTTTGAACCAAGTGTTGAAGAATGAAGTTACGGCCGCTCCAGCTGTTTGTCACTAGCTGTGCGTGTGGACCACCATAAACATAGTTAACAACCGGGCGCTTGCCTTCAAAGCCTTTTGGTTCAAAGATTCGATAGTGAAGCGTTTGGCCGTCTTCAGCTGTCAAAGTACCAAAACGAGGTTTAACCCAATCAGACAAGTAAGGGTGAAGCGGGTGATTTTCATCAACGCGGTTCTCTTCCATCCAAGTTAACATTTCGCCATTGGCTTTATGTAAGCTAACTTGTGTAGGCTGCGCAGTATTTGAGTATGAATCGAGGTAGATACTCGAGTCTTTCGAGAAAGTAATGCTGTGGAAGCCACTGCGAGAAGAAATCTTAGTGATCTCTTGTGGCTTGTTAAGGTTTACTTTGTATAAGTGGCGCTCAGTTGGCGTGTCCTTACGACCTGTAAAATACACATCGCCAGTTGCTTTATCAACGCCTTCAAGGGCATCAACAATCCACTCGCCTTTGGTTAATTGGCTTAACAGCTTACCGCGATAATCGAAGTGGTAAAGGTGCTGGAAACCATCGCGCTCAGATGCCCAAATAAAGCTGTCATCCATGTAGTACAGAGCTTCATGCAGGTTAATCCAAGTGTCCGCAGTCTCAGTGATAACAACGTCTTGCTGTAAGCTCTTACGGTTAACAAAACGTAGCTCTAATTTTTGTTGAGTACGGTTTTGCCACTGGTAAGAAAAGCGCTCACTGCCCGGTAACCACTTACCACGAGCGATATAAATGTCTTTGTTTTTACCTAGGTCTACCCAACGAATATCGTTTTCAGACTTAGTTACATCTAATAAACCCAATTCGATATTAACGTTGTTGGTACCAGCAAATGGGTAACGCTGGTTAAATAGCTTAATGCTATCAGCGTAGATTTCGTTACGCGTTGCGATATCAACAGGCGTCGTGTCGACTTTTGTCAAAGCAATGGTTTTCTCATCTGGAGACCACCAGTAACCCGTCATACGGCCCATTTCTTCTTGGGCAACAAATTCTGCCATTGCGAACTTAGTTGTACCGCCGCCCGTTGTTGTTAACGCACGAGTTTTACCAGTAGCTAAGTCAATGATGAATAAGTTTTGGTCACGAACAAAAGAAATGAAGTTGCCTTTTGGAGAAAACTTAACGTCGGTCGCAAAGCCTTCACCGTTAGTTAATTTTTTGGCTTTTTGCTCGCCTATTTTTAGGTAAAAAATGTCGCCGTTTAATGGAAATAAAAGGGCGTTGCCATCTGCTGAGAAAGTGTATTCCAAAATACCTTTACCAAAGATACGTTGGCGCTCTCGGCGGGCTTTTTCTTCGTCAGAAAGGTTTTCTGGACCAGATACTAAAGATTCTGAGTCAACCAACATAGAACGCTTACCGGTTTCTACGTTGTACTGCCACAAATCAAAGCGGTTGTAGTCGTCTTCACGAGCTTGAATATAAGTCGCGCGTTGACCGTCTGGTGATAATTTAAGTTTGCGAGGCGCGGTGCCTGACAAAGATGGATCTTGATAAATTCGTTCTAAACTAAGTTTTTCAGCGTGCGCTGTCGACGTAAACGCCAACGTCATCGCACATAGAGCTGTGATGAGTTTTTTCATGGTTTTATCTTATTGTTAGTTTATCGATACGCTGTTGTTTGAGTGACAGCTGCAGCGGACTATTAACGTTATTAATTGCGCTATACATCAATAACAAAGTCACTGTTTTGTCTCGTCAGCGAGTCTCTTTGGCATATTCCGAAGGCATGTTAGCACAAAATAAAAAAAGGGTGTTGTTCACACCCTATTCAAAACGACCAACAACAAGAGGTTTGCGATCCGCGACCATGAGTTGGCCACGTGACCATACATACTCCGGGTGTAAATCTGTATCGTTCAGCAGAACTAAATCTGCATCTGCGTTGGCGAGAATTCGGCCTTTTTTGAGACCTAATATTGTCGCAGGGTTCGAAGTGACCGACATGAGGGCGTGTTCTATGGTGACGTCGTGTTGTTGTACCGCTTCAATAAATGACATCAACAACGAGCGCTCCTGACCCACTTCAAGCCCGACAAGTTGATTATTTTTGTCAAAAATAGGCAAGCTAGCATGACCATCTGAACTCATGGTGAGTTGTTCTGGGTTTACTCCTTTGTCAATACAAAATGCCAAGGCCTGTGCCGCGGCCATTTCGCCGTGTGCTAAGTCATACTCAGTCGTGCTGGTGGTAAAGTCGATAGTACCGCCATATTGGCAAAAACGAATCCCAGCCTCGACCAATTCTTGGTTGCGATTCATGTGAGTCGGGTAAAACTGAGTTAATGGAATATCCGTTTCGTCTGCGACTTTATGAAGTAAATCAAGGTGTTCTGGACCAGGCCCTACATGGATACTTACTGTTCCGCGTTTGCCACTTAACATCCCTGCCACCCGGCTTTGTGAGGCCAAGTGAGCTAACTGCTGAACACTGGGTTGGCTACCTCTATGATCGGCAATAGCGACCTCACCAATACCTATTATCTCGTCGATAAACATAATGTCTTTTTCGACATCGCCAGTCAGAGACTTTGCTGGAATATGATATGAGCCCGTGTAACAAAATACATTGAGGCCTTCTTCTTTTAAGCCTTTTGCTTTTGCAACCAAGTCTGTATGGGTACGGCTCACAGCATCAGTGCCTAAGGCGGCGACCACTGTGGTGATGCCAGCTGTTGTGGCATCTGACAATTGCATTTGCGGTGTTCGACTGGCAAAACCAGCCTCACCACCACCGCCACTGATATGCACCAGAGAGTCAACAAAACCCGGCACGAGAAGCATGCCTTTTCCGTCAACTTCTGTCACTAAACCAGGAGCTGATAAATCATTTATAGACAGATCGATGTTGTTTTCGATTGCTAATACTTTTCCACCCCCGATCAAAACATCCTTAATACCAGCTGGGTGAGGAGTGAAAAGCTGTGCTTGTCGAATAACTGTTAACATAAAATCTCAATTTATTGATAATTAAAAAAATAGGCGACAAAAATGAACACACTCGCCAACGTGAACAAACCTAACTGAAAACGCCAAATAAATTTAGCCCATTCACCCCAATCCAGTTTGACCACACCTAAGCAGCCAATCAAGCTAGCCGATGTCGGTATGATGATATTAGTTAGGCCATCGCCAAGTTGAAAGGTAAGTACGACAATTTGTCTACTTACAGACAATAGGTCGCCAAGCGGTGCCATCAATGGCATGGTGATAGCGGCTTGGCCTGATCCAGAAGATACAAAAAAGTTAAACAAACTCTGAAAAACAAACATTCCCCAAGCTGCAACACTTTCCGGAACTACCGCAATGGCCGATGCACTGTGGAATAAGAAGGTATTTAACGTTGATGCTTCATTGAGATCGCTACCACCAAGCAATAAGACGATACCTTTCGCCATTGCGACCAGCAAAGCCGCCGGTAATAGTTCTTGTGCGCCTTGGGTAAATGCTCGAGCACTTTGATTAAAGTCTTGATCGCCAAATATTCTTACCATCAGAGCACTGACAATGCCTATGGTAAAAAACTGAGCCGCCAATTCTGGGATATAGTATTGCCTTGCCATGACGCCCCAAATTACCCACACAATACCAACTAAAAACGTGATCAAAACGGCTTTATCTGCAGTTGTTAGGGATGGCAAGGTAAAGTCATTGTCGTTGGTTTGGTTGGTAGTTCGGCTTTGTTTGGCATATCGTGTTGTAAACAACAGACCAAAGGCAGTAAAAACGAGCCAAGCGACCATTCTTAATTCGGCCCCAGAAAACACTGGAATGTCCGCAATGGACTGAGCGATCGCGATACTAAATGGATTCATCCATGATGTGGCGAAGCCAATTTGCGTTGCCACATAGGTCATCAAAACCGTGACCTGAGCGTTGTAACCTAGCTGCTTCATTATGGGTAAGAGGACAATACAAAACGCGATGGCTTCTTCGCCCATCCCAAAAATAGCGCCGCCAAGCGAAAACAAGACAAACATAAGTGGAATAAACAGCCACTCCACCGATTTTGTTCGCTCAATTAGATTTAACACGCCATTGTTAATTGCGCCGGTTTTCATAATGATGCCAAACGCGCCACCGGTGATTAAAATAAAGGCCATTACGCCAATAGTGGCACCAAATTTACTACCGGAGGTCAGCCCTTCAAATAGCACATTGGCAAGCCCAATATTACCTTGTTCGGCGAACAAAGGAGTAGCAGTGTGGGTCTCTGATTGGACATATTGTGACAAGCTAACTTGTTGTGAATCCGCATTGGCCTCAAAGTAGCCAGGCGTTACAAACCAAGTAGCACAATAAGCAATCAGAGCGACACACACCAAAATAACCGAGGCGTCGGGTAAAGCACGAGATTTCGTTTGAGTCATGGTGTCTGTTAAGTTGTTGTGGTTATTAAAAGCGGTCGTTAAAAAGGCGGGAGCAACCATGCCCCCGCTTGTATAAACTCAGCCTGACTTAGAACTGATAGGTTAAGCCAATTCGGTAGGTCGTGCCATAGGCGTTGTGATTGATAGAGTCAAAACCGCGTTGCGAACCATAGAGTTGCGGCGGCTCTTCATCCGTCAAGTTATCAATGCTCATTCGTACTGTAACGTTGCGATTGAGGTCATAACCAGCCGAAAGGTCCCAAATCAACCAACTGTCGACTTGGTGGTTCCCTTCACTGTCCAACACACCAAGAGCGTCAAGCTCGCCCAGTTCTCGGCCTCTTAAGCCTTCAATATCATCTTGATAGCTGTCCGTGTAATTAGCGCTCAAGCTGACGTAATAGTCTGCGGTATCCCAAGTTACACTCGCTCGCGCGATATTTTCAGGGTAACGATAGGTGCCGATGAGCTTTTCGATCGCATCTGAACCAGGTTTGTTGCGCTCAAAACTTAAATAATGAGTGCCGTCGAATCGAACAATCAGGTCGTTGTCATCAAATCTAAAGCGATGATCAAATTTGATATCGACACCCGATAAATCCTGCGTACCTGTGTTTTCTAGGGGTATAACGTGATCGCGATATAAAGGTAGATACAACTCATCGTTGCGAGGTGAGAACTCAGCAATATAGTTGGTCAGAATCTCAGATAGGTTAGCGCCGTCTTGTTCAATGTTTAAGCCACTGTTATCGGTGACTTCACACAAAAACTCTTCGTATGAAATGCCTAACTCGTCTGTACCAACCAAACCGCAATGGCGAAGTGACGCATCAGTCATCGCTCGGTCTAACACAGCCGTCATATTGGTATCGATAACGTCTTCGTGTTCAAACTGCCAATAATCAATCGTCAAATTAGTATCTAAGGTCGGACTCCAGCCAACCCCAAGAGTTAGTGCTTCGGACTCTTCGGCTTGTAAATTAGAGTTGCCTAACTCTAATGAGTTAACACTGATTTCTGTTCCATCGCCCATACAATACAAGTCCGCAACCGCTTGGTTAGCGCCGCAATCAAAGGTTGAACGTGTGGTTCTTAATTTTACTCCAGCTTGAGTTAATGAAGGTGCTCTGAAAGACGTAGACCAAGAGCCTCGCAGAATCAGTGACTCAGTGGGGCGATACGCAAAACCAATTTTGGGATTAAAGGTACTGCCAAAATCACTGAAGTGGTCCAGTCGACCTGCTGCCTGAATTTCAAACTCTTCACTGATTGGAAGGTGGAACTCGGCAAATGCGGCGTACTGAGTACGACTTGCTTCTGATACTGATGAACCAAAGCCAAACACATCCACCAAATAGTCATTGTCAGCTCGGGCGCGGGCGTTAAGAGATGGGATATCCGATAGCTCTTCACGGCGAGCTTCAATACCAAAGGCCGCACCGACAAATCCTCCTGTGAGCTCAAATAAGTCACCGCTGATTTGGGCATCGATGGCATAGACAGTACTCTCACCGTCACGAGTTGGCATTTCTTGGGCTAATGCCAATATAGCATCGTTTTGAGCATCACCGACCAAGAATGGATTGTAAAAATCCAACAGCTCTCCATTAGAACAGTTCAGGTCCCCTCCGCTTAAAGAAGCCGGAGAGCCATCACTGCACAATTCTCCTGTCAGAGCTGCGTGTACTTTGTAGCGATTATAAACTCCGGCAATAGCCGTTTGTTCTGATTTACTTTGCGATAACGTGATACCTGTTTGCCAATACCAATTGTTGATTTCACCTTCTAAAGAAGAAACCAAACGCATGCTGTCCGTTTTGACTTCAACAGTACGAGGATCGTTAAACCGAGCGTCAAAACCAAACCCCCAAACCTCTCGGCCAGAGAGCGTGTCAAATGGGTCAATATAAAGTTGGTCTAACAAAGGATTTGAGCCGTCTTGCTCGTCATAAATAAACAGCGCATCTTCAAGTACAAAAGGACCATCACTGTCATCTAGTTGATTAATTGGCGACGGCGAAGAGTAGGCTTTAGACTTGGTTGTACTGAAGAAAAAGTCGGTCGCCCATTTCACGTCATCAATAACGACATTGTGCATAAAGCCAGTAGAAAAGCTTTCAAACGGCGTCTCTAAATAATCGTCTTCATTGCCGTAATATGCACAGATCATTTCACCGTATTCAGTTTCGACCAATTCGGTTTTACAGCCCGGTGCTGGGAGTTCATTACCGTCAACCGAACTAAAGTAAAAAATGTTAGGTGTGTTTTCTAATTTAGGGAGGTAAGAGTAAGAGTTTTGTAACGGGGCATTAGCCGTGTAGTCTCGGTCGGTTGCTTTAAACGCGTTACGATCATAATAATCAGCAAAGACTGTGAGCTGTCCATCACCCACTTTAGTGCCGTAGATAACGTTGAGTTGTTTTTTACTCTCGTCATGATCATCTACACTGTCAGCAAATGACACGTTGATTTCGGCCCCTTCGTAATCTTCTTTTAAGATGTAGTTAATGACACCAGCCACTGCGTCGGCACCATAAATCGCGGATGATCCCGTTGCTAGCACCTCTATTTTTTCGATAGCGGCAAGAGGAATGGAATTCACGTCGACAAAGTTTTCGGTTCCTGCCGCAAATGCACTCGGTGCTACGCGGCGTCCGTTCACTAAAGTCAATGTTGACGCTGGCCCCATTCCTCGTAAGCTTGCCGCCGCTTGTCCTGCTGGCGTAGAGTTCGATGTGCCGCCACTTTCAGAGGTCGAAAATGTACCGTTACCACCTTTGAGTTGAGAAAGGTTGCGAAGCAGCTCGTGAATCGTGTTGGCACCCGAGCGTTCAATTGCTTCACTGTCAATGACGGTGAGCGGTTGCGTACCCTCAATATCAACCCCTTTAATACGAGAACCTGTTACTTTTATTTTCTCAATAGTTTCAGAGTTTTCAGTTAAATTTGGGTCATCAAATGGCGCTGCAATGATGGACGGAGTGGTCGCTATAACCGCACTGACAGCGGTCGCTGTTAATAACTTACGATACATAATATTCACCTTGTTATAGTCGTTTTTGGTGATGAGTACGAGCGACAGCTAAAGCCTATAGGCGCAACAATTCGATCTAGCGAATAGACACACTTGTCCGCAAAACGCACTCTGATTGTGTTAGAAAATTTGTAAGGGGGTTAGCTGATCTGACGAAGCACAAACCCTTGCTGAGGAAGCAAGTGGCTTATTCGTCGAACCACTCCGATAAGTAGAACGGCGAATAGAAATACGTAGTCAGCGCAATGGCGTTTTTATACATTTCTATACCTTGTTTTTGACAGGTTTTGGCTAGGGTGATAGCCTACTTTCGTTTTTTAGTCGCTTAATTTTATAGCAGTCTCGGTTTTTGACTGCAATACCTTTTCTAATTTTTTTATGAGTAATTATCATGCGACTAAAGAATAAATGGTCAGTGTGCCACTCGAGAGAAATGGCACTGTATCCCTTGATATATCTAGTTTTTCAAGTCTTGTTTGTCCCGCTTTTATCAGTAAATAAAAATCTAAAAAATAATATGAAAATAAATCCCGAAAAAAATTTGTTTGGGTTGCTTTTTAGCCTGTTTTTCTTGAGTTTTTCGGTTGCTACGTATGCAAAAAATGAAACAAATTCATACCAAATGCTCATCGGCGGCTCGCTAAAAACCTGCTCAAGTTATTCGTTAAAGCAATGCCTCAAAACCGAAAATGCTTCAATCTCTGCTGCTTTAAAATCGGGCAAAAAAGACAGGCAGTTTCAGTTTAGCCACGGTGCTCTCGTGCGAATTGAAACGCAATGGCCGCTAAGCTTGTATTTGCATGATCAAGTAGAGCCGGGGAAATCCCAAGTGTTAACTGCACTCAAGAAGATCAAACCAAGCAGCAAAGTGTTGTCACGCTATGACGTACTCGATGAGTTTGAAAAGGTCGCGCCCACGTTACTCGATTCGTTGTCAGATAGAGCCTATTACTTTGTGTTAGACCAACTAGAAATAATGGTCGTGAATACCGAACTTGCAGGCCAACAAAATCAGCGCAATAAAGAAGTCGTTTTTTCTGAATTGAGCAAAGAAGCGGGAAGCCGCGAAATCTTAGCCGTGATCCAAGCGGTCGCTAAAAGTAGCAGCAAAAAGCGAATATTTTCTATCACTGCGTCAAGTCGTGATCCATACGAGTCAGCTGACTTTTATCAAGGGTTATTCGATACGCCGACACTTAATGAATATCAAGTTGTAAGTGAGTGGTTACCTCTGACGCCGGCGCTGGCAAAAGCGGTAAAGGGTAATAACTGTGACAAGCTCGACGACTATCGTCAGCAACAAGGTACCTTCAACCGCGAGCAAGTTTATCCAGATTTGACTCAGGCCGAACATGCACTTTGTAAGCTCGGTATTGAAGGTATCAAAACTAAGTTACAAAGTGCCAGTGTGGTTATGTTGAACGGTGGTGATCAAAGTCTGACTCGACAGGTGTTTTTTGATGATCAAGGTAAAGCATATCCATGGTTGGAAGACTTGTTAGGTGTCCATATGCTGGTGGGGACTAGTGCCGGAACCGCGGTACAAAGTGGCGGTGAAAACCTTATGGGTAGAGTACCTATGATCACCAATGGCAATAGCTTACAAGCTCTAAAAACCGGCGCACATTCAACGCCTGCTCCAAGCGCACGTTGCCAAGATGCTATTAACGCACAACAAGGTTTAACACATGACGCCAATGAGGCTCAAATAGATTCAGCGTGCTCAAGCCCATTACACCCAGACTCATTGACTTACTTGGCTGCGGGCGGGCTTGGTAGCTTTAAATTTGGTGTGCTGGATACTCATTTTAGTGAGCGCAACCGAGCAGCCCGTCTGTTTACTTTGTTGGCTGAGACCAATCAACGACTGGGTTTTGGCGTTGACGAAACAAGTGCATTGTTGGTGGCCAATTCTGGCAATGGCCAAGCAGCAGAAGTAGCAGTGTTGGGTAAATCGGGCGTTGCGGTGATAGAGCCGATTCTTTCGGGCTCTTCAAGTGACGCTGGAACTGCTCAAAACGATTCGTTTTATTATTCTTATTGGCCTTCAGGTGCAAAAGCAAACTTGTCACTCGAGCAAGGCATTGTCGACGTGAGTCATCAGCAGGCGGTTAAAGAAAAACTCCGTCTTAGCTTGCCCACTGAGTTACCACCTCGGTTTGAAGATATACTGACTAACGGTAAGTTACGCAGCTTAACTCAAGTTATGTGTATGACGAACAAGACCTCTTCTGAAGGGATACAAAGAGACGGCCTGACGACTTGGCAACTGTCTTTTGAAAAAACACCAGAGACACGTTTCACCTTATATTCGGTCGAAAAAAACCGCTGCGCGATTGAGCGTTTAAAAATCACCGTCAACAAACTAAAACTACGCTTTGGCTGATTAAGCTATGGGTAAAACAAGGCTCATATCGAAATACCTAAAGTTTTAAGTAAAACTCGTTAGTGATGGCTGCAAAACTTGGATGAAAGTGGCCTTCGCTATCCCTGATGATGAGTTGAGAGTTGGGCGTGTCTAAATTCTCTGAGGTTAGTACCTTTGTCACATGTTTGTATCGTACCAAAAGTCGGTTGGGTGTTTTTGTTGGGTTGTGTTGTAACGAGATTATACTTGTTTTGGCTAGGCCTACATTAACCGCACATAAATCAAAACGTTTTGCCTCTTCAATTGGCAGAATTAATTCAAAGTGACCATCCTCGGCCAAATGACGTTTTACAGTCTCGGACAAGCTTTCAAAAGACAAACTATCGTTGTGGCGAGCACGGTCTCTTGCTTGATCTGGACTATTCAATGAATTGCTGAAATAGGGGGGATTACAAATAATATGCTCGAATTTGGTAGCGTTGTTTTCAGGTGTTTGACTCCAGTCATTGACGTCGGTCGTTATCACCGAAATCATGTCAGACCAAGGACTATTCTCAACATTAAACCTAGCTTGTTGGGCCGCTGCAGGGTCAAGTTCTAATGCGATAATCTTGATTTGCTGATTTTGGGTTAGCAGCTCTCTACGGTTCTGTGAATAGCGCTGCGCTAGCATCAAAGCTAACAGTCCTGTCCCTGTACCAATGTCTAAAATGCGAGTCAAACCCAAATCACTCTCATCACATTTAGTATTAACTAGCTCTGCCCAAGCGCCCAAAGCGACACCGTCGGTGCTGACTTTCATGCCACACTTATCGTGCCAAAGGCTAAATTGTTTAAATTTGAAGTGACTAGATTGAGGACCTGACAAACTAACGCTATCCGTTCGAGGTGAATTTCAGCTATAATAGCAAATCTTATTTTGTCCCCAAGACTTTAGTGTTTAATTACTTGGAAAACCCATGTCATTTAGTGAATTTGATTTAGATCGTCGTTTAGAAAAAGGTATTAGTTCTTTAGGTTACAAAAAGCCGACCCGTGTTCAGCAGTCTGCTATTCCTGAAGCACTCGACGGTTTAGATATATTGGCGAGCGCACCAACAGGAACGGGTAAAACCGCCGCTTTTTTGATCCCTGCCATTCAATACCTATTAGACTTTCCTCGTAATGCACCGGGTTTCGCTCGTGTGTTAGTACTTGCTCCTACTCGTGAGCTTGCATATCAAATTCACGAAGTGGCTGAAGCACTGTGTTCGTCAACAGATTTAAAAATTGGCGTGATCACTGGTGGTATCAACTACGGTAGCCACAAAGACATTTTAGAAAAGAATAACGACATCTTAATTTCGACGCCAGGCCGTCTTTTAGAATACATGGACGCAGAGAGTTTTCACTGTGAAAACGTTGAAATTTTGGTATTGGACGAAGCTGACCGCATGTTGGACATGGGCTTTAGAAGCTTCATGACGCGCATCGCAGAAGAATCGCGTAACCGTAAACAAACCATGCTATTCAGTGCGACCTTAGAAGGCCGCGGGATCATCGAGTTTTCACAAGGCGTTTTGACCGAAGCTGCTCGCATTGACGAAGACGCACCGCGTCGTGAACGTGGCAAAATTGTTCAGTGGACCCATTTAGCAGACGATTACGATCACAAATTCGCCCAGCTATTGCACTATTTACAGTCTGAGGACGTACAAAAATCTATCGTGTTTGTGAAGACGCGTGAGCGTTTAGACCAGCTTGTGCAACGCTTACAGGGCCACGAAATTTACGCGACTTACTTGCAAGGTGAAATGCCGCAAGACAGACGCATGAAAGCCATTGATAAAATGAAAAATGGCCGCAGTAAGGTGTTAGTCGCTACTGATGTTGCAGCTCGAGGCTTAGACATCACCGACATCACTCACGTGTTTAACTTTGATATGCCGCGTACTGCTGATGTTTATGTACACCGTATTGGCCGTACCGCTCGTGCAGGGGCGAAGGGCTACGCTGTGAGCTTTGTTGAAGCGCACGATATGGGCATTCTTAAGAAGATAGAAAGTTACACTAAACAAACATTCAAACACCGTAAAATCAAAGGATTAGAACCTAAGCACAAAGAGGCTAAGGTACCGGTGAAAAAGAAAAAACCACACAAGAAAAAATTGGCCAAAGCAAAAGCGAAAAAATCCAAAAAATAACAACAAGGATTTAACGCAAGCACAGGGCAATAAGAATACAAAAGTGCGAAGAGGTAAACATGAGCAGTGACAATGTAAAAATAGGAAAGCGCTTTGCGTATATCTTTTGGATACTATTGATGATGATCATGTTTGCGTTTTTTTCGAATCAATTAGAGCTGCAAGACAACCCAAATCAGCGCCCAGAGAGTTTTGTTGATGGCAGCGAGACGGTTTTAATTTTAAAACAAAATCGCAAAGGTCATTACGTCACAAACGGTTATATAAATGGTCAAGAAGTGGTGTTTTTACTTGATACAGGGGCGACGGACGTCGCAATTCCAAGACAAGTCGCAGACCGTTTATTGTTAAACCAAGGCGCGCCAGTACGAGTCAGTACCGCAAACGGTGTCGCAACAGCCTATCGCACATCCATCAATGAATTGGAAATAGGTAAGCTGTCACTACAAAATGTGCGTGCAACCATAGTGCCGGGAATGCCAGGTGAACAAGTGTTGCTTGGAATGAGTGCCTTGCGTCAAGTCTCGTTTAGCCAAACGGGCAATGAACTAACGATTAGATTTAATCGTTTTGATTATTAAAAAAATACCAAGAAGTAGGAAAGTGTCATGTATCAATCTTTGATCCCAACTCAAGTTTCTCAAGCGTTGGCTGAAGATTTAAATCAACAAGGTGCCGAGGCTGACATCACAGCACAACTTATCCCAGCCGACAGACAGGCTAGTGGACGTGTTATCACTCGAGAAGATGCGGTGATTTGTGGATTGGAGTGGGTTATTGAGACATGTAAACAAGTCAGCCCGGACATTAATGTTGAACTAAAGGTCAAAGACGGAGACGCAGTAAAAGCCAATGACACTTTGTTTACGTTTAAAGGTCCTGCCAGAGCCATTTTGACAGCAGAACGCACTGCACTTAACTTCTTACAAACATTATCTGCTACCGCGACATCAACGGCTAAATACGTGGCTGAAGTTCGTGCTTTAGGCAGCACGACCAATATCTTGGATACGCGAAAAACCATTCCTGGGTTGCGCTTTGCACAAAAATACGCAGTAAAATGTGGTGGCGGGCAAAACCACCGTATTGGTTTATTTGACGCCTACCTTATAAAAGAAAACCACATCCAAGCCGCAGGTGGCATCACGCAAGCGGTGAGCAAGGCGCAAGAGTTAAACCCAGGCAAGCCGATTGAAGTTGAAGTAGAGAGCCTCGACGAGCTGCAACAAGCCATTGATGCGGGCGCTAATATCGTCATGCTAGACAACTTTAGTGTTGAACAAACTCAACAAGCCGTCGAACTAGCTAATGGCCGAGTAAAACTAGAAGCATCCGGCAATATGGACGGTGACAAGTTTAAAGCTTACGCAGTACTTAACGTAGATTACATTTCGATTGGTGGTTTAACTAAGCATGTTCAAGCGATTGATCTCTCTATGAGATTCGATGCTTAATAAGTCTTTATTACACTTTATTAACCCTTTTTTACCCCTTTTATTACCCATTAAGCCTCCACAAATTCACTATTGAAGTGGCGCTTTGGCGCCACTTTTTCAAACTCCCGTTCACGCCTTGATTGCTCGTTAAAATTGGCTACATTAATTGTTAATTAATTTAATACTCTCGGTATCGCTTATTAAAGTTTAATACGTGTTCGCCGATACACATTGGCGCTAGGTAATGAGCCTAAATGTAGAATTAGAAAGCGAATTAGGGCTTGCAATCGATTACCGAAATGGTGTAAAAATCACAAGTGGCTGTTTTTCGTATTCAGCGTTATTCAATGGATTTAAATATAAGCTGTTGAAGTATATGCGAAATCTAAAAACTGTCGGATAAATTGTCAGTGTCCAAAGTTAAGACGGATTGCTTGTTTTTAACGACGAAATTGATTACCAAGCAGTAATTAATTTCGAAATGGTCACAATGGAATAAATTTAAAACTACAACAATTTCATGAAAATACATATCAGGAGTATGAATATGAAAAACCGTCAACAAAAGGGTTTCACCCTTATTGAATTAATGATCGTAATCGCGATCATCGGTATCTTGGCATCAGTAGCGGTTCCACAGTACCAGACTTATACATTACGTACAGAAGCAACAACTTCTGTCGCAGCTAGTATGCGTCCAGTGCAAAATGCTATTTCAGAGTTTGCAGCATTAAATAATGCACTTCCTTCTGATACTGATGATTTGGCTTCTGTTGGCTTTGTTGATTCATCAGGTACTAAATTTACTGCTTTGACAGACTTAGGTGGTTCTGGTGATATTCAAAAGATTGCGTTAGCTGCTCCTTCTGCTACATCTGGAGATGCAACTCAGGAGATGACAGTTACATTTACAAATGGTGCAGATGAGCCAGCTGAATTTGCAGGTAAAACTGTGATTATCACAGCAACGCTAGCGAGCGGTGTTGTGTCTTATGAAGTAACAGGTGGCACTCTTGCTGCTCAATACCGTCCACGTATTGGTTAATATAAAGTGACCATTATGGTAAAGGCCACTTTTAGTGGCCTTTTTTGTATTTAGCTCTCTCTAAAGTGGCCTATACCTACTCCTCCTTAATACTAAAAAAATTCACCTCGTGCTCTAACCTTTTTTGATCCGACTCCCCCTAAACAATCCCCACCCAAATCCCGACCTGATTTTTGCAAAATAGCACCAAGTTTCATTAACAAACGGTTGCCTATACGTCTTAATGTCTCCATAATCTTTATTAATAATAATCAGGATTAGTTTATTGGATTTATGCCGTATACGTATAAAGGTGCGCTGTTACGCCAGCTCGTGAGCCATCAACTCATATCGGACGATGATGTTGAAAAGGTCAAAAACAACCGCAGTAATTACCATTCCATGGCCGAGACCTTGGTTGCGGAAAATGTGATTTCGCCAGAAAACCTTGTGCTCTTTGCTAGTCAGCGCTTTGGCGTGCCTAGGTTTGACATCACTCAGTTTGACCTATCGCAAATCCCTGAAGACGTCAAAAACGAAAAACTGATCACCAAACACCAAGTTTTACCTGTTGGCAAAAAAGGCCGAACGCTATTTTTGGCCACCAGTGATCCCTCTGATATTTCAGCTCAAGAAGACTTCGAATTTAATACCGGTTTGCAAACTGAGTTCTTAGTTTGTGAGCCAGGTAAATTGTCGGACATGATCCACAAAGCGTTTTCTTCGATGGAAGAAGGCTTAGGCGTTGATGAATCTGACATGATGGAGCTGGCCGACTTAGAAACTGAGTCGATGGACAACAACCAAGATGCACCAGATGAGTCGGACAAAGACGACGCCCCTATTGTTGTTTATATCAATAAAATTTTAATGGACGCGATTCGTCGTGGTGCTTCGGATTTACACTTTGAGCCTTACGAAAAAGAATACCGGATCCGCTTCCGAGTCGATGGTATTTTAACTGAAGTTGCTAAGCCGCCATCGGCACTCTCTGGTCGTTTAGCAGCTCGTATAAAAGTTATTTCTAATCTCGATATTGCCGAAAAGCGCAAACCACAAGATGGTCGCATCAAACTTAAGATCTCAGCTAAAAAGTCGATAGACTTTCGTGTCAGTACATTGCCGACGATTTGGGGTGAAAAAGTCGTAATGCGTATCTTGGACTCGTCTAGTGCCATGTTGGGCATTGATGTGTTGGGTTACGAAGAAGAGCAGAAAAAGCTCTATATGGAAGCGTTAGCTCAGCCACAGGGAATGATTTTGGTTACCGGTCCGACAGGTTCTGGTAAAACCGTTTCATTGTATACCGGCTTGAATATCCTCAATACCCCAGAGCGCAACATAAGTACCGCCGAAGATCCTGTAGAAATTAACTTAGCCGGTATCAACCAAGTTCAAATGAACAACAAGGCGGGGTTGGACTTCGCTTCGGCACTTAAAGCTTTCCTTCGTCAGGATCCGGACATCATCATGGTGGGTGAGATCCGTGACTTAGAAACCGCCGAAATTTCTATCAAAGCGGCGCAGACAGGTCACTTAGTATTGTCTACTCTGCATACTAACTCAGCTGCTGAAACCCTAACTCGTTTGGCCAATATGGGTGTTCCATCCTATAACATAGCCAGTTCGGTATCGCTGATCATCGCTCAGCGACTTGCTCGTCGACTTTGCTCTAAATGTAAAGAGCCAGAGAAAGACTTGCCTGAAGAAGCGTTACTACAAGAAGGTTTTACCGCAGAGCAAATTTCGTCTATGACTTTGTTTAAGCCTGTGGGCTGTAACGACTGTACTGGTGGTTATAAAGGTCGTGTCGGTATTTATGAAGTGTTAAAACTCAGTGAAGAAATGCGCGGTATTATCATGGAAGGCGGCAACTCGTTGGATATTGCGCAACAAGCTGAAAAAGAAGGCATGAATAACCTGCGTAAGTCAGGCCTGTTAAAGGCGGCCGCAGGTATGACAAGCCTTGCAGAAGTAAACCGTGTTACAACATCTTAATTTGTCTTAATACGTCTTAATAAGGTAGTTGCGCAAGACAAGTTAAAACCAAGGCCCTAGAGCCAGGAAAAATACTAGGAACAAAACTAGGAAAAAAACAAAATATGGCGGCGGATAATAAAGCTAAAGCAATAAAAAAACAGATCGCATTTGTTTACGAGGGATTGAACCGTCGAGGCGGTAAAATAAAAGGCGAAATTTATGCAACGTCGCCAACCGAAGCTAAGGGTAACCTCAAGAAACAAGGTATTACACCGACCAAAGTTAGGAAAAAACCAACGCCGCTATTTGGTAGTGGTAGTAAGCCTATCGATAGTAAAGATATTGCGGTTTTAACGCGCCAAATCGCCACTATGTTGACTGCAGGTGTACCTTTGGTGCAATCACTAGATATGATTGCCAAAGGCGCAGAAAAAGAATCTATGCAAAAAATGGTGACTGACGTTTTGGTTCAGGTCCAGGCAGGCTCAACGGTCGCCGATGCGTTTCGCTCTCAGCCTAAATATTTTGACGAGTTGTATTGTGATCTAGTTGAATCAGGTGAAAAGTCAGGTGCACTTGATGGTATCTTCGACCGAATCGCCCTTTATAAAGAAAAATCAGAAGCCCTAAAATCTAAGATCAAAAAAGCCATGACCTACCCGATCGCGATTTTGGTTATCGCGTCTATCGTTGTTGGTATTTTGTTGATTTATGTTATTCCGTCTTTCGAAGACATCTTTTCTAGTTTTGGTGCCGAACTACCGGCGCCGACCCAAGTTGCCATCAATGCTTCAAAAGTGGCCCAAGAATATTGGATGTGGGTCGTGGGTGCGATTGGTGTTGGTGTCTTTTTGTTTAAACGCGCCTTACGAACCAATAAGAAGTTTGCCGATTCGATGGATGCTCTACTTCTTAAGGCTCCGATTGTTGGTAATATCGTGAACAAAGGGGCGATTGCTCGATACGCTCGAACTCTCTCGACCACTTTTGCTGCAGGTGTGCCATTACATGAGGCATTGAACTCAGCAGCTGGTGCGTCAGGCAATGCCGTTTACAAACGTGCAATTTCAGAAATTAAGGCCGATGTATCCGCCGGTAACTTGATGCATGTGGCAATGCGAACAACTAATTTATTTCCCGATATGGTGACTCAAATGGTTGCCATCGGTGAAGAATCTGGTGCGCTTGATACCATGTTAGAGCGTGTCGCCAATGTTTACGAACAAGAAGTGGACGACGCGGTCGATGGCATTTCGGCGTTGATCGAACCAATCATGATGTCGTTTTTGGGCGTTGTTGTTGGTGGTCTCATCGTTGTTATGTACTTGCCTATCTTCCAGATGGGTAACGCGGTTTAATGATAAGTAAAAATTAGAACCTAGAGATTTATGTTTGATCAGTTTTTTATATTAATGGCGGAATCTTCCGCCTTTTTTATCACTATAGTGACTCTGTTATCGCTGCTCGTTGGTAGCTTTTTGAATGTAGTGATTTATCGTGTTCCGGTAATGATGGAGCGAGAGTGGGATTGTGAATGTCGAGAGTTTTTGGCGGATGAATTAAAGCCAACAAAAGATGCAACAAAAGAAACGTTCAACCTTGTAAAGCCTGACTCACACTGCCCCAAATGTCATGCTGCGGTTAAACCTTGGCAAAACATCCCTATCTTTAGTTACCTATTTTTAAAAGGTAAATGTGGCTCGTGCCAAACGCCTATTTCTATTCGTTATCCAGCCATTGAAGCTTTAACAGCGCTAGCCTCAGCCATTGTGGCTGTGAAGTTTGGTTACTCGCTGCAAACTTTAGTTTTAGTCCCGCTTACTTGGGTGTTTATTTGTCTGATCTTTATCGACATAGATAAAATGCTACTTCCCGATCAGCTTACCCAACCTTTATTGTGGTTTGTTCTTCTTGCCTCAGTCTGGGGGGTATTTTTGACGCCTAAATATACAATCATAGGTGCCGCAGCAGGTTACTTGAGTTTGTGGTCTGTGTATTGGTTATTCAAGATCGTGACCGGCAAAGAGGGCATGGGTTATGGTGACTTTAAATTAATGGCGATTGTCGGTGCGGTTGTTGGGGCGGTTAAATTGCCTATGGTGGTTTTGTTGTCGTCTCTTGTTGGCGCTGTTATTGGTATTAGTTTGATGGTGTTTGGTGACAAAACTCGCAATACCCAAATCCCGTTTGGCCCTTACATTGCCATTGCAGGCTGGTTAACCATGCTCTGGGGAGATGCAATGCTCAACTGGTACATGGCATTTTTATAAGAGTGGTAGATGACGGATTCTAAAAATTCAAAGCGTTTAATTATAGGTCTTACGGGCGGCATTGGCTCAGGTAAAACTGCGGCGACGGATTTATTTGCCGCGCAAGGCATAGATATTGTTGACGCAGATATTGTTGCAAGGCAGGTAGTAACTCCTGGCGCGCCAGCACTTGAGTCGATAAAAGCCGAATTTGGTGATGAGTACATTGATGCAGAAGGGCATTTAAATCGAGCCAAACTAAGAGCGCTAGTGTTCTCTGACGAGAGTGCCAAGCAGAAATTAAATGCAATCATGCAACCGGCGATTCGCACTGAACTTCTCGACCAACTCAATCAAGCAAAGTCACCGTACGTAATATTGTCTGCGCCATTGTTATTAGAAAATGGCTTAGAGTCATACTGTCAGCGAGTCTTAGTAGTGGACGTACCTGAAGCACTACAGGTGCAACGAGCGACTAACCGTGATAGTGTTAACGAAGAACAGATTAAGTCCATTATTAGCAGTCAAATTGACCGTCCAACTAGGCTGACCAAGGCGGACGATGTGATTGATAACTCGGGCTCTTTATCAGAGTTAAAAATTCAAGTTAATCAATTGCATAAGAAATATTTGACACTGGCCGATGGTTAAATCATATTGGAACAATTAATCGCCAATGTTTGGTGTGGATACCGAGAAGAAGAATAACAAAAAGAAACCATCGTCATGAATCCAGTTGTCTACGAACATCCGCTGAATGAAAAAACTCGACTGCTAATGCGGTTAGAGTTGTTATTTGATCAGTTGTCGATACACAAAGACATGACGGATGACCGAAACATCCAACCGTTTTTCTCTACCTTATATTCCACAATTGAAGTGTTAGAACGCAACGATATTCGCGGCACCTTAGCGTTTTATTTAGATCTACTTGAAAAAAGCATGCTTCGCTGGTCTTCTCACCCCGACATTCACAATGATTCTTTGCAAAAAAACCTTCAAGAAACAGTAAAACTGCAAGGTCAGATTTCAAAAATGAGTAAAGCCTGCCAAATTCTTAAAGAAGATAAGTTTTTGGCGAGTCTAAGACAGAGATTTGGTATTGCTGGTGGTACTTGTGATTTTGATTTACCGCAGTTTCACTTTTGGCGTCTTAAGCCACTTGCTGAACGTCAAGATGATATTCAAGCTTGGTTAACTATATTAGCGCCACTTCAACAAGCCCTAAACTTTTCGATGTTATTTATCAGAGAGTCTGCTGAGTTTGCCGAGCGCGATGCGCCAAATGGTTTTTTCCAGGGCAGTTGTGCAGATACGGTATCGTTACTGAGAGTTAAATATGATGTAGACAGTGGAGTATTCCCAACCATCAGTGGCAGTAACCGCCGTTTTGCAATCAGCTTTATGCGTCCAGATAAAAGTGCGGTAAAAACGTCAGTGAATGATACAATCCCCTTTGAACTAGCGACTTGCTAGTTGCGTATTCAGGGTTACACTCCTTTCTTTTTTGTATCGTTATTAAATAATGGTGTTTTTTATGTCTGATAAATCAACGACAACTGTTAAATGTCCGACTTGCGAAACTGATGTAGTTTGGCAACCTGAGTCTGAGTTTCGCCCATTTTGTAGCAAACGCTGCCAGCTCATTGATTTAGGTGAATGGGCTAACGAGTCTAACCGCATTCCTGAATCGCCATCGGCTTCTTCAATGTCAGAGTCAGAGATTGATCAAATTGAGCGTTTATTAGAAGCGCGTCAGCAAGATTACTTTAACTAAGTCATGATCGAGATCTCTAACACAGTTTCACTTGACGAAGATGAGGTTGAGCTGGTCGCTATAAGAGCGCAAGGCGCCGGTGGTCAAAACGTTAATAAAGTATCGTCAGCAATCCACTTAAGGTTTGATATTCAAGCGTCAAGTTTGCCTGAATTTTATAAATCTAGGTTGATGGACCTGAAAGACAAGCGCTTGACAAAAGATGGCGTGATTATCATCAAAGCTCAGCAGCACCGTACTCAACAACAAAATCGAGACGAAGCGATCGTCAGGTTAGTTGAGCTGATTAAAGATGCAACTAAGGTTCAGGCTGTTCGCAAGCCAACAAAACCAACAAAGTCGTCACAGCGACGTAGGCTGGACAATAAAACTAAGCGCAGTCAGATCAAACAAAACCGAGGCAAAGTGGACTTTTAATACTCGCGTTGATTAACTTTTAATTGCGGCGGGTGTTGTTGTCACGACGCCAAAATGACTTTTGGTTAATGTCCATTTCCCAATCTTCAGCTGGGTTCCAGAAAAACCCTTTGGGGAATTGTTTTTTGAAATAGTCACTGCCAAAGTCAGAGTTTTTACGGGCTTCTTCATTTAATAAATTATAGGCGTAGGTCACTTCAGTTTGGCTGTGATCTTCGTACTTAACTTGGCGTTTAGTGGTTTGTTTCACTAAAGCAGAGTCTGACTTGGCAGGGTTTAACCCTATGACCACACCTTTTTCCGGGGCGTTGGTTTCTTTGGAAATAAAGTAAATACCCGTCCCCATTGGAAACTTGCCCACCATTTTCATAAAGGTTTTAGTATAAGGCGGGTAAATTACCCCTTTTTCGATACCGCTTTTCATAATGTCATAGGCTTTATAGACCAAGCTGTAGTTGTGTCTGGATTTGGTCGACATTAAAAACGAAGCGTAAATCATAGGAATACGTAAGATGTTCCCCAGCGCATGCTGTGACTTTACGTAATTAGTCAAAATAGAATCGACTAGATCGTAACGAGCGACGGCTCGCTGATAATCTTCAGGTCGAGTTTCATTGAATAAATTTTTATCCGGTTCACCGAGACCGTATTTTAAATAGTCTCTAGAGCTCTTGTAGATGATATCAATTAGCTTCTTTCGCTCTTCTTCATCGAGAAGGCGATAGCGGTTGCCGCGATATATCTCTTCGGCATTTAAGCTATAGCTGCCTAGTTGGTGAATCAGTGCCGCAAACACAATAGGTCGCAACACTTCACTTTTGTAGACTTCTAGTTTCTCTGGCTCGTAGACGTCTTCTTTTGGGTTGTCCTCGGAAGGAACTTTCTCCGGTACATAATCAACGACTTGTGGTTCAGAGAGCTGCTTTTCGTCGTTGAGGCGCTCCAGAAGCTTTAACGCAAGGGCCGCGATATAAATAGGTTTGTTTTTTTCGTTACTGGCACATCGAGCTTGGTCGTTTGGCAACGGGGCACGCAATACCATAGTAGTGATAAAGCGATTGGCATCCCGCTCTTTTAGGGTTTGTTCGATAATCGTATCTGCCATTTCGGTCAACATACGGTTGCGACGTTTGTAGCCACCAATGATTTTGGGCTCAATATGATCCAAGCGTTCTTGGGCTGTGGACGAAAGTAGTTTTAACTCTTTTAAGTATTTTTCAGTGTCGTCTTGGTCTTTAATTTTTGGGTAGAAGCCATTGGTTTCTTTGAACGCTAGGATGGTTTCAATTTGTTTATTGATTTCTTTGGTGCGCTGCGTTTCTTTCTCAAAAATTAAATAAGTTTCTTCAAAATCGCGAAAAAAAGACACGGCGTCGCTCACCAAATCCAGATATTGCGCCTTTAAAGATTTTAAAATGTCGGTGATGAGCAACTGCTGATTCATGAAAAAACTCTTAAAAGTATTTTAAAATTAATTGGTTAAAACGAATGAGTGTAGGGCTTTTAGGAAACTTTCGCCACTTTCTACAAGCTAAAACTGTCGACATTATGTTATTCAATGATAAATATAAGCAAACATATTTTTTTTCATAAAGTTCTAGTATAATCCGCGCCCAGAAATTGAATCCTTAATATTAATCTTGAAAATTGGAGTTTAACCATGGCGTTAGAACGTACTTTTTCTATCATCAAGCCTGATGCAGTTGCTAAAAATGTAATCGGCGCAATCTACAACCGTTTCGAATCTGCGGGCCTACGCATCGTAGCTTCAAAAATGGTTCACCTTTCACAAGAGCAAGCTGAAGGCTTCTACGCTGAACACAAAGAGCGTCCTTTCTTCGGTGCTTTAGTTTCTTTCATGACTTCTGGTCCAGTTATGGTTCAGGTTTTAGAAGGTGAAAACGCAGTTGCTAAAAACCGTGAAATCATGGGTGCAACTAACCCAGCTGAAGCGCTAGCTGGTACACTACGTGCTGACTACGCAGAGTCAATCGACGAGAATGCAGTACACGGTTCTGACGCTCCTGAGTCAGCTGCTCGTGAAATCGCATACTTCTTCTCTGCTGACGAATTATGTGACCGTACTCGTTAATTTTAACGATTACTGAGTTATTCTTAAAAAGGACTTTAGCTTGCTAAGGTCCTTTTTATATTTTTGCTTTGTGTCTTTAAGGCAACTTAACGCCCATTTGAAGGATGCAAAGCAAAAATAAAATGTACGCGTGTAACAACGCATCTTTAAACGATACAAGCTACATAGAGGTAAAGTATGTCTGCAGAAATCATCACTCCTGCTGTTGAAGCACAGCCCGTCAAAAAAGTTAACCTTTTAGATTACGACCGCAAAGCGTTGCGCCAGTTTTTTAAAGACGAATTAGGCGAAAAGCCATTTAGAGCTGACCAAGCCATCAAGTGGATTTATCAAATGGGTCAAACTGATTTTTCAGAAATGACCAACTTTTCAAAAGTCCTACGAGCTAAATTAGCCGAGAAGTGTGAAGTGCGCGCGCCTGAGATCAGCGTTCGCCAAGTGTCTTCTGATGGCACAATTAAATACGCTATGTTGTTAGAAGGCGGTCAAGAAGTTGAAGCGGTTTGGATCCCTGATGGTGACCGTAAAACCCTTTGTGTATCTTCACAAGTTGGCTGTGCCCTTGAATGTACTTTTTGTTCAACCGCTCAACAAGGTTTTAACCGCAACTTGTCAGTTGGTGAAATCATCGGCCAAGTTTGGCGTGTTGCGCAGGATATAGGCTGGGATGGGTTATCGACTAACCGTCCGGTTACAAACGTTGTAATGATGGGCATGGGTGAGCCGCTTCTAAATGTTAAAAACGTCGTACCAGCAATGGAGCTGATGATGGACGACTTTGCGTTTGGTTTATCAAAGCGCCGCGTAACATTGAGTACATCTGGTGTTGTACCTGCACTAGACATGCTAAAAGAAAAAATCGATGTCGCATTAGCGATTTCACTTCACGCACCAAACGACGAACTGCGTGACATCTTGGTACCGATTAACAAAAAGTACAACATCGAAGAGTTTTTAGCGTCATGTCGTCGATATATTGATGGTTCGACTGCGAACAAAGAAATCACTATCGAGTACGTTATGCTTAATGGTATTAACGACTCAATGGATCAAGCTCGCGAGCTAGCGCAGACATTACGTGGCACACCATCAAAAATTAACCTGATCCCATGGAACCCGTTCCCGGGTGCACCATACGAAAAATCGTCAAATAGCCGTGTTGACCGATTTGCTAAAGTACTCCAAGAAGAAGGTTACACTTGTATCGTTCGTCGTACTCGCGGAGACGACATTGACGCGGCCTGTGGCCAGTTAGTTGGTGACGTTGTTGACCGTACTAAGCGAATGTTAAAAAAACAGATGAAAGGTGATTCAATATCAGTCAAAATGGTTTAGATAGGCATCAATAACTAACAAAAAGAAGTGAGTTATGGGACGAATTCTAATTGTGCTGATAAGTGCTGTGTTAATCACAGCCTGTGTTACGGAAAAAACATTTGTAGACTCGAAGAAACAAGTACGTAGCTTTGAGTTTGACCGAACGGAAGCCGCTCGTACACGGTTGATTTTGGGATTGAGTTATCTTGAAAACAACAAATACGAGCAAGCCAAATTTAACTTGGAAAAAGCGTTAGAATTTGCGCCTACCCGAGCTGATGTCAATTACAGCTTAGGTTACTACTATCAAATGGTCGGTGAAATGGACATTGCCGAAACCTACTATTTAAAAGCCATAGACTTTGAACCTAACAACCCTGATACCCATAACAACTACGGTACGTTTTTGTGTAATGTGGGCCAGCTAGATAAAGCGGCGGGTTATTTCAAAAAAGCCATTTCTATTTCAAAGTACACACGCGCCGCTGATAGCTATGAAAACTTAGCCATCTGTGCGTTATCTAACGACGAAATTTTACAAGCACAAGAGTATTTCGAGCTTTCGTACAAGCACAATCCTGGACGACCTAACAATCTGTTGTCTTTGGCTGGTATCAAATACGCAACAGGTGACATAGTCGCTGCATTGGATTTTTATAGTCGTTATATGCGCATTTCTCAGCCTGGTCCTCGTGCCTTGTTACTGGGTTATATTTTAGAAGAAAAACGCGGTCGATTGACTCAAGCTAATAAGTATTTAGATCAATTGGTACAAACCTTCCCGAATAGCCGTGAAGCGTTATATGTGACCAGCAAAACCATCATTAATAGTGAATTTGAGCAGCTACGCTTGAAGTATCAGTCTAAGCGAAATAGTCCACAGATCCGCATTACGCGCAAAACGGCCACCTCAAATGAGAATCAGCCAAGTCGTGTAACCCAAAGCACGTCTTTGGTAAAAAAAGAGCAACAAGTGGATGACACCGAGCGCGAGCTGCGCAACCAAAACTTACGTGAAAACCAACGTACTTCTGGAGGCTTAGTGCTTCCTGCCACGGTTGCTACTGCGGTCAGTGAGTACGCGTCAAAAGCTGAGTTTGTGCAGGATGTCAAAGACAAAGTGGAGATGTTTTCAAAGCCTCTAACGGATACTGAAAAGGCTAAGATCCCAGAGCTAATTCAGTCGACGGTCGCGATTGAAAAAGAACAGCCTTTACCTGAAGAAAAAGTGCTAGTCTCGCCAATTAAAAACGCGGTTCTTGTTAATGATCGGGCTTCAACCCAAAACAACCGTGTATATTTACAACCTTCACCACAGGGTCTTATCGCACCGACGTACAAAATTCAAAAAGGCGACAACTTGTATCGAATTTCTCTTAAGTTCAATATTAAGGTGTCAACTTTAGCCAAATGGAATGGCTTGAATGATAAAGACATGGTTGTTGGCCACACTATTTACGTCGCTCAGCCTGAGCCTTATATGACACTAAACGCTGATAAAATGGTGTCTGACGTTGCTCGTGAAGAAGGTGTGAGCTTACAAACGTTGTTGCGTTGGAATAACTTGGAGCAAGACGGCTGGCTTAAAGAAGGCACGGAAATTTTAATGTCTGATCCGGATTTGTATACCACCAAAGAGCAACAAGCTAAGTATCAAAACCTAGGTGAACCTCTTGCAGTTACTCTTAGGGATGTAAACATTCCGACTCATACCGTAAAAGCGGGTGAGTTTTTGTATAAAATTTCTAGCCGTTATAACGTTAAGTTAGAAACCTTAATGAAGTGGAACAATTTAACTCAAAAATCGAAGCTTCAAATCGGTCAATCTTTATTCGTAGCCGATCCCGATATCTATTTTACAGTACCAAAACTGCAGTCCATTTCCGAAGTAGCCAGCAACCTTGATGTTGACGTTGCTGAACTAAAGCGCTGGAACCAAATCGATCGCGATGGGGTTGTTACAGCAGGGACTAAATTATTAAAAGTTAATCCGGAGCAGTATTAACAATGTCAGAGCAATCACCTCAGGAACAAGCAGAACACAACACGGAACAACCGACGCCAGAGTTTAGCAGCGGACAGATTTTGGCGAATGCTCGACAGTCTTTAGGCATTTCTTTAGAAGACTTGTCTGAACAAATTCGTGTGCCTTTAAAAGTACTTCAACAAATCGAAGCTGATGATTTGCCGACAAATTTACCAGAGACCTTTGTCCGTGGTTATATTCGCTCTTATGCGAAAAAAGTGGGCGTCGATGAGCATGCGGTGTTAAAAGAAGTAGAAACCATGGGTGCAAGCAAAGTTGATGCAATGGAAATGCACTCATTTTCTAAACGCAGCAAACGCAAGCGTACAGAACGTCGATTGACGATTATTTCGTGGGGTATCGTTGCCATTTTGGCCATCGCGCTTGTTGCTTGGTGGGTTCAAACCAAAGGTTCAGAAATGTTTGGTTCGACAAGTTCTACTAATAATGAGTTGCCAGTAGCGACGGCCACGGCCGAGCCAACAGGTACAGAGGAAAACACAGAAGAGTTACAATCACCAAAGGCACAGCTAGATGTTGCTGGTGAGCGAGTAATAGCTGAAACAACAAACGCTGATGTGACTAACAGCACAGTGTCTCAAGCTGCTGATAAATCAACACCGCCACAAACTCAGCAAGCACGTGAGTCGCAACTAAACACTCAAACTGTAGAGCAACAGAACTCAGAGTCACCGACAACACAAAGTGCTGTACCAACACAAAATGTGGCAACCAATGGCAGTGAGTCTACTCAGACGACTGAAGTTGATACGGACGGTGATACTCCTAAACAACAAGCACCAATTGTTCTTAGTGACGCGGAGAAACGCTTGTTGGCCGACAATGGTGAAGTAGATGAATCGGACTTCATCAAGGTTGAATTTGAATTTGAAAACGATTGTTGGGTCGAAGTATACGACGCTTTTGATGAGCGTATCGCAATCGGAAATAAAAACGCTGGATATGTAATGACATTAAACGCTCAAGGCCCATTTAGAGTATTATTAGGTAATCCAGATGGCGTGCGAATTTGGGTGAATGGCAACCCGTTCGACATGTCTGACCTGCCGAAAAATCGCGTAGCGCGATTTGAAGTTGACGCAAACCTGTAAAGAGAAAGATCATGTTTGGTGAAAACCCAATAAAAAGACGTAAATCAACTCAAGTTATGGTTGGTAATGTTCCGGTTGGTGGCGATGCCCCAATTGCGGTTCAATCCATGACAAACACAAAGACGACTGACGTTGAAGCGACCGTCGCACAAATTAAACGCATTCAAGATGCTGGTGCCGATATTGTTCGCGTGTCGGTACCGACGATGGACGCAGCTGAAGCATTTAAAGAAATTAAAAAGCAAGTAACGATACCTTTAGTTGCTGATATTCACTTTGATTATCGCATCGCGCTTAAAGTTGCCGAATACGGTGTTGACTGTTTGCGTATTAACCCAGGCAATATTGGAAACGAAGAACGCATCAAAGCGGTTATCGACGTAGCCAAAGAAAAGAATATCCCAATTCGCATAGGTGTTAACGGTGGCTCATTGGAAAAAGATATCCAAGAGAAATACCACGAGCCGACACCAGAAGCGCTGGTTGAATCAGCAATGCGTCACGTAGAGATCCTTCAGCGTCATGATTTTCACAACTTTAAAGTCAGTGTAAAAGCATCAGATGTTCACTTGGCCGTCGGTGCGTATCGTTTGTTAGCGCAAAAGATTGAGCAGCCACTGCACTTAGGTATTACTGAAGCGGGCGGATTCCGCTCGGGCGCAGTCAAGTCAGCGGTCGGTTTAGGAATGCTCCTTGCTGAGGGCATTGGTGATACGATTCGAATTTCACTTGCTGCTGATCCTGTTGAAGAAGTTAAAGTTGGCTTTGATATCCTTAAGTCACTAGGCATCCGCTCTCGCGGTATCAACTTTATCGCTTGCCCAAGTTGTTCTCGTCAAGAGTTTGATGTGGTTAACACCATGAACCAGCTTGAAGAACGTCTAGAGGACGTTGTAGAGCCAATTACAGTGTCAGTCATTGGTTGTGTTGTAAACGGCCCAGGCGAAGCCTTAATCTCTGATATTGGCCTTGCTGGTGCCAATAAGCGCAGTGGTTTTTATATCAATGGTCAACGCCAGAAAAAGCGTATTGATAATGATGACGTTGTAGAGCAGCTCGAGTCAGAAATCAGAACGTTTATTGCTAATCGAATTCCTGCGGAAAATATCGATTAACGCTCTGCTAAACAAAACTAAATTAAACAGAACAAACGGCCTGATTATTCGGGCCGTTTTTTTTATGTCTTTGAAATTATTTTGGGTGCACTAGGGTCTAGTACAGTAGATTGTTAAGAAACAAAAAAAATAGAGGAAATATGAATCCAGTAAAGATTGTTTTAGTGAGTTTTGCCTTGTTGTTAGGCTCAATTGCACTACCTTCGTCAGCATCAAACATTCAAACCGACGCCAATGGCATCGCTGAATCTGCGTTTGAAGTATCACCCATTTTACCTGGTATGAAGATACCGAATACGCAAATCGAAGATAAGTTTAAAAAGCCTATTCAAACGGCAGAGTTATTCGCTAAAAAGCCAACTATTTTAGTTGTTTATCGCGGTGGCTGGTGTCCATATTGCAATGCTCAGCTCAACGGGTTGAAGAAAATTGAGAAGTCGGTCGAGTTTTTGGGATTTCAAATGATCGCTATCTCACCTGACAGCAACAAAAACATCCAAGAACAACAGTCGCGTGAAGACATCTCATATACCTTGCTTGCCGATCCTAAAATGGAGTTGGCAAAGAACATGGGGCTGGCATTTTTCTTAGACAAAAAAACAGAAGCTATGTACCGCGACAGACTGGGCGTTCCATTTGTTGATGTAACGGGTGAAGAGCGTGTTGCGCTTCCTGTTCCTGCGGTTTACATCATAGACCAACAAGGTATGGTGCATTTTCAGTATGTTAACCCTAACTACGATGTTCGACTAAGTGAAGAGTTGTTGTACAAAGCAGCATCCGAGACGATGAAAGCGATAAACGAAAAAGCGATCAAGTCGTCATAAGTTTTGGCCACTTTCCGGCATACAAAAAGGCCCAAGCGTATTTAGCTTGGGCCTTTTCTTTTTTCATTTGTGTTGAGGCTCAAGAGATTAACTACACCTCTAGCATATCCAAAATGCCTTCTGCAGCATCTCGCCCTTCAGCGATTGCGGTTACAACTAGGTCTGCCCCTCGAACAATGTCACCACCGGCAAAAAGTTTTGGGTGAGTAGTTTGGTAGGCGAACTGACTGTCTTTACCTGCTTTTATGGTATTCCAAGGAGTAAGTTCGACACCAAATGGCGTCAACCAGTCTAGGTTTAATGGCTTAAAGCCAAACGCCATGACTACCGCATCGGCCGCTAATGTGTATTCACTTCCCGCGACAGCTTCTGGACGGCGTCGGCCGTTTTCATCTGGTGCGCCAAGCTGGGTTTTGACAAAGGTAACGCCAGTTGTTTGACCTGCATCGTTAACTTCGATAGCTACGGGTTGCGCATTCCATACAAATTCTACGCCTTCTTCTTTGGCGTTTTGTACTTCTCTGGCACTGCCCGGCATACTCTCTTCATCGCGTCGATAAGCACATGTGACAGACGCTGCGTCTTGTCTTATCGCCGTACGCACACAGTCCATGGCCGTATCACCACCGCCAAGAACAACAACTTTTTGGCTATCAAAATCGATGCGTTCGTCCGCATTGCCCATGATGTATTTGGTATTAGAAATCAAATATGGCAGTGCTTCGTAAACACCTGGTGCATTTTCATTTGGGAAACCACCTTTTAAATACTGGTAGGTACCAACGGCTAAAAAGACCGCGTCATGTTCATCAATGAGAGTTTGTAACTGAATGTCTTTGCCGACTTCCATATTTAAACGAAACTCAATGCCCATGCCTTCGAGGATTTCACGGCGCTTTAAAATAACGCTCTTTTCGAGCTTAAACGCTGGAATACCATAGGTGAGTAAGCCGCCAATTTCGTCATATTTGTCATATACGACCGCTTGAACGCCATTGCGAGCTAGGACATCAGCACAAGCTAAACCGGCTGGACCTGCACCTATGATGGCCACTTTTTTATCCGTCGGTACTACATCGGAAAGGTCTGGACGCCAGCCCATTTCAAACGCTTTGTCAGTAATATACTTTTCAATTGAACCTATGGTGACGGCACCGAAGTCTTCATTAAGAGTACATGCACCCTCACATAACCGGTCTTGAGGACAAACCCGTCCGCACACTTCCGGTAAACTATTGGTTTGATGTGAAAGCTCAGCGGCCTCAATAATTTTTCCCTGATTAGCTAAAGCCAACCATTGTGGAATGTAATTGTGAACTGGGCATTTCCATTCGCAATAAGGGTTACCACAATCTAAACAGCGATCTGCCTGACCTTGGGCCTGTGAGTCCTGCATAGGTTGATAAATCTCGATAAAGTCGGTTTTGCGGATCTTTATCGGTTGTTTTTTTGGGTCAATGCGTTGGACATCGACAAATTGATATACATTTTGTGCCATGATTCAGTCCTTACATTGCTTCAATTCGCAACTCGTCAGAAGACCGTTGGCGATGGCCTAACAGCATTTCTACCGATGTCGATTTGGGTTTAATCAGCTTAAATTTTGGTATCCATTGATCAAATTGGCTTAGGATAAGCTGAGAGCGAGGACTTTGTGTGGCTTCAAAGTGATCATTGATCAAGCCGCGTAAGTTTTCGATGTGGAGCTGATTAGGCATTTCTAGCATTTCGATATGACCAGGATTTAATCTTGCTTGTAAATCATCGTGCTCATCAAGAAGGTAAGCAAAGCCACCAGTCATGCCCGCACCAAAGTTAATACCCGCCTTACCGAGGACGACAACAGTTCCTCCTGTCATATATTCACAGGCGTTTTCACCAGTTCCCTCGATAACCGCCACCGCGCCTGAGTTTCTTACTGCAAATCGTTCACCAGCACAGCCAGACGCCAATAGTCGACCACCGGTTGCACCGTACAAACAGGTGTTACCCATTATTGCTGAGACATGGCTTTCGTAAGCGACACCGACAGGAGGGTGAATAACGATTTCGCCACCTGTCATGCCTTTGCCGACATAATCATTGGCATCGCCAGTAAGATGCAGGTTTATTCCGCCAGCGTTCCATACCCCAAAGCTTTGTCCGGCTGTACCAACAAATGATAGTTGAATTGGGTCGGTTGCCATGCCTTGGTTACCGTGACGTTGAGCCACTTCACCGGATAGACGTGCCGGTATCGAGCGGTCGGTATTTTTAATTGGGTAGAAAAACGCACCACCGGTTTTTTGTTGAACGGCGTTAGCGCAGTCTTCAACAATTTTGCGGTTGAGTTCGGCAGTGTCTAATGGGGTATTTTTGCTGGTACAAAAAACCGGTTGGTCTTGTTTGACCGAACTTGAATTGAGAATACTGCTCAAATCTAGGTGACGTTGTTTGTCTGTAATGCCTTCTTTGACGGCCAAGAGATCAGTTCGACCAATTAGCTCATTGAGTTGGCTCACACCTAACTTTGCCATCCATTCACGCGTTTCTTGGGCAATAAACTTAAAGTAGTTTTCGACCATGTCTGGCAACCCGGCAAAATAGCGCTCACGTAATAGGTTGTCTTGCGTAGCAACCCCAGTCGCACAGTTATTGAGATGACATATACGCAAATACTTACAGCCTAGTGCCACCATAGGGCCAGTACCAAAACCAAAGGTTTCTGCGCCCAATATAGCTGCTTTAATAATGTCTAATCCGGTCTTTAAGCCGCCGTCTACTTGGAGTTTGACCTTGTGACGCAAGCCGTTCTCGACTAGCGCTTGGTGTGTTTCGGCAAGGCCCAGTTCCCATGGGCTTCCGGCGTGTTTAACTGAGGTAAGTGGACTTGCACCTGTACCGCCGTCAAAGCCAGAAATAGTGATTAAGTCGGCGTTTGCTTTAGCCACACCGGTGGCGATAGTTCCGACACCAGGCTCACTAACCAGTTTAACTGAGACTAGGGCATTAGGATTGACTTGTTTTAAATCAAAGATCAATTGAGCTAAGTCTTCGATAGAGTAAATATCGTGATGCGGTGGAGGTGATATCAAAGTCACCCCTTGGGTACTAAAGCGAAGTTTCGCAATTTCAGCGCTGACTTTTTCACCAGGCAGTTGTCCACCTTCACCTGGCTTAGCCCCCTGAGCTACCTTGATTTGTAGGACTTCGGCGTTGCGTAAATAGTGCGGTGTTACACCAAAACGGCCCGAGGCTATCTGTTTGATTTTAGAATTTTTGTCGGTGCCAAATCGACGAGGGTCTTCACCGCCTTCACCCGAATTTGAAAATCCACCTAAGCGGTTCATGGCAATCGCTAGGGCTTCGTGAGCTTCAGGGCTTAAAGCGCCAATCGACATTGCCGCCGAATCAAACCTTGGGTATAGACTTTCGACTGTTTGCACATCATCGATATTGATGGCTTGGTCGGCTTTAAGCTCAAATAAGTCTCTAAAATGTGCGACCGGACGCAGATTAACGGTATCAGCATACTTTTGATAGTCACTGTATTTTCCCGATTTAACAGCGATTTGAAGCTGTTGAACTACGTCAGGGTTGTAGGCGTGGTATTCACCACCATGGACAAATTTAAGTAAACCGCCGTGGTTGATTGGTTTTCTGGCTAAAAACGCACGTTTTGCCAATTCTTTTTGGTCGTTTTCGATGTCATTAAAACTAGCGCCGCTAACCCGACTCACTAAGTGAGGGAAACACAAGTCCATTACATCTTGGTTAAGGCCAATGACCTCAAATAAGTTAGAACATCTATAGCTCGCTACAGTTGCAATGCCCATTTTGGACATGATCTTCAACAGACCTTTGTTTAGACCTGCACGGTAATTAACTAATGCCTGTTTTGCATCGAGTTTGATACTGCCATTACCGACAAATTGCTCTACGGTTTCGTATGCTAGATAAGGATAAACTGCGGTGGCACCTAAACCGACTAATACGGCCAATTGATGCGAATCTCGAACGCTCGCCGTTTCAACGAGTATGTTGGCGTCACAGCGCAGTTGGTTTTTTACCAGTGCTTGTTGTACAGCACCAACTGCAAGCGGCGCAGGGATTGGCAGGGTATCGCGTTGCACGCCTCGGTCGGAGAGAATAACGATGACAGTTTGGTTTTGTTTGACTGAGGCTATCACCTGTTCTGTTAGATGCTCGATAGCTTGCTTTAAATTGAACTCAGCGTGCGCGTAGTACAATGAAAACGTTTCGGCGCGGTAGTGCGCTTGATCAAACTCTTTTAACTGCTTTAAGTCTGTATACATCAGTACCGGCGAGTTAAACAAGACTCGGTCGGCATAACCAGAAGTTTCTGCAAATACGTTTTGCTCTCGACCAATACATGTCGCCAGTGACATTACGTGGCTTTCACGCAATGGATCGATAGGAGGGTTGGTCACCTGGGCAAATTGTTGACGGAAATAGTCGTAGCTGTTTCGAACGGTTTGTGACAGTACAGCCATCGGCGTATCGTCACCCATAGAGCCCGTCGCCTCTTGGCCATTGGTTGCAAGTACTTTTATGACTTGCTCTATCTCTTCGAAGTTATAATTAAATAGTTTGTGATAAGTTGCTTGGGTTTTGTCATCAAAAAGACGTGTGCCAATAAGCGCGGTGTCGGTCTCTTCAAACGGGGTTAGATGACGAATGTGTCCGTCGAGCCACTCTTTGTATGGATGGCGCTCTTTTAGCTCGTAGTCTATCTGATCAGAGTGCCAAATTTTGCCAGTATAGGTATCAACCGCTAACATTTCACCCGGTCCAACGCGACCCTGTTCAACTACTTCGTCAGGGCTGTAATCCCAAATGCCAGATTCAGACGCTAGGGTCAGCAGCTTATCTTTGGTGATAATGTAGCGTGCAGGGCGAAGACCGTTTCTGTCTAAGTTACAGGCAACGTGACGACCATTAGTTAGAACGATACCAGCAGGTCCGTCCCATGGCTCCATGTGCATGGAATTAAACTCATAGAATGCCTTGAGCTGCGCATCCATTTGTGGGTGTTTTTGGTAAGCCGGTGGCACCAATAATCGCATGGCTCTAAACAAGTCCATGCCGCCAGCTAAAAACAGTTCTAACATGTTGTCTAAAGATGCACTGTCGCTACCCTCGTAACTGACAAATGGCGCTGCTTGCTGCAGATCTGGGATCAACGGCGAGTGAAACTTGTATTGACGTGCTTCAGCCCATTGGCGGTTGCCTTTGATAGTGTTTATCTCACCATTGTGAGCCAAAAATCTAAACGGTTGAGCGAGTCGCCATTCAGGCGAGGTATTGGTTGAAAAGCGCTGGTGGAAGACACAAATCGAGGTTTGCATGCGGATATCAGCTAAATCCAAATAGAACTCTGCCAGATCTTTTGGCATTACCAAGCCTTTGTAAATAGTAACCAAACAAGACAAGCTTGGGATATAAAAGTGTGGGTCATCAGCTAATTGCTTTTCGATTCGTCGTCTCGCCATATAAAGACGGCGCTCAAAATCTTTTTTACGCCAGCCTGTCGGCGCATTGACAAATACTTGCTGAATTGTCGGTAATCGGTCACGAGCGATGTCGCCTAGTACGTCTCTGTTGATAGGCACATCTCGCCAGCCGACAATTTGTAATGTTTCGTTTTGTAGTTCTTGTTCGATGATGGATTTGGCGTGAGCAGCAAGGGTGGGGTCTGTATTAAAGAAAATATTACCTACGGCGTACTTTTTGCCTAGTCGCCAGTCATTTTGCTCTGCTATCGCTCTAAAAAACGCATCGGGCTTTTGCATCAGTAAGCCACATCCGTCGCCGGTCTTACCGTCGGCAGAAATACCACCGCGATGTTGCATCCGAGCAAGGCTAGTGATGGCTGTTCTTATTATTTTGTGGCTTGTTTCACCCTCAAGATGAGCGATTAAACCAAAGCCACAATTGTCTTTCACCCAACGCTCGTCGTGGAGTTTTGGTGCCGTGATCGAATTATTCAACGCATGTCTCCTAATTAGCCGAAAATGTAATGTATTTGTTGGTGGCGTACGCGCTTTTAGGCGAGCAAGCGTACTCCTTTATCATTTTACGGCCGGGTACGTTCCCTAATTTAGTGAATATTTATTCACATTGGTGCATTTAAACTAACCATAGTGGTGCAATATTTCAAGAAAAAGTTAGTATTAATACTCTAAATTTTGTAATTAACTTACCTATTAAAGACGTAAAATTAGCCTATTTGGTTCATTTTAGTTGAGAAATTGGACGTTTGTTGGAATTGAGTTTCTTTTCTTCTAGTTCGATGATTTTGAAAGGGGAGGGGATGGAAGTTGTTGGTTTTAACAGAAATTGAATTTGGTCTGGGTATTCATTCAGCCTAAAACAAAAAAACGCCTGAATAGTTCAGACGTTTTTTAGTATCGCAATGAAAAGGTTGAGGTTAGTGATTGCGATAACCGCCTTCTACACCTTTACTAGCCACCGAAACGGCATCATGTGCATGTAAAGACTCATAATGGTTAACTCGAATCCAAAAGTCTTGATACTGTTTTTGTGCATTTAGCGTTGCTTTAATTCGACGGCCTGCATCTTCGCAAAACATTAAGTTTTGGCCGTTTAGGCGAGCAAACTCTTGTTCGTCTTCGCGTTTAACCGCGGCTTGTACTGGCGTTTTTAATGCATGTTCAATGGCATCAACAAGATCAACGATAGGGAATCCATCTGTATCGTCTGCAAGTTTAACTTTCACATCTGCAATTGAACGCTGGCTGTGCGGCGTTGCAATAATTCCGTCAGTAGAGCCTAAAAAGTCCATAATATCAGCTGACTTAACAGACTCTTGGCCAGCGAATGTTTGGTTAAATTGATTTTGAATCAGCTGTCGAGCTAAGGCTGCTGAACACGGACAAGTCGATGAATAAGGAACGTTTACAGCAAGCTCAATATTTAAATCACCTTTGATAATTTGCCCTGTAATTGTGACTGGATATGCTTTCCAACCAAGCTTTCCGCTAATTAGAGATTTGCGGCGCATGTGGTAGTCAAATTCGAACTTAACTTGTGCATTGTCACTAATGTCATTGTGGCTTTCGATAAATCCATGCAGTAAAGTTTTAAGGTTACTAACACTCAAGACACTCTCTGTTGAAAGCTCGTCGACCATTAAATACAAACGTGACATATGAATGCCTTTAGCCTTTGGATCCTTAAGGTTAACAAACGCCTCAATAAGTGCAGACACAGGGCGTGTTTCACCTTCAACCTCGATCATCAGAGGCATCTCAATGTTACTCATTCCAACCCAGTCTAGCTCTCCTTCAGTTTGAGCTTTGGCTTGATTGGCAATATCTGGCATGTTCGCTGGCATGGAGTCTCCGTTTATCAACAGGAAAAGCCCTCGTGTTTCAAAGAGAGGGCTACAAAAATTGGTCACAACAAATTATTGGGTCAGTTATACCACATATTTGGTGCAGTATTAAGCAAATAACCTACTGCTTTACTCAACTTTTTGCTATATGGTTCAATAATTAATTATAAATGTGATAGTGTTATTTTTGTCAGCGTATTGTGTACATAGGAAGTGACTTGATGATTAAACAAGGTTTTTCGGCGATTTTGAAATCGAAACTAGGTTTGGCTATAGCGTTATCGTTGAGTAGTGTTGTATTGAGTTTTGGTAGTTACGCAGCGTCATTCTCTAGCACCACTGATTCTAACAAGATTGGAAAAACCAACGCACAAACTCTACTTATTGGCGGCGATCTGAGGTTGTGCACAAGTCTTGAGCGCGATAACTGCCAAGCTGATGTTGAGTTTAATAGTGCAGCTTATACCGGACCATTGTTTGACTTACACAAAAGTTATACCTCCTCAATTCGTGAAACTTTAACTCGTCTCCCACAATACCGCTCTGAGGCACTTTTAACCTTAATTGATCAATTAGAGTCACCAAATTGGGCCGGCAAAAGAATCGGTCTTACCCATCGTGAGTTAAAACTTGGGTTACTGCGTGTTGTCCCTCATGCTATGGAAAAAGTAAAAAGGGGACAGTGGCAATTATTATTAGACCATCTAGAAACCGAAGTCGTTGAGAAACGATTTTTGCAAAGAGCCCGTAACAAAAAAGTAGAAGTGTCTTTAGAACACACTGCAGACGATTTTTCGGTTAAAGCTTTACGTCAGATCAAAGAGCGCGCTAAAGGTGAAAAGGTATTGGTGATCACGAGTGGAAACACGGATGCGTTCGCCGATGTGGATTGGTTAATTGAAACTCTAGAGCAAGTCGACCTAGAGCCTACTTGGCTGCCTATCGATGCGGCCGTCATACGAGCGACTCATAGTGCTGATTCGTCTCAATTATTGAGCGAAGAGCAGCGAACGGCACTTTGTGACACCCTGCCGTCGATTCGAGAAAAAGAGGTGGGGCGGTTCAATCGTCATAATTTGTACCCAAGCTTACACAAACAAATGTTGGAACATTGTAAGGAGCCAAATGACTCGTTGGCTTTAATTGATGAAGCCGACGCGATATTACTTTGGGGACAAAATCCACACACCTTAAGTCAGTCTTTGATGGTTAGCCAAGGGATAGCATCTCAATACTGGCAACGAATAGTCCAACGTCATAACATTGGTGAACTACTTATTGTTGCAAATGATGGCGTTGTCCCAGCATTGACTGGTACGAATCGCGATAACGCCGCAATTATTACAGGCGATAGCCATGATGCTTTGTTATATGGCTTTGAATATGTGACAAACGCCAGCGCGACTTATCCTAATCCACACACTACTGCTAACCTACTTGGTAAAATTGGTAATCATGCGACCTCATTCACACTTGGGGTGTTCGATAACATCATGTTTGATACTCGATTCTCAGAACGGGGTAATCAAGGTAGATTGATGTCTCTTGTGTCTTTAGCTCGACCTAATTTTGCAATTGGAATCGACTCTAGAACGACTTTATTGATCAAAGAAAAAGGCAATATCCAAGAGTTTTTTGTGGAAGGGGAAGGCGGTGTTGCTGTTTTTGATAATCGTAAAATTAAAATAAATACTTTGGTTCCTGTCCAATTTGGCCAGGTTGTTATGTCATACCTAACCGAAGGTGACATGATGAACATTAATAATAATGAAGTATCTTTTGATTTTGCGGATTGGAAGTTTAGTTCAAGTCATTATGGTCAATCTGTTGTGCAATCTGGTCAGGTATTTAAATCAGACAACTTCTTTAAAACTATGTACATGCTTTGTTCGACGGGTGGAAAAACCGCAACTCTCAAACATGTAGAGCTTGGAAAAGGGCATCAAATTAACGTTAAAAAGCAAGTTCGAGCAGCGTCAGTTAATGGCAGTCGAAATGTAAATGGCAAAAATTACAGATATTGTTCGTTCAGAGGATATGAAATAGAGGCAAAAGTGAAGCTCTAAAAAAGAAGTGTGTTTAGTAATGGTTAATTAAGGAACCACAGTAACGGCATTTAACAATCGAGATTTAACCTCAAAATTCGAACGTTTTAATTGCTGTTTACTAATTGAAACTTGGGGACGAGTATTTTCAAATACGATGGCAGCCGAGTTGCCAAAACTCTTAAAGTCGTCACTATTCCCTATCACTAATGCGCTTTCGCCCAGGGTTTGAATCAAGGGTTTGTCTATGATGGTTAAAGGTGCTACGTATACAATGTGGCACTTGTGGGGCAATAGTTGTTGGACCGAAGCTTCAGAGATAACGTTAACTTTTAGACTTAAGTTTTTGAGTTGTACGTGTTGTTTGGCCGACGTGGCTACCTTAAAACTATCAACACCAGCAAAACAGACGTTAGCTTGTTCATAGTTTGTTGGAAAGTCGATAAAGTTCACGACCTGCAAACTAAATGCCGCTATATAGCTGTGTTCTTCATCCGTATCCGCCAACACAGACATACTGCTAACTAACAAAGTAATGAATAGTATATAGCTCAACAACTTTAGGTAGAGTACTGCCCCGACGCTCATGAGTAATCCTCGAGAAGCGCTGGAAAGTCAATGTTAAATTGGGCACCTTCTCCAATCTCACTGTGCACCGAGATTTTGCCTTTTAATGCTTGTGTTACCAAATTGTAAACGAGGTGCATACCCAAACCTGACCCACCGTCACCGCGATTGGTGGTGACGAAAGGATCAAATATCTTTTGTTTCACCTTTTCTTCGATACCTGCGCCGTTATCTCGATATTGAATATAACAACGCCCTCCTGAAACGGAGGCCTTAATCGTAATTGTACCTTCTTCAAGGCTTTTAAAACCGTGAATCAATGAGTTCATAACCAAGTTCATAATGATTTGGTTAATAGGTCCGGGTCTTGTTTTGATCGTATAAGTCGGAGCGCAATCAATCTCAATGTGATGACGATATTTTTTAAGAGTGGGCTGCATTGAGGTAATGATTTCATTGAGATATTGATAAATGTTGATCTCTCTAACTTGCCCAGCGGTTTGATCGACAGCGACCTGTTTAAATGAGCTAATTAAATCTGCTGCTCTGGTGAGGTTACGGTAGATAATTTGAGTATTTTCTTTACTCTCGTTCAAAAATTTACCAAGTTGAGTCGCGGTTAGAGTCTGTTCTTCTAGCTGTTGTAACACGGTATCAATTCGATCAGAAAGCATCGTTGAGGCCGTTACGCCTAAACCAATAGGGGTATTAACTTCGTGTGCCACCCCTGCGACCATCTGGCCAAGAGAGGCCATTTTTTCAGATTGGATGACCTGTGATTGGTACTGATGGACTTGCTCTAAAGCGTCTAGAAGCTCTTGGTTTGAATCCCTTAACGCTTTGGTACGTTTGATGACTTTCTCTTCTAGGTTTTGATTAAGTTCAGTTATTTCAGTTTCAGCTTCTTTAGAACGCTCGAGTTGTCTATGTATTTTTAATAATAATTTGTTTACCGCTTCGGAAATGACCTGTAATTCGTTGAATGAAGTACTTTCTAACTGGTATTCGAAACGTTTTCTTGAAGTGGCGTATTCAATATCTTTTACAAAGCGGTGAACTGGACTCAATATTCTACTTTTAAGAATTTGCGCTAACGCAATGGCAATCAGCGCAATAACAAAAGCCGCCATCCCATAAAACTTAAACCACTCTGCTTGATTTTCCTTGAGGTGTTGTAGACTCAGGCGTAAATACACATACCCAATTTCTTGGTTTGTTGATTCTTCAATGACAGGTAATGCGTATTCAACATAATCGTTGGTGAAAAGCGGTCGTTTTAGTTGGGAGAGTCTATCAATCTGTGGAGAGATAGGTTTATCTGGCTCTCGATCGTAACTTGTAAAGAACTCTAAATTGTTGGTTAATTCACTTTTTTTGTATATATGAATAGTCGAAACATCATTGATGTTTTCTATAGTAGCGAGAAAGTTGTTTAGGCCTTTACGCTGCTCAAATATGATTGGTGTAACAGAGTTAAAAGATAAAATATCGCCAATCGCAACAATAAAACGTGCAGATTCTTTTTTTAACTCATGTTTGTTCGCATAACTTGTCAGTGCAACGGATAGCAACAGAGTCAGCAAACCAACAAATACAATCGCTGAAGTAATGGATGTACTGAGTGAAATACTTTTGTGACGCCGGGACATGTTTAAACAATGATTCCTTTTGGGCTACGAATTTTAGCATCAATATATATTTCAATAATCTACGTAGGATTACCGGCTAATGCAACGGACAGAATTCGGTTTTTATATAGATAATAGTTGCTTATATAGAGATTGGTAAGTATTCGCCGCTCTTTGCCATGAAAAATTACAACTCATAGCATTGTGTTGGGCATAGTGTAGCTTTTGAGGGTGCGTCAGGTAGAGTAAGGCGGCTCTACGCAGGGCTGAAGACAAGGATGCGACTTCTGGTTGTGCGAACAATATCCCATTGCCGTTGTGGTCGTTTATATCAATTACTGTATCGACCAAGCCGCCTACTTTGCGAGCTATAGGCAAGGTTCCGTAAGCCAAAGCATGCATTTGAGTAAGTCCACATGGCTCGAACAACGAGGGAATTAAAAAGAAGTCAGCCCCCGCCATAACTTGATGGTTAATTTCGTCTGAATACCCATTGAAGAAAAACAATTGCTCAGGGTACTGAAGCATTAACTCTTGTAGTTGCTCTGTGAATTTGGGGTTACCTGTGCCAATGATGACGAATTGCACTGGATGTTCTAAGACGTCCAGTATACTTGGCAACATGTATTCCAAACCTTTTTGCTCTGTCAGTCGGCTGACTTGTGCAAAGACAGGGATGTCCTTGTTTATAGGTAAGCCAGCCCACTTCTGTAACGCACTTTTGTTTAGTGACTTTTTGTCGAGGTGATCAATGTCATATTGCTGAGTTAAGTATTTATCATTGCTGGGGTTCCAAATGTCGTAATCACAACCATTCAGAATGCCAGTAAGCTTATCTTTATAGGCCATAAAAGTATTTTGGAGTTGATGAGACCCTAATTCGGATAATAACTCTGTAGCGTAATTAGGACTTACCGCAATGACTTTGTCACTGTATTTAATTGCCAAAGTTAGATAGTTAACTCTGTTGTTTACACGCTCCTCTTCTGGCAATAGCACAGACAAACCGCCTAATTCTGAGATATCAAACTCACCTTGAAACGCACCATTGTGAATGGTTAAGACACTGTGGACATTGGCGCTCAAGTGATATTTTGCAAAAAGAGGAACCAGTCCAGTGTGCCAGTCATTACAGTGGTAAATATTTGGCTTGAAACCGACAAGTTCGGAGTAATCTCTAAAAAACTGCACAATTGCATAGCTGAAAAGGCCAAACCTTAAACCATTGTCGGCAAAGGCTTGATAATCGTGGTCGTAAAGGCCATCTCGATCAAATAGGTCGTTAATCGCAAAAGTTACAATATCAAGACCACGGTGATTAAATTGACGAACGGTAACTGCAAAGGTCTGGTCACTGCCTATATTTTCAAGCTCAAATTGGCAGACTTGCGACATGGTCGGTAAATCTGGTAAATGATTGAGCACTTGATAATGAGGTAAGGCCAATAGACAAGAAAAATCCATGGTCGACAGATGCTCGGGTAAATGACGCGCAACATCGGCTAACCCACCGGTTTTTACTAGACCATCTACTTCTGAGACGGCAAATAGAATATTGGCCATGACCTTTCCTTGGCGATTTATCCCATTTACTTGATGTGGTAAACGCTAAACCGCTTGTTATTGACTATGGTATTTGCTGATTTTAAAAACTTAGCAAACCAGTCTTGGTATGGCAAAAAGGAATTTGCAACAATCCACATTTGATACCTGGACTTAAGTCGTGCTTTACTCCCTTTTAAGAAGGATTCAACGATGCTGTAATCCGTATTGATACCTGTGTGAAAGGGTGGGTTAGATACAATAAAGTCGTATTGGTGTTGTTTGCTAATTTGACCTAAACCATTGGAGTGAATGGCAGTACCGTCAATACCATTGAGCTCAAAGCTGCGTCGAGTGCTTTCAACGGCTAGAGCATCTACGTCTAATGCATCGATATTAACGTCAAATGCTTTTGCGAGTGTTGTTGCGATAACACCACAACCACATCCAAAATCCAGACCTCGGCCTTGTAATGAATGAATGTGTTGCAGCAATAAGTCAGTACCGGCGTCTAATTTAGTCGCGCTAAAAACACCTGGTAATGACGCTAGTTGTAAGTCTACAGTGATAGCTTGGCCACTTGCGCCTTGTGTTTTGACTTGAGTGCTGGTGGTGTTAAACCAATCCTCTAGGCTAGCCTCAGAAGCTCGGTTGTTATAGACGCCATGAAACAACATGCAGTGACGTGCAGCATCTAATTTTTTGCTAGCGTAAACGTATGGCTTTAAGCCTTTATCACAACTTTTAACACCGCCTTTTTTCTCACCAACGACAAACCAATCGGCGTCTTCCGCCAACAATTGGCTGACCATCGAAGTGTAATACTCAAAGCGCTGTTTAGTTTTGGGATAATAGATAATTACCGCATTAAATTGAGGCAGGGGAGCGGCCTTGTTGTTATTGGCTGAGAGCCAAGCGCCAGTATACACTCCCTCTAAACTTTGAATCGATGAGGTTTGTGCCGATAGCGTTTCATAGGTGTCGGCAAATGGTGTGAATACATGCCAAGTAATGTCGGGGCGAGCTTCAGAAAAAGCTCGCAAAGCATTATCAGGTAGAGCATCTACCAAAAGCACATGGCCGCTTGGTAGGTGTTCTATATTGCGCTCGATAACTTGGTTTTCGGCAAAGAGTTGGCTCATTAGCTAGCTAACTCGCTCAAACATAATATCCCAAACACCGTGACCTAAACGGTGGCCACGTTGCTCAAATTTAGTCAGAGGTCGCGAGTCAGGGCGTTCGACAAAAATACTGGTTTTGTTTTCTTCACTGTTGATTTTAGCTGCAATGTTAGCGAAGCCTTCTGCCTCGTTCATTACTTCAATCATGTGCTCTGCGTAGTTTTCCCAGTCGGTTGCCATGTGGAAAACGCCACCAATGGCCAATTTACTTCTCAAACTCTGAACAAACTCCGGCTGAACAATACGACGTTTGTGATGGCGCTTTTTGTGCCATGGATCTGGGAAGAACAATTGCACTGTGCTCAGCGAGGCCTCTGGAATACAGTCGCGTAATATCTCAACCGCATCGTGGTTATATACACGTAAGTTGTTTACCCCAGCTTCATGCGCCGTAGCTAGACACGCTCCCACACCTGGTAGGTGAACTTCGATACCAATGAAGTTTTTGTCCGGGGCATTTTTGGCCATCTCAACTAAAGAGGCGCCCATGCCAAAGCCGATTTCTAAAACCACAGGGTTGTCGTTACCAAACACTTCAGCGAAATCCAGTAATTGCTTTGAGTGCTCCAAGCCCATTGTTGGCCAGTACGTATCAAGGGCTTTTTGTTGACCTTTGGTCAAACGCCCTTCGCGTTTTACAAAACTTTTAATAGTTCGTATGTACTTACCTTCTGCTTTCGCTTTTTCAATGGCTTCTTGGTTTTTGTCTGTCATTAGCAATTAACTTTTTAAATTGGTCAAAATTGGCGCGCATTATCTTACAGGCTCGATTTTCCCTCAAGTGGTTTAATCTAAAACTGAGTTTTTTTGGTATCATGCGCAACGAATGTATTAAATGAACCTTTATTATAGGTTGTTGTAATTAAGATGACAGTTAACACCTCAGCAGAAACATACCCGGCTTCAATTAAGTGCTCGGATGCCAGTTGGTTTCAAAACCAAGTTTTGGATTGGTACGATAAATATGGCCGTAAGCACCTCCCTTGGCAACAGGATGTTAACCCTTATAAGGTTTGGCTGTCAGAAGTCATGCTCCAACAAACTCAAGTAAAAACCGTCATCCCTTATTTCGAATCTTTCATGAGTCGCTTTCCGAGTGTCGTTGATTTAGCTAATGCGGATGAAGACGAAGTTTTGCATTTGTGGACTGGCCTTGGTTATTACGCCCGAGCGAGAAATCTGCACAAGGCGGCAAAGAGGGTTCGTGATCAGTACGCAGGACAGTTTCCGACGGAGTTTGACCAAGTCTTGGATTTACCTGGGATTGGCCGTTCTACGGCAGGCGCAGTACTGTCACTTGGTGATGGCCAACATCACCCCATTTTGGACGGAAACGTCAAACGAGTACTAACCCGCTTTTTTGCTGTACAAGGGTGGCCTGGTAAAAAGTCCGTTGAGAATGAACTGTGGCAATACGCTGAGCAGCTCACTTCGAAAACACGGCCGAGTAATTTTAACCAAGTTATGATGGACCTAGGGGCAACAGTTTGTACTCGAACCAAGCCTAATTGTGACACTTGCCCTCTGTCTGATAAATGCTTAGCAAAAGCTCAGGGTCGACAAACGGAGTTTCCTTTTTCCAAACCGAAAAAAGAAAAGCCAATCAAGTTTTGTTATATGTTGATGTTGGTCAAAGGTGACAAAGTACAAATGTATCAACGCCCTAAACAAGGTATTTGGGGAGGGCTGTATAGCTTTCCTGAGTTTGAGTCACTCAATGACGTTGAGCTGTCCTTAGCGAATATCAAGATAGAGTTAGAGGACGTTGAGATTGACGAAGAAGCTTTGTTCCGTCATACCTTTAGCCACTATCATTTAGACATTCAGCCGATAATAATTCGAATAGATGACAAGGCTTTGGGCTATGAAATCGCAGAACACAATCAGCTTTGGCTGCCTTTAGCACCTAATGAGCGACCTAAAGTCGGCTTGTCAGCGGTCGCTGAAAAACTGCTTAACCAAATCTGATTGGCATAGTTGGCGCTGGGGCTTTACAATAGCGGCATAAAATTGATTTAAGACTTAATAACTGGAGCCAACATCATGGCAAGAACTGTATTTTGTGAATATTTAAAAAAAGAAGCCGATGGCTTGGACTTTCAATTGTACCCAGGTGAAGTGGGTGCACGCATTTTTAATAATATTTCCAAAGAAGCATGGGCTGAATGGCAAAAAAAACAAGTTATGTTGATCAACGAACACAAGTTGTCGATGATTAATCCAGAACACCGTGAGCTCTTGGAAAAGACCATGATTGGTTTTTTGTTTGAAGGTGAAGAAGTCAAAATCGACGGGTACGTGCCAAAGGCGTAATTGATGATTTAAGTTTTGTCGATATGACTAAAAAGCCGACGTTGAAGTCGGCTTTTTGTTGTGTGCTTGTTAGAAAGCCGGCAGTTAGAACTTGTCGTCAATTTCTAACGAAGGGGTATCCGGTTGATACTCTTCTTTGATAAAGGTAATTACCTGATTAAATTGCTTTAATATTTGGGTATATAGCGCTTCGATGTTTTCTTGGCTCATACCGATAGCTTGGTTTTCAAGTTCTAAAGCAGAATCAAATAGCGGCATGGCACCAACACTTTTAGACATAGATTTAAACTGGTGTGCTAAGTTTTTGATGTTCTCACGCTCGTTGTTTTGAATGCTGTCACCAATCTTATCAATAAGCTCGTTACCGCGAGTTTTGAACATTTCTAAGTACTTTAAGTGACGGCTTTTGTCATTGCCTAAATAGCTAATTAAAACCGATTGTTGGATGGGTTCGTTTGCATAGTTAACAGGCTCTATAGGTTTAGTGCGAGTCGCTTCTTGAACCAGTTTTGTGGTCTCGTTTTCTTCTAGTTTTAGCCACTTGTTCATTACGACTTCTAGGTCACTGAGCTCTAACGGCTTAGTTAAATAACCATCCATCCCTAGACTAATACACTTTTGCTCTTCACCTTTAAGGGCATTAGCTGTAATTGCAACCACTCGGGTAAAGTCTGCGTCTTCAGCGCGTTTTGGTCCCTCTTCGCGAATCGTTTTAATGACGTCATAACCGCTTTTATTCGGCATGTGTAAGTCGGTTAAAACCAGTGGATAGTTGTTAGCACGCCACATATCGATCGCCTCTTGACCGTCATTGGCAACCTCAACGGCATAACCTAGCATATTGAGCTGTTCAGTGATCACTTGCTGATTCATAGCATTATCTTCAGCTAGTAATACAAGTTGGTTTTTCTCGCGAGCTTCGTCAATGCTCATGGTCTGGATGACATTATGAGTTGATTCTATTGCTGTTTCTGGCTCGTGCTGTTTGTTATCTGCAACATCCTGAATTAATTCTAACAACCCACTGCGGCACAATGGCATCGCATGCATGTACCAGATACGTTCGTGCTCTTGCACTTGATTTTCAATAGTGTTGCTCAGGACTAGGAAGCGTGTTTTTTGAAGGTTTGGCTGTTCTAATAAATCGTAAATTACCTTCAAGGTCTCATCGTGATAATTCGTAGCGTCTATGACCCAAATAGACTGATGAGTTGGGTCACAGTGATAGGTACCGGCAATGTGTTTGAGACCTTCCACTGAATGGGCTATGTCAACATTGGCTGAGTAATGTTTGACGTAGGCTTCCATCGAATTAATGTGGTGATAATCGCTAGAGAAGCAAACTAAATCTAATTCGGAAAAGTCATAGGTTTTAGTGTGGCCAGACGCGTTACTAGAGCGCAAAGGAAGTGAAACGGTAAATTCCGACCCTTCTCCTAGCTCAGATTTGACGTTGATATGACCGTACATTAAGTCAGTTAATCGCTGACAAATTGTCAAACCTAATCCCGTACCACCAAACTGTCGAGTCACCGAACCTTCTGCTTGGCTGAACGGTTGGAATACGTAGTTTACTTGTCGTTCTGTCATACCTTTACCGTTGTCGATAACGCGTAACACAACATTGGTAAATTCTAAATTAGACTCGCTGATCTCAGCTCGGATTTGCACCACACCTTTTTTGGTTTTTGAGGTGTTAGTAAACTTGATCGCGTTACCAGCTAGGTTAAATAAGATTTGGCGAATACGAATCGGGTCGCCAATTAGATTTTCACTGATTGCTGGGTCGCAATAAATGCGCAGATCAATATTCTTTTGCTCTGCAACAGATAGTAATGTTCGTCCAACTGCTTCTACGATCGAGTTGATAGACATAGGAATACTTTCAACTTCGAGCTTTCCAGCTTCAATTTTTGAGAAGTCCAAGATGTCATCGATAATCCGTAGCAATGAAAATGCGGATTCGCGAATAGTGTCCGATAAACGGAATTGGTTTTGATTCAATGTGCTTTTACGAAGTAAATCAATTGAGCCTATAATGCCGTTCATCGGGGTGCGGATTTCATGGCTCATGGTCGCTAAGAACGTCGACTTAGATTCGTTGGCTTGCTCTGCCTCTTCCATCGCTATTCGTAACGCATTGGTGCGTTCGTTAATTTTGTTTTCCATTTCTTGAGCGAGTTTATCGTTGGCGATATCGAGTTCTTGATTGTCTTTGATAAGGCTATCGATTTTTTTAAATAGAGTGTTGATCGTCGCTGCAAGTGTAGAAAATGGCCCAAAACGCTTTGGTGCAAGTCTCTTATCAAACTTGTTTTTATTGGTGATTAAATTCGTTTCTGCAATCAAAGGCATTGCGTCTGAATTGACGGCATTATTAAGCATAACCGCAATAATACGAGTAAGAACAATAGCGCCAAGTAAACAAGCTACAAATAGGCTGAGAATAAAACCAAAGTCTGTTTTTTGTTTTAGCATAGTGCCGATGATGAGACCGGCCTCTTCACCGTCGACTAAAATAATTTTGCGAATCTCGACCCAGCTGTTTAGGTCCGAAACGTGGTTGGCCAAAATCGGGCTGGGTATATAGCCCTCTAAGCTAGCCGTTGCAGCTTGGCTTTTCAGCTGACCTTTTTCTAAGCGGTATAGAAAAAACGCTTTTTTGTCTGATTCGCCATGAATGGCATTGATATAAGATTGGGCTGCGCTCTTTTGCTCAGGGTCTAATACATACTCAGGCATGCCAGCAACGGCAGAGTCGACGTGCTTTTGTAAACTGGCCGTCAATTGGTCGGGTTTTAGCCACTGAGAGAATGTGTAGATGCCACCAAATCCGGCCATTACGGTTAAACAGCCGAACAGAATTAGCCAGATTAAAAGTACGTGAGATATCCGTAAAAACTTCTGCTTTTGATTTTTTTTATCCATGAAATACGAACTTTATTTATTGATTATTGTTCTGAACTAGCTTAATAATATGTAACAGGTTGTTCACTTTTTGCATACAAACGACGCATTTGTAGACAATACCTGTTTCAACTCAGTTTAATCAAGGTTTTTGTGTTGGGAATATGGAATATATCAATTTATTAAACAAGATCACTGCAGTCGATGACGATCCGTTTTTCCTGCACTTTATAGAAGATAAGTTCCAAGAAATAGGTATAAGCAACATCAACTTATACAGCGACCCAAATGCTGGATTAGAAAGCCTAATTGTAAAGTCTGACTTCAATGATATTGTCTTAGTTGACCTACAAATGCCTGAAATCGACGGCATCGCTTTTTTAAAACTATTAGGCGACGCTGGCTACAAGGGGCAAGTTATTGTTATAAGTGGCTTCGAATCAAAAGTATTGTCTATGGCTGAGTCCATCGCCAAACAACGCAATTTGGCCATTTTAGGACAGTTAACCAAACCTTTTTCAGCCCAACAGCTCAATGGTTTAGTGGATAGAGCATTGTCTCGAATTTTATCTGCCGAAAATGCTGAGCTAGCAGCGACAATTGGTAATTACGATCCTGATATTTTTGAAATCAACGAAGAAACCCTATTTCCGGTAATTCAGCCGCAAATTGAGCTGGGCTCAGAAAATATTGTTGGCTATGAAATCTTATCTCGTCTCAAAGCGCAGGATGGTTCGATTATTTATCCAAGCCAGTTTATTTCTGACTTTGAAGAAAATGGGCGGATCTCTGAATTTAACAAAGTCCTGTTTCGCTCCTCATTCGCCAGAATGGCAAAATACGACAACGTTAAGTTTTCAATGAATTTATCGATGCGCGACTTAAACTCTCATCGAATAGTTGATGACATTGATTCATTGCTCAATGAGTTTGGTGTTCAGCCGAGTCGATTGACGATAGAAATTACCGAAACGTGCTTAGTCGAAAATTTATTAACAGCTCAAGAAATCGCGACGAGATTGCGTTTATTGGGGTGCTCATTGGCTATCGATGATTATGGTACTGGTTATTCCACAATGAAGCAGCTTACGGAATTTCCATTTCAGGAATTAAAAATCGATAGGCAATACATCAGTTCTTGTCACACTCACGAAGAAAACCAAATTATTATTCGTTCTACCGTTGAAATGGCAAAAGCATTAGGTATGCGAGTTGTCGCTGAGGGTGTAGAAACAAAACAAGAACTGGCATTCGTCAAAGAAGCCGGCATCGAAATTGTCCAAGGTTATTACTATTCCAAACCTTATGTTTGGGCTTAACCTGGCGATCTTCTAATCAAAGTGGCGATATTTTGCATTGTATGTATAAATATCGCTCAGTCGAACAAAGTATTTAAAAAACTAGTTGACTTAAATACCCAAAATCCGTTTAATACACGCCGCACGAAGCAGTAATGCTTAGCGCAAGATTGCACTTAGTGCCTCGATAGCTCAGTCGGTAGAGCAGGGGATTGAAAATCCCCGTGTCGGTGGTTCGATTCCGCCTCGAGGCACCATTCATCTGAATGGTGTAATTTGAAGAAAATCCCGTAAGGGTTGGTGTCGCCGACTTAGCTCAGTTGGTAGAGCAACTGACTTGTAATCAGTAGGTCGCCAGTTCGATTCCGGCAGTCGGCACCATTTCTTCTTTTCGTACATCTCGTACAAGCACATATCTAATGTGCCTCGATAGCTCAGTCGGTAGAGCAGGGGATTGAAAATCCCCGTGTCGGTGGTTCGATTCCGCCTCGAGGCACCATTTCGTTTCACTCAATAGTACCTCTTGACGCATCGAACTTAGATTATAAAAACCATCCATGGTTTTTACCCTTCGGGCTAGCTAAAGCTATTCAAAATTGTTCCAGACAATTTTGTCCGCCTCGAGGCACCATTTCGTTTCACTCAATAGTACCTCTTGACGCATCGAACTTAGATTATAAAAACCATCCATGGTTTTTACCCTTCGGGCTAGCTAAAGCTATTCAAAATTGTTCCAGACAATTTTGTCCGCCTCGAGGCACCATTTCGTTTCACTCAATAGTACCTCTTGACGCATCGAACTTAGATTATAAAAACCATTCATGGTTTTTACCCTTCGGGCTAGCTAAAGCTATTCAAAATTGTTCCAGACAATTTTGTCCGCCTCGAGGCACCAAATAATTCAATCTGTTTATCCATTTATTAAATTGCCGAAAATCTGCCAAAGTGATAGTTTGTTGTGCAAACAAAAACTATAAAAATGAGCAGGAAGCTGAGTCAGTTACATCAGTGTCATTAGTACCGAGAATTGGACTGGCCCCAATTGGGGAAAGGTTTTTTGCCGTCTACCTACCTAGAAAGGACTTTACTCATGGATATTTCAAACATTATTGCACTTGGTTTGTTGGTTGTTGTCGTTTTGTACCTGATTTCTGTTTTTAACAAGTTAGTGGCGTTAAAAAATCAGTTTAAGAATGGCTTTGCTCAAATAGAGGTGCAACTCAAACGCCGTCACGACCTCATCCCTAATCTTGTCGAAACCGCCAAAGGTTACATGGCCCACGAAAAAGAAACTCTAGAAAATGTCATTGCTGCTCGTAATAGTGCGGCATCAGGGCTAAGTAAAGCAGCGTCCGAAGCAACGAATGCGTCAGCGATGAAGGAGCTAGGTGGTGCTGAGTCAGCATTAAGTGGTGCGTTAGGTCGTTTAAATGTGGTGATGGAAGATTACCCAGATTTAAAAGCAAATCAAAACATGATGCAGTTAACTGAAGAGCTAAGCTCGACAGAAAACCGCGTTGGATTTGCTCGTCAGGCATACAATGATCAAGTTTTGGCTTACAACACTTACAAGCAGAGTTTTCCTCAAAACATCTTGGCTGGTATTTTTGGCCATGCTGCTGATGCGTCATTATTAGAATTTGAAGATAGCGCGGCAATTCAAGCGGCACCTAAAGTTTCGTTTTAATCATGAACTTTTTTGAGTCCCAGGCTGAGCGGAGAGCCCAGACGTACAGACTGGTGGTAATGTTTTTGGTGGCAGTCGTTGCGCTTGTCGTGATGACCAACCTTTTGATCATGGGCGTGTTTGGGTTTTTAACATTAGGTGACGAGCCTCTCACACTTGCTCACATAAAATCCCAATTTGATTGGCAGGTATTTGGTTTTGTTGGTGTGCTGGTCGCTACCGTGGTTTTGATTGGTAGTGTATACAAGGTCAACGAGTTGGGCACTGGTGGCAAGGTGGTCGCACAATCGCTTGGTGGCACTCTTATCACCCATTCGACAAAGGTTCACGAATATCGAGTACTGCTCAATGTTGTTGAGGAAATGGCTATTGCATCTGGTACACCTGTCCCGCCTGTTTATGTATTGAAAGATGAAAATGGCATCAACGCTTTTGCCGCTGGGTTTACAGTAGATGATGCCGTAATTGGTATCACTCAGGGGGCGATAGAATGTTTTAATCGTGAAGAGTTACAAGGGGTAATTGCACACGAGTTCAGTCATATTGTCCATGGCGATATGAGACTTAATATCCGCTTGATGGGAGTATTGCACGGTATTTTGTTGATAGGCTTGATTGGCTATCATTTGCTGGATGCAACACGCGGTAGTTCGCGCTCTAAAGACGGTAACCAATTAGCATTATTAGGCTTAGGACTAATGGCTATCGGTTATAGCGGTACGTTTTTTGGCAATATGATCAAAGCATCGGTAAGCCGAAAACGTGAGTATTTGGCTGATGCGTCTGCCGTGCAGTACACGAGAAATAACACGGGTATCGCCAACGCACTTAAAAAGATAGGCGGATATACAGATGGTTCCTATATGAGTGCGAGTGAAGCGCCTTCAGCGAGCCATATGTTTTTTGCTAATGGCATCCAGTCAAAACTACAGTCAGTGTTTGCGACTCATCCACCGCTAGATAAACGCATAAAGGTGCTACAACCGGGTTGGTTGGGCAAGTTTCCTAAGGTCAAACGGGGTCAGGGCCTGAAGTCCGAAATTGCTGGTGTAGCTGGCTTTTCGGAGTCGACTGTCACAGCATCAGAAGGGGCGGCAGTGACATCTCCAATTGATGATTTAGCGTCAACAGTGGGACAACTTACCGGGACACATATTGAGCGAGCTCAAGCATGTGTTTCATCGATACCAAGCTCAATAAAGCAACATATTTACACATTAGATGGGGCCAGAGCCTTTATTTACGGATTGTTAATTGATCCTGTTGTTACCAATGACACATATTTTAAACAGTGGAGCTATTTAGAAAAAAATATCTCACAAGACTCTTTTGAATGTTTGGAGTTGATGTATGACGATATTCGACAGCTATCACCTGCGTTGCGTTTACCTCTCATTGAAATAGCGCTCCCTCAGCTCAGAAGTATGCTCAAAATTGATTACCTAAGGTTGATGGATAACCTTGAGTGGTTGATTGATGCAGACGGCAAACGAGACTTGTTTGAATGGTCTGTTGAGCGAATTGTCGGACACTATCTAAAGGTACAGTTTTACGGAGCAGATTACGAGGTCATCAAATACCATTCAATGAACGCGGTAAAAGAACAACTAGAAATCATTTTATCCGTTTTATTTCAGCATTTTGTCGAGCCAAATCAACAATTGTTAGTACTTAACCGCACCAAGTCGGTAATTGGTGTTGATGATATAGAGATTTTAAACACTGATTTGCTTAGCCATGGAGCATTTTGTGAAGCGGTGGACAAGCTTTATGTATTATCGCCAAAGCTAAAAGAAAAGGTATTAAAGGCCATCGTGTTCATGGTTACTCAAGACAAAGTGTTAAGTATTGAAGAGCAAGAAACGCTGCGCGCGTTAGCAGACAGTTTAGGCTGTCCAATGCCGATCATTTATTAGTAGATTATTCGAGGTTTTGGTTTGATAAAAGTTGGATTAGTTGGGTTTGGTTTTGCGGCACAAACCTTTCACTTACCTTTTCTAAAAGTAAGTAACGATTTTGATGTGGTTGCTGTGAGTAGTCGCAATCCAGAATTAGTGAATGCAGAGTTGCCTAATGCTCGAGTGTATGGTGATTACAAATTATTATTGGCAGATCCACAAGTTGAGCTCGTTATCATCACTGCACCTAACCATTTGCACTTTTCCATTGCAAAGGCCGCTTTAGAGTGCAACAAACACGTCGTTATCGAAAAGCCAATGACAACTCAAGTTGAGGATGCTCAAGCCCTTATTGAACTTGCCGATCAACAAAAAAGAAAGTTAACGGTATTTCACAATCGCCGTTGGGATGGGGATTTTTTAACTATTAAAAAGTTGATAGCAAGCAATGAGTTGGGTGAAGTTAAATTGTTTGAGTCTCACTTCGATCGATTTAGACCTAATGTGCGCCAACGATGGCGAGAACAGCCAGGAGATGGTGCAGGGATTTGGTTTGATCTTGGCCCACATCTCGTTGATCAGGCATTACAGTTATTTGGACTACCAGAGTCAGTAACGGCTAAATGTCTGGTGGTTCGTGAAAATTCGGAAGTGTGTGATTACTTTCACGTACAGCTTCATTATCAAGATAAACAAGTTATTTTAAATTCATCGCCTTATTGCCCACATCCAAATCGACGCTTTGAAGTTCAAGGTACAAAAGGTGCAATCACAGTAACTGGCCTTGACCCTCAAGAGCAGCAACTAAAAGACGCGCTCTTACCAACCGATTCAACCTTCGGACTAAATCAGCGAGCACAGCGAGCTAATTTGTTCACTGAACATGAAAGTAAAGAGATTGAAATCGAGCGCGGTCAATATTTTAACTTCTACCTCAAGTTGGCTACCGCTATCTTCTCCGACGCCCCTTTACCTGTCGACCCCAGTGAAATTGTCGATGTCATCAGACTTATTCAATTGGCCGAGAAAAGCAGTAACGAAAGCCGAACTTTAAATTGGTATTAATTGATTTGTAACTAAATTTTGTCAGTTGTTATCAATTGTTACTTGCTATTGCTTTACCTAAATAGTTTGCAAAACTATGTTCAAACAAAAGTATGTTCACGCAAAACTTAATTATTTTATTTACTGTCTGTTTGTTACTCACTCTTTAATTCAACAAAGGAGTGTTGATGACCCACAGTGCTAAAGGAGTGCAATATGCATCATTCTATAAAATCGGTAGCAATACTTGTTTTGGGCAGTTTACTTTTAACAGGTTGTAGCAAAAGTGATCCACAAATAGGTACTCAGTTTGAAGAAAAACAAGATGATAACCAGCAGTCAGGCGGCAACAATGGAGGTGGAGGTAACACCGCATCCTACTCTGTTGCCGGTAAGGTCATAGATGGTTATGTATCGGGTGCGACGATATGGCTAGATATCAATGGTAATGGCGTTCATGACCAAGATAGTGAGCCGTCGGCTGTTTCTGGCTCAGCGGGTGATTATTCACTCGAATTAACAGAAGAATATTATGCCTGTATCCCATACTCGACGTTATATGTTGACGTTCCAGTTGGTGCAATGGATGAAGACTTAGGAGAAGTGACTGAAGCCTATCAGATGTCTTTTCCGCCAAAGCTAGAAGCGTTAACAGATGATGACATCTTTAATGTATCACCGTTAACCAGTGTTATTTGGGAATTGATTGAGCAGCGCTTAGACACCAAACCTGAATATCAAGATGAAGTATTAAGCTGCGCCACGTTGAGAGACAATCAGCAACTGCGTAATGAAATAAAAAATGAAATAACCGATGTATTGAATCAGGTGGTTTCATTTTATAACCTGTCTACCGAGCAGATTTATCAGGACTTTGTCGCAGAAGGTGACACAGTCGCTTACCAAACTGCACAATCGATCGTAACCGGCTTAAAAGCGTCTTATAAATATAAAATTGAGCTGCACGACGAGTTTCCTGGTGCAGAAATTAGAGTTACGGTTTATCAAGATGTTGAAAAAGACCAGGAGTTTGGATTTGAAAAGGCTTGGTACAGAGATGAAGTGGTCTTTTTTGAAAACGCATACTTTAGCAACGTAGTTAAACTGAGTGAAGAGTCTAATTTACAAGAAATGGACTTATTAATATCGTCCATTACTCGTATTGATGCTCCATGGCCAAATGGCGCAACAGGCGACATTTTAAAAGTGCGTAACGACATTTACATGAACAGTGATGGCAGTTACCGTTGCGCTGCTATTGAAGGTGTGGAATTTGTAGCGGGTAATATCACTTATGGTTTGCAAAATACCTATGCAATACCTGGTGGTGAAGACTTGGAAAGTTGCCAATTCGACGACTTAGGTGTGCCTTATGAAATTGGGTATAGCTATTACAACAATATTTCGTCGTCTCAATACGAATCTGCAAACTTGTACTTCAGAGAGGGTAATGCAGAGTTTGATTTACTACCTGAGTGGGCGGCTTTGTTGGATAATCTCGATACCCTAAACAAAGCGGCGCTAATCGAGCATTTACAAGGTTACAACTTTGCATTTGAAGATGAGGTCGTGGCAGACACCGATTATTGGCACAAGCGCCAGGTCAATAGTAATGTCACTATTGATAAATACAGCGATGGCACTTGGATGAGAACCACAATTAACGATGATGGAACTCGCACTGAAGAGTGCAGCTCGGACGGTGAAACTTGGGAAGCTTGTAACTCTTAAGGCTACAATTTGCTCGCGACATATTAAGCGAGTTAAAAAATAAAGCCCGTTAATAAACGGGCTTTTTGGTTGGAAAAAGAGAGATAATCGAGTTGGTTATTCGATTTGGCCTCTAATTTCACCTGTTGGGAAGGCTGGAGTATGGACGTTAACATAATGTCCACCACCTGCTAGTACCGAAAATATATCGGCATTGATCATTAAGTCATCCGCACCTTTCCAAATTGTAACGTCTGTTTCGGATTGAATTAATCCCGCGAGTACAGGGCCGTTAGTTCCTCGATCACCAGTGTGAATGTGTGCAGCCGTTGCATCGTCGACACCCATTGTTCTCACCGTGATCTCAACAGAGTAGTCGTTAGTGTTGACCAACGCATATCCATCACCCATTGCATCTGTGGTGACGGCTGGTACTTCCTGACTGCCATCAAGACCAAATGTAACAAGGACGAAGTTATCGGTTAGGATCTGACCGCGAATTTCACCCGATTCTACCGCTGGTGTATGAACATTTACATAGTGACCACCCGATGCAAGTACCGCAAAGGTTTCAGCGTCGATCATTAAGTCACTAGGGCTTTGCCATACTGCTACATCTTCACTGTTTTGAACTAGCGCCGCTAGAACATCGCCGTTTTCACCAATGCGCCCAGTATGGATATGAGCCGCGGTAGCATCGTCAACACCTGAAGTGACCACCGCCATTTCAACCGCATAGGTTTCGGTATTTACTACTGCATAGCCGTATCCCATGGCCTCGGTCATTACAGCTGGTACTTCCTGCTCACCATCTAAGCCAAAGGTTACGAGTGCATTGCCTAATGTGAGAATTTGACCGCGTAATTCGCCGCCTTCGTTAGCGGGAGTATGAACGTTAATGTAGTGACCACCAGACGCCAATACCGCAAAGGTTTCTGCATCTATCATCAGATCACTCGCAGTCATCCACATATTTTCGTCTGATTCTGATTGCTCTAACGCTGCCAGTACACCGCCATTAAAACCAATGCGTCCAGTATGAATATGTGCAGCAGTTGCATCAGGGACACCTTCAGTAAGCACTTTAATGTCTACTGCGTAGTTGTCGGTATTGACCAAAGCCCACGCTTGACCTGAAGCATCGGTAGTAACCGCAGGTACTTCCTGCTCGCCTGAAAGCTTGAATGAGGTGAATACAAAATTGTCGGTTAAAATCTGCCCGCGTAGCTCACCTGAAGGTTGGTCTGGGGTATGTACATTTACATAATGTCCGCCGTTTGCCAGAACCTCGAAGATCTCAGCGTTGATTACAGTGTTTGCTGGGCTAGACCAAACATTGTCGTCGGTCATTGACTGCTCTAATGCAACCAAAACGGGCCCGTTTGTACCAATTTCGCCTGTGTGAATGTGAGCCGCCGATGCATCTTCTACACCTGACGTGACAACTTGTAACTCTAAGTTGAAGTTGTCTGTATTAACCAATGCATAACCATCACCCATTGCTGATGTATCGACCATTGGAACTTCTTGGTGACCAGCGAGTTTAAACGTCGCCATAGCGAAGTTGTCGGTTAGGATTTGACCTCTGATTTCGCCACTCGCAACCGATGCAGTGTGAACATTGACGTAATGCCCTCCAGATAAGAGTGTTGCGAGAGTATCAGCATCTATCGTTGTTTCTGCTGGGGTTTCCCAAGTTGTCATATCGGCGGTGTCGAGCACAAGTCCAACGAATACATCGCCGTTAGTACCGAATCTCCCTGCGTGAATGTGCGCCGCCTCCACATCGTCAAGCCCTTCAGGGACGACTCTTACAACGAGTTCGCTCGATGCGCTGTTATATGTTGCGTAACCATAACCCATCCCGTCAGTGTCGACCATGGGGACTTCTTGGTTTCCGTTTAGTTTAAACGTAATGATGCTGGTATCGTCGTCGACGACTTGCCCTCTAATTTCGCCAGAGATGAAGTCTTCGGTATGTATATCAACGTACCACTGGCCGGCCTTCATACTATCAATTTGTGATTGCGTTACGGATTTCGGGGCGATTTCATAAGTACCGCTACTGGCATTCGCAAATGCAAAAGCCAGTGGGCCATTTTTACCAATTCCACCTTGGTGTAGGTGAGCACCTACAAACCCATCTACTTCAGACACATCAACCGATGCTCGGACTTGAAGGGTGGATTCGTCAATTTCGATGGTTGCTACAGCGGATTGGTCAGATTCAGTCATGGGTACATGTTGCATACCATTTAGTTCGACAGAAAAACTGGCAGTGGCAGAGAATGGGGGTTGTTCTTGTACGACTTCCTCGATGTCATCTTCGCCTCCACAGGCCGTTAATGCAACGGCACACACAACTAGTGCTATCTTTTTAAACATAATGTGTTCCTTACGTTTGATGGCAGATATACAGCTTAATTATCGGCAAACACGTATCTTAAAATGTAATCGACAAACCTTTCCAAGTTAGGAAATATTTCTAGTTTGTCGGGTTTTGTTAAACCAAGGTTTTAAAGCGTAGTTTAAAAAAACTGGTTTAACCTAGGAGAAGTACGAGATAATCCGAAAATAAGTTTTAAATAAAATGAATGGATTTTTATGAACGCGGTAGTTTTTGCAGTTTTTTTGATGGTCGCACTTAGCCTAATAAGGGTAAATATCGTTATAGCTCTTATAATTAGCTCCGTGGCTGGTGGATTGGTCGGAGGACTTGGGTTGACCGAAACGGTTCAAGTTTTCACGGGCGGATTAGGGGGAGGTGCGGCGATTGCACTTAATTATGCGATGTTAGGCGCGTTTGCCGTTACTATTTCAAAGTCTGGAATAACGGATGTATTAGCTAATAAAGTGATAAGTAAAATTAACTCGAGCCGTGCAACTGATAATTCTAGTCAACTCGGTAGTCGAAGTGAGTTGTGGCTAAAAAGCGTATTACTCAGCTGTATTTTGTTTGCCGCAATCGCTTCACAAAACTTAGTGCCGGTTCATATCGCCTTTATCCCAATTCTAATCCCGCCTTTGTTACACGTAATGGCATCTTTGCAATTGGACCGACGCGCCGTGGCTTGTTTAATTACGTTTGGATTGACGGCGACTTATATGTTGTTACCTGTGGGTTTTGGTAAGATTTTTTTAAATACTATTTTACACCAAAATTTAATTGATAATGGCTTAAATGTTCAGGTCGGCGAATTACCTCTTGTTATGGCAATACCTGTGTTTGGCATGTTTTTGGGCTTGTTGTTTGCTTTATTTTTCTCGTACCGTAAACCACGCCAATATTCGATTGAAAAAATTCTCCAAGCTGAGCCCGAATCCATCACCATTAATAATAAGCATCTAGTAACTGCACTGATTGCGGTCGTTGTAGCATTAACCAGTCAGTTGTATACAGATTCAGTCATTATCGGTTCTTTGATGGGATTGATAGTATTCGTTATCGGTGGCGTGCTTAGAGTTGATGAGAGCCAAGATGTTTTTTCTAAAGGTGTCATGATCATGGGGGTCTTTGGTTTTATTATGATTTCGGCCGCCGGTTTTGCCGAGGTTTTAAAGGCGACCAACGCGATAGACAACTTAGTCAACTCTACGGTGAGCCTAATAGGTGATAATAAGTTATTGGCGGCGACTTTGATGTTGTTGACGGGTCTATTGATCACAATGGGAATAGGCTCTTCGTTTTCGACTATACCGAATATTGCATCGATTTATATACCTTTGGCAATAGGCTTTGGCTTTTCGCCTCTTGCCACTGCAGCTATTGTCGGAACAGCCGCAGCCCTTGGTGACGCTGGCTCACCTGCATCAGACTCCACATTAGGGCCAACCTCAGGTCTAAACGTTGACGGTCAACACGATCACATTTGGGATACGGTAGTACCAACGTTCTTGCACTTTAATATTCCACTTATTGGATTTGGCGTATTGGCCGCGGCTATTTTGTAGTCGCGTCTATTTTTATTTAACAATAGATAAAATCAGTATTCCGAGGCACAGGCTGACTGTAATTAACGCAGCAGTCTGAATGCCTGTTCGGCTGCTTTTTGTCGTTAAAGCCCGGTCAAATTGTTGTTGAATGAGCGGTGCATCGGTTAGTCGTTTTTTGGCATTGGGCGTCAATAACCCTTCTAATAAAGGGTTGAGATTAGCGAACTGATTGTACTTATGGATGGGCGCTAAACTCAGCTTGCTCTGGTAATGTAAATTAACCGATTTGTTAGAGAACGGCGCCGTTTTGTTCATGAGTTCAAACAAAACTGTACCAAAGGCATACCAATCACTAGTTGGTAGTGCTTTAGATTTTATGTCTTCTGGCGGCATCGGCATGAGTTGACGCACATCGGCATTACCATCGATATCAGGAGTCAGTAGCTGAAGACCGTAGTCAACTATGACAGTTTTGCCCGATTTATTGATCATAATATTGTCTAGCGATAACGCACCGTGGATAAACCCTTGTTTGGTCGCGTGCTGAATAGCGCTAATCAACTGTTGGGCAATGTAGTATCGCTTTGCAATTGAAAGCTTTTGATATGTAATCGCGTTGTTCAGGCTATCCCCATCAAACCATTCCATAACGATAAAAAATCGTCCATCATCATAGAAAAAGTCCAGTGTTTTGGTGATATTAGGGTGCTCTAGTCGCTGCACTTTCTCCAACGCTGCTTCTAACTGTTGAAACTTGCTTTGGTGATTTGAACTTTGGGCACAGACTTCTTTTAGCGCTACGTTTTTACCGGTTTGTTGATCAAAAGCTAAATACACTAATCCATAGCGTCCTTGGCCTTGCAAACTGTCAATCAAATAAATGCCATTTAGCAGAGTACCTGGCTCTAAAGGTTTGATTGAATGTGTTGCTTGAGAAGTAATGTTATCCATTTGTTGCAAAACACTCCGGTTGGTCTTTATACTGCGTTACTGACTAAAATTGTATCAATAAACTCCCGCTTTGCGGAAGATTTGTTTCAATTTGAATGAACAAGGAAGTGAAGTGTTCAAGTTTTTTAAAGTTGGCCGATAAATAATTTGAAATAAATGCGGTTTACTGTATCAAAATGTTACAAATTTAGTTAAATTTAAGGCTTATCTGATTATCTGATCAGACAAGGACGTTTTTAAAATAATAATTAATAAAAAATATAAGTCGTGCGCTCCTTAGTAGTATTTTCTTTATTTCTGTTCAGCGGGATGAGTCTTGCTAATGATTGGCAACAACAGGATTTTTCTGTTGAGGCTTCGCTCGCTCAAAATTCCACTAAATTTTATCAATCTAGAATTAATCAAACAGCCTTGCGAAGTCGAATTCATACGGTTCAGCTGTATGATGGCTTTGGCATCAGCGGTAATTTAGCTGCAAGTTTAGAAAGGTTTGCCGGTTTAGAAGGGGAACAACAGTCTGAGTTTTCATATGATGCGGGACTCGGTAGCCGTTTGTTTTTGTCGCCTATTTCTAGCGTTGATGTTGCAGCGAGTTTCTCCGACCGCTATCAAATATTAAGTGTCGACGAAGCGAGATATCAATCTTCAGATTCACCTTTGGTTAACTCAGAGCAACGAACTGTAGTTGCCTCATGGCAGTTAGGGTCAGCAACACAACTTCGAAGCCTTAATTTAACCTTCCGCCACCGCAATGATGAAAAAACGTCAGCCGTTAGCAGTCGATTATTTAAATCAGAACAAAGTAATGACTTAGGAGCACGATTTACTAACCGTATTTCTGAAGATACAAACTTAGTTATTAACGTCGGTCACTCCAAATACGATCTAGGCTTCCAATCTGGGACTAAAAAACCTGATATTACTGATGCTTTAGTCGGATTTGCCACCGATTATTTTGGTAACTCTAGCCTAGAGGTTTTAGTTGGAATATCTAAACGAAGTGAAACTGAGAGGCAGGCCAGCTCTGATGTATTTTCATGGCAGCTGATTAATGTGTTGTCACTGTCAGAAAGTAGCAGTCTGCAGATTTCGACCAAGCGTCAACTAACCAGTTCGCCCAACCCTGTGTTCTTGGATGCGCAACTTTCAGATTTAGAAGTAGATTTTGACTGGCGCTTTTTGGAAGACTGGTCGGTAACTGCACAAATGCAAGTTGCCAACTTGGAGTTTGGTGACGGCTCAACCGCCGATATGTTGGCACTGAGAACCAATTTGGGCTGGCGACTAAATGAGTATTTAACACTCAGTTCTTACGTCAAATACGAGGACTTCGATGGTGAGCAAACACGCTTTATCCACGCTGGAACTAACGCTGGTATGAGTATTAGCTGGGAGTTTTATTAATGGGTATTAAACGCGTTACTCATGTTTTGTTGTCATTATTGTTTTTGCTAACAGCCTCAATCGCAATGGCGGCCAGTTCTGAGTACCAATTAGGTCCAGGTGACGAAATTGAAATCTTTGTGTTCCAAGAGCCTGAGCTAAACGTTAAAGCCAAAATAAGTCAGGCCGGTAACATTAATTTACCTCTTATAGGTCAAGTGAACTTAGAGGGCCTTAACAGCGACGAAGCTAAGTTAAAAGTCGAAGCACTGTATAAAGATGGTTACTTGGTTAACCCATATGTGACTTTGACGGTTCGCCAATATCGCCCGTTTTTTATTCATGGCGAAGTTAAGAACCCAGGAAGTTATAAATACCAGGCTGAGCTTACTTTAGAGCAAGCAATTGCCTTATCAGGGGGGCTGAAGGATAGAGCCTCCAAATCGAACTGGATCGTCTGGCGTGGTTATCCGCAAGTGTCGTTTAATGCGGACAAATCAACCATAGTTATGCCAGGTGACGTGATTAAAATAGAGAAGAGTTTTTTCTAGGCATGGAAGATCATAATAGACACGTCCTACACCACGATGACGCCATAGATATTGGCGAAATGGCCTCAATTATTTGGGGCCGTAAGTGGTTTATTGCGTTGTTTGTTTTACTTTCTATTGCTATCACGTACAACTACCTACAGAAAGTTCCTGATCGTTACACTGCATCGACAATGATCATGATCAAGGAATCCAAGAACAGCTCAGATACATTACAAAACTTGATGAGTGGTGGCTTAACTTCAGTGGAAAACACTGAGACTGAATTAGAGCTGTTAAAAAGCCGTCGTTTTGCCGGACAAATTGTCGATAGCTTAAACTTGATTCACAACGTTCATTATCAAATGCAGTCGGGCTATGAGCCTTATGTTCATTCCGAGCAGTTATTGGTAAAAAATCGCACCTTTGCCATTGATAAGCTTACCGCTAATATCAAAGTTACTAAAAAAGCCGGAACTAACTTAGTCAAAGTAAGCTATGAATCTCATTCAGCGGCGCACTCGGCAACGGTTGCCAATGAGATTGCTAAAACGTTTATCCATTTCAAAGAAGAGTTAATGGAAAACAAAAACCAGGACAAAGCGTTTTGGTTAGAGTCCAAGCTTTCTGGTGTTAAAGAAAACCTACTCGCTGCCGAAAAACGAATTTCTGCTCACCAAAACGAACACGGCTTTATCGATATCAATAGTGCCATCGCGGTTGAAGAGTCTAAACTCGCCAAATTAACCAAAGAAAAATATGACAAAACACGGGTTGTAGAACGTCAAGAAGCGCTAAAAGAACAAATTATTAAATACAAATATTCACCTGAAGATTTGTTTAGTATTCCAGATGTTGCTGCCTCACAAGCTCTGAATCGAAGTAAAAATAAGCTACAAGCCAGTATCGAAGCCTTTAACCAGGTTAAACTTCGTTATGGCCCAAAACACCCAGCATACCAAAAGGCTCAATTGTTATTTGATGATGCGAAAAATGAAGTCACCGCAGAGTTAGACAACCACATCAAATTGGTTGATAAAAAGATGCAGATTGAACGCTCTAATTTATTGGCTATCGATAAGAGTATGGTCGAAGCCAACCGTCGGCTACAGGACCTAGGCGTAATTGAGTTTGAGTACCAAAAGCTGCGCCGTGAATTTGAGGCCAATTTGGAGCTCTACGAAAACTTAATGAAGCGACTGAAAGAGTCAGAAATGATGCGAGATTTGGCTAACGCATCGAACATTCTAGTCGTTGAAAAGGCTGAGATTCCTTCGTCTCCAAATAGTAAAAAAGAAATCTTAATATACGGTCTAGCTATGATGGGCAGCGGTTTACTGGCTTCGCTTGTCATTTTGATTGAAGCTCTTTTGGCGAGTAAGGTGATCCAATTTAGAAAAGTAGCTAAGGGTTACAATACCAAAATCATTGGTGTAGTGCCCAAGATAAAGATCCGTAAAGGTCGCAAGCGCCCATTGTCTTCCGTCGACAGTAGTAAACACATGAATTTCCTAGAGGCGATTCGTTCTACCCGTACTAACATCCTTTTGGACGCTAAATTAAGTCGACAAAAAGTGATTGCGATTACTTCGATTAGTCCTAATGACGGTAAGTCTAGTTTATCGATTCAGATCGCCCGAAGCTTTGGTGAGTTAGAAAAAACTATCCTAGTTGATGCCGACCTTCGTTTTCCATCAATTGGCGATGCGTTAGAAATTAATAAAAACATCCCTGGCTTAACCAACTTGATTTCTCGTCAAAACAAGTTGAGTGAAACCATCAATAAAAGCAAAGAAAATAAGTTTCACGTGTTAACTGCGGGTTACCAGTCCAAAAACCCACTGCTATTCCTTTCACAGCCGAGACTTAAGAAGATCATTGAAACTCTTAAAAACAACTACAAGCGAGTGGTTGTCGAGTGTCCACCAGTGATGTCAGTAAGTGATGCCTTTGTCATATCAAAACATGTAGATAGTATCTATTTAGTGGTCGACGTTGAAAAAACCAGTAAAGGCGAATTGGCCAATGCCCTTGAAGAGATTGCTCAAGCCAATATTAAAGTCGGAGGCTTGATTCTTAATAAGGTCAAAAAGACCGAAAAATATTACGGCGGCGCTTATTCACAATATTTGCGAGCCGATTTTTCACACGCTCCTACTTCTGCATAAAAATAAAAAAAACACCAATTATTAACTTCTTAAGTGAATAAACCGAAAATGCAGGCTATGCTTATTCGGTATAAAAAGTAGCTAAGGTATAAGACTGGTGTTGAAATTTTTTCGTGCTAAATGCGTATTTATAGGGTGCATTCAAATCTTGTTTGCTCTTGTTTCGTATTCGGCCGTTGCCAACCAAGAAGTAACCTTGCAGTTGAAGTGGCGCCATCAGTTCCAGTTTGCTGGTTATTACATGGCAAAAGAGAATGGTCACTTTGAACGAGCCGGTTTTGATGTGACGATAAACGAACGGAATTCATTAACAGCTCCAGTCGAGGATGTCTTAGCCGGGAGAGCTGAATTTGGTGTTGCTGATTCGAGTATTGTTTTACAGCGCTTGCGGGGCAAGCCAGTCGTCATTGCTACAACGGTTTTTCAAACTAGCCCACTAGTATTAATGAGCTTACGAGAAAAGGGGATTTCAAGCCCTTATGACCTCAAGGGACAAAGGATCATGTTCCAGCGCAGTGTCGACGATGCGTCTATTTTGGCAATGTTACAACTATTTGATATTTCCCCAGCTGACTATAGCTTTATAAAACACAATTTTGATAATTGGGTATTAACTCAAAATGAAGCCGATGTAATGTCGGCTTACATCACAAATCAACCGCATGCTTATCGCGACAAAGGTTACGAAGTTAACATTTTAGACCCAGCCAGCTACGGCATCGATTTTTATGGTGATTTGTTATTTACTACAGAAAAAATTGCCAGAACCAGCCCAGGTACGGTAAATCGATTTGTAGAAGCCGTCAGAGCAGGTTGGCGTGATGCGTTGAATGATCCGGATCGTGCCATCGATGTAATTCTTACAAAATACAACCCGACTAAAAGTAGAAAACAGCTAGAGCAAGAAGCCAAGAGTACTGCACAAGTGATTAAAGCGGATTATGTTGAAGTTGGTACCGTATTGAAAGAGCGTTTTGACAGAATTGCCATGACATATAAAGACCTGGGTATGGCGAATGCAGACAGCACGAACGATGGCCTTTTGTTGGAAGATTACTTGGTTCCCGAGTATAAATTTTCAAATCGATTGGTTTATTTCGCTTTTGCCATGTTTTTAATCATCGTTGCGGTTTTGGTCAATCAGATATTGTTTAATCGTAAATTGAAAGTTTTGGTAGCGAAAAAGACGGAAGCAATAAAAAATGCTAACGACTACTTAATGCATACGGTAGAAGAGTTAGAAGAAAAAAACGAGCAATTAGTGATAGCCAAACAAGAGGCGGAAGTTGCGAATGAGGCAAAGTCAACGTTTCTCGCTAATATGAGTCACGAGATTAGAACACCAATGAATGGCATTATTGGCACACTTCAATTACTACAACTCGAGCCCCTTGAGCGAAAGTCATCAGAATTCGTCGATCAAGCGCTTAAATCGAGTAAAAACTTAATGACAATTCTTAATGACATTCTCGATTTTTCTAAAATAGAAGCTGGGATGTTGTCATTTGAAGAGATCAATTTTTCATTTCACGAACTTTTGTCGAGCTCGGTACAAAATTATCAGATGACGGCAAAGGCCAAAGGGGTAGATCTTGTGGTTAACGTCGACCCAGCTTCTCACGATACTTGGCGAGGAGATCCAGTTAGGGTCAAGCAAGTTCTCGAAAACTTACTGTCCAATGCGTTTAAATTCACTAAGCAGGGTTTTGTAGAGGTAAAGGTACTGCCTTCAGAGGACAAAACCGGTCAAATAGGAATGAGATTCAGTGTCATAGACACTGGAATAGGAATGAGTGACGACGCAATTGAGCGTTTGTTTGCTCGTTTTGAACAGGCGGACAAATCAACCACTCGTGAGTTTGGAGGGACTGGCCTGGGCATGTCGATTACCTATACTTTAATTAAGCTTATGGGAGGAAGAATTGACGTAACAAGTACTGAGGGAATAGGAACCACCTTTAGTGTATTTATTCCTCTAGAAAAAATAGAGGCAAAGGAACTAGAACAAACAAAAGTTATTTCTGAACAAGCCGAATCAAAATTTGATATTCCTGTATTTGATGGAAAATATATTTTGCTAGCAGAAGATAATAAAGTGAACCAAATCCTCGTTAAAGCCATACTGGATAAAACGGGTTGTTTTTACGATGTTGTAGAAAATGGTCAAGATGCAATCGACATGGTTCTAAAAAAAGCGCCAGATTTGGTATTGATGGATATTCAAATGCCAACCCTAGATGGGGTTGGGGCGTGTCGAGAGATAAAGGCGAAATATCCCAAGTTACCTATAGTTGCTCTAACAGCAAATGTAATGGAAACTGAAATAAAAAAATACCATGAGGTCGGTTTTGATGACCACATTGGCAAACCAATAGACTTGAAAAAGCTCTACGAGGTACTCATAAAGTTATTGAGCTGAGCCTAACATTAAGGAACGAGAAGTATGGCTAGAGTAAAAGTGTACGTCGATATCAAAACCGAAGCTCTCGCCACGGGCTTGGGACCTTTTTTTAAACAGTCTGGTGTAAGCTTGGAGTACGCAAGCGAAGGCGCAGACAGCTTATTACAACTACAAAGCAGTGACGCCGAAATTGCTCTTATCGAAGTTGAAAACTTTTCCGAAGCTGATTTGTCCAGGTTAAAAGAAACCAGCCGATTGAAAAACATCGAAATTGTATTCTTCAGTGATGGCAAACCTAGCCCTCTATTAGACCAAGCAATGTTAAATGGCGTTGTTTATCACTTTCGGCCTGCCTTTGATTTTGTAGCGATTGCTGAATCACTTACGGATGTTGTAAAAGATTTGGCAGAGCTGAAGCAAAGTGCCAAACCCTCAAGAAATACAGCACTCGACCAGTTCGGATTACTACTAGGGTCATCTAAGCCAATGCGCCAGTTATATCGGACTATTCGCAAAGTCGCCAATACCGACGCTAATATATTTATTATTGGCGAGAGTGGTACAGGTAAAGAGTTGGTGGCTAACACGATTCATTTAGTAAGCGAACGCAGAGAAATGCCATTTATAGCGGTTAACTGCGGGGCTTTGAGCCCTGAACTAGTCGAAAGTGAGCTGTTCGGTCACACAAAGGGAGCGTTTACTGGAGCGACCCGCGATCACCAAGGTGTATTTGAGCAAGCCAATGGTGGGACGTTATTTCTTGATGAAATCACTGAGATGCCCTTAGACCATCAGGTAAAATTGTTGCGTGTCTTAGAGACGGGTGAGTATAAAGCCGTGGGCAGTGACAAGATTCTAACGTGTGATGTACGGGTTGTTGCTGCGACCAATCGTATTGTTGAGGAAGCAATAGATTCCCACATTAGAGAAGACTTGTACTTTAGGCTCGCTCAATTTCCCTTGATGTTACCTCCCCTAAACCAAAGAGGTGAAGATATTGCGGGGCTAGCTCAGCACTTTTTAGCCTACCGCAATATGGAAAACGACAGTGCCAAATACTTAAGTAAAGATACTCTCGAATTATTAGAAGGCCACAGTTGGCCAGGTAACGTCAGAGAATTAAAACACGTTATTGAACGAGCGTTTATTTTGGCAGAAGCCGAGATTTTGCCAGAACATATTATCTTTGATGAAGTGACCCAGGACGACGACCAGATTGTGGAAGGAATTCCACTCGATGTCCCTTTGGAAACGCTCGAACAGATTGCAATCGAGAAGAACTTGGAAAACAACCAAGGAAATAAATCCGAAACCGCTGAAAAGCTTGGTATCAGTGTCAAAACACTTTATAACAAGCTCGATAAATATAGTCAGTAACCGCTTATGCGGTTACTGGTGACGCCTCCATCATAGCCAAAAACTCATCACTATTGATCGCCTTAGGATCAAAGTGAGGGTTAGCTGACAGTTGGTGTTTATTTAGAGTGATAGCTACTTTTTGTTCTTGCCAACTAAAGGCCTTTATCGCCGTGTTTTTAACGACCGCCAGGTTGTTGTTCAACAGTGCAGAGTCTACATCAACTACGCAATAGGGCAGTGACCAGTTTTTGGTATTGACGACAAAGTCATAAAAACCGTGCTCGGACCCGTCAGCGCATTCGCATCGATAGCCTGTTACTTCGTTGGTTGAACGTAAATCAATCTGTTGCTCTGTACTTTCGAGAGAATCAGGTTGCTGCTCGGGTAACTTTAATAAAGTCGGATCGGAACTGACTCCCCATAAATCTGTCCCCATCCAATAATACCCATAGCCATAATGACGGTACAATTCTGCTTCAAAATGTCGAGACACAGTCTCGTACTCTTCGACTCCCGGGCTACTCTTTACCTGCTCTTGAGTGATAGATAAATGCAGCTCTTTGCTATCAATATTGACGTAAAATATTGATACGGAGCTAACCAGTACTTTCTGACTTAAGGGATTCCATTTTTGTGGATCTATGACGAGATAGCGTACTACTTTATCTTTTTCGGATATTAAGCAGTCACTCACTTGACCAAATTGGCCGTCAATCGCAAACACCTTGTATCCAATTAATTGCTTCAAGCTCATTAACATAGTCGACTCCTTGATTAAATAAAGTTTAGTTGTACACCAATGCCAAGCCGTTGTTGATGGCGATTGTAATCAATAAGCGAATCGCCATAGCCATTGAAATACTGAATTAGAACTTTGTATTTTTCGGTGAATTGGTAATTAAAATTCAGCTCGATGGCGCCACGATTTTCACTAAAGTCCAAATTGTTCCGCCATTTAGCGAAAAAGTGATAGTGCTTATATTGATGGCCTACCTCAAACTCAAAATTTCCCAGATAGTCGGTAATGTCAGGGTTGTCATCACCGGTGGGGTCCAATTCATCGTCTTTTTCGTTTTCTGGAATACGCCACCAAACCTTTAATGCGTAATAGGTATCATCAATATCGATTAGAGCCTGCACATATAACCGATTCCAGCTTCGCGAGTTGAACAAGTCTTGACCATTGGATTGATGATTAAATCCAAGTCTTAGCTCATTAAATGGAACTCCAAGTAATTCATATTCATTTTTGAAACTGTAAAAAACTTCAGGTTCATAGTCAGTTTCTCTAAATGGCTTTGAGGCATCAGCGTTATACACTTGCCAAAAAGACACAGCCGTAAAAGCTGCATATAACCCAGAGCCATTTTCTTGGTTGAAGATCGGCATTTTTATACTGAGCTGAAACTTGGCCTCGAAGTTATCAATATTTTCTGGCGTAAGTCCTTGTACTGCAGTACTACTTGGGTTTGTGGCATAAGTGACAGGTAAAATATAGTTTCTGCGGTGTTGTAGAAGCGTAAAAGGATTTGCGAGAGCGCGACGCTCGAGTCGCTCTTTTTTATGTAATATTTCTGACGCTTTACTTGTGTTAGGGCGATCTGTATTAGGGCTAGCAGTTTGAGTGCTGTCTGTTTGATCGTTACTAGCTTGAGAGTAAGTCTGAAAACTGACAACTCCACAAAATAGCGTTAGCGTAAATACGGTTCCTTTGGTCATGAACACTTTTCTTTCCTTAGTATTTAAGATCAATTAATACATTGAGTGAGGCTGGACGAATAGATGTCTTTATGGTGTCACAGGCATAGGTTTCACCATCAACAACATAGCCAATTTCGTGCTCAGCTTTGATATGAATTTTTTTGGCTTTGGCGGTGTTTATAGCCTCGTTAACGCTATCGTCCTCAGCAAAACCTGCCGCTAATAGAGAGGCGATGTCATAGACTTTTTCGACTGGATTATCTGTAGGTGTCAACCAAGTAATATTGAGTAGACCGTCTTTGTAATCGGGCTCACCATTGCCTTGGGCGAGTAAAGTGGTGAGCGGCGCTGCGTTGGCAATCACTAGACTGGTAGTTTCGATTACTTTGGCTGGTTCGTCATCAAATTGAACTAACAACTGCATAGGTTCTTCTTCATGCAATGCTTGCCAAAAACCGTGGAGGTAGGCAAATTGACCAAGTTGATTTTTGGTTTCACGGTCGGCTCTTTTGATCATTTGCTCTTCGATACCAACAGCCGTGACTAAAAGCATGGTTTTGTTATTACATATGGCGGTGTCTATCGCTTGAGTGTGCTCCGACAGAATATGGTCAAGAGCCGTTTGGATTGGAATAACTTTACTTTCCACACCAAAAAGGCTGTGAGCTAATGCATTAGCAGTACCTAACGGAATGATACCGAACTTGATATCTGTGCCGGTCAACACTGACGCCACTTCTGCAAGTGTGCCATCTCCGCCACCGGCAATAATGATTTTGGCACCGGCTTCGACGGCTTGCTCGGCAAGTTCTTGGGCACTTGTATCTGGTGAGGTTTCGACGACGTTTAAATTAAACTTTTCACCAAGCACATTTTCAATTTCTTGTTTGTGCTGTTTCCACTTGCCTTTACCTGAAACTGGATTCGCTATTAGCCACGTCGGGTTAAACAACTTTATGTCGCCTTTGTCTCGATATGTAATCAACTTTTTGAGTTGGCTCTTGTTGAGTCCAGCTTGACTGCGAATATCGGTAATACTTTCAAGTACCTCTCTAGGTGACAAATCTGGGTACTTTGCCAATATGTAGGCTGCCACACAGAATAGTGAGCGGCCGCGGCCTAGAGCACAGTGAACAAGAACGGGCTTATTTTGATGAAGTTTTAAATCCATCCAATTAAGAGCCTGTCGCAATTGTTCAGGAGAGGGACTTTGGTGATCTAATATGGGAATGTTGAGATAATCGATGTCCAGATAATGACTACTCCAGTCTAAGGCATCAAATTCACACGTCACATCTAAAACGGCACCAATATCGTACTCTTCTAGACTAAGTGCCTCTTCAGTACTTAATCGACTCGCCAAGTAAATATTATCTCTGATGTGATGAACGAAATGGTGCTCACGTTTCGCATCTTTTGACTTTTCGATACGGTTGTAAATCTGTACGCCTAGCATAAAAGGGTAAAACAACACTCTCATTAGAGTGGGAATCGAACCGTCAGCACGCTTTCTAAAAATCTTTGGCTGTTTGGTTAGGTATGCAATAAAAACGAGGAATAGGGAAACACCAACCCAAGCCAATAGGGCACTTAAAAATAGATTAGACACAGTACTTGCTGCTGCAAATAAAATTAAACTGATTAACCCGTAAATGTACTCGACGTACATATCCGCTCCTTAGCTCTTTGTGTTGTAAAGTTTTTGTCCTGAATTTGCTTTGTCTTATCGATAAAGCCAGAACCGTGCCTAATAGTTAAGTTACTGATAAGTATGGGTTAGGGTTGAGAAAATGCGAATTTTTTGGTTTCACCCAATTAAAGCTATGTAAGTTTTACAGAGGGAGCTTGTTAAAAGTTCAGGTTTTGAACCGTTTTATATTCGTTTTTTATTTAAAGTACTTAGCTAAACGTTTGTTATCTATTGAGTTAGAAGGAAACTGCATCATTTTGGCACAGTAATGGCAATTCCCTTAGGTAAGATAATTAAGTAAGACTAAAACAAAGGTGTACACAATGAATAAGGTAACAAATTCATTGTCTCTACAATTCAACGAGGCAAAGGATTTTTATCACAACTTAGCCTCTCATACAGAAGACTTAACAGTAAAACACGCGCTACTTAAAGTGTCTGAGGTGTTTTCGGTGATGCAAAATAAAGCCAACTCATTACCCCCAGAGCAAGAGTTTGAACAGGTCATGATGAGTTTGTACACAAAATGGCAAAGCAACTTAGGAGAACTAAAAGTAGGTTTACCTAATCAGCCTCATGTTTCAGTACTTCAACAACGTATTGATATCGAAAAACACAATTTGTCGTTGCTGCGCCGCATCGCAGCCAATAGCGATAATGAGGCCGTCAAACGCTGGGTAGCTGATTTAACGGCGAAATACCTAGATGCAATCGAAAGCCTGACACACTGTTCTGTAACAAAGGACTCAATTCAATATGAAAGATAACCGTTTAACTCAGCCAGCAGAGGGCCAGCCGCCAGAGCTTGAACAAAAGGTTGCAGAGGTATTACACCCTTTTCAACGTTTTATTCACGATCAAACCACCAGTAGTAAGACCTTATTTTTATTTACTGTCGTCGCTTTATTGATTGCCAATACCGGGTTTAATGAGCCTATGACGGCATTTTTTGACACCTATATAGGTGTTGCGCTCAACGACCGTCTTTACCAAATGTCATTGTTGCACTGGATTAACGATGGTCTGATGGCTTTGTTTTTTCTCATTTTAGGCATGGAAATAAAACGAGAAGTATTAGTCGGCGAATTGAGTGCACCGGCTAACTTAACTCCTGTGTTGGGTGCTGCAATTGCAGGCATGGTGTTTCCTGCGTTAACTTTTTGGTTGTTTAATATGGGAACCGAATACGAAGCCGGTTGGGGTATTCCAATGGCGACGGATACGGCTTTTGCAGTCGGTGTGTTGGCATTACTAGGTAAACGAGTTCCTATTGCCGCATTTTCATTTTTAACTGGCTTGGCCATTATCGACGACATTGGAGCGATTTTAGTGATTGCCTTGTTTTATACCGAGACGCTTTACTTTGCCTCCTTAGTTGCGGCAGCAGGTATAACTGGAATGATGTTTTTGTCTAACTTGATGGGAATTCGTCGTCCAGTGGTTTATTTCACCTTGGGCGTGTTGCTCTGGCTTGCGGTTTTAAATTCTGGAATACACGCCACCATTGCAGGGATTTTAATTGCACTGACCATTCCAGCCAGACCAAAAGCAAAACCCGCGATTATTATGGAAAAGCTGTCGCGTTTGTCATTGCGATTTCAAAATATTGTCCAAAACAAGACTGCAGGTAAACCAGTGTTAGCGTCTAAGACACAGCATGAATTAGCCGACGAGTTAAAGAAAACAGCGAATCAAGCGACGACACCATTGCGTCGTTGGGAGCGTTACCTTCATGTTCCTGTCGGCTTGATGGTATTACCTATCTTTGCTTTTGCTAACTCAGGTGTTGTAATTAATACCGAGAGTTTGGCGGCAACAGTAGAAAGCCCACTCGCGTGGGGAATCTTACTTGGACTGATAGCCGGAAAGGGATTAGGAATTCCGTTGATGACCTGGTTAGTGGTCAAAACTGGACTAGGTGAACTGCCTCGAGGATTAACAATGAAACATATGTTTGGTCTTGGTATGTTAGGTGCAATTGGTTTTACTATGTCTATTTTTATTACAGGGTTAGGGTTTGAAGGAAATGACCAAGCCCAAACTATTGCGAAGTCGGCAATACTCTTCACTTCATTGGTTTCGGGTATTGCGGGATATTTGATATTCCGATTTTCGCCAGCTAATTCAACCGCTGACCGCAAAGGAGCCGTCATTGATGAGTAATAACGACTACATACAATCGTTGCACGAAAGGATTGAAAAGAACAACCCAAACCAAAGTGAGTTTATTCAAGCTGTCACTGAGATCCTTGAAAATGTGTCAGATGAGTTATTGGAAAATGAAGAATACCAGCGCTACCGAATCTTTGAGCGTCTTACAGAGCCGGATCGCATTGTTAGATTTAAAGTAGAGTGGCTCGATGACAATGGTGAAGCTCAGCTCAATCGAGGTTGGCGGGTTCAGCAGTCAAATTTGATTGGCCCGTACAAAGGCGGATTGCGTTTTCACCCGACGGTCAGTGAATCCGTCATCAAGTTTTTGGCCTTTGAACAGTGTTTCAAAAATGCGTTAACAGGGCTGCCACTCGGCGGAGGTAAAGGGGGCGCTGATTTTGACCCGAGAGGCCGAAGCGACCACGAGATTATGAGTTTTTGTCAGGCATTTATGACTGAGCTGTACCGTCATGTGGGCCCAAATACGGACGTTCCGGCAGGTGATATCAATGTCGGTGCCAGAGAAATCGGCTTTTTGTATGGTCAATACCGAAAAATAAAAAATGAATTTGCTGGTGTTTTAACAGGTAAAGCGGTCGGCATGGGAGGTGCGCTGGCTCGTACAGAGGCGACAGGATATGGCGTTATTTATTTTTTGGAGCATGTCCTCGCCGAACAAAGCCAGCAACTCGATGGTAAAAGAATCGCAATATCAGGAGCTGGTAACGTAGCCTTAAATGCCGCTCAAAAAGCAATTGAAAAAGGGGCGACTGTCATTTCACTGTCAAATTCGCGTGGTTTACTCTGTAAAGAGCAAGGCTTTGTCAAGTCAGACATAGATTGGCTAATAAAATACGACAACGTAAAAGACAACACGTTACAAGAGTTTGCTGAGACTAAAGATGGCCAGTGGTCTTCAGACAAAAAGCCATGGCAACTGAGGTGCGACATTGCGATTCCTTGTGCCACCCAAAATGAACTTGATGGCCAAGATGCTAAAGCATTATTAGAAAATGGTTGCCAAGTAGTCATTTGTGGTGCCAATATGCCTTGTACCTCTGATGCGCTTGCGCTATTGAATAGCAGTAATGACTGTATCTATGTGCCAGGTAAAGCATCGAATGCGGGGGGCGTTGCCGTTTCTGGATTGGAAATGTCACAAAATGCTCAGTTTGAGCGTTTTAGTTTCGAATTTGTTGATCAGAAACTGCAAGATATAATGAAACATATTCACGATCAGTGTGTTGAGTGCGGTCAAACGGACGAAAAACAGACCGATTATGTGAAAGGTGCTAATGTTGCTGGATTTCATATTTTAGCCAAAGCGATGTTAGCACAGGGCGTGTAGGGCCTTACTTTGTATGGTTTTGCGCCGAATTAGAAGAAAAATAAAGAGTTTTTCGTGGAATTGCCAAAATGGGTATTGAATTTTCGAAATAGGTTCCATAGGATAACTCTTGTCTCAACCAAAGGATAAAATAATGAACAAAAGTGAACTAATCGAAAAAATGGCACAAAGTGCTGACATGACTAAAGCAGATGCAGAGCGTGCGTTAAATAGCTTGGTTTCTACAATTACTGCAGAACTAGCGAACGGCGGTGACGTTTCTCTAGTTGGTTTTGGTACGTTTAAAGTTAACGACCGTGCAGCGCGCACAGGCCGTAACCCTCAAACTGGTGAAACTATTCAAATCGCTGCTGCTAAAGTGCCTGCATTCAAAGCTGGTAAAGCAATCAAAGATGCGGTTAACGCATAATCAGCTGACTCGATAAGTTGACATAAAAAAGCCTCTAAATTAGAGGCTTTTTTTATGGCTAAATCATTTTTTTGCTGTACATTTGAAATCTCGACATTACAATAAATGAGAATTATTCTCAGTTGGTTGTCTTCGGACTTTTTCAAACAAAGGTGAAAAATGAAAAAACTGCTTGTACTCGCAACAACATTCGCAATGTCACTTGCATCTAATGCGGCACAAAGTGCCGAAACGGTAAATATATACTCATTTCGTCAGCCGTTTCTCATCGAGCCTATTTTAGAAAAGTTTACTGCAGAAACGGGAATCGAAACGAAAGTCGTATTCTCAAAAAGCGGTTTAGTTGAACGTCTAAAACGCGAGGGTAAATTAAGTCCTGCTGACGTCGTTTTGACTTCTAACTTCAGCAAATTGTTGCAACTTAAGTCAGAAAACCTAACTCAAGAGATTGACTCTGAAAAAGTTAAATCTGTGGTACCAGCTCAATACCGTGACGAAGACTCTCACTGGGTTGCATTGACTAAGCGAGCACGTGGACTTTACGTTGCCAAAAACTCAACGTTAGATATTAATACTATTAATTATGAAGACTTATCCTCAGAAAAGCTCGCTGGAAAAATTTGTACTCGAAGCGGTAAACACCCGTACAACCTGGGCTTGATTGCCTCTATGATCGCGCATCACGGTGAAGCACAAACTGAAACCTGGTTACGCGGTGTTAAAGCCAACTTAGCTCGCAAACCTCAGGGTAATGACCGAGCACAAGTTAAAGCAATCAAAGAAGGTCTTTGTGAAGTTTCTCTTGGAAACAGCTATTACTACGGTAAAATGCTGACCGATGAAAAGCAGAAGCCTTGGGCTGATGCGGTGAATATCGTGTTCCCGAACCAAACAAACCGCGGTGCACACATAAATGTATCTGGTGCCGTGATCACAAAACATGCACCAAACAAAGACAATGCCGAAGTATTATTAGCGTACTTGGTTGACCAAGCCGCTCAACAACAATACGCATCGGTAAATATGGAATATCCAATTAATCCTGAGGTTGCGCCTTCGCAAATGGTTGCAAGCTGGGGTAAGTTTAACGAAGACTCACTGCCTCTAACGACAGTTGCTAAATATCGTGAAAAAGCGCTCCAGTTAGTCGATAAAGTGAAGTTTGATTTGTAATTACATTTGGTAATAAATGCAGTTAAAAAATAGCTGGCTGACCTACGGGTCAGCCTTTCTTGTTTTATTATGTGTTCTTCCTATTGCTGGACTTTTGTATACAGCGGCGGGTGAGTCTGCGCCGAGTTTTGAGCATATTAAACAAACCGTACTGGCTGATTACGTTGTTAATACACTGCATTTAATGGTACTGGTAGGGATTTTGGTCAGTGTTATTGGTATCCCTTTAGCTTGGTTAGTTGCTTGCTGTCAGTTTAGTGGTCGTCGCTTTTTTAATTGGGCGCTAATCTTGCCACTTGCAATGCCGGGTTATTTGATTGCGTATACCTACACGGACTTATTAGATTATGCTGGGCCCGTTCAGACCACACTTCGCAGCTGGTTTGGTTGGCAATCACCAAGAGACTATTGGTTTTTTGATATCCGTAGTATAGGCGGTGCTGCGGTCATGTTGGCGCTTGTTCTTTTCCCTTACGTATACCTTATGGTTAAAGCCAACTTTATGGCACAGAATGCCTCTTTGACGGCAGCTGCACGTAGTTTGGGATACACACCGTTTAAAAGTTTTCTTCATGTCTCTTTGCCGATCGCTCGTAAGGCGATTGCAGCAAGTGTTGCTTTGGTTTTAATGGAAACCTTGGCTGACTTTGCGACAGTGCATTATTTCGCGGTAAATACATTAACGACAGCGGTATATGATACTTGGTTGGGATACTACGATCTCGCTAGTGCCGCTAAGTTATCTGCATTTATGATAGTTGGTGTGCTCGGTCTTATTGCCCTTGAGCATTTCACAAAAAGACAAAGTAAAATTAGCACCGATGTAAAGATGAGCAGTACGCCACTTACCTATCATTTAAAGGGTAAATACAACCTGTTTGCCTTTGGTTTTTGCAGCTTGGTCTTGGTATTGGGTTTTGCTATTCCTGCAATAACCTTATTAAGTTACGCCGTAGATTATTGGCAAGAGGTATGGACTCAGGATGTCTTTGAATACGCATACAACAGTGCCTATATTGCTATCTGTGTTGCGATAATCAGCTTGTTGGTGGCATTGGTTCTCAACGTTAATTTACGTTGGCACAGTGATACTCCTACCGCGAAAAGTAAGTTGAGTTTAGGCATGTTACCTGTGGCGAGTATGGGATATGCGGTCCCTGGTACGGTTTTGGCTATTGCCGTTATTATTCCATTTACCGTATTTGAACACTTCATTAATGAGCGATTTGACGCAATGGGCTGGACTATGCCTGGGTTGTTTTTGACGGGTACGGTTATCGCTATAATTACCGCGCACATAGTGCGTTTTGTTGCGATCGCAAACAATGGCGTCAAAGCAAGTTTTGCCCAAATTAATAGACACTATGATGCTGCGGCATTGTCGCTCGGTCATAGCCCATTAAAGCAGTTTTTTAGCTTACATTGGCCGTTACTTAAACGCAGTGCCTTTGTCGCGGCATTATTGATATTTGTTGAGAGTATGAAAGAACTTCCTGCTGCCTTATTATTGAGGCCGTTTGACTTTCAGACTTTGCCCACCTTTGTTTTTCAATATGCCAGTGATGAACAATTGGAACAGGCTGCCTTGGGCGCCATTTTAATTGTTGTGGTAGGCTTACTGCCGTTACTTTATATCAATCGCTCGATTAACAAGACTGTTAAATAGGAATTTTCACGTGTCGCAACTTTCCATAAAAGGGTTAGATGTTCATTATGACCAACATCAGGTCATAAAAAACCTAGATTTAGAGGTACAGGAAGGTGAAATTGTCGCTTTGTTTGGTCCATCGGGCAGCGGTAAAAGTACTGTTTTAAAAGCCGTGACTGGGCTGTTGAATCATGCATCTGGAAGCATAGAATTAGCTGGTCATACTCTGTTATCAAATGAAAAAGCAGTACCAACTGAACGTCGTAACATAGGCCTTATATTTCAAGATTATGCGCTGTTTCCTCACCTTACTGTGTCAGAAAATATTTGTTTTGGATTAGTTAAGGCTAGTCCGCTAGAAAAACAGCAGACCGTTGATGAGCTATTAGCATTAGTCAAAATGTCCGAATACAAAGACGCATATCCTCATCAATTGTCAGGTGGTCAACAGCAACGAGTTGCCATCGTAAGAGCGTTAGCGACTAAACCGGACTTGCTGTTATTTGATGAAGCCTTTTCTAACTTAGATCCTCAATTTAGGTTTGAATTAATTGAAGAAATGCGGGCTATTTTAAAAAACAAAGGAATAACGGCGCTGTTCGTGACGCATAACCAAGATGAGGCGTTCGCTTTTTGTGATCGAATTGCGGTGCTAAACCACGGCCGAATAGCTCAAATTGATAACCCAGAACGCTTGTTTAGTTATCCGAGTGATAGGTTTGTCGCTGAGTTTTTAGGTCAGGGCGTTTGGCTTGAGGCAAGAGTTGAGTCAGAAAATACATTAAGTAGTGAATGGGGCGACTTGCCTTATCAGGGTGAGAAGTCTATTGCTGGCATGATTGGGGAGCTAGTTGATGTGTATTTACGTCCTCATCAGATCGGTTTTACAGAAGCAGACGATGGTGTATTTTGTGTAGAGCACGAACGTTTTGTTGGCGAGTTTTATCAAGTTGAACTTGAGTGGCGACAACAGTCCCTTAAAATTAGAACACACAGTTCGTTCCTAAATAAACGAGTTAATATAAGGGTTAAACAGCCCGTATTACATGTTTTCCCTAAACCTTAATTGATCAATTTGGTGCAAAGCTAAAGTGCACCAATTGCAAACACACAAACGCACCTCTTTGGTGCGTTTTTTGTTGATTGCTATTTCTGTTTTGTAAATTTTCTATTTAAAACAGTGTGTTGAACGTCTGGCATTGTTCTTTCTTTGTGTTTGTTAGTTAAAAACAAAATAACAATAACGATTGGGAATAAACATGAAACTAGTAACAGCCATCATCAAGCCATTTAAGCTCGACGATGTCCGCGAAGCTATCAGCGACGTTGGTATCGAGGGCTTAACAGTGACAGAAGTTAAGGGATTTGGTCGTCAAAAAGGGCATACCGAGCTATATCGCGGTGCCGAGTATCAAGTGGACTTTTTACCTAAAGTTAAACTTGAAGTTGCGACATCTGACGACAAAGTGGATCGCGTTGTTGAAGTTATCTCAGCTGCCGCTAACACCGGTAAAATCGGAGACGGCAAGATTTTTGTCGTTGACCTTCTTCAAGCCGTGCGTATTCGCACAGGTGAAACTGACGGCGAAGCAATCTAAGGAAAGACCATGGAACAGAATATTTTTCATCTTCAATACGCAATCGATACCTTTTATTTCCTTGTTTGCGGTGCATTAGTTATGTGGATGGCAGCAGGTTTTGCCATGTTAGAAGCCGGCCTTGTTCGCTCAAAAAATACCACAGAAATCCTCACCAAAAACATCGCTCTATTTGCGATCTCTTGTGTTATGTACCTAGCGTGCGGCTACGCGATAATGTACGACGGTGGTATTTTCTTATCGGGTATTGAGTCGGTTGATGTCGATGCGACGCTAAAAGAGTTTAGCGCACGTGAAGACGGTATTGCTGGTGGCGCGATTTATAGCTCAGCATCAGACTTTTTCTTCCAAGTTGTGTTTGTTGCAACTGCTATGTCGATTGTAAGTGGTGCAGTCGCAGAGCGAATGAAACTTTGGACCTTCCTTGCATTTGCAGTAGTGATGACAGGTGTCATCTACCCGATGGAAGGAGCTTGGACTTGGAACGGAGCCGATGTATTTGGTCTCTATAACTTAGGTGATCTTGGATTCTCTGACTTTGCAGGGTCAGGTATTGTTCACATGGCTGGTGCAGCAGCTGCCTTAGCAGGTGTATTGTTACTGGGACCTCGTGAAGGTAAATATGGCAAGGATGGACGTGTAAATGCGTTTCCAGGTGCAAATATGCCATTAGCTACTCTTGGTACATTCATCTTATGGATGGGCTGGTTCGGCTTTAACGGTGGTTCGGTGTTGAAGTTAGGTGATGTAGCTAATGCTAACTCAGTTGCGATGGTCTTCCTGAATACAAATGCTGCTGCGGCAGGTGGTGCTATTTCTGCGCTGCTTCTAAGTGCAGTGTTGTTCAAAAAAGCAGATTTAACTATGGCCTTAAACGGTGCTTTGGCTGGTTTGGTTGCGATAACTGCCGAGCCTTCTACACCTACAGCGTTGCAAGCTACTTTATTTGGCGCAGCTGGCGGTATTTTGGTTGTTCTGTCTATCATAGGCTTGGACAAGCTAAAAATTGATGATCCAGTGGGAGCGATTTCGGTTCACGGTGTTGTTGGTTTATTAGGTTTGTTACTCGTTCCTTTGACTAATACTGGTGTGTCATTCACAGGCCAATTAGCTGGTGCAGCAACTATCTTTGGTTGGGTGTTTGTAACCAGTGGCATTGTTTGGTTTGTGTTAAGTAAAACGGTTGGTTTACGAGTCACAAAAGAGCAAGAGTACGAAGGTGTTGACCGCTCAGAGTGTGGTATTGAAGCCTACCCAGAATTTGTCAAAAGCTAATAACTAATAATAATAACAGTTAGGGAATGACAAAATTAAAAAGAGCGCTCAAAGCGCTCTTTTTTTACTTTAATTTCAAGTGGCTACTTGCGATCTGCTATGCGAGAGGCCTCTTCTAAGCCAGCGACTTCAGCGATGGCAATACCCGTTTGTGCGGTTTTGGCTTGATACATAGCTGTATCGGCCGCTTTAACAATTGCTTCTGGTGTCTTACCATGTAAATCGAATATAGCCCCGCCAATACTTGCCTCAACAATAATATTTTTTACACTTTGCTGGGTGGTTTCAACTGCGTATGCACCGCTGATGACATCAAACTTAATTTTGGCTAATTGGCGCAGTTGTTTGAGCTCTGATACCCCTGGGGCTAGCAGCACAAATTCATCGCCGCCATAGCGAGCGACAAAATCAGATCCTCGGTTAAATACGTTTAGCCGTGAACCAACGGACTTTAGAATTTGGTCGCCGACTAGGTGACCGTACTCATCATTAATTTGTTTGAAATTGTCCAAGTCTATGAATAAAAGAGCAAAGCTACGGTTATACCTGTGGCTTTCGTTCACCATTTCATCAAGCTTTTGATTGAAAGATTCACGGTTATTTAGGAGCGTGAGACTATCTCTAAACACATTTTCTTCTAGAGTCTTTAATAGGGCAAACCGCTCTTTGGCAAAACGAATTGTTCTGATTAGTAGGTTTTTGTGAAGATCTGACTTTGGAATGTAGTCTTGTGCGCCAAGTTGAATAGCACGCTCTCCGGTAATTTCGTCATCGTATCCAGTTAATACGATAATTGGGAAGTCTCGAGCGAATTGTTTAACTTTTACTAACGTCTCCAAGCCTACACAATCTGGAACGTTTAAATCTATGATAAGTAAATCTGGCGACATAAACTGCATGCCTTCTTCAAGCGCAGCTACCGTCTCGAAATCAGTCAGTTTATAACTGACGGCATTGTTACCGATTAACATAGATTTAACTAAGTAGACATCGTCCTTGCTGTCTTCTAACAGGTAAATTAATTGGTCATTCATATTAATGTTCCTTTATTAAATTCCGTTTATAGGCTCGGGGAGCTTATTCCAATTAAACCAATAATCCAATGCAGACTGAATTAGTGACGACAATTCAGCTTGGTTTGATGGCTTTACAATATACGACTTAACTCCTAAATCATAGGCGTCTTCAATATCTTTGTTGTAGTCAGAGGTGGTGTAGGCAATGACTATGTGTTTGTTGATTAACTCTTTTTCTTTCAGGTGTGCTAACACCTCAAGACCAGACATTCTAGGCATGTTTAAATCCAAAAAGATTAAGAATTGCTCATCTTGTTTACGATTCAAAAACTCAAGCAGCTCAATTCCATCAGATAAATTGGTCAGGCGTAATTCAATGTCTGATTTTTTTATTACTTGTCTGAAAAAATAGACATCATCCGGATCGTCTTCAACTAATACTATGTGATTCATAACTCTTTTTTTGGAACCTTAATGACAAACGTAGTCCCTACATTGATATCGCTCGCACACTCTATCGTTCCTCCGTGTACTTTACATATTTGTTTGCATATCGCTAAACCAATTCCACTTCCTTGGTATTTGTCTTTTGAATGCAGCCGCCTGAAGGGTTCAAAAATCTGTTTACAGAAGCGTTTTTCCATACCAATACCATTGTCTTTGACATAAATGGTAGTCGAATTATTTTGATTTTGTGCTGTTATTTCTATTAGTGGCGTGTTGCTTGATTTGAACTTTATAGCGTTTCCGATTAAGTTCTGAAGTAACTGGCTTATTAATGACCGGTCGACAAATAATTCGGTGTCTCCCTTTACAACATTTATTTTTGCGTTGGACTCTTCAATGACCAATTGGAGCTGGTCACAAGCCATCGAAACCGCTTCTTGCAAAGTAATTCGCTGTTTGTGGAGGGCTGCAGTATTAATCTGAGAAAGCCCCATAATGTCTGAGATCATAATTCGCATACGTTTAGCCGCATCTTGAATTCGCTCAAACTGAAACTTACTCTCTTCATCTTTACTTAGATGTTCTGCGAGTCGCTCGGACAATGCATCACTAAATGAGGATATTTTGCGAAGTGGTTCTTGCAAGTCGTGAGAAGCCACCATTGCAAATCGTTCTAGGTAGGAATTTGATTCTTGTAATCGCGTTAGTAACTCTATTTGTTCGGTAACGTCTATAAAGGTCGTCAACATGATAGAGGGGTTGTTGTTTTTGTCTCTTTTGATGATGGTATTGACCGTGTGGCACCAAACATAATGGCCATCTTTGTGTTTCATACGGTACTGAATCGGAAAACGCGAACCAGATTCAGATTCAATGACAAGCTCTATATGTTTACTTATATCCAGTACATCTTCCGGGTGATAAATCGAAATTGGATCGTCGAGGTTTTTCACTTCGCTTAAAGAGTATCCCAAAATATCGGTATATCTTTGATTGATCCGCACGACTTTTTGCTCCTCGAAAGAAAATAAGCAAATGCCGCAAATACTGGCGTCAATGATGTTTTCAAGGAATTGTTTGTTTTCTGCAATTTCTTGCTCTATTTTCTTCAATGCGGTGATTTCAATGGCTGAGCCGACTATTTTAATCACTTCTCCACTGTCATTTTTTATTGGATATAAAGTGGTTTGATACCAGTGCTGCTTGCCTTTTGAAGGAATGCATTCTGAGTATTCTTTTACATCTTTAATATCAACGCAAGATTGGTAGTTATCTCTGAATCGCTCAATATTGTCAGCGCCAAATTTGGACTTTAACTCCGTGAGTGACAGACCAATAACTTCGTCAATGTCTATACCCATCCTTTCAGCTGCCGTTCGATTGAATGAGGTGAATCGAAACTCTGAGTTGGGCTCTACATCGATAACCCAAATGGCATTGTTGGCTCCTTCAAAGATAGTATTCAATAACTCTGTTTTTTCTATTACTTGCTTTTCAAGGGACTTACTATCTTGAATGTATCTAAGTGAGCCTGACATAGTAATCGGCGTACCTTTGACGTCGAATAAGGTATTCCCTGTTAAGTTAAACCAACCGTATTGGTTCTTTTTGTTTTTTCCTAAATACTCTACAACTAGCTTTTCTTTTGTCTTGAAGTGTTCTTCAAACTTGTCGTTGACTCTATCTAAGTGATCGGGGTGTATGTGTGATTTCCACGTGTCGATATGTTGTGGAGCTAGTTCTGATACGCCAATAAGGTCGTAAAAAGTGTCTGACCAGGTCATTGAGTTATCTTTGACAACCCATTCCCAAACACCGTCTTCAGTGGCGTTGATTGCTCGCTCTAGTTTGGCGTGGGACTCTACGAGTAGACGCTTTACATTCTCAATTTCGGTTAAGTTTTTGAACGTGACTACAAAGTAGCTTTGTGAACCAAAGTTTTCTTTAACTATGGTCACTTCTGCAGGGAAGTTTTTAGTTGTGCCACGTAAGGTCACAATAGAATCAACTTTAAAGCTACCTTGGCCATGATTGCGCAACTTTTGAGATAACATACTCATGAAAGCTTCATTGGAGACATTGTCGGGCTCCAATAGCTCAGTTAAACTGATACTTTCCGATTCGTGTAAAGATAGTCCAGACTCTTCTCTAAACGTCTCGTTTGACAGTAAAACGTCAAAGTTTTTGTCTAATAAACATGCGCCAATCGGCATGGTATCCAACATGAATTGAACTAATCGCTGTTGTTCGACTTGCATCGATAAAAATTTGTGTTCTTCAGAAATTGAATATAATTCTTTTTTTATACCTTCAACTTGTTTTGGAGTCGTAATCCCCACCAGTTCAGGAAGGATTCGGTAAAGGTATACTGCCGTCATCATCGAAACGGCAGCCGTTATGGCTTTGGTTATACCATGCCAGCCATATATACCATGCCATATAGTGACAATACCAAACACATGAGTGATACCACACATAAGTATAAACATTGAAAACAACACGAATACAGGCCGGTAGCCAATATCAGGTCGACGCCGACTAAAAATGACAATAGCTAGAGGGATAGAGAAATAGGCTGCTGCAATTAATAGGTCCGAAATAACATTGGTCCACAGAATGTGGGGTTGCCACATATAACAGTGGCCGTGGGGCATATATTGGCCAGTAAAAAAGCTAGACAGGCTATTAGGTGTCATGAGTAACGCTCTATGGTGTCTTTATTTAAGGTAAAAGTTTGAATATTTTTTCAATATTTATAAAGGTTTAGCTTAGTTTTTCGGATTCGTCTATGTTAACAATCGAAAAAATAAGTCTTTCCACACTACAGAGCTTATGTCATAAAAGATAGGAACTTGTAATAAAACTCATAAGTCCTGTTATTAACTAAATATCAAACAAAACATGTTACGTTTGAGATCTTTAGACTATTGTTAGTTAATCTGTTTTTGGGTTAAATTTTTGAAAATCATAGGAACCGAACTAATTTTAAACGTATTAGATTAATATCATGGAAAAGTCTTTGTACAACAATCGCTCCCTTTATCGCCTTCTGCCCACGACTCTGTCCTTTGTTGTAATGCTACTTGGTGCTCTCGTTATGATGGGATGGATAATTCGCAACGAATCATTAGTGCAGATCAGCTCAAGCTTTGTCCCAATGCAATTTAATACAGCGTTGGCTTTTTTGTTTTCTGGTGCGGCTTTGTGGGGGGTAATCGAAAAGTATTATCAAATTACTCTCTCCGCAGCGATAATCGTATTGATCATTAGCGGTCTAACTTTAAGTCAGTACTTGTTTGGTATTGATTTAAATATCGATCAGCTGTTGATGGAGCATTACATCGACACAAATACATCCAGTCCTGGCAGAATGGCACCAAACACAGCCGTGTGCTTCTTGTTACTTAGCTGTGTTGGCATATTAACGTCTTACGCAAAATCAATTAGCTGGGCTAAACAAGTCTCTTTCATTGGTATTATTATTGCCCTTGCCTTATCTCTCGTAGCATTTACTGGATATTTTAATGGAATTGAATCCAGCTACGGCTGGGGGCGTTATACTCAAATGGCCTTGCATACAAGTGTTGGGTTTATTCTTATGGCCGTTGCCTTTGTCATTATATATTTGCAAAGGTGGCAAGCTGTAATTAATCCAGTGAACATTACTGCTTTATTTTCAATTTTTATCATAACTGTCACTTTTACTCTTTGGCAGGCCATAAGCAGCCATGAGCACAAACAGGTTTTAAAACAGCTTAACTTTTATGCCGATAACATAGAAAAAGACTTACTCTCCGAGTTTATAAAATACAGTGATGGTTTAGTGCGATTAAAAAGGACCATTGAGTCCAATAGCTTTGAATTAGACAGCGCTCCTACCCAGTTTAATAGTCAGCTAATTAACTATTCCGCTATGGACTCGCTGTCATTAATGGCAACGGTATCTGAGGTCGAATTTACTCACCCTGATACGTCATATGAAAGCCTCTTCACTTCGTTTTCTTACCGACCAAGTCACATGAATAATCAACTTTTGGTGTCATCGGACAATTCTATCGTAGGAGTATCTGATGTTAAAAAGTTTGGTGCTTTGGGTAATTATTTTGTGTTGTTTTCAAAGGCACAAATTGACGATTATCCTGACATTCAGCGAATCGTTGCTCTCATTGATGTCGATAACTTTATTACTGCTGCGTTAGAGCGATATGAGTCATATCCGTTGGAAATTAAAATTGATGATGCATCTGGTCGACTTTACCCCATTGTTTGGGGTAGTTCGAATAACGACTTGAAAACGGCTCGAAAGATAATGAACTCTGGGTGGACAGTACAAGTTTCTGCGAATTCAATGGACTTGGCTGATGGTAGCCTTGCCAATGTCGTTTTGGCTTTTGGTCTGATTTTTAGTGCATTAGTCGCGGCTATTTCCCAGCTGTTTTTAAACGCAAGAGAAAAAGCATCAAGACTTTCTAGTGAAGTCAGCTCAAGAAAAGAAGCACACCAAAAGGTCACTGAAGCCAAGTTAATTACAGAGCTTGCAAGTAAAGTTTCGGGATTGGGTGTTTGGACTTGGGATTTAAGAACTAATGAATTGACCTGGGATGAAAATATGTACCGAATCTACCAGGTTCCAGTGTCTCTAGTGGATCACCAATTACTTTATGATAACTGGCAGGAGGCACTTCACCCGGAAGATCGTGAGGGTGCTGAAAAAAGTTTATTACAAGCAATTAGAGAAAAAACAGATTGGTATCATGAATTTCGCCTTGTCGTTAAAAACAATAAAGTAAGATTCATTAAAGCGGCAGGAACTATCATTTTCGACGATGATGGTATTCCGGTTACTATGATCGGAGGCAATTTAGATATCACTCAACTGCGAGAAGCCCAGGAGAGGATGGAAGTTCTCAAAGAACAGTCGGACAAAAACAATCTTGCGAAGAGTCAGTTTTTGGCAAATATGAGCCATGAAATTCGAACCCCGATGAATGGTGTGTTAGGCATCACTGACTTACTTCAACAAACTAAACTTACACCGTTACAGCAAGAGTATTTAGAGCTGATAAAAACGTCAGCAAGTTCGCTCCTGAGAATACTCAACGATATCCTCGACCACTCAAAAATCGAAGCGGGTATGCTCGAATTGAGTGAAGATCACTTTTCTTTAGATAATAAAGTTGGCGATTTGTTAAAAGGTTTTGCTCCTACAGCGCATCAAAAAATGATTGAGTTGGAATACAACATTGAAGCATCAATACCAGACTGTATTTATGCAGACCCAATGCGTGTAGGCCAGATCATTTTTAATCTGGTTGGCAATGCCGTCAAATTCACTCAAACCGGCGAAGTTATTGTCGAAATTAGTACTAACAATGATATGAAGCTGCGCTCGCCGGGTGACGATTTTATTTTACAGATTGCCGTTAAAGATACGGGAATTGGTATCCCCAAGGCTAAAATAGACACTATTTTTGAGCCATTTGGCCAAGCCGATAACACCACCACACGTCGCTTTGGTGGCACGGGGTTAGGATTGCCAATTGTTCGACAACTGGTGCATTTGATGGGCGGCCGTCTGAGTTTAGAAAGCCAAGAATCTATAGGCACTTTGATGACAGTAGAAATACCGGTGAAAGTAGGTGATCAAGCGATGTTAGACCCTGAAGAAGGGCACGCCCATATCATTAATTCGTTCGATTTTACCGGTATTACATGTCTAGCGGTTGATGATAATTCGATTAATCGCAAGTGGTTAAACAACATGATTTCTTCTTGGGGATGCAAAGCGATCGTGGCGGGAAGTGGTGAGCAAGCGATAGCCCTTTATCAATCCGCAATGGAAAAGCGCGATAAAATAGATGTCCTTATCATAGATAAAGACATGCCAGGAATGGATGGTTTTAGCCTATTAGAAAGATTAAGAGGACAGTACAAAAATATACCAACGCCTGTGTTTATGCTAAATAGCTCTGACATTGCCGAAGATTTGGAGCTTTTACGCCAAAATGAAATTGAGCACTACCTATTGAAGCCGGTAAAGCAATCTGAAGTATTTAATGCGTTAACTGAAATATTGCAGCATGAGCGACCTGATTTACAATCTAAAAGCTCAACAGAGCTAGCTCCGCCAGAACGGCTTTTAAATGTATTAGTCGCTGAAGATAACCCGATTAACAGTCGCCTTGTGCATGATATTTTGACATATCGCGGACATAACAGCTCATTGGTTTTTAATGGTAAACAAGCACTTGAGCAATATAAAAGCGAAGATTACGACTTGATTTTAATGGATGTTCAAATGCCAGAGATGGATGGACTTGAAGCAACAAGTTTAATTCGTAAATTTGAGAAACACCGAGGTATCGAGCCGATAAAAATCGTCGGCCTTACTGCGCATGCGTTATCAGGAGATAGGGAGGTCTGTTTGGATGCGGGAATGGACGACTACCTAACTAAGCCAATAGATTCAGCACGGTTGTTGACTACAATTGAGTCGTATTTTACGTCTACCGACGCGATACAACCTTTACCTGAGCAAGTAACAATAACTAAACAGCAAAAGCCCGAAAATAATCCAGAGACTAATAAAAAGCCAACTGAGGATTATCGTTGGTTTGATTTTGATGATGTAATGAAGGTGACTTCTGGTCAACTAGAAACCGTCGAAGCTATGGTGAGTATGACGATGAATATTCTTCCGCAAGAAATCGCTGATGTTGCAGAAATGCGTGATAACGAGGAATGGTCATCTGTCGCCAAACAACTGCACAGAATGAAAGGCATGTTGGGCAATTTGACAGGAAGCCGACTACAGAGCCAATTTATTGAATTGGAGCAAGTGGCTAAAAGTGAAGATTTACCTTTGTTCAACCGATTATGGTCGGCAATGGAACTAAAATTAAAAGCATTTTTGATGGAACTCGAAGACTTTGAGGATCGTTCAAAGAAATGAATATTTTAATTGTAGAAGACGAGCCGGTGACACGAATGCTTATCTCGAGTTCAGTTAGGAACTGGGGTTATGAGGTGTCTCAGGTTGAGTCTGCTGAGCAAGCGTTGGCGTTTCTACAACAGAATGAAGAGTATTACATTATTTTGACCGACTGGTCGTTACCTGGAGTTTCGGGGCTCCAAATGGCGCAAGAAATTAGAGCCAGATTTGACGAGCCTAAGTACATCATCATGCTAACTAATAAAAATAGCGAAGAAGATTTAATTGAAGCCATGGAGGCCGGAATTGATGATTACGTTACTAAGCCCTTTAGCCCGGGAGAGTTGAGAGTCCGTTTACGAGCTGGATCTCGAATTATAGAACAAACCCAGAAGCTTAAGTTTTTAGCCAATTACGATGAATTAACAGGTATCTGGAATCGCCGGATGTTAGTCACTCAAATGCGAAACGAATGGAACCGCCACTCACGAGAAGAGCTAATTTGCAGTGTTTTAATGTTGGATATTGATCATTTTAAAATCGTCAATGATACCTATGGCCATGCGGGCGGTGACGAAGCTTTGAAGGTATTTAGTGATGTACTCAAGCAAAGTGTCCGGCCTTACGATTTAGTCGGACGGTTCGGTGGTGAAGAGTTTACCGTGTTATTGCCTAATACTTCTATGTCAGAGGCTAAAGAGGTAGCAGAGCGGATCCGTACAGAAGTGGAGTCTAAAATAATTCATATTAAAAACGACTGCTCATTTAATATTACAGTGAGTATTGGTGTAGCAGAGCGTGAAACATCCGATAAGAGTGTGCAAGAGTTGATCGGAAAAGCTGATAGTGCACTGTACTTTGCTAAAAAGGAAGGGCGAAACCAAACGGTGTGCTGGTTTGGCTCAGAGGTAACACAATAATAAAAAGGCATTATTTTTGAGTCGTAAAGAACAACATATTAGAGCGGTCAAGCTTTTCGTTACTATATTATTATCGGTCGTTCTAGTTGCACTTTTTGTCATGTCCAAGTCTGTCGTCGCCCAATGGTTAATTATTGTGCTCGTCGGTGGCGGCGTGTACTTATCTGTAGATCGGTTGTTTTCTAATTTTCAAGGTACGGAAAACAAGACGCTTGCCGCCTACTCGGATGCGGTTTATAACGAAGTATTTGTCGAAAACAGCAATGCGTGTTTTATCATTACCATACCTGAACTTGAAATAACTGAGCTCAATCGCGTCGCACAAAGTGCCTTGGATATACCATTAAGAGATGAGCCTCTATTCTTAGAGTCATTGTGGACTAGTTTCAAAGAAGATATGCCTAAAGAGTGGCTCGAAAGTCTCAGAACCAAGAGAGCCTATTCCTCCTGTGTAGCTAAGATAAAACTCAAAGAGATCCATGGTCAATCCATGCCAAGGTTATGTACCTTGGCATTTATCCCATTACCATATAAACAAAAGCCCAGTGCCATCATAAAGGTGATTAACAAAGCATTTTTGTTAAGTGAAAAAACGGTATCCTCTTCGCCGGTTGGACGCCTAGATGTAGCTCGTCACGCAGAGGGCATGGCCTATTGGGAGCTGGATTTAAAAAACCAACAGCTGTATTACTGCACTATGGTGGCAAAATTATTGGGGCTGGACGAAAGTTTTAAGTCACCCATTGACTTGAGCATTTTAAAACAAAGGGCGGACACTGCCGTTTTTGATTTTATTATTCAATGCGTTAAAACTGGATTCAGAACAAATCCTTTAAAAGCTCAAAAAATGTTGATCGACAGGTCGGGTAATCAATCATTTGTTTACATGCAGGCTCAATTTTATCCAGACGAGCAGTTTGTCATTGGTAGTTTTTTAGATATTACCCCAATAAAACAGTTAGAAATTAAGCTTAGACAACAAGAGCAGCAGACTAATCAACTAGTTGATTCAATACCTGAAGGAATCATGGTATTGCAAAATAACCGAGTAGTTTATCTTAACCGTGCCTCACAAAAGCTTTTTGGCATTGATGATTTAGGTCAGTCTGGGGAATTGTTATTAGCTGATTTCGTGTCTGATCACGACAAGGCGCTTTTGCGTGATCGAATAAAGTTTATGTTATCGGGTAAAAAGTCGAGTTATGGCTTTACCTCATTTACTTTGCGTCGTTCAGACGGGGAATACTTTGATGCAGAAGTCGCTGTAAACCTCATTATTTACGAAGGGACAGAGTCAGTTCAATTTGTTATTCGAGATTTAACCGACGTCCTCAGGGTAAAAAATGCATTAGCCAGAGCAAACTATCGATTGAGTGCATTGTCTTCAAAAACCTTACAATTGATCGAAGCAGAGCGTAAGCAAATTGCCGGGGAACTTCACGATGACGTAGGTCAATCCCTAACTGCAGTGCTTTTGGCCACCAAGTGGATTACTCGACGAGTGGACGATGAGCAGATCTTGAGTAAAATCGCAGATATTCATCAGATAACTAGTCAAAGTCTTGATACAGTAAGAAACTTGTCTCTACTATTGAGACCAGCTCAGTTGGACTCTCTGGGTTTCTCACCAGCCATCAAGTGGCAAATGGAAAAGTTATTTTCAATTGATGAAATAAATTATCAAATCGATGATAAAGATTTTGTTGAGTTAAAGGACAAACAAGCAGAGATTGTCGGCTTTAGAATTGTTCAGGAGTCTTTAACCAATATTGTTAAACACGCCAGAGCAAAAAATGTAAGGGTGACTTTATTCAGTAATGAAAGCGTTTTAATCATTCAGATTAGTGATGATGGAATTGGCTTTGATGTTCACGCGCAAAGTGATAGCGTAGGGCTAATCAACATGAAAGAACGTGTTGAGTTAGCTGGTGGAGAATTTAAAATTTTCTCTAAGCCTTTGTTAGGTACTGATATAAAAGTAGAAATTCCATTGAGAAATACGGAATCAGGTCTAGACTCATATTAGGATATTTGGGAGTTGATTTTATGCAGGAAAAAAAACGGGTTGCGCTCGTTGATGACCATCATCTTGTTCGTGCTGGACTTAGGGCACTAGTAGAAGATTTGGCTGGTTATGATGTAGTAGGAGAGGGCGCAGATGGCTCGGAGGTACTTGAGCTCATCGATGATGTAAATCCCGACGTACTAGTGACTGATATCGCAATGAAACAGGTATCGGGGCTAGATATTTTACCTGAAGTTAAAAAACACCACCCAGGCCTCCCGGTTATTCTATTGACTATGCACAATACCTCAGACTATTTACAAACGGCGATAGAAAGAGGCGCCAATGCTTACCTTTTAAAAGACTCAGCTGAGGTCGAACTGGAACTAGCACTAAAAGCGGTTTTGGACGGACAAATTTATATTAGCCCCAAGCTATCAGAACAGTTACTCGAGACACTCAAACACGACGATTCTAAAGAAGAAGCAAGTGTGAGTAAGGTATTAACACCTCGTCAAACCGAAATTTTGAAAATGCTCGCAGAAGGCAAAGGCACCAAAGAAATTGCCTATGATTTGGGCTTGAGCGTGAAAACGATTGAATCTCATCGCTCTCAAATCATGGAACGCCTACAAATCCGAGATTTGGCCTCGTTGGTAAGATTTGCGATTAAAAACGGTATTACGGATTTATAATTTATTTAACTCCCTTCCTTTCGCTTCCCTTCCCCTTAGGGATGTGGTTATGGGTGTGTAGGGGAACAACCTGATTAGACTTAGGGAAACCCCTGATAGTAAAAATCGTATCGGTTGCTTAAAATATCAACAAGTTAATCAGATACTCTCCAACCTTGAGGCAACCACTTAGGCAAAAACTTCGTGGTTGCTTTTTTTTATCAGGTGAATCCTGATTGAGCCTTTCTAATTTCCTCATAGTAAAAAAACAATGATCTCTTACACTCAGTATTGTGGAAAGCGAGGAGCATAACTATGGGAGTTTACGATCAGTCTGACGCTTATCATGAAAGTGGTGCGAATGAGGTGACTCATGTTGATCACTTTGGACCCTCTCTTAATGAGATGAACTTGAGATCATTGAGTCAAGCGAGCTCGTCACAACTTAGAATGTTAGCGGCCAGTAACCTAAAATATTATCCAGAGCACTTGGTCATTTTGATTGATATGCTTAAATCTGAGGCTGAGCCATCTGTCGTTCGGGCTGTAGACACCTCTGTTAAAAGTTTAGCGAAAAACTCTGATATTGAGCAAGACATCATCGACGCTTTAAAAGAATTACTGAACGACAAAAACCGTCTGAATGATCCAATGCTACGTCATGTAGAGTTACTGCTACAGGAACTACTCAAGTGACTATGTGGTAACCACCTCAAGTTGCTTTAGCCACCTCAAGTGCTGTAGTTTCGTCATTCATTAAAATCTTTTTACAATAAAGTTATAGTCACTTTATCAATAAAGCCTTATATTTTACCAACTAAATAAAAGGTGACTATCATGAAATGGAATTACTCAATTCTTATCGCTGCAATGAGCTTAGGTATAGCTGCATGCGGTGAATCAAACAAATCAGTGAACGCCTCATCTGATGTGAGCACTGACAATTCAATACAACAAGAAACAACTATGTCTTATAAGCGCATGCAACAACTAGACGTTCCTGCACCAGTTGCGAAACAAGTGCCGCATACTTTTGAACATCACGGTATCTCAGTAGACGACCCATTTAATTGGTTACGAGACTCTAGTTATCCAAATACTGATGACAAAGAAGTTTTGGACTATCTCAATGCAGAAAATGACTACTTCCAGCAGTTCTTGGCCCCAAATAAGGAGTTAGTCGACGAATTGTTTGAAGAATTCAAAGGTCGTGTTGATGAAACTGCGTCATCAGTACCCTACGTAGATAATGGTTACGAATATTGGTGGGAATACAAAGAAGGTCACGATTATCGTACTCGTTACCGCAAAAACTTAGAAACAGGTAAAGTTGAAGTTTATTTAGATGAGCAAGCCTTATCGGAAGCCCATGACTATTTTGTCATTGGTGGCGTTTCAATTAGCCCTGATAACAAGCGTATCGCTTATACAATCGACACATCAGGTGATGAACGTTATGACGTATTTGTTCGTGACCTGTCTAATGATCAAGAAATTGAAGTAGCGATTGGTGATACCAATGGCTCAGTTCAGTTTGTCGGCGATAGCAATACACTCGTATATGGAAAATTAGCGGAAGGTGTATGGCGTACAGAATCGGTTAATACACAAACAATCGGCGTTGCCAACTCAGATCGTGTTTTGTTTGCAGAAAAAGATACAGGCTTTTTCCTAGGTTCGGGCCTAACCACAAGTGAAGAATACCTAATTGTGTCGACGGGTAACTCGGACGCACGTGAAGTTGTCGTATTTGATGCTAAAGACTTATCTAAGCCAGGGGTAACCTTGTTTTCCCGTGAAGACAAATTACAACCGAGTGTCGACCACGGAAACGGCAAATTCTATGTTCGCGTCAACGACAAACATGTTAATTTCCGTTTAGCGAGTATGCCAGAAGCAAACTTATCAAACCCACAATGGCAGAGCATCATTGAAGGTGATAAGACGTTGTATGTTCAAGGCTTTAAGGTATTTGCTGAGCAAATGGTAGTATCACTAAGCCGTGAAGGCTTAGAAGCAATGCACGTCATTCCTAACGAGGGAGAAGCGTATGACATTGAGTTTCCAGAAAAAGTTTACAGCGTAGGCCTGAGTGTAAATCCAAGTTTTGAGCAACAACACGTTCGCTTGCGTTATACATCGATGATCACGCCATCAACGATATACGATTATGATTTTAAGACTAAGTCATTAACTCAGCGCAAACAGCAAAAAATCCCTTCTGGTTATGACAAGAGCCAATATGAAACGGTTCGTCTAATGGCACCTGCACGTGATGGCGAAAAGGTTCCTGTGTCGATAGTTTATAAAAAGGGCTTTAAAAAAGACGGTAGCCAACCTCTCTCGTTATATGCATATGGAGCCTATGGCGCGGGCATGTCACCGTCGTTTTCTACGACGCGTTTAAGCTTATTAGATCGCGGGTTTGCTTTTGCCATCGCTCACACTCGTGGTGGTGATGAAATGGGTTATAGCTGGTATTTAGATGGCAAAATGGATGAGCGTGAAAACGCATTTAATGACTTTGTCGACGTTGCTAAACACTTAGTTAAAGAAGGTTATACCTCCAAGGGTAACATCTCTATTGCTGGAGGAAGTGCCGGTGGTGAAATGATGGGTGCGGTTACTATCCAAGCTCCAGAGATGTGGCGTTCTGTGTCTTTGATGGTACCTTTTGTTGATGTACTTAACACCATGTTGGACGCAACCTTACCTTTGACACCTCCTGAGTGGAATGAGTGGGGTAACCCAATCGAAAGTAAGCACTATTTTGAGCTGATCAAGTCATATTCGCCTTACGACAATATTGAAAAACGCGAATATCCACCAATGTTAGTAACAGGTGGTCTTAATGACCCTCGAGTAACTTATTGGGAACCAGCTAAATGGACTGCCAAAATGCGCGCACTCAAAACCGACGATAACTTGTTGATAATGCGTATGAATATGGGAGCAGGACACTTTGCAAATAGTGGACGTTATGGTCGTTTGATGGACCGTGCAGAAGAAATGGCATTCCAAATTCTGGCGCATCGCGAAAAATAATCTAAACTTTCATTAAACACAGTAAGTTAGGGCCTTTTAAGGCCCTTTTTATTTGATAATGGAAGGAAGTAAGTGGCGGAACCGTCCTCAACACCCCCTAAAATATTTCTAAATAATGAATTAAAGAGCTCAAAGCGCTTACTGATATTTGGTATTAGTATCTTGTTGGGGGTTTTTATATGGCACAGTTACACCACGGTTAGCCTCCATAAAGAGTATCAAAACGAATTAATGAACTCGGTGACAGACCAAGTCATTATGGAATATCAATCTCACATAGAAACACTTCGCAACCAAATTAATCATTATCAATGGCTCTACCAAAATGAAATCAATGAGCTGGTTAGACAGGGTTCTAATAGCACCACACAAGACTACCTCGATCTATTAGAACAACTCAGGTTGGACATTGAAGACGTTAGGCTTTTTTCAGTCATTGATGAAAACGGTAATGGTGTGTTTAAACATATAACCGGCGATTTTTTAGCGGACTGTAAAGAGGAAATTAACTCTACGCTCGAGGTTAGCTCGCAAGAGCATTTGTTCTTACATCGAAGTCAAAAATCTGTTCACTATGATTTATTGGAGCCATTAGTTGGTGGCAAGGGCTTTATATTTGTCGCATTTCAACCGACTAAATTAATTGAAATATTAAGTGGTTATCGCTTACCTCAGCAGGAGTTATTTTTGTTAAGGCAAGACATGATAGGCAAGGTTGAACTGTCTTCAATTAAACAAATTCAGGATAAGACCAGTGTCGGTGTGACCATGACCGAAACCGACGTCGCTAAATTTAATTATTTAAAAGAAATTCCTGGTACGCGATGGCAAGTCGCTATCCGTCTAGAGGGTAGCTACATTTATGACTTGCAAAAAGAAACGTATTTACGAGCTCTCATATTGTGGGGAGTCATTTCCACAATTTTAATGATCAGTTTTGACTCTCGAAGACGGCGATTATTGTCTCAGTACAAAATCATGAAGAAGTTGCAACACACTGAGTCACACGATTCGTTGACGGGGCTCATGAACCGACAGTTGTTTGTAAAAAGGTTAAATCAGCAACTTGAGCAACTGACCGTTGGTGTCGGTGGGGTATTTTTAGTTGATATCGATCGTTTTCAGGTATTTAACAATGCGTTGGGCTTTGGCAAAGGCGATGAAAGCCTAAAACTTATCACTAATCTAATTAGAGAAGTTTGCCCTAAAAAAGCATCAATTTCTCGGATAAGTAATGATCAATTTGCCATATTGGTCGACGATATCAACCACAATTCAGTATGTGCTTTTGCCGAAAAAATGCGAAAAGAAATCGCTAACCTAGACCTTTCGGAAATCGCTGACAAACTCACCCTCACCTGCAGTGTGGCTGCGATTCAGCTAGACGATTCTTTTATCGATGGTGACCACGTTACGAACGCGTTGATGTTCACTATTAAACTAGCTAAAGATAAGGGCCGTAACCGTGTCCAACTTTATCAATCGAGTGACCCAGAATTAATTCGCCATGCGGGCGAAATGGAAATTTTTAAAACCGTGCGAGGCGCATTAACGGATAGTGCTTTCATTTTGTATCGCCAACGTATTGTTGCGGCCCAGCAACTAGAAAAAAATGAGTCATATGAGGTATTGCTTAGAATGACCGGCGAGGACGGGAATATGGTCAGCCCCGCCTTATTTATCCCAGTCGCCGAACAGCATTCACTGGCTGTCGAATTAGACAAGTGGGTCATTAATCAAACATTTGCTTTTATAAAAGAGACAAAAACTGATGACCATTACAGCATTAACCTATCAGGTCAGTCTCTTGCAGATCCCAACATGGCTTTGTATGTTAGGGAGTGTTTGGTGAGGCATAACGTAAGTCCCCGTCAAATAACGTTAGAGATCACAGAAACATATGCGATCACCCATTTAAACGCAGCAGTGAGCTTTATTACCGAGTTAACAAATTTAGGCTGTCGATTTGCATTGGATGACTTTGGCAGTGGCTTGTCTTCATTTAGTTATTTGCAAAAACTGCCAGTCCAAAAACTCAAAATCGACGGTGTGTTTATTAAAGACATTGCAAATTCCAAGCGCAACCAAGCCTTTGTCCGAACTATGGTTGATTTAGCTAAGTCAATGGATATGGAAACCGTCGCTGAGTTTGTCGAAACCGAAGAAGAGTTCAGTATTCTCAAAAGCTTGGGGATAGATTATTGCCAGGGATATTATTTTCATGCCCCAGAGCCGTGGCAATAATCCAGCTGATGCATCTAATGTGAAGACGCTGGGTTACGTCGATTGATTATGACTTAAATAAGACATTGTCACAAAAAAGCCATGAGTATTTCATTAATCTTTCAACTTTTTTCAACGTGAGTGTCACGTTTTGTTCCAACAATGTGTGTCAGAAAATCTGAGGTCTCGCCTGAAGTCAGATTCGATATCAAAAACTACCAACACACATTATAAAAGGGACAAGTATGTCGACTCTAAACAAAACCTTTAAACTTTCTGCTATTGCAGCAACCTTAGCGCTTGTATTAACAGGCTGTGAACTTGATGGCGAAGATGGTGCCCAGGGCCCTCAAGGTGCGCCTGGTGCTGACGGCGTTGCTGGTACAGATGGTACGAACGGACAAAACGGCGCTGATGGTGCTAATGGTGCAGACGGCGCGGACGGTCAGAATGGCGCTGACGGTGCCGATGGTCAAGACGGCGCAGACGGTCAAGATGCACAAGGGACGTCAATCCCTGGTTTAACGCGTATCGCTACCGTGCCACTAGGTGCAGAAGTAACTGGGATGTATTTAACAGAAGAGGGTGACTTGTTCTTTAATGCGCAACACCCATCTGATTCAAATATGACAGCAGATAGTGACGGAAAAGTATTTAACAAAGGCACAATCGGCGTTATCACGGGTTTAAACTTCAATAAAATCCCTGCAAATGTAAGCTCATCAGCGAAGCCTATGACTCAAGCTGAAATGGAAACGGTTCAGGTGGCTATTGGTGATTATCAAGTTTTGGCACAAACAGGTGATACATTTGATGGCAAAATTGAAGGTGGAGTCGGCCATATTTATTCTTTTGATGGTGAAGTTTTAATTAACGAAAATCACAACCCCGATTTCAATGGTTTTGTTCAAACAGGTGCAGGTGAAGGGTATTTATTCACTAACTGGGAATTGATCCCTGGCGGTATGAGTCGATTAAAAATCAACAAAGGAACTGACGGCAAATGGTCAGTCGAAGAAGCTATGATGGTTGATTTTTCTTCAGTAATGGGGACTGGTGCTAACTGTTTTGGTTCGGTGTCTCCATGGGGCACACCAATGACAGCTGAAGAGTGGATCATTGCTGATGATATGAATAACACTTCTTCTGGTTGGAACCACAGTGACCCTTCTCAAGTCAGTCCATATCTTGAAGGTAATATCGAAGATATGACTAACTACATCAACGGTAACACAGGTGGAACAACGTTCCCTAACACCTATCGTTACGGTTATATTGTTGAGGTACAAAACCCAACAACCACTTCGCCAACGCCAGTTAAACATTTCACATTAGGCCGTGTTCAGCATGAAAACTCAGTTGTAATGCCAGATGAGCGGACCGTTTACACCACGCAAGATGATACAGGTGGTGTGTTGTTAAAATTTGTTGCAGACGCTGCACAAGATTTAAGTTCTGGCACTTTATATGCCGCAAAATTACAACAAGATGACTCAAAAGAGCCAGCCGTGACAGGTTTTGATGTTACTTGGGTACCTCTAGCGACTGCAAACAATGCTCAAATCGAGGCTTGGATTGCGGAATACGACAGTATTTCACAAGACGATTATGTTGAAGGCCAGAGTAACTACATGACCGTATCTGACGTGGAAGCATGGGCAAATGGTGACGCTCTGTATCCAACCGTTGAAAATGGTGGTAGCACTGTGACTGCTGGTCGCCCGATGGATGATCGCGCCGCGTTTATTGAGACTCGCCAAGCTGCAAAAGCCAAAGGGGCAACGGCTGAATTCCGTAAACTTGAAGGCATTAATATCAACCAAAAACGTGCAAAAGAAGCCGTTGAAGGAACTGATCTCATCGCCGGTGAAGTTGTGACTCAAGCTTACATGTACTTTGGTAACTCTGACATGGATAACACCATGATCGATGACGAAGGCGATATTCAACTTGACGATCGTGTAAAAGATTGTGGTGCTGTCTACAGAATGCCGCTACTCGCTGGCTACGACACAAATCGCATCGAACCTGTATTAATGGGTAGCACGTATCGTTCGTCACTTGATAAACCGAGCCGTTGTGATGCAAACAACATTACTCAACCAGATAACGTAATGGTAATGGATGACGGTCGTATCTTAATCGGTGAAGATGCAAGTTCAGAACGTACTAACGACACATTATGGATGTACGACCCTAAAGCTAAATAGGGGGCGCTGACGCGCTGAAAATTGTGAGAGGGCCTCAAGTTGGCCCTCTGTTTCACATATATTCCTCAATGTTTTTGTATCTATTCCAGAACTGTGATCGAAAAAAGTGTACGTATTATGACTATCCAATCTTCTCTATCGAGCTTAGGACTAAAGCTTGCTTTGCTATTATCAGGCACATTCGTGTTGAGCGCGTGTGATGAGTCCGTCTCAACAAATCTTCAACTTGCTGACCAAGGTGTAAACCCAACTTATTTGGTGGATGAATCTTTGTCACAAGCTAACATCTCTAACCAAGCCTTGGCTGTGAGTCATTTATCTGAAGCAGAACAATATTTAACAACGGGTGAGGTTTATAATCCAGAGGCCGTTATTCCACCTCAGTGCTATACAAAAACCGAGGGAACAAATAACCCTTGTTATGTATGTCATCAAAGCTACTCGGCCAAAGAGTTACGTCCAAATGCAATGAATGATGGTCTTATTCAAGGTGCTTATATTTTCTCAGATGTTGGTGTGACAAATAGCTGGAAAAACTTATTCGTTGATCGAACTGAACTGATTAAATCCATTTCTGATGAAGAAATAATGGAATATGTAAACCAAGACAATTATGGGCTTTTAGAAGAGCAAATGAAGTCATCATCTTGGACTAATAATATTCCTTACATTAAAGATTTAGAGTTGGGGCAAGAGGCTTTTGACGAAGACGGTCTAGCAAAAGACGGTAGTCATTGGGTGGCTTATAATTACAAACCGTTCCCGAGTACCTTCTGGCCGACTAATGGCTCAACTGGCGATGCCATGATCAGGTTAGGTGAAGCTTATCGCTCTATAAATGGTGAGTTTTCTAAGGATGTTTATTTTGCCAATTTAGCTTTGGTTGAAATGGCCATGAAAGATATTGATTCACTTTCTACGTCGACCATTGATGAAAACAAAGTCGGAATTGACCTCAATAACGATGGACATTTGACCCAAATAAAACAAATTAAAAAACAAAGCCATTATGTTGGTGACGCTTCAGATAAACCCCTAACAAAAATGCTCTTTCCAGAGCAAACAGAGTTATTGCATACAGTGCGTTATCTTGGTGTAGATGAAAATGGTGAAACTGTCATTCCAAAACGAATGAAAGAAGTACGTTATATGCACAAGCATATGTTACGTAGTCGCGAAAGTTTACTCAGCAGCTACTACGCTGAGCGCAAAGAAAAACATTTTGAAAAATTGCCACGCATGGTTCCTGCTGGGGATCGAGGGATTGCCAATGGTTATGGCTGGACGATTAATGGCTTAATTGAAGACAAACAAGGGCAATTAAGACCGCAGCATCAACAAGAGTTGGCTTTCTGCAATGGTTGCCATCGCTCAGTTGGTTCAACCATTGATCAGACCTTTTCATTTGCCCGAAAAGTCGAGGGTAAAGACGGTTGGGGATATATCAACCTCAAGTCGATTAAAGACGTACCGAGTTTAGGTGATAAAGATGGCGAGTTTGTAACTTACTTGGAGCGAGTTAAAGGTGGTGATGAGTTTCGCCAAAACCAAGAGATGCTAGCTAAATGGTTTACACCCAATGGCAAGCTAAACAAAGAAAAGGTCAACGCCTTAAATAACATTCATGAGCTAATTACCCCCTCTAAAGAGCGAGCGTTAAAACTCAACAAAGCCTACCGAACAATAGTCGCAGAGCAAAGTTACTTGTTCGGTCGAGACGTCACTTTGGTAGAGGCCAAAAACGTTTTAAAAGAGGTCGATGAGTCAGCCGTACCTATCAATGAAGCTCAGCGTTATGTTTATGACCTGAGACTGAACTGGGAGCAATAACATGGATATGTCTCTACCCCTGTTTGACTTCTTTCTCGCAAGTGGGTTGATGGCAGTTGGTATCGGGACAGATGTGGCACTTGCTACTCTGTCTCGAGCATCAAGGTTGACTGGCTTTCGAGTGGCGCTATTTTGGATTTTTGGTGTTTCCCTAACACATACCCTATTTCCTATGGCTGGATATTTATTGACTTTTTTTAGTATCCAATTACACCCAGCGATTACACCAACGGTTGGTGTTATTGCGTTTGCTTTGATCGCATTGTATCTAAAAGAAGAACTTGGTGAGTATGGTATAGAGGCGAGCAAAGAGCTATCAGCCAGTAATAATCATCAACAACTAATGGTGACCATGGGTTTAATACTCGCGGTAAGCTGGGACGCATTGTGGTCTGGCCCTGCTAAATCGGCGCAGGTAATAGGCTGGCCAGAAGTATGGGTTTGGGCGTCATTTGTCGTGGTAGGGTGCTTAATTTCGGTTCTTGCGCTTTGTGCTTTACGCTTAGGTTATCGAGTGTCAGGCGCATGGCAAAATAGTGTCCTGGGCTTTGTCGCTGTTTTGTTGCAGCACACGGTCATAGCATATTTTGGTATGCTAGCTTTGACCACTTACACATTGGGGCTAGATCTCCCTTGGTGGTTACTGATGCAAGTATCTTTATCCTTGGTCGTGATGACAATGATAGGCTTAAGTCATTATCGCAAACGTCAGCAGTTAGGTGTTCATTAAGACTTGTGACAGGGCTGGTGATGGATACAGTCTGGGTCTTTGGCGACTGTAAGACTACGACTTGCTAAATTAAAGCCATCAAACGTAATGAGTTGATTGTGGTTAATTGGCTTGTTAAGTAAACAGGCTAAGGCAGTACTCGCTTGCATAGAGCCTATAACTCCTAATAGGGGACTGATGACACCTGCGGTTTGACAATTTAATGGTGTTTGACTCGACTCTGGAAACAAGCACTGGTAACAGGGCGAATCCGCTTGTGAAAAATCAAAGCTAATAAGTTGTCCTTGGTGTTGGATGGCAGAACCAGATATTAAGATTTTTTTGTACTTAAGGCATTGTTGGTTAATGAAATAGCGACTTGTACTGTTGTCAGTACAGTCCAACACCAAATCAAACTGGTTCCACCATTGTGGCGCATCAAACTCAGTAATACTTTGACCATAAACAGATATATTAATTTCTGAATTGAGCTTTGCTAATTGAGCTTGCGCCGCTTGTACCTTCGATTGACCTATGTTTGGTTCTGTAAATAAAATCTGTCTTTGCAAGTTACTGCGCTCAACCTTATCGTGGTCCACCAAAATAATGTTGCCAATACCAGACGCCGCAAGGTATTGGCTGGCAGGACAACCCAAACCACCTAAACCAACAATTAATACCGTCGCTTGCTTTAATGCCAGCTGGCCCTTTTCACCAATGTCTTTGACCATTATGTGTCGGTTGTAACGCAAAAACTCAGTGTCGCTCAGTGCTTGGTTGTTTTTCATTGTTTAATCTACTTATTCGAATAACGAAGAGAGCTGTTTAACGGCATGTTCTGGGTCTTTAGCTTCAGTTATAGCGGTAACAACGGCAATGGCTTGCGCACCGCAAGTGAGGACTTGGCTAGCATTACTCAGCGTAATACCACCAATGGCTACAATGGGAATTTGACCTTGTAAAGCGCACAGTGCCTTTAGTGCGGATAGACCTTGGATTTGTCCAGTCATGTCTTTGGTTTTGGTCGGAAACACGGCTCCGATAGCCAGGTAGCTCGGTTTAATTGCCAATGCGTTAATAAACTCAAAGTGACCGTGAGTACTGATACCAAGACGCAATTTAGCATGTGCAATGGCATTGAGATCTGCGCTCTGCACATCTTCTTGACCAAGGTGAACGCCGTAAGCCTGATGTTTAATGGCTAATTGCCAATAGTCATTGATAAACAGCTGTGCATTGTATTGTTTGCCCAGCAAGATTGCTTTTTGAATCGCTGCTTCAAGTGCTTCACCTGAGTTGGTTTTGTCGCGGTACTGAATTGTTGTTACTCCCAGTTTTAACAACCTTTCTAGCCACTCTAGTGAGTCGACTACAGGGTAAAGGTTGAATAAATCTGAGTTTATTCTTGGAAACGACAATGCGGGTTGCGTATCTAAGTTAGGTCCATCCTCCCATTCTGTTAGCCAAGTGTTACTGGTTTGTGGAAGCACAGTCAATGAGGTAGGAAGCTGTGTTTGTAATACAGGCCCATAGGCGCCTTCAAGGCAAGATGAGGCTATTAGCCCATGAGTAATAAAGCCTTTTGCCAGTGTTACCGCATCCCTAAAGTGATAGCCTTTAGCGACAAATACAGCAATGGCAGAGGCGAACGTACAGCCCGTACCATGGTGATGTTCGGTTGGGATTTGAGCGCCATTAAGCCAGTATCTTGTATCGTCACTCATTGCCAAATCGATACTTCGGCCCGAAATTAAATCGATGTGACCACCTTTAATCACTACCTTTTTACAACCTAATTGAATAAATGCCTCAGCTGCGCGTTGCATACAGTCCTTCGAAAACATATAGGTGCCAGCAAATTTTTGTACTTCTTTGGCGTTTGGTGTAACAACATCCACAAGAGGAAATAACGTATCTCGGATCAGCGGCACTAAGTCCGACTCGGTGAGCTGATCACCAGAGGTCGCAGCTAAGACCGGATCGTAAACAATAATTGGACGCGGCCAATTTTCTTCTTCACACGTTTGGTTTAATTCTGTTAGTAGAGTTATTAACGTATTTACTTGTGCTTCGTTGGCCAACATACCGACTTTTATTGTGCTTGGCATCGCCGCTTGTTCAAGAGCACTCCATTGTGAACGAAATACTTCATCGCTTACTGCGTTGATTTCTTTTACCCCTCCTGCATTTTGTGCCGTTACAGCGGTGATGATGGTATTGGGCAGTCCACCTAAATTGTGAATGGTCTTAGTATCAGCCTGGATACCTGCACCGCCAGTACAATCTGACCCTCCTATCGCCCAGACAACAGGGGCGCCTTGCCAGTATTGATTGGTATTATCAGGGAAAGAAAATGAGGAAGAAAAAGGGGAAACAGCTTGAGTCATAAATTTCAGAGTCTCGTTATTTAGTTTTTGTCATTGTGCCAGAAGGGCATTCCAATCGTTGGTGTGCTCGGTTGAGCAGAGTCACGCTTGGTAATAACCCCTGCGAGGTATCCTTCTCTGCCAGCAATAACACTATGTTTAAATGCAGTTGCCATATTTACCGGATTTGTTGCCTGTGCAATCGCGGTATTGAGTAAAACGGCATCATAGCCGAGCTCCATCGCAATACACGCGTCAGAAGGCTTGCCCAAACCCGCGTCGATAATGAGTGTAGTATCTGGTAGGCGATGACGAATGGCCTCAAGAGCAAAAGGGTTGAGAACTCCTTGGCCCGAGCCAATAGGCGACGCCCAAGGCATTACTACTTCACAACCAACATCTGCAAGGCGTTGGCATAATACCAAGTCATCTGTGCAATAGGGTAAAACATTAAACCCCAAATCAATTAAGGTTTTGGCAGCGTCGACTAAGTTTAATGTGTCTGGTTGTAAGCTATAGTCGTCACCGATGAGTTCGAGCTTAATCCAGTTGGTATCAAAAACCTCCCTGCTCATTTGAGCCAAGTTTATGACCTCTTTTGCACTGTGACAGCCTGCTGTATTTGGCAGTAAAGTCGTATTGAGTGCTTTGATTTGATTCCAAAATTCATTATTTGACGTACTTTCCGTCGCCTTTTTAGGGTGATTAATGGCCTTATTACTGAGTAAGTTTTGGCGGCGTAGCGACAAGGTAACGATTTGGCTTCCGCTTGCTTTAATTGCTTCACTCATGATTGAAAGGCTCGGATATAAAGCTGTGCCGATTAACAGCCTACTATCAAAAGACTGACCATAGATCGAAAGCTTCTGTTGCGTAGACGGTAAAGGATTAGAGGTCATAGTTTACTACTCACTCTTAGCCACCAAAGATAGGTGAGACGACATCAACTGTATCGCCTTCACTGAGTAAAAAGCTTGAGTATTCTGCTCTTGCGACAAATTCACCATTGATGGCAACAGAGAAAGGTTTTTTAAACTCAAGTTGTTCTAAGGCTGCGTCAATGGTTTCTTTGTCTTTAAAATCAAAGTGCAGCAGTTCTCCATTTACAATTAAATTCATCATTTTTTCCTTGCAAATCATGTTCTTGAAAGTTGTCTCAGCCTGGTGGCAAGCATGTCATTTAAGTTACTAAATTTTACGTAATTTTCAGAATTTGGCAGTTGCTTAATAAGGAGTGGCCAAAGTGTTTGTAACACATCTGGTAATAGTAAATAACCATGTCGGTACAAGCCATTTATGCTAATTACGTTACCTTGTTGCCATACCAATGGTTCGTTATCTTCAAAAGTTGGGCGCAAACCGACATCCATCGCTTCGATTTGTGCCTCTGCAAAACCACTATGCACAGAATAGGCAGCAGAAAGTAACTCCAGTGCTGACCTTGTAGTCATTGCGTGTAAAGACTCACTTTCAATTTCGGTAGCGCCAATGACATAACGATGATTGGGCTTGGGAACTATGTATAGCGCATATCTAGGGTGCATTAAACGGATAGGGCGGTTCAGGTTCACTTCGGGGGCAAAAACCCGAACCGCCTCACCACGTACGCCTCTGAGTTTGCTCGATAAACTAGGGGTGTTCACGTCACAATCAGTGGGCGTTAAATCGTGCTTGGCTCCGAGGCCACGACAATCTATAACTAATTCGTTGGGTTTGATGTGCCAATCTGATAATTTCACCTCACATTGCTCGTGTAGGTGAATGTTGGACCTAGTGATTTTTCGCTCTAAGTGCTTGAGTAGCTCAGTGTTGTCAATATGTCCTTCACCTTCAATGTAGATGGCACGACAAAGTCGCTGATTTAGCTCTGGCTCAAGTTCGATAAGACCATCTTGAGAGAGTTCGAACAAATTATCTTTTAGTTGGGGCTTAACAAGATGTTTGAAGCGGCTCAGCTCAGCGTTATCTTGGCGAAAAGCCATTACAATGGATCCTCGCTGGTGGAAGTATTTGTTGGCACCGAACAAAGTCAATAATTGCGGCCATACATTGAGTCCGCGACTACCTGCTAGTGCCAATGATTCTGAGCTAATCGCCGACTCTGCGGTGGGCGCAAGCATGGCTGCCGCTACTTTGGCTGTGATTCCTGGCGAGCTGAGCCGCTCCTTTTCATAAAGCGAAACAGCAAGTCTTTGTTGTTCAGGTAATAGTTGATTGAGCTGATCGCAAAGTAGGGCGACGAAGCGCCCTACCAAACCAGCGCCCACAATAGACACACCTGATGGAGCTATGCCCTGCGCAGTTGCACCTTGTGTACAGGCGCCTTGTGCACAGGCACCGGGCTGTTGAGAGGCCTCGGGCTTATTTGGCCGCATGATAAAGCTCGGAGCCTTTTGCTTTAAATGTCTCTGACATTTCGTCCATACCGACCATTTTTATCGTCAACAAATCATCTTGTGACTCCAAATCTGACGCATAGTCTCTGACTTCTTGAGAGATTTTCATTGAACAGAATTTTGGTCCGCACATACTGCAAAAGTGAGCCACCTTGCCAGATTCTTGCGGCAGCGTTTCGTCGTGATAGGCCAAAGCGCGTTCAGGGTCCAAGCTCAGGTTAAATTGGTCATGCCAACGAAATTCAAAACGAGCTTTAGAAAGAGCGTTATCGCGAATTTGTGCACCTGGATGACCTTTAGCCAAGTCACCAGCATGAGCAGCTATCTTGTAAGTAATCAGCCCTTCTTTTACGTCTTCCTTGTTAGGTAAGCCTAAATGCTCTTTTGGCGTTACATAACAAAGCATGGCACAACCATACCAACCAATGTTTGCAGCACCGATACCCGAAGTGATGTGATCGTAGCCCGGCGCAATATCGGTTGTGAGTGGGCCAAGTGTATAGAATGGCGCTTCGTCACAGTGCTTGAGTTGCTCTTCCATGTTTTCTTTTACCATGTGAAGAGGCACGTGACCTGGCCCTTCAACCATCACTTGAACATCGTGTTGCCAAGCAATTTTGGTTAACTCACCTAGGGTTCTTAATTCGCTAAATTGCGCCTCGTCGTTTGCATCCGCAACTGAGCCGGGACGTAAGCCGTCTCCTAAAGAAAAGGCGACATCGTATTGTTTACAAATTTCACAGATGTCTTCAAAGTGCGTGTACAAAAAGTTTTCTTTGTGATGCGACAGGCACCATTTAGCCATAATCGAACCACCTCGCGAGACAATACCCGTCACTCGTTTGGCCGTCATAGGCACGTAACGCAACAAAACGCCCGCGTGGATGGTAAAATAATCAACCCCCTGTTCGGCTTGTTCGATAAGGGTATCTCTAAATATTTCCCATGTAAGATCTTCAGCCACACCATTGACCTTTTCTAGAGCCTGATAAATCGGAACCGTGCCAATTGGAACCGGCGAGTTACGCACAATCCATTCACGCGTTTCATGAATATAACGACCCGTGGACAAATCCATTACAGTATCTGCGCCCCATTTAGTTGACCAAACGAGCTTTTCTACTTCTTCTTCGATACTGGATGTCACCGCCGAATTACCAATGTTAGCGTTCACTTTGATCAAAAAGTTACGACCAATGATCATTGGTTCAGTCTCAGGATGATTGATGTTGCAAGGGATGATGGCACGGCCTCGAGCGACCTCGTCGCGGACGAACTCTGGAGTAATTTGCTCTGGGATTTCAGCTCCGAAACTCTGACCTTGATGCTGTGCTTTTAAGATTTCATCTTTGAGTTCTTGGCGTTTTAGATTTTCTCGAATCGCAATGTACTCCATTTCTGGGGTAATAATACCTTGGCGAGCGTAATGCATTTGAGTCACATTTTTACCGGGTTTGGCGCGTCTAACCTTTGGTAAGTTATCAAACCTAATATGGTCCAAGCCTTCATCAGCAAGGCGTTGTTGACTGTATCCTGAAGTAGCACCTTTTAGTTCTTCAGTATCATCGCGCTCGGCTATCCAGTTGGCTCTGAGCTTGGGCAACCCCTGATGAACATCAATAGTTTGGTTTGGGTCTGTATACGGGCCCGAGGTGTCATAAACTTGAATAGGGTCATTGGGCTCGAAAATAGGATTGTCTTTGTCACCGCCAACAAGACTGTCGGCTAAAGTAATTTTTCGCATACCGACTTGAATATCGGGCGACGATCCTTGGATATAAATCTTTTCTGAATTGGGAAACTGTTGATTGGAACAGTTGTTAATAAATTCCGCCGCTTGCTCGCGACGTTCACGTCTGGTTGGTTGTGTCATTTTCTGCCTTTCGTATTTGTTAGTAAGCACAAAAGACGGAGTGTAGATGTGAGGTAGGACGGCAGTTCGCCAGAGGCGACAACAAATTAAAATACCGTTTTGTTACCTTGTTTCCTTCGCAGATATTAATCAGATCAGGTTCTACGGATCCCGCGCAATGCGATCTCAGCCCATTGGTCATTTAACGATAAATGATTTACCGAAAAAACCGGGCACTCCGACAAGTTCATTTTTATCATAGGGGAAAAACTAACGAGCTGACAACCCCTTACTGAAAAATGAGGTCGGCTGATAAGACTTAAACACCACTAGTTGTCTATTATTTTACGCAAGGGCGTTTCTCAAAAATTGACTAAATGCTTTCATCTTCGGTGAAAGTTGACGATTGTGCGGTGAAAGTAGCCAGACTGGTTCGTTTTTAATTTGCAGGTTGTCGAGTAACGAAACAAGTTGGTTTTGTTTTATTAAAGGCTCAACGTAATAGTCGGGTAACTGAATAATACCCAGACCTTTTAGTGCTGCATCCACCAACCCTTGGCCACTGTTGTATCTGAGTCTGCGCACTGGCTTTATCGTTTTGATGGTATCGCCATCGGCAAATCGCCATTGCTCATTAGAGCCAAGTAAACAATTGTGATCAGTTAAATCTTCAATTCGGCTGGGAGGAGTGTGCCTGGTTAAGTAGTCTGGCGACGCACACAAATAGTTTTTTCGTTTGGTCAATGGTTTGGCCATCATAGTGGAATCGGCCAAGTTACCAATTCTGACTGCTGCATCAAATCCTTGCTGAAGTAAATCCAGCTTATTATTGGTCAGTTCTACGTCCAACTTAATTTCGGGGTAGGCGAGTAAAAAGTCATTCAAAATGGGCAGAATTATTCGTTCACCGTAGGTAACTGGTGCTGTAAGTTTGATCGTGCCTTGTGGGATCTGTTGTAGTTGAGACAAGGCTTGCTCGGCGGCTTGAAGGCCATCTACCAAATGACGACTGTGGTTATAAAATACTTGGCCTTCTTCCGTGAGAGTCACTTTACGAGTCGTGCGATATAGCAGTTTAGTGTTGAGTCGCTGTTCTAACTGGTTGATGTGGCGACTTATTTGCGCTGTAGACGTTGAGAGCGCTTGTGCCGCTCGAGTAAAGTTACCTTGTTCTACTACTGCGGTAAACTCAGTGATACCGTCCCATTTATGTGTCATGTTGTTTATTACAAATTTGTAAAAGTTATTTTCATTTTAGGGTGATTATCTCTTAATGTGAAATAAATATAATGCGAAAGGTTAAATTAATGGTCTACACTAAACTAACTTCGTAAAAACGTTGAACTGAAGTAAAAGTGTCGCCTCACTCACTCTAAAGGAGTTAAGATGTCTGAACAGTTTATAAAGTCAAAAGCCGCAGTCGCTTGGGGCCCAAACCAACCAATGTCGATTGAAGAAGTTGACGTAATGCTACCTAAAAAAGGCGAAGTGTTGGTTCGTATCGTCGCTTCAGGCGTGTGTCATACCGATGCGTTTACCTTGTCTGGTGAAGATCCTGAAGGTGTATTCCCAGCTATTTTAGGCCACGAGGGTGGTGGTATCGTTGAGCAAGTCGGTGAAGGTGTCACAAGTGTCAGCGTTGGTGATCACGTTATTCCACTCTATACGCCAGAGTGTGGTGAGTGTAAGTTCTGTACTTCTGGTAAAACCAACTTATGTCAAAAGATCCGTGAAACTCAAGGTAAAGGTTTAATGCCTGACGGCACCACTCGTTTTTATAAAGATGGCGAGCCAATTTACCACTACATGGGTACCTCGACGTTTTCTGAATATACCGTTTTACCAGAGATTTCTTTAGCAAAAGTAAACAAACAAGCGCCGCTTGAAGAAGTATGTTTACTTGGTTGTGGTGTGACAACGGGCATGGGTGCGGTGATGAATACCGCTAAAGTTCAAGAAGGTGACACAGTCGCGATTTTTGGTTTGGGCGGTATTGGCTTGTCAGCCATTATTGGCGCAACCATGGCTAAGGCTAGCCGTATTATTGCAATCGACATCAACGAGTCTAAGTTTGATCTAGCGAAAAAACTAGGTGCGACTGACTGTGTTAACCCTAAAAACTTCGACAAGCCAATTCAAGAAGTGATAGTTGAGATGACCGACGGCGGTGTTGATTTTTCATTTGAATGTATTGGCAATGTTGATGTGATGCGTTCGGCCCTTGAGTGTTGTCACAAAGGCTGGGGTGAGTCGGTTATTATTGGTGTGGCTGGTGCTGGTCAAGAAATTTCCACGCGCCCATTCCAGCTGGTTACGGGTCGAGTTTGGCGCGGGACGGCATTTGGTGGCGTAAAAGGCCGTTCTGAATTGCCTGATTATGTAGAGCGTTACCTTGCAGGAGAATTTAAACTCAATGATTTTATCACTCATACTATGGGTCTAGACAAAATTAATGAGGCCTTTGATCTAATGCATGAAGGCAAGAGTATCCGCTCTGTTGTTCACTTCGATAAGTAATAACGATGACAAGCGCAGTGTATAGCTGCGCTTTTTTGTATGTGCATTTTAAAGGGAGTCCGTGATGAGCTTACCGACAAATTCTGACAGTAAATTAAATTTAGTATCTCAAACCAAAAGTTTTGGTGGCTGGCACAAGCAGTTCAGTCACGCATCCTCGTCAGTAAAAGGTGAGATGCGGTTTGCTGTGTATTTTCCGCCTCAATACGAAACAAAAAAAGACCTTCCAGTACTGTATTGGCTCTCAGGCTTGACATGTACTGACGAAAACTTCATGCAAAAAGCCGGTGCACACCGAATGGCCGCTCAATTGGGAATCGTCATTGTCGCTCCTGATACCAGTCCAAGAGGTGATGACGTCGCTAATGATGAGGGTTATGACTTGGGGCAAGGTGCAGGTTTTTATGTCAATGCAACACAAGCACCTTGGAGTGCTCATTACCATATGTATGATTATGTGGTAACAGAACTGCCAGAGTTAATTGAAAAAGAGTTTGAGGTTTCTTCAAAAAGAGCAATATCAGGTCACTCAATGGGCGGTCATGGCGCACTAATGATTGCACTTAAAAACCCTGACCGTTATTCGTCGGTTTCTGCTTTTAGTCCTATCAGTAACCCTATGGATTGTCCTTGGGGACACAAAGCGTTTTCGGCTTATTTAGGTGAAGACCAAAGTGTTTGGGCACAATATGACTCAAGTGTGTTAATGAGTAACGCCGTTGATTTGGTTCCTGCGCTGGTTGATCAAGGATTAGATGATAACTTTTTACAAGAACAGCTAAAGCCAGAGGCGCTCGAAGCTGCTGCAGCAAAGAACAATTATCCGTTAACACTCAATCGTCATGAGGGTTATGACCATAGTTATTACTTTATTTCGAGTTTTATAGACGAGCATTTTAAGTTCCATGCGGGACATTTAATGTATTGATAGACTCTAATTTTATTCAAAGGGTGTAACAAAAAAGTACACATTTTTGGTAGATTTTATTTTGTTACTGCCAAAATTTTGGTAGGTTTTGACTAACCTTATGTGAAGTCACGGTTGTTAAGGTCAGCCTACCATGAAAGTAAATCAATACCATTTTTCAGAAAATCGTTGGAATAAAGAACTGCCAACCGACGACGCTGTCACTCTTGTGTTCGCTTTTGGCTGCCGAAAGTTAATGAAACATCAAGGTGCCCTCAAGCAACTTGGAGAAAGCTTTCCAAACGCTCACATTATTGGCTGCACTACCAGTGGTGAAATCACTGGAACGGATATTTTGGACGACTCGGTTGTCGCTACCGCTATTGAGTTTGAACGAACCAAAGTTGATGTACAAAGCATAAACTTAAAAGACTACAAAGACTTAAATGAGGCTGCTCAATCTCTTGCCAATAAGCTCTCCGTTGACGATTTAAAATCCGTTTTAATTTTATCGGATGGCCAACTGGTAAACGGCACAACCTTAGTCGCTGAAATGACCAAGTCTTTGCCAGAAGGTGTATTAATAACGGGTGGTTTGGCCGGTGATAAAGACGAATTCAATGAGACTGAGGTTTGGCACAATGGTGACATTGGCCCAGGACGGATCCTTGCGTGTGGTTTTTATGGCAATGACATTGTAGTTGGTAGCGGGTCATACAGCGGGTGGAAGTCGTTCGGCCCGGAGCGTTTAATTACTAAAGCATCGGGTAATTTGCTTTATGAGCTAGATGGGCAGTCAGCATTGGCTCTATACAAACAATATTTAGGTGACTATGCAGAGCAGTTACCGGCTTCGGCATTGAGATTCCCTCTTAGTGTGCGTAACCCAGAAACAAACGAAACCCTCATTCGCACTATTTTAAACATCGATGAGGGGGAGCAAAGCCTTACCTTTGCCGGAGATGTGCCTGAAGGTTCATACGCTCAGCTGATGCGGGCAAATATCGACAACTTGATTGACGGGGCCCAAGAGGCGGCACAAAAAGCACTTCAAGACGCCTTTGCTAACAATGAGCCAGAGTTTGGATTGTTGATCAGTTGTGTTGGCCGACGTTTAGTGTTGCAACAAGAGACCGAATACGAACTAGAAAGTATTGAAGAAATGATCCCTAAGACGTGCAAGCTTGCGGGCTTTTATTCTTATGGAGAAATCTCGCCAACACAACAAAGCCGCAAGAGTGCACTTCACAACCAAACAATGACCATAACGTTTTTTTCTGAGTCATAGTACCTCATGCATAGATTACTCAAACGTCAATTGCGCCGTCATACAGACAATGATGAGATAATGACTAGCCAGGCTGGTCTTCTAAATGCGATAAGTGATGCATATGAACAAATGGATCAAGAACGTGAGATTATTGAACGCTCGCTTGATCTCGTTTCGACAGAGCTTAATCAGCAAAATGAAGCGTTGCGAACCGAAGTCGCAAAACAACAACAAGCTCAAGAAAAGCTCGATACTTCGCTAGCGACTTTAAACGCGATGTTTGATGCTACAGGTGAGGCAATAATTGTTTTTAGCCCCACTGGGCGGGTAGTCAAATACAATATTTTAGCCCAATCTTTATTTGGCTTCCCAAAACACGATGGCACACTGCTGCCCTTTGTAAGTCTCAAATACATATACAAACAGCTAGAAGACCCTGGCGAGTTTGCTAAGCATTTTAAAACCGTCAAATTAGACCCCAATGCGGACATTTTTGGTCAAACCAAATTACTCAACGGCAAAACCTTTGAATTCCATTCTTCACCACAAATACTAGGTGAAAAAGCCGTTGGTCGAGTTTGGTGTTTTAGGGATGTATCAGCGCTGAAAGAGTCGGCAGCACTGATCCGCAAGCAAGCGTATTACGATGCTTTGACAGGGCTACCAAACAGAATATTGTTGGACGACAGGTTAAAGCATGCGATTCAGTATGGTGAGCGATTTGATAACAAAGTTGCGGTGTTGTTTATTGACTTGGATGATTTTAAAAAGGTCAATGACAATGCGGGTCATCATGCAGGAGATATCTTGCTAAAAGAGGTTACCACTCGTATTCAATCTTGCATACGAGAGGTCGATACTCTGGCTCGACTTGGTGGTGACGAGTTTGTTTTGGTATTAGAAAGTATCCAAGACACTGATATTGTCTCGACAATTTGTGAACGGATCATTATTGCTCTTTCTCAATCATTTAATATCTTTGATAACGATTATTTTATTTCTTCAAGTATTGGCGTCAGCGTTTATCCGCAAGATGGTCAAACCCAGCAAGAACTAATGCGCAAAGCTGATATGGCGATGTATCGGGCAAAGTCTCTCGGAAAGAGTAACTTTCAGTTTTTTGATGACTCCCTTGAAGCTTCTTCACAGTTCCACCTTTATCTTGAAAACCAACTTAGAAGCGCAATTGAAAAGGCTCAGTTCAGCTTAGTCTTTCAGCCTAAAGTGTGTTTAAAAACACAAAAAGTCACCGCATTTGAAGCCCTCATTCGCTGGTTTGATGAAGGTGGTAATTTTGTATCACCTGCTGATTTTATTCCGCTGGCTGAGCAAACAGGCTTGATAGAGAAAGTTGGCAGCTGGGTACTTGAAGCTACCTGTCAGCAAATTAAATCTTGGAAAGACTTGGGTTTACCTTTATTACCTGTCGCTATAAACGTTTCACCTGTTGAGTTTAATTGCCAAGGTTTGGTTGACCGATTCAGACAAGCACTTGAGAAGTATGGTATTCCGGGAGAAATGTTGGAAATCGAAATAACCGAATCGGTATTCTTTGAAGACATGAATAAGATGTCGGAGATATTGCAAAAGTTACGCGAACTGGGGATCACGGTGGCCGTCGATGACTTTGGCACCGGCTTTAGTTCGTTGCAGTATTTACACCAATTACCTATCGATGTTCTCAAAATTGACCGCTCGTTTATAATTGATTTAGAGGGGAATTCTCACAATGAAGCTATTGCTGATACGATTCTTACTCTGGCTCGTAATCTAAAGTTAACGGTTGTTGCAGAAGGCGTAGAGACTCAAGCTTCAATCGACTTTCTTAGCGAAAGAGGTTGTGAACTGGCTCAAGGGTACTTTTTTTATAAGCCTATGCAAGCATCCGATGTGACCGCTTTGTTGATTAATCATTGAAATAATTAGAACTGTCGGTGCACTTTTTTAATCGTTGTAAAGTAAGTAACATTACGTTTTTATTGATTAAAATTATAAGGCTCCCATGAAAAGGACCCCTTCGGTGTTAGTAGTTGCGATTGGGCTTGTGCACTCAATAGCACTGGCAAGCGATGATACTAACCAGACTGCAGAGCAAATAGCACCAATACTCAGTGCAAAGCAAAAATCGATTGAAGTTATTACCACGACAGCATCTCGTATTGAAGCGAGCACAGGATCAATTCCATTAGCATTGTCTGTTGTAGGCGCAGACGCTTTAGCACGAAAAAATGCGGTTCATGTTGAACAAGCACTTCAGTTAGTTGCAGGTGCCAATATTCATCGTGGCAATGGACAAGAGTACTTACCCTCATTGCGTTCGCCGGTGCTGTCAGGTGCAGGCGCATGCGGCGGGCTACTTACTCTGGAGGATGGTATTCCTCTTCGCTCTTCTGGATTTTGTAATATCAACGAGCTGTTCGAATCACATACTGAACAAGCCACTCGAATAGAGGTGCTAAAGGGACCTGGTTCGCCATTATACGGCTCTAATGCCATCCACGGTGTGATCAATGTCGTCACTCCTGATACCACTTACTCACACTTCAAAGCGGGTTTGGACCTTGGTTCATATGGATATAAGCGCACTAAACTTTCAACCGGGACTGAGTTTGATAACCAAGGTCTGGGTCTAGCAGTTACTTTGACCGATGATACTGGCTTTAGGGATGATGAAAGTGTTGAACAACACAAGGTGTCTTTGCGCCATCGCTATGATGGCCAAGTTTATAGCGTTAAATCAGGTCTAACTTATACCAACCTAGATCAACAAACAGCGGGCTTTATAGAGGGATTTGAAGCGTATAAAGACGAAGGAACGTCACAGCAAAACTTTGACCCTGATGCGTTCCGTCAAGCATCTGCACTGCGTGCTTGGAGCCAAATCAATTGGACACGGGGTGAAACTACCTTTTCGATTACACCATATGTTCGCAATCAGGATATGACGTTCTTCAAACACTTTTTACCGGGGACGCCATTAGAAGAAAATAATCAAACTGGTGTTGGTATATTGTCATTAATGCACGCTGAAGTTAACGATAACTGGCAGTTGGAGTTTGGTGTCGATACGGATGTGACTCAAGGCGAATTTTTGCAATATCAGTCAAATGAAACAGAGGGCTCTGCGTTTCTTAAGGCTACGGTTCCAACAGGTAAACATTATGATTACGACGTAACTCAGTACTCTTTTGCCTCGTTTTTGATGTCGAAATGGCAATATCGGGGTTGGCGCTTAGAGCTAGGTGGACGACTTGAGAATGTTACCTACGACTACAATAACAATATGCTTGTTGGACGGACAAAAGACAATGGTGAGGCGTGTGGCTTTGGCGGATGCCGGTATAGTCGGCCAGAATCGAGAAAAAACGATTTTAGTGGTTTTTCTCCAAGTTTCTCTCTGGCATATCAAATCGATCAGAGCCACCAGGTGTATACCAACGTTAGTAAGGGATATCGGGTTCCTCAAACTGCAGAGTTATATCAACTGCAACGCCAGCAAACCGTTGCTGAGTTAGAGGAGGAAACCGTTCGAAGTATTGAAATAGGAGCTAAGGGGTACTTATCCAAGGGTAGTTATTTACTGTCTTTTTATAAGATGAACAAAGCTAATACTATTTATCGCGATAGTGACTTTTTTACCGTTAGTAATGGTAAAACCAAGCACTCGGGTGTCGAATTGGAATTGGATTGGCAACTAACCGACTCATTGACCATGCGTTTTGCTGGTGCGCATAGCAAACACACCTATGATGCGGATCAGTATAGTGGTGGGCAAAATATTAATGGCAATGAAATCGATACTGCCCCGCGCAATGTCGCTACACTTGGGTTGGATTGGCAAACAACTAATTCGGTTAGTTTTGGCACCAGCTTAAGAACCGTCAGTCGCTATTTTACTGATCCAGAAAACCAACACAGCTATGAAGGTCATAATGTAGTAGATGCATATGCGCATTGGCAATTCAACCCTAACCTTGATGTCAGGTTAATTATCCGCAATGCCTTTGATGCGCGCTACGCTGAGCGAGCTGACTATACTAGTTTTACTGGCGATCGTTATTTTCCTGGGTTGCCTCGTCGAGTTACATTGACTATCAACTACAAAGCTTGGTGATCGTTACTTATAAAATCTAGCCCTAGGTGGGCGAAGAAGGGGATTTGATTTATACTCTTCACCCACCTCTTTTAACTCCTCATGTGGCTATGAATAGACGTAAAAAAATCAATGAGACGCTTAAGAAAAAAGCGAAAAAAATGAATGCAAAGCGCAATCCTAAAAAGAAAGAAAAATACATCTCCAAAGCGGAACGTGAAAAGTTAGCGCAACTGGATTCTCAGCAACACAATGAGGAAGACTAATTCAATAAGAAAAAAATGGGGCTGTAATTCGATTTTAATATTGGTACAGTTAGGGGATTTTTTCGCCGTTTTATACTTTTTAAAAGTTATTTTTAACCAAGCTCCCATTGTGGTTATTAAATAGGAAAATTTGGTGTTACATGGACAGAGTATTATTTCACATCACACTAATTCTGACCCTTGGGGTTGGTATATTCAGTCATTCTTCTGTGGCGAGCAACAGCACTCGTTTTGTAACAGAAAAATGGTCGACCGAATCCGGCCTTTCTCATAATACTATTTCTGCAATTTCTCAAACGGACGACAAGTATGTGTGGTTTTCTTCGTGGGAAGGAGTCGACCGATTTAATGGTCATGAGTTTGTTAACATTGAAAACATTTATAACGTTCCGGTAGAAGATAATGCGGCGAGAAGTTTAACCATCAACCAGCAAGGTGACTTGTTTGTCGGCGGAGCAAAAGGACAGTTATTGGTTCGCAATTCAGATGGAAAGTGGCGTGAGTTATATCGGTTTAAGTCACAAGTTAACTTCATCACACCAAGCCCTCTACATTACTTAGTTGTAGCGACAGAAGACCAACAGGTTTATGGTTTGTCGAGGTCAGGGCAGTTGCTCAATTTAACAGAGCAGCAACCACTTTCTGGTGTCATCACGGGGCTCTCAGTCTATGAAGACCAGGTATTAATTAGTACCACTGCAGGGCTGTTTTTTGTCCAAGACCAAACTATTGACTCAGTTAACTCATTACAAAATACCACTATTAATCACATATATGTAAAAGAAGAAAGTGTCTTTTTGGCGACCGAAAAAGGCGTTTTACACGTTCAAAATTCCGATCTGTCAGACTCTAAATGGATCATCGAAGATAAGAATGTTTTGACCTTCAGTGTTGACCGCCAAGGCCGATTTTGGTGCGGAACGGCAAAGGACGGGTTAATTGTCTATCACCCAGACGGTCAAGTTGACCACTTTAATAACTCTAATCACTTACTAGATAACCGCGTCACCACTATCTTTGAAGATGTTGATGGCAGTGTATGGGTTGGTACAGTCGGCGGTTTAACCCGTTTTTTCGAAACCGATTTTAATGCTATTTCTAAGGCCGATGGACTTCCTGCTAACTTTACTCGAGCAGTATTGGAAGATCATAACGGTACCATGTGGTTAGGGACTTCTAACGGTCTTGCCCAGTTTGACCCAAATACAGATGCTATCGAATCTCAAGCACTGTTAAATCAATCAATACTGTCCCTAGCTCTGAGTCAGTCGGGAGACATATTAGCAGGGAGTTATACCGATGGGGTTTTTGTTCGGAAGAAAGGAAGGTTCGAGCCATATTTAACTGTTGCAAACGGGTTACCGTCCAATCAAATACGAAGTATAGAAACAAGGATCCCCAATCAGATTTGGGTTGGAACTTCAGAGGGCATAGCGGTAGTAGAGACTTCATCCAACAAAGTTACACAGGTAATTGATCAGAATCAGGGCCTAAAAAACAACGCTGTTGCGGTAGTAAAGATAATTAAAGATACGGTCTGGGTCGGAACTAGCCGAGGCGTTAATTTAATTAAAAAAGGTCAAGTGGTCGAAAAATACAATTTAGCTGGAATTCAACCCGGACATATTTTTGACTTTTATTACGATGAACAAGCGGACGTAGTATTTATTGCTTCTGATTCGGGGCTTTACCGTTATCGATATCGAGATGATTCACTGGCTCGATTGCCAGAGTTTAATTACCAAAACGTCGCCAAGTTTTTTACCATACTTAAAGATGAATACAACTATCTTTGGTTAAGTTCTAACGTTGGTATTTATCGTGTCGAAAGGGATATTTTAAATGCCCATTTAGACGGTAAATTAGTGGAACTAAAATATGATGTATTTGAAGAATCGGAAGGACTGCTCAGCAAACAGGCAAATGGTCGTTCAACTCCGGCCGGGTGGTTAGATACTCGTGGCCAAGTTTGGTTTGCAACATCTAAAGGGGCCGCCAGAGCTAATACTGGCGATTTAGCCACCTATAAGCCTGTCGATGCAGCGATAAAGTTTGAGGCGGTTAGTGTCGATTTAGCATTACAAGATCTATCTTCCGACATAGTGCTACAGCCCGATGCCAAGCACCTCAAAGTTAAATTTTCGAGTATTAATTTAGTCTCACCAAAAAGAACCGTGTACCGAGTGAGGTTGACTGGATTCCAAGATGAATGGGACGAACGCGGTCAAACAAACACCATTGAGTACACAAACTTACCCCCAGGACGTTATTTACTAGAAGTTTCTTCTTCTATTGCTCCATATGAATGGAGTGTTCCCAAACAGATGACAATCGTCAAATTACCTTATTGGTGGCAAACAAATGTTTTCAAGGTAGTCAGTATTTTTGGGCTAATCTTTTGTTTGTGGTTGTCGTTATATTGGCGCTCGTATCGAGCAAGGCTACGTCAGAAAATACTGCAACAACAAGTCGATGAAAAGACAAAGGCATTACAAATTCAGTCAAGTAAATTGTTAAAGGCCAATCAAGAAAAAAGTGAGTTACTCAAACAATTAGTTGAAAGCTCCAAGGTATTGAAACGATTGTCTAATGAAGATGCATTAACTGAATTATTGAATCGACGTGCCTTCAGTGAAAAATGTGAAGAGTGGCAAACGTTAGCCGATCGCCATGGGGCGAAATACTGCATTGGCTTTTTTGATATTGATTACTTTAAGAGTATTAACGATAACTGGTCGCATAGTGCAGGCGACGCCGCGTTAAAGTCGGTGGCAGATACACTTAAAAACACCCTTAGAGAGCAAGACATAATCGCAAGGTGGGGCGGTGAGGAATTTATTGTATTGTTCCCAGAAACTTCTCTCGACACGGCCTTTGAGATGGCCGAAAAACTAAGAAAAGCAGTTTACATCAAGGATAACGAAGAGATTGCAGAAGGACTCACGATTACCATAAGTGGTGGTGTCGCAAGTTCTGAAAATGCCCACAATTATGAGCAAGTTATTCACCGAGCGGATATGGCCCTGTTCGAGTCCAAACAGTTTGGCCGAAACAAGATAAACGTGTTTTATCCAGACGCTCCAGAGCCCGGAGACAGTACAAAGTTATCGAGCTAACCTACCGTAAATGTTTGATGTAATATTCAGAACTCAATGCTTTGTTACTTACAACTGTTAATTAAAAAGCCAGCGATGCTAATCCATGCGCTGGCTTGTTCAATAATTTTATTAGCAAAACAGTTATAGCTTCATGCCAATTGATAGTGTGTAAACAATAGGATCAATATCAACACTAACAGAACCGGGAGCATTATTTGCACCAAGAGTCGGATTGTTGAGTGTGAAGGTTGCTTTGGTATCAATAGCGATATAACGAACTGAGCCATTAATAAACCAACCATTATCTAGCTGGTAGTCAGCGCCTATTTGGCCCGCAAACCCAAATGAGTTATCTAACTTCAAGTCAGAAAAGCCAATTTCTTGATTTTCAGCCGTTAAGTTTTCATCAAAAAATACAGTATAGTTTAAGCCTACACCAGCGTATGGCTGAAGTTTGCTTGAGGTATCAGCAAAATAGTAGTTTGCTGTAACCGTAGGTGGTAAATGTTTGACGTCTGCAAGTTTCCCAAGTCCAAGTGGATTAGTATTTACACTGACTTCATGACTAAAAGGCGTTGCAGCAAGTACTTCGATGTTCCATCTGTCAGTAATAAAGTAAGCAAAGTTGAGGCCTAGTTGGGTATTGCTGTCTACTGATACACCAAAACCTAAATCACCGCCAGCTAAGAATATATTCGAGCTATTGTCTTGAGGAGCAACGGTTGTTGCACCAATGCGAACTAGCATGTCATCAGTTTGATGAGCTAGAGCAGGAAGAGTCGTAACTGATAGTCCAGTTAAGGCAGTAAATAGAGCGGCATAAATACGATTTTTTGTCATTTCCAATCTCCTTTAAAAACTGAGTGCAGGATATAGAGAATGGGAGTTAGAACATTTGATCTAAAACAAATTAAGTCGTTATGGTGGTAAGGAATATTTGTTGGATTGTTGAAGGACTTCAGGCATAAAAAAAACGACATTCTTTATAAGATTTGTCGGTTATTTTTTCTCTTTTTTATCAAGAGAAGTGGTACCAGTGGGTGGACTTGAACCGCCACGCCCGAAGGCAACGGATTTTGAATAGACGGTGCCTAAAAATTAACATCTTAAAATAAGTGCGAGACGGCCGATAAGCCGTCTCAATCACCTTAAATTTATTCAATAAGCTCTAGTACAAATAAACGCAGAAAGGTAGCCATGGTTTTTAATTGTTATTTAATGTTTCTTGTAGCCCATAAGTGTAATAAATCTAACCCTATAGTGGCCGCGGCTAGTGCAGTTGTTTCACTCTGATCATAAGCTGGTGCTACTTCAACAACATCCATGCCTACCAAGTTTATTCCCTGTAAAGCGTTAAGGATTTTAAGTACCTTATCTGTTGTTAGACCACCACATACAGGAGTTCCAGTACCTGGAGCAAATGCAGGATCTAAACAGTCTATATCAAAGGTTAAGTAAACCGGCAGGTCACCAATAGTTGTTTTAATTTGCTCAACTATGTCACTTACTGACATGTCATTTGCTTGCATAGCGTTAATTACATTAAAACCATGACCTTTTTGTTTGTAATTTGTACGAATGCCTATTTGCACAGAATTTTCTTTTTCTATCAAGCCTTCGTTTGGCGCATGGTAGAACATTGTGCCATGGTCGTATCGACTGCCATTGTCATATGTATCGGTATGTGCATCAAAATGAACTAACGCCATTTTTCCAAATTTTTTGGCGTGAGAACGCAACAATGGCAAGGTCACAAAATGATCTCCGCCAAGACTCAATAGGCTCTTACCTGATGATAGTATTTCATCAGATGCCATTTCCACCCGCGCACAAAACTCTTCACTGTCTCCAGCCGAAAAGACCAAATCGCCCGCATCCGCCAAACTGCACACCTCCGCCAATTTAAAGTCCCAAGGAAAACGTCGACCTTCCCATGCTAGGTTAATTGATGCTTGACGAATGGCGTCTGGCCCCATTCTTGCGCCGGAGCGACCAGAAGTAGCCATATCAAAGGGCAGTCCTAATATCACTACATCGGCATTGCTTTTAGTTGGATCTAATGTCAGAGGAGACCGCAAAAAAGTCATCGCGTTTGAGTATATGGAATTATCAATCTGATTAAATACACTGCTGGTTAAAATCGACATTAAAAGTCCTCCAAATATGTGTAGCCGTTTAACCCGGCTACTAATTCATTAAAAATATCTTCACGTTCAGTATTTGGTAATTTATTGTTTACCAATTCACTGTATGTTTGTTTGAATTTACTTGCTTCTAAATGCACATAGGTCAGCATATCTTCGACAGTATCACCTTCATTAATTTCTGTGATTTCAATCTGTCCTTCGTTATCAAGCAGAACAACAACACTGTGTGTGTCACCAAATAAATTATGCATGTCCCCTAATATTTCTTGATAGGCTCCTACCAAGAAAAAACCGAGTAAATACTCATTCCCTTCTTTCCAACTAGGAACGGGTAACGTTTTTTCTATACCTTGGCCATCTACGTAATGATCAACAGCACCGTCAGAATCACAGGTAATATCAAGCAGAACAGCTCTTGTTTCATCACAGCGGTCTAAATTGGACAATGGCAATACTGGAAATACTTGATCGATTCCCCACGCATCCGGTAATGATTGAAATAACGAAAAGTTAACGAAGAATTTGTCTGCTAACTTTTCCGTTAAATCATCAATAATCGGACGGTGGAAGCGGTTTTTCGTATCCATTAACTTGTTCAGTTCGTAACAAACTCTTAAATTAACCTGCTCGGCCCATGCTCTTTGCTCAAGCGTCAATAAACCTAACGCAAATTGATGGTGAACCTCCTGAATATCGGCTTGGCTATCGTGGTAAATTTCAATGAGCGCTCTGTCATCGATGCGCTTATTAAGCTGCTGCCAGGACATCCACATATTATTTAGAATAAGAGGTGCATCTTCTAGAGGTGGCTCAATTTCTTCAGCTACGTATGATTCAGCTCCAATAACATTAGAAATTAGTACCGCATGATGAGCCGTGAGCGCGCGCCCAGACTCAGAGATAATTAACGGCATTGGCTCTTCGTAGCTACGACACGTATCTCCGATCGTGTGAACTATGTTATTAGCATACTCCGCGAGGCTATAATTCATTGAATTATGAGACTGACTGCGGGTTCCGTCGTAGTCGACTGCTAAACCACCACCTACGTCCATGCAGTCGATCGCTGCGCCTAGTTTTCTTAATTCACAATAAAAGCGAGCCGCTTCACTAACGCCTAAGCGCACATCGCGAATATTCGCCATTTGTGAGCCTAGATGAAAATGGACAAGTTTCAACGCGTCGAGCATTTCTTCGCTACGCAGCGTATTAATAACCTTTAATACCTGAGACGCAGACAAACCAAACTTCGACTTTTCTCCGCCGCTTGCCTGCCATTTGCCTTTGCCTTGCGACGCTAATCTGATTCTTATTCCTAGTCTTGGTGTCACCCCAAGGCTTTTTGCTTCAGCTAAGATCATTTCTAGCTCAGACATCTTTTCCAACACAATGTGAACTTTATGTCCTAGCTTTTCACCAATTAAGGCTAAACGAATATACTCTTTGTCTTTGTATCCATTACACACGATTACTGAAGAGACTTTTTGCGCTAGCGCCAATACGGCCAATAGCTCAGCTTTGCTCCCAGCTTCGAGGCCCAGTTGACTCACCTGTTTGTCAGTTTGGCTGGCAAGAATACTGTCTACCACTTCTCTTTGTTGATTGACTTTTATTGGATAAACAAGCAGATACTTGTTTTCATAACTATAATCTGAAATGGCTTGATTAAACGCGCCGCATAAGTTCTCAACGCGATTATGAATAATTTGTGGAAATCGAACTAATGCAGGTAATGACAACCCCTTCGCTTTGATCAGTTTTGCAATGTCCGAAATATTTGCCGTGTGCTCTTTCATAATTTGATTTGGCGAGACGTAAACATTACCTTGATCATTGATACCGAAGTAACCTTGACTCCAATGCTTAACATTGTAAGTAGCACGGACCTTATCAACGGTTGATTTGTTCATTAACTTTCCTTCACCGAGGCTAAAAACCGAGAGTACAACTCAATTACAAATCTAAGTACAACAAAATAATTTAGTTATACCGACCAATTCTATTTATCGTACACCACGATAAAACGAGAGCCGCTTTTCACTTTGTTTTTTTACTTAGGAATAAAAATAAAGCGAACATAATATCCCCAACTTCTGATAAAATGGCTGCTTTATCGTGCCATGTGAAAATCGCTACTTGTGCACTCCAAGGTTATTAACCCTGATATAGAGATATACCTTCAAATGATGATAGAAAGCCTATTCTCGATTCAACCTTACAGTTGGATATCCATTGCAACTTCAATCCTCTGTGGAGGACTAGTGGGCTTGGAAAGACAATTACGCGGAAAGCCAGTCGGGATTAGAACCTCGTCGTTAATTGTTCTAGGGACTTATTTGTTTGTAGCAACGTCCATGTTAATAGAAAACGATGTAACGGACACATCTCGAATCATTGGTCAGGTGGTCACTGGTATTGGATTTCTTGGCGCAGGAGTCATGCTTGCGAAAGATGGAGCCGTCGTTGGCGTAACATCGGCAGCAACCATTTGGGCGTTGGCCGCTATTGGAGTTTGTATAGCCGTTGTTGACTCGGGCGTTTCAATTAAACTATCTATTTTGGTTGTATTGATACTCTATGGCGTAGATCTTTTAGAAGATTATTCTTCCCATTTTACGAAAGGGGTTCACGCAAAATACACCAAATGGCGAGGTAAACGCCAATAGCCTGACAAGCGCAATTAAATTCTGAGCAGAATCAAGCCAACATAAGCGTGATTGTTAGGGGAAGAGTAACTTTTCAAGATGGCGCAATCGCAGGGAGTGTTTTTGGAAATGTTAAAGTCGTGGCTACATTTTAAGGCATATGTGGAAGAGGAATGGCTAAAAGGCCTTGTTGCATAAACACAGTCATCGCGATTTTCAGGCATAAAAAAACCGACATTCTTTATAAGATTTGTCGGTTATTTTCTCTTTTTTTTATCAAGAGAAGTGGTACCAGTGGGCGGACTTGAACCGCCACGCCCGAAGGCAACGGATTTTGAATCCGTCATGTCTACCAATTCCATCACACTGGCACAAATTGGTTTGCTCTAAAGCGAATTGAATTATAACGACGCACTTTATAACTGCAAGCGATTTGTGAACTAAATGTTTCAATTGTCGATATATTATTCAATATGATAAATATTACTTGGCGACTCGTGGAATGTTGATAAGATCGCCCACTAATTACATGTAATGACAGGCCTACAATGAGCTCAGAGACTTCAAACGATACTTCCCCATCTACCGCCGCAATGTCAGAAGCGGTAAAGCGTGCTGGTTTTTTTAAGCGATTAGCTGCGATGATTTATGATTGGTTAGCCGTGATTGCATTGATGATGTTGGTGACGATTTTGAACCTTGCTGCAGTGCATTTGCTGAGTTTGTACGCTGGATTAGACATTTCTGGTTATGCAGATCAGTCGGATTTTTTGAACAATCAATGGTGGTTTCAGGTCGAACTTGCCCTTTGGGTCTGGTTGTTTTACGCCTGGTTTTGGCATGATGGTGGTCAAACAATCGGAATGCGTGCTTGGCGCTTAAAATTACAGCGTATAGATGGCAAGCCAGTTGAATTAAAACGTGGTTTATTGCGCGCTTTGTACTCCCTATTAGGGCTAGGTAATTTATTGGTGTTATTCACTCCTAAAACTAAGTTGGCGCTTCAAGATAAATTAACCAAGACTGAAATGATTGTACTTAGCAAAGAGCAAAATAAGCAGATTTATTTACGTGGAATTGAAGACCCAAATCGATAAATTGGAAAGTGCCACAGCCACAAAAGAAACGCCTAGACTCTGTGTAAAGTTTAGGCGTTTTTTATTCTCTTAAACGATTCGTTATTTTTGCTTCTTAGTGAGTAAATGAATGGCTATCAGGCAGAAAGTGAGTGTTGGGGCAAAAGCGCCAAACACTGCAGGTAATTCATAAACCAGGGCAAGGGAGCCAAACACACGGTCCACAAGGAAGAATGAGAAACCCGTTAAGATGCCCAGGATAATTCGCGCGCCCATGGTCACAGAGCGCAACGGCCCAAAGATGAACGACAAGGCTAATAATAGCATCACTGCGACGTTAAATGGCTGAAACACTTTTCGCCATAAGGCGAGTTCATAACGACTGGCGTTTTGCTCATTACGCTCTAAGTAATTGAGATAATCAATCAGTTCACTCAACGCCATACGCTCTGGTTTAACACTGACAATGCCCAATTTATCTGGGGCCAAATCGGTCGGCCACGGATAGGTCTCTAGATAACGTGAAGTGATCTTTCTGTCTTGCCACTCGCGGATAACCACGTTGGTAAGCAACCACTGACCATTTTCAAATGCGCCAAAGTCTGCGGTCATATGAGTGCTTAATTTCAAGTCTTCATCAAAATCAAACACAGTGACTTGAACCAACTGACCACTTTCGGTCACTTCTTTGATGTTGACGAAAGCGTCGGTATCTTTAGCCCAAATACCTTGTTCTGCGGAATAAACTTGACCACCGGATATTGCCTGGGTTTTGATTTCTTTGGCTTTTTCAACCGAGGCTGGGACACCCCATTCTGAAAACACCATCATAATTAAAATCAAAACAGTACTTGCTTTGAGAACTGCGTTTACAACGTTTGCTTTGGATAAGCCGACCGCCTGCATGACGACCAATTCTGAATTTGTCGCTAATGCACCCAAACCAACGAGACCACCTATCATTGCCGCCATTGGAAAAAATGCTTCTAAGTCTTGAGGGATCAAAAACAGCGCATACAAGCCAGCTGTGACCGCTGTAAAGTCAGCTCGGCCAATGTACTTGAGTTGCTCGATAAAGCGAAATAGGGTGCTGATACCAACTAAAATACCCAACGTGACAGCAATCGAACTTATTACTGTACGACCGACATAACGCTCGATGATCGACATATTAAACAAGCCAATATTAGTCATGATTAGGCTCCCTTTTTCGAAACGTTAGTGAGCCACATTTTACGGATTTTACCACCGGCGGTTCGGTCTTTCATCAGGAGCAACACTGCGGTACTCAAGCCTATTAAGTGAATCCACCACAGGCCAACACTTTGTGGAATTTTACCGTCTTCAAGGGCTGATTTAGCCAATAACAACAAGATGTAATAAGCAAAGAAAATAGCCAGGCCAGGCATTATTTTACCAAAGCGACCTTGACGCGGATTGACTGAACTTAGAGGCACTGCAATCATCGCCAAAATTGGAATCGTCAATGGAATTGCCAGGCGCCATTGAAACTCAGCGTTTGCTTCTAAACTGTCAGACTCGAGAAGCTGCAGCGTTGATTGGGCAGCATAATTTCGGCTTTTTTGCTCAACGGCCTGGTCTTCCATCAATATTTGGTATTTAGAAAAGTTAAGACGTTGTGGGTCATCGCCTTCTGCAAAATAATAACGATGACCAGCAGAAAGCTCTAGATCCTGTCGCCCACTAGGCAAGTCTTTTAGTAAACCTGTTTGCGCGTAAACAACGCTCTCAACCCCAGTCTCTGATGCTTGTGCAACAAATACTTTTTTCATTTCTGAGCTGTTGCGCTCGATATCGTGAACAAACACGACTGAGTCACCAGTACCTGCTTTTTGGAATCGGCCAGCGGTTAAAGTAGATAAAACACCATCGGCTGCGGCGTTTTCACGCACTTGATATTCGTATTCAGCAGCCATTGGGGCAAGATATAAACTTACTGTACCGCCTAAAATAGCCACCGTAGTAGCAAAAATGAGGGTTACACGGGTGACGTACCACTCAGAGATACCGCAGGCTTTTAAAACACTCATTTCTTGATCTGTGTACAAACGACCATAAGCGAGCATAACGCCCAAGAAAACACTGAGAGGTAGAATGATTGCGGCTAATTGAGGAAAGCGCAGGCCAATGATGGATGCAACCAGATAACCTGGTATTTTACCCTCTGACGCATCGGCCAAAACACGGACGAAGGTTTGGCTCATGAAAATGCTCATCAGCACAATAAATACCGCAAACTGAGACTTAAAAACTTCTGCGGTTAAATAACGTAAAATTATCACTCACAAACCTTATAAAACTTGTACTTTTACTGGAATAATGACGATTTTTGAGTAAACTTCTTATTTTTGTAAGAAAACTTTTTTATAGCAGACTAAACTCATGCTATAACAATCGGTCAAACAGTCATAAACGACCTGGTTGAGAGTCCATACGGCTCAATCGTCGAATAACAATGATTATAATGGTAAACCAGTGAAACACCGATTGAAAATTAATATTTAGGTGAATTTTACATTTCCGCCGAAATTTTGGAGAGATCATGGAATTTAGTGTAAAAAGCGGCAGTCCAGAAAAGCAGCGAAGTGCTTGTATTGTAGTAGGTGTTTACGAACCTCGTCGTCTTTCTCCGATCGCAGAACAATTAGATCAAATCAGTGAAGGTTATATCAGTAACCTTCTTCGTCGCGGCGACCTAGAGGGGAAGCCGGGCCAAACTTTATTACTTCATCACGTACCAAACGTATTGAGCGAGCGCGTATTGTTGGTAGGTTGCGGTAAAGAACGCGAACTAAACGAGCGTCAGTATCGTCAAATCATCAAAAAAACCATTGATACCCTTAACGAAACGGGCTCGATGGAATCGGTATGTTTCTTAACTGAAATGCACGTTAAAGGTCGTGATACGTACTGGAAGGTGCGTCAAGCCGTTGAAGCAACAATGGACAGCTTGTACAGCTTTAACCAGCTTAAAAGTAAAAAAGACGAAGCACGTCGCCCACTTCGCAAAATGGTATTTAACGTGCCAACGCGTCGTGAATTACCACTTGGCGAAAGCGCAATTGAGCACAGTTTAGCTATTTCAAATGGTTCAAAAATGTGTCGCGACGTGGCTAATATGCCACCGAACATTTGTAATCCAGCTTACTTAGCTGACCAGGGTAAGTTGTTAGAAGAGTTTGATAACGTATCAGTCAGTGTTGTAGATGAAGCACAAATGGCTGAGTTAGGTATGAACTCTTACCTAGCAGTTGGTCGTGGCAGCGACAATGAATCAATGATGACCATCATTGACTACAAGGGCGGCAAAGAAGGTGAAGCGCCTATCGTACTAGTGGGTAAAGGCCTTACGTTCGACTCTGGTGGTATTTCTATCAAGCCGTCTGCACAAATGGACGAAATGAAGTACGACATGGGTGGTGCGGCTGGCGTACTAGGTACTATGCGTGCCGTTGTTGAGTTGGGCTTACCTGTAAACGTTATCGGTGTGTTAGCAGGCTGTGAAAACATGCCAGGTAGTAAAGCTTACCGCCCAGGTGATGTGTTGACGACTATGTCAGGTAAAACAGTCGAAGTTCTAAACACTGACGCTGAAGGTCGTTTAGTACTGTGTGATGCATTGACGTACGTTGAGCGTTTTGATCCAGAGTTGGTCGTAGACGTAGCAACTCTAACCGGAGCGTGTGTAATTGCATTAGGTAAGCATGCGTCTGGCTTGATGAGTAGCCACAACCCACTTGCTCACGAGCTTTTAAATGCCTCTGAGCAATCAGGCGACCGCGCATGGCGTTTGCCATTGTGGGATGAGTATCAAGATCAGTTAGATAGTCCTTTTGCAGACTTTTCTAACCTTGGCGGTCGAGATGCTGGTACAATTACCGCAGCGTGTTTCTTGTCTCGATTCACTAAGAAATACAACTGGGCTCACCTAGACGTAGCCGGTACTGCTTGGCAAAGCGGTGCAAACAAAGGGGCAACAGGTCGTCCTGTGCCAATGCTGACTCAGTTCTTAATGAACCGAGCTGGTGTAGGTGTTGAGCATTAATGCTCGGCACCTTGCCTATTAAGTATTGTTAAAACAATTAAATTAGTTGGTCCGTTATGAACGTTATTTTTTGGTTATTGTCAGAGCAACACACTTTGCCTAAGACAGCGACCGAGCACGAGGTAAAATCTCATTGGCATTATGCCTGTGTTCTAACGGCCGACTTATATCGACAGCACAAAAAAGTGCTGTTAGGCGTCGAAGACCAAGACCACGCTCATCAAATTGATGAGTGGTTGTGGCAATTTCAAGCAAACCGCTTTATTCCACATAATTTACCGGGCGAGGGGCCACATTATGGCACACCGGTAGAGATCAATTGGCAGCCGAGTCCACAACGACGCCAGTGTTTTGTAAACACGTGCGAGCGAGTACCTGAGTACTTAAAGCAGTTAAAAGGAATAACCGAATGGCACGACTTTGTGCCACATGATGAGGCCGGTAAGGCCGCAGCACGAGAGCGATACAAAGCCCTTAAACAAGCGGGTTATGAAATCACAACCCAGCCAATTCCAGACTCAATCGTTTAAACGAATTCAACATTTTTCAAGGCTATTATCATCATGGATAAAACCTATAATCCTAGCGACATAGAACAATCTTTATACCAAGACTGGGAAAACAAAGGCTATTTTAAGCCAAGTGGAAAAGGCGATAGCTACAGCATCGTAATTCCACCGCCAAACGTAACGGGTAGTCTACACATGGGGCACGCGTTCCAACACACCATCATGGATGCATTGACGCGCTACAAGCGCATGGATGGTTTTAACTCTTTATGGCAAGTGGGTACTGACCACGCTGGTATTGCAACACAAATGGTTGTAGAGCGTAAGCTAGCAGCTGAAAACCAACCATCACGCACCGAAATGGGTCGTGAAGCGTTTATCGACAAAGTATGGGAATGGAAAAACGAATCTGGCGGTACTATTACGTCGCAAATGCGTCGTTTAGGGAACTCGGTAGACTGGGACCGTGAGCGTTTTACCATGGACCCTGGCCTGTCAAAAGCGGTTGAGAAAGTGTTTGTTGATTTATACAACGACGACTTAATTTATCGCGGTAAGCGTTTGGTTAACTGGGATCCTAAGTTACAGACAGCTATCTCAGATTTAGAAGTAGAAAACAAAGACAAAAAAGGCCACATGTGGCACTTCCGTTATCCATTAGCGGATGGTCAAAAGACGGCTGACGGCAAAGACTACTTAGTGGTAGCAACCACTCGCCCAGAGACTTTATTAGGTGATACTGCGGTTGCAGTTAACCCTGAAGACGAGCGTTACAAAGACCTTATCGGCAAATACGTCATGTTGCCGTTGGTTAATCGTCGTATTCCAATTGTTGGCGACGAACACGCTGACATGGAAAAAGGCACTGGCTGTGTAAAGATCACTCCTGCGCATGATTTCAATGACTACGAAGTAGGTAAGCGCAATCAGTTGCCAATGATCAATGTACTAGACTTCACTGGCCACATTCGCAATGAAGCGGAAGTGTTTAACACCAACGGTGAAGTGAGCGATGTGTATGGTGCAGAGTTACCAACTGAATTCCAAGGTTTAGAGCGTTTTGCTGCACGTAAGGCGACGGTAGCGGCAATGGAAGACTTAGGTCTTCTAGACGAAATCAAAGAACATGACTTAACTGTTCCTTATGGTGACCGAGGCGGCGTAGTAATCGAACCTATGCTAACGGACCAATGGTATGTTCGTGTTGAGCCGATGGCTAAAGTAGCGACCGAAGCAGTTCAAAACGGCGACATCGAGTTTGTTCCTAAACAATACGAAAACATGTACTTCGCGTGGATGCGTGACTTACAAGACTGGTGTATCTCTCGTCAATTGTGGTGGGGTCACCGTATTCCGGCATGGTATGACGAATCTGGCAAAGTATACGTTGGCGCAAGTGAAGCTGCTGTTCGTCAAGAACACGGTTTAGGCGATGATGTTGTATTACGTCAAGACGATGATGTTTTAGATACTTGGTTCTCTTCTGCGCTTTGGACCTTCTCTACAATGGGTTGGCCAGACAACTTAGAAGATCTTAAGACCTTCCACCCAACGGATGTGTTGGTGACGGGTTTTGACATTATCTTTTTCTGGGTTGCGCGTATGATCATGATGACCATGCACTTCATCAAAGACGAAGACGGCAAGCCTCAAGTACCATTTAAGACGGTTTATGTAACTGGTCTTATTCGTGACGAAAACGGCGACAAAATGTCTAAATCAAAGGGTAACGTTATCGACCCTCTAGACATTATTGATGGTATCGGTCTTGAAGAGTTAGTGACGAAGCGCACGAGCAACATGATGCAAGATAAGATCGCCGCTAAGATTGAAAAGAGTACTCGCAAGCAGTTCCCTGAGGGCATGGCACAAAGCGGTACTGACGCATTGCGTTTCACACTTGCAGCATTAGCGTCGACAGGTCGTGACATCAGCTGGGACATGAAACGTCTTGAGGGTTACCGCAACTTCTGTAACAAGTTATGGAATGCGAGTCGTTATGTATTAATGAATACGGAAGAGCACGATTGTGGTCGTGAGCTAGCGATAGATAGCCCTGAGTTAGAATTCTCATTAGCCGATCGTTGGATTCGCAGCCAACTTCAACAAACGGTCGAAACGGTACGTGGTCACTTAGACGCTTATCGCTTTGACTTAGCTTCGAGTGCGATGTACGAGTTCACTTGGAACCAATTCTGTGACTGGTACTTAGAATTAACCAAGCCGGTAATTTTCAAAGGTACAGAAGCACAGCAACGTGCAACGCGTAAAACCTTGGTTGACGTGCTTGAGACTCTACTTCGCTTGATGCACCCAATCATGCCATTTATCACTGAGACAATTTGGCAACGTGTTGTTCCTCTGACAGCAACCGCGGACAACAAAGCAGACAGCATCATGCTGAGTGCGTTCCCGACGGTTGATCAAAGCCAAATCGACGAAAAAGCGATGGCGGACGTTGAGTGGTTAAAACAATTCATCGTTGTTGTTCGTAACATTCGCGGCGAAATGGACTTGTCTCCTAACAAGCCAATCGATGTGATCTTGCGTAACGTTTCTAGTGACGACCAACAGCGTCTCGATGAAAACAAAGCGTTTTTGATTTCACTTGCTAAGTTAGAAAGCATCGAAGTTTTAGCTGAGGGCACCAAAGCGCCTGCATCTGCAAGCGGCCAGGTTGGAGCAATGGACGTGTTGATCCCTATGGCAGGTCTTATTGATAAAGACGCAGAGCTTGCCCGTTTAAGTAAAGCGATTGAAAAGACTCAAGGTGAGTTAAAGCGCGTTACTGGCAAGTTGTCTAATCAAAAGTTTGTTGATAATGCACCACAGCAAGTTCTTGAAAAAGAACAAGCTAAATTGGCTGATTACCAACAAACACTCGAGAAATTAGAGCAACAATACGCAGAGATTGAAGCAATCTAACTCGTTGTTCACAGTCTGATTAGAAAGCCCGCTTTTAGCGGGCTTTTTTGTTTCTGTTTAAAAATTGCTCCAAAAGATCTTGCCTTATCTATTGTTGTGAATTATAAATGATATCACTTTGATGTCATTTTTGTTTTGGGTGGTTCAAAAGATGACAAGGAAATATTCACATGGCTTAGGAGTGAAACATGACAGAAATAAAACAAAACAATACAACTGAGACAAAGGGGTTTTCTTTGTCAGGGTACTTGGTCGCTAGCGTGATCTTGATTGCTTCGCTATTGATTTTATTTAACTTACAAGGTCAAGCTAAGAGTGTAAAAGTACTCATGTTTTTCAGCTTGGTTTTGATTAACTTGTGTTGGGCTGGTTTTTTCATGGTCCAGCCAAAACAAGGCCGGGTTTTAACTTTGTTTGGCGCATATGTAGGTACTGTTAGAGAAATGGGTCTGCGTTGGACAATTCCGTTTTTCTTTAGAAAAAACATTTCACTACGTATTCGTAACTTTGAAAGCGGTCGACTAAAAGTCAATGACAACCAAGGTAATCCTATTGAAATTGCGACTGTAGTTGTTTGGTCTGTGTCTGATACGGCTAAAGCTGTATTTGAAGTTGACGATTACGAGAGTTACGTAAGTATTCAGTCAGAGGCTGCACTCAGAAACATGGCCACGTCGTATCCATATGACATTTATGAAGAAGGTGAAGTTGCCTTGCGTTCTCACCCGCAGTTAATTTCGGATGCTTTAACTAAAGAAGTACAGAGCAGGCTTGAAGAAGCGGGAGTCGTTGTTCACGAGGCACGTATTAGTCATCTTGCATATGCCCAAGAAATTGCGAATGCGATGTTACAGCGCCAGCAAGCAACAGCAATTATCGCCGCCCGTGAAAAAATTGTAGAGGGCGCAGTCGGTATGGTCGACATGGCATTAGACCAACTATCTAGCAAAGGCATTGTCGAGCTTGATGAAGAGCGCAAAGCGGCGATGGTCAGTAATTTACTAGTTGTGTTATGTGGAGACCAAAACACTCAGCCAATCGTGAACGCTGGCTCGTTATACTAGTTTAACCGCGCGACTGAAGTGGTATCATAATAGCGTTTTAGTCGCGTAATAAGTTATACATTAAGAAGTAAGTGACGCGCCAAATATCAGTAGGAATCCTGTGACTAAAAAGAAAAGCTTTCCATTACGCATAAACCCAGACGTACTTGCCGCTATGCAACGTTGGGCTGACGATGAACTTCGCAGTGTGAATGCACAAATCGAGTTTGTATTGCGACAAGCACTTGTTGATGCTGGTCGGGTCAAATTAACCCAAAAAGTGATCACTGAATTAACAGACGCTGATTCAAGTAATGAACCTAGTGAAGAAGCTAAAAGCGATAAATCTGAACAGTAAATAAGATAAAACACAGGCTGGACAAGAGCAGTCAGATAAGAATTATAATGGTGTAGTCGGTACGCAAAGTTCCAGTCCAAACAAAAAGGATAAAGTGAGGACAAACGCATGACGTTAATCACCCCCAAATCAGAACCCCAAAAGACACAGACAAAGAAGACACAGACAAAAAAAACAATAATGAGATCGTACTCATTGTTTAAATCGATTGTCTTTGCTTGTATGACTACAGTGCTACTGACATTCAAAGTGGCGGCGGCACAACCGGATAGTTTACAAACACTGAGTCAGTATCTGGATGCCTTAGCTCAAAACGACAAAATCATAGCTTCTGTTGCGATTCGACAGCAGGGTAAGTTGGTTTACCACCACCAAGGCGGATTTGCTTCGGTTAACGATAAGATTGCGCTTAACAAGGACACTAAGTTTCAAGTTGGGTCTATTACTAAGGTTTATACTGCGGTAATGATCATGCAACTAGTCGAAGCGGGCAAAATTAGCTTAGAGCAGCCACTTTCTGATTTTTTACCTCAAATCAAAAACGCCAAAAAAATTACGATAAAGCAGTTACTTCAACACCGCTCAGGACTGTTTAATTTTACCAATGAAAAACGATATGTGTTGTATATGGAGGAGCCACAAAGCAGGGAGCAAATGCTTAAAATTATTAACAGTTTTGATGTGGTGTTTGAGCCTGATGAAAAGTTTGAGTATTCCAACACCAACTACTTGTTGCTCGGATATATTATCGAAGATATTTATCAAACTTCATATGCCAAGGTATTACAAAACCAAATCGTTAAACCACTCAAACTGAGTAACACTTATTATGGTGATGCCATCGACCCAAGTCAAAATGAAGCGATGTCATATCGCTACCAAGGAAAATGGATCGAAGCAACAAGATCCGATATGAGTATACCTCATGCTGCAGGTGCTATTGCGTCTACGCCCGCTGACGTTACGGCGTTTTTGTACGCTTTGTTTAACGACGAATTAATCAGCTCTGCATCGGTTGAATTAATGCTTAATGATAGTGCTTATGGATTAGGTGTTATGCCTTATCCCATTAAAGGCACACTTGGGTACGGTCACAACGGTGGCATAGATGGATTTTTATCAAGTGCTATCCATTTTCCAAAAGAGCAGTTAACCGTCGCTATGACAGTAAGTGGGATTAATTACAGCCTTGAGGCCTTTCAAATGAGTGTACTTGATGCTGCCTTTGGCGAACGCGTTTCGATACCTAAGTTTGAAGCAGACACGACGGTGGCTCTCAGTCAACTCGATTTAGAACAATATGCAGGCCTGTATAAAACTGAACAGCTTCCTCTCGACATCAATGTATTTGTCCAACAAGGGATCATAATGGCGCAAGCGACAGGTCAGGGAGCGTTTCCTTTGACACCTAAATCAAATACTAAGTTTGTGTTTGAGCCTGCCGGTATCGAGATGATATTTGATGTAAAACAAAATACCATGATATTGAACCAAGGTGGTGGTCAATTTACGTTTCAGAAACAGTCTGAGTGACAAGTAAGAGACTGATGTATCGACAGTAAAGCTAAAAGCCTAACATTGTTGTTAGGCTTTACTTTGAGCTTTTTTAACTTGTTGCCAGAGGGTTTCCATTTCATCAAGAGTCAGTTTTTCTAAACCACCCTGTTGTTCTGCAAGTGTTTCGACTTGACGAAAACGATGGCTAAACTTGTCATTTGCGTTGCGGACCACTTGTTCTGGGTTCAACCCAAGGTGACGACTGACATTGGTCAATGCAAAAAACAAATCACCGAGCTCCTCGGCAATGGCGTCTTGGTTTTGAGGTGCTGACGTTATGTTGGAGTTATTACTTTTGTAATCATTGCTTTCAGAGCGAGAACGTAGCTCCTCTTTTAACTCGGCAATTTCCTCTTCAACCTTATCCAATGCACCAATAACATCAGGCCAATCAAAACCAACATGGGCAGCGCGTTTTTGAATTTTGTAGGCGCGATTTAACGCTGGTAAAGCATTGGGGATGTCGTCCAATACTGAAGTTGCCTTACGCTCCGCACGCTCTTGTGCCTTGATCGCCTCCCAGTTGTATTTAATTTCACTCTCATTCAAACACTCGTCACTGAGTGAGCCAAAAACATGGGGATGTCGACGAATGAGCTTATCTGCCATCGACTGGGCGATTTGTTCAAAATCAAATCTTTCTTGTTCTTTACCAAGTTGGGCATAAAACACAACTTGGAATAACAAGTCTCCGAGCTCTTTGGGCAACTCTGCAAAGTCTTCTTGCTCAATTGCTTCGGCTACTTCGTATGCTTCTTCAAGGGTATGCGGAACTATGGTTTTGAAGGTTTGCTTTAGGTCCCAAGGGCATCCATTTTCCGGATCTCGCAACATCGACATTATGGTCAATAGTTTATCGACACCCGATTGACGCTCTAGAAGGTGCAGTTTTTGTTGCCAATTCATTACTCTTTTTACACTCGTTTTACTTTAATGACTTCTTCTACTTGGCTTATTTTGTCAAGTACACGGTTAAAGGCACTCAAATTGTAAACCTCTAATTTTAAGCCCATTTTTACCACTTGGTTTTGAACGTCAGAATCTGTTGTCATACCGATGACATTGATTTTTTCATTGGCAAGAATGGTTGTGACATCTCGGATTAAGCCACTTCTGTCGTTGGCAAACACTTGTACATTAGACACGTACCCACCTGAATATTGCTCTGCCCAGCTCGCCTCAATAAAGCGCTCTGGGTGTTCTTCCATCACGACTTTAAACTGCTCGCAGTCGGAGCGATGAATAACAACACCACGGCCTTGAGTGATGTAACCGACAATATCGTCGCCTGCGATTGGGTTACAACACCCAGCTAACTGGTTCATTAAATTGCCCACGCCTTGTAGGACGACGCCATTTTGATACTTTTTGCCTTTTTTACGGGGCTTTTGGATCAGTCTAGGATCAATTTCTGGCCTGTTTGGCTGCTCGACCAAAGATTGGATGTAGTTGATCACTTGATTCAACCGGACATCACCACCGCCAATACCAGCTAGGAGATCATCGATTGAGTTCATGTTAAAGCGCTCTACCGCTTTATCCATCTCGCTCCACGGAAGGTTAAGGCGGCCGAGTTCGTTTTCGACTAGGTGTTTGCCTTCGACAATATTTTTGTCTTTGTCCTGCTGTTTAAACCAAGTTTGAATTTTGGCCCTAGCGCGAGAGCTGTGTACGTAATCCAGGTTGGGGTTGAGCCAATCTCGTTTAGGGTTTGCCTCTTTACCTGTAATGATTTCTATTTGATCGCCTGTTTTTAACTGGTAAGTAAAAGGTACTATCCGATTAAACACCTTGGCACCAATACAGCGATGACCAACATTGGTATGGATGTAATAAGCAAAATCAAGTGGAGTAGAACCACTTGGTAGGTCCACAACATCGCCCTCTGGGGTAAAGACGTACACCCGGTCTTCAACCACTTGGTTATGTAGCTCTTCGGCAAACTCGTTAGTGTCAGCCATTTCTTCTTGCCATAACAAGAGTTTGCGAAGCCAAGCGATTTTTTCTTCGTAGCTAGACATTTTAACGTTTTTGTTTTTGCTGTCGGCTTCTTTATATTGCCAATGAGCAGCAACACCGAGTTCAGCTTCTTCGTGCATTTCTAAAGTGCGAATTTGGATCTCAATAGGTTTGCCTTCAGGGCCTATCACTACAGTGTGAATTGACTGGTAGCCATTGGGTTTAGGTGTGGCTACATAGTCGTCAAACTCGCTTGGAATATGGCGCCAATTAGTATGTATTACACCTAGGGCGCTATAACAGTCTTGCAATCGTTCGGTTATAACTCGTACCGCTCGGATGTCAAAAAGCTGTGAAAAGTCGTAGTCTTTTTTCTGCATCTTTTTGTAGATGCTGTAAATGTGCTTAGGACGGCCATAAACCTCTGCTTGAATGCCAATGTCTTTCATTTTACCGGCAAGGTTCTCAACAAAGTTTTCTAGGTACTGTTGTCTTGTCTCGCGGGTTTCTTCAAGGCTTTTGGCAATGTTTTTATAAACATCTGGCTGTAAATAACGAAACGCGTAGTCTTCGAGTTCCCATTTTAACTGACCGATACCAAGGCGGTTCGCTAAAGGTGCAAATATAGTTTGAGTTTCTTTGGCGGCAAGTACGCGGGTTTCTTCATCGCCATTTTTTATGTTGCGTAAATAAACTACTTGTTGACTGAGTTTGATAACGACTGAGCGAACATCTTCGACCATGGCAGTAAGCATGCGGCGGATATTTTCGGCTTGCGCGGCAGAGTGTTTGACTCGTGACGATAACAAGCCGAGATTAGCCATTTTGCGGACACCGTTTAGCAGGTCCAAAATATGTTTGCCAAATTTTGCCGAAATCGCTTCTTTGAGTTTTTTGTCGGTCGCTTGGGGACCAAAGTAAGGATAGAGTAGAGCGGCTAATAAACTCTCATCGTCCATGCTCAACTCAAGCATGATTTCTACTATTTGTAGGCCTTGGCGAGTGAAATCGATATCATGAACAGGATGGGCATCTAGTCGCTTTTGTTGATCGAGTAACCACTCGACCCCTTCGTATAAAGCATCAACCGTGTGGGTTTCCAGGCCGGTGTCCGTCAGCCACTGACGAACATCATTACTCGCTAATACTTGCTCTAAATTATGAACTCGAGTTACGGAAACCACACTTAATCCTTTTCGTTTTTCGTTAATTTAACTTTTATTTGCGACTTATCTCTTACTTTTCGAGTAATACCATTGCCTCAACGTGGGAAGTATTGGGAAACATATTAAGAATTCCCGCTTTTTTCAATTGATATCCTGCCGATATCAATAATTTTATATCCCGAACCATGGTGGTTGGATTACACGAAATATACAAAATTTGTTTGGGTTTTAATTTTGGAATGGTTTGCATAACTGCAAACGCACCGTCGCGGGCAGGGTCTAATAATAGCTTGTCGATAGGCTTTAGCCACTTTGGTGGACGCTTTTCGTCAAACTGAGACAAATCCGCTTGGTAAGCTTCGACACTTGTTAAACCATTTAGTTCGGCATTGTGTTTAAGCTGTTTAACCATGTTAAACACACCTTCAACGCCAATCACGTGTTTGGCTCGCTTAGCCAAGGGAAGAGTAAAGTTTCCGACCCCACTAAACAAGTCCAAAATCGTATCTTCTGAAGAAGGGTTTAACCAGTCCATTGCTTGAGCAATCATTTTGTCATTGACCTCAGCATTGACTTGAATGAAGTCTTTGGCGGTGAAATCAAATTTGAGTTGGTCTGCTTGATATTGCAATTGTAGTTGGTTAGCTGACAAGTGAGCTCTGAGTACGTCAAATTGTTGGTCATCTAATTCAGCGATAAGATGAATGTCTTGTTGTTCGGCAAAGTCAACAAGCGCTTCTTTAAGACTGGTAGGAATACTGTGAGTAGTAACGGGTGTAATGCCCTCAAGAGGAGTCTTGACGACTTTGCCTTTATGCTTAGCACGACTGGATTGTGGGTCAGTAATACGCACAACAACGGCGGTGTAATTTGGCAATGAGAACAATTGAATATGGGTAACTGATGTCGCAGTTTCAACTTTCAATAATGTTGCTTTGAGTTTTAATGCCACGTCTACAAGGTCTGGCGCCAGTACGGGGCACTCTTTGATATCGACAACCTGTTTGGACTTTTCTTCTCGAAAGCCCAATTGCAAGCGCTCGTCTCCTGTGGGTTTATCGGACCACCAAGTTACTAGACGTGCGGCGCGGCGATAACCAAAAGCATCGCTTTCTACTGGTGCCTGCCAAATATCTTCACTCTGTGATTGATTGAGGTTACAAGCTTTTGCTAATAGTTGTTGGAGCGCAAAGCTCTTTTCTAATGTTTGTTGCTCATTACTCATGTATTGTAATTGGCAGCCACCACATTTTTCAAAATGGCCACATTGGGGCTTAATGCGTTTTTCACTCGCCTTTAAAATGTCAACAATCTCACCTTGGATAACTTTGTCGGTGTAACTGACGGCATTGACTTTTACTTTTTCACCTACCATTACGCCTGGCACAAAAGCCACTTTGTTATGGGGATTAGAGACAATACCTTTGAGCTGAAGGTCATATTTGTCTACATGGCCAATAAAATGACCGAGTTGTTTCGAGCTCGATGCGTGTTTGCGGGACTTAAGTTGTTTACTTGGCTTAAAAATTCGTGCCATGGGGACATTTCCTAACAGGCTAAATCGCTGTTCTATTGTGGTTATCTGCGCTTTGAGTTAACTTAGCGATACTATTCAATGGACTCATTATACTAGAAATTCGTTAATGAAAACTCAGCTTTCTATGCGTCAGTGGGCATTTGCCGTTATTTTGATGCCAATTATTATCTTTAGTGTCGTACTCGGCAGCTACGTTGTGTACAAGCGCCATGTTGAGCTTGATGATTCGTTAATGGAAAGAGGTCGTTTTATTTCTGAGCCTTTGGCGTTATTAAGTGCTCACTCTATTGAGCAGAAGGACAATGCATTTTTAATCAAAGCATTAGATCTTGCGCATCGTTCAGCAAGCCCAGTCGTTAATAATATTTCTGTATTTACCCCTGATCACAAGTCACTTTTGTCTACCAACCAAACACGCGCAGCATCTGAAGCTAGGTTACCACCTGGGCGAGTGATCCCAACTCATACACAGTTTGAGGTGGAAGAAGATACTGTGTATGTTCGTTCGCCGATTTGGGGCACAGACATAGCCAATGACTCGGTGTTGATGATTAAAGGCGAAGAGCGAGTTTTATATGGTTATATAGTCATAGAGCTCTCTCGAACAAAAGTTCTTCTCGAGCAACAAAACGCGCAAGTTACTCTATTTTTTATGTTTATCGTTTGTCTGTTAGTATGTGTAGGTGTGGCGTTTTGGTTTTCTAACAAAATGATCACTCCGCTCTACATCATTAACAAAGCCATTCAGAAAATCGATAAAGGTGAAACCAAAACAAAAATTGTTGAAGAGATGAGTGGCGAATATGAAATGCTTCGAGAAGGCATTAATTCACTGTGCAAAAAGCTCCATGTTGCTAACGAACTGGCTGAACACAACATCAGTGAGCATACTCAAGAGCTTCAACAAACGGTTGAACAGTTAGAAGAGCAAAATATTGAGCTAAGTATCGCTCGAAAAGACGCGCAAACGGCCAATGATGTTAAGTCTCAATTTTTGGCGAACATGTCGCACGAATTAAGAACGCCGTTAAATGGGGTGTTAGGCTTTACGCGTCAACTTAAAAAGACACGTCTCAATAGCAACCAAACAGACTTCCTCGAAACGATAGACTCATCCGCCAAAAACCTACTCAGAATCATCAATGATATTTTAGATTTTTCTAAGCTTGATGCCGGAAAAATGGAGTTAGAGACCCTGCCTTTCTCCCTCAGAGACACAGTCAACGAGGTGATGACTTTGATGGCGCCTAACGTATTCGATAAAAACCTCGATATTCACTTACGCATAGATTCTCGTGTTCCGGATGCGCTGCGAGGGGACCCAGATAGGATAAAACAAGTTTTGATTAACCTTATGGGTAACGCACTTAAATTTACCAACGAAGGTTTTATTCGTATTGATGTCAAATATCTAGGCAGTGATCCACAAGGCCACAAGATTAAATTTATTGTCGCTGACACCGGCATAGGTATCGATGAGATTGGTAAAAAACGCTTATTTGCAGCGTTTGGTCAGGCAGATAGCAGCGTCACCCGTAAATACGGCGGTACAGGTTTAGGCTTGAGTATCTGTAAAAAGCTAGTTGAAGTAATGGGTGGCGATATTGGCTTTAGTAGTAAAGAAGGGCACGGCAGTACGTTCCACTTCAGTATTCAAGTTAAAGAAAATAATTTGCCGGTTGCCCAGTCTCTGCCAGTTGATGATTTGGTTGGTCGTCAGGCGTTATTGTTTGATCAAAACGAGCAGTCCAATGAAGACATTTTGACTGTATTGAAGGATTACACCAGTTTAGAGGTCAAGTCAGTTTTTACCGAAGACGCGTTTTTGACAGAAATCAGTAAAGGGTATGATTTTATCCTGATGAACTGTGATGTTTCGCCAAATACTCTAGGTCGAGCCAAACAACTCATTTCTGAAGCTAAAGCCCAGTGTCAGCTAGTTTATGTATTGATTAACAGTATCTCTCCAAACCTCAAAGAAGCCCTTTTAGGCTCAGGGGCAAAAGCCGCCCTTAGCTTACCGGTAAACCATGCTAAACTGATTAAAACGATTGCTGAACCTTATCGAGTCCTTGACCAAAACGAAGCGGTCAATACCGTTAGTTTTAAAGGCGTTAAAGTACTGGCAGTAGACGATAACGACGCAAATGTGAAACTGCTCTCTACATTGTTAGATGACATGGCGATTACTGCGGATACCGCACAAAATGGCAGAGAAGCGGTAGAAATGGCCAAGAAGCATACCTATGATTTGATTTTCATGGATATTCAAATGCCAGTAATGGACGGCATCACTGCGTGTAAAGTGATTAAAGAAGACTCGTTGAATGAGTCTACTCCGATCATTTCGGTAACGGCCCACGCTGGTCCTGATGAACAAAAGCGCTTTCAAGAAGCAGGGTTTGCCGACTATTTATCTAAACCTATTGATGAAGAAATGCTCAACCAAGTTCTCGTGGAATTTACTGGTATTCATTGTGATTTAGCCAATAATAAAAGTGCCTCAAGCTCAACTCAACGTTCAGAGCAAGAGCCGGAATACGCAAAATATCATCATGTCGATTGGGCGATGGCCCTGGAGCGGGCTGCCGGTAAGCATGACCTCGCGGTTCAAATGTTATCTATGTTAGTAAAGAGTATTCCGTCGACGCTTGAACAGTTAGAAATGTACGTCGAAGAGCAAAACGTCGACGAACTGACAAAAGTTATTCATAAATTTCACGGTGCTTGTTGTTACACAGGCGTTCCAAAAATAAGGGCTTTAGCGGAGCAAATTGAAATTGGATTAAAAGCCGAGCACGACCTAGAAATGGTTGAGCCTGAGCTATTTGAATTGATTGATGAGCTGAGTAAATTTAAAGAACAAGCCAAAACTTGGACATTTAACTAGAAGTTGGCTTGTGCCTTGCTAATCTTAATAGCGCTTGTTTGAGTTTGTCATCGCTATTTTCTGCAATACTGGTGATTGAGTCTGCAACGTCAGAGGGAATGGATTTTGACGATCTCAATGGCTGGTTAAGTCCTTCATTATCGGCTGTATTTGTTTTGTTGTCGTTAGCCTTAGGTGTAACTACCAGGGTGGACTTGGGGCTGACTTTCATTTCAATGGTGACAGTCGCCGGATTGATTTCGCGTCGTACCTGAGAGAGAATGCGTGATTGGTACATTTTAAACGCAGTGGCAATCGCAGCCGATGTAGTTTCAAGGTATAATATCGAGTTTTTAAAGTTGCACACGATTATGTTTTGGGCGATATTGTCGTCTAAATATTCGGAAAGTAACGATTTAATCGCTCTAAAATCTTTGGTCTTTTGTTGATACTGAACCAAATGAGACTGATGTCTGTTTTTTTCAAACAGGTCGGTCAATGACTTTGGTGATTTCAAAACAAAACGCCTTACTAAATTAGGTAGTATTTAATGAGTTTAACACTTATTTATAAGGGAAAACACGTTCGTTTTTCGGCACAAATGCCAAAAGCGCAATGGTTGCCATTGGCGGCTGTTTTTCTGATCGCTACTGTCTGGTTAATTCGCACTGTCGTCGTTGATTACGGCGATACAGAGCAAGTTAGGGAACAACTGTTAACGGCTCAACAAGAGTACAGTGACGAAAAACAGCAGTTAATTGCCCTAAAGCGACAAGCAGAACATCAATTAAGCGCCTTAACTTTAAAACTAGGTGAGATTAAAGGCCAAGTAAACCGCCTTGATGCGGTCGCATCTCGCGTAGCAGCGCAAGCAAATATTCCTGCCGAAGAATTCAATTTGGAAATGGATAGTAGTATGGGTGGGCCAAATGCTGAACAGGCCGGCGATGTTATTACTGACGTGAATACCTTGCTCGAAGATATGGAGCAAATGCTGCGTAAGTTGGATGGACAAGAAAGACGGATGGCAGTACTTGAATCCATTTTAATGAATACCCATATAGAAGAAGAGATATTTGTTTCGGGCCGTCCAATTAAGTCTGGATGGTTATCTTCTTATTACGGTGTTCGCAAAGATCCTTTCACAAGTATGCCTGCTATGCACAAAGGATTAGATTTTGCTGGTGATGAAGGTGCAGATGTTGTCGCGACAGGGGCAGGCGTGGTAACGTGGGCAGATTCTCGTTTTGGCTACGGTAACTTAGTCGAAATTGACCATGGTGACGGTATTATTACCCGTTATGGTCATAACAAATCTATTGAAGTTGACGTCGGTGACTTAGTCGCAAAAGGTCAAACCATAGGGAAAATGGGCAGTACTGGTCGTTCAACTGGGCCTCATGTTCATTATGAAGTACTCAAACGTGGTAAACAGATTGATCCGTTACCTTACGTTTACAGGAAAGTGAATTAGTCGTTTTAGCCTGTTTAAAACGCAATTTGAATAAAAACTAAACAATCGGCTGTGGGCCGATTGTTTTCATTATAAGAACAGTCAGAAGTAAAGCTGAAAATAATATGATCTCTTCATTGTTAACAAAATTATTTGGTAGTAAAAACCAACGAAAATTAAAGCAACTCAATAAAATCGTTGCCGCAATTAATGCCTTAGAACCTCAATTCGAAAGCCTATCCGACCAAGAGTTAAAAGCTAAAACCGCTGAGTTTCGCGATCGTTTAGCTAATAACGAGACCCTTGATAATATTCTTCCAGAAGCCTTTGCAACCGTTCGTGAAGCGTCAAAGCGCGTATATGGTATGCGTCACTTCGACGTTCAGATGATTGGTGGTATGGTCCTCAACGAAGGCAGCATCGCAGAGATGCGCACGGGTGAAGGTAAAACGTTAACAGCGACATTACCAGCTTACTTAAATGCGCTTACAGGCAGAGGCGTACACGTAATTACAGTGAACGACTACCTAGCTAGCCGTGACGCGGAAACCAACCGCAAACTGTTTGAGTTTTTAGGTATGACGGTCGGTTGTAACATTCCTGGAATGGGACACTTAGAGAAAAAAGAAGCGTACGAAGCCGATATTACCTACGGCACAAACAACGAATTTGGCTTTGACTATCTTCGTGACAACATGGCATTTAGTGCAGAAGAGCGTGTTCAAAAAGAACTGGCTTTTGCAATTGTCGATGAAGTTGACTCAATTTTAATTGATGAAGCGCGTACGCCACTCATTATCTCTGGACCAGCAGAAGACAATTCAGAAATTTATATCAAAATTAATGAGATCATCCCTCAGCTTGAGCGTCAAGAAAAAGAAGACGAAGAAGGTGTTGAAGGAGATGGCGACTACACTGCAGATGAAAAATCTAAGCAAGTATACTTAACCGAGCGCGGTCAAATTCGAGTTGAAGAGATCCTGCGTGAAGCTGGCGTCATTGGTGAAGACGATTCATTGTTCTCAGCCGCTAATATCCCGCTTTTACACAACGTATATGCAGCCTTGCGTGCTCATGTAATGTATCAAAAAGACGTTGATTACATTGTTTCAAATGATGAAGTTGTAATCATCGACGAACACACTGGCCGTACAATGGAAGGTCGTCGTTGGTCTGAAGGCCTGCACCAAGCAGTAGAAGCAAAAGAAGGCGTTCGTATTCAAAACGAAAACCAAACCCTCGCGTCTATTACCTTCCAGAACTTCTTCCGTATGTATGACAAGCTATCTGGTATGACAGGTACGGCTGATACTGAAGCATTTGAATTCCAACAAATCTACGGTCTAGATACAGTGGTTATTCCGACGAACCGACCTATGGTTCGCAACGACATGACTGACTTGGTGTATTTGACCCAGTTAGAAAAGTACAAAGCTATCATTGCTGACATTCGTGACTGTCAAAAGCGCGGTCAACCGACGCTAGTGGGTACGGTTTCAATTGAATCTTCTGAGTTGCTTTCTAAGTTACTTAAAAAAGAGAAGATTAAGCACAACGTACTTAACGCCAAGCAACACGAAAAAGAAGCACAGATCATTGAAGATGCGGGTTATCCAGGTGCTGTTACGATTGCTACAAACATGGCCGGTCGTGGTACCGACATCATGTTAGGTGGTAACTGGCAAGCTGAGGTTTCGCGCCTTAAAGATCCTACTGAGCAACAAATTGAACATATTAAGTCAGAGTGGAAAAAGCGTCATGACGCAGTACTTAAGTCAGGTGGTCTACACATCATAGGTACTGAGCGTCACGAGTCTCGTCGTATTGATAATCAGCTACGTGGTCGTTCTGGTCGTCAAGGTGATGCAGGTTCTTCGCGTTTCTACCTATCGATGGAAGACACATTGATGCGTTTATTTGCATCTGAGCGTGTTACCAACATGATGCGTAAGCTAGGCATGGAAGAAGGTGAAGCGATTGAGCATCCATGGGTGAACAAAGCGATTGAAAACGCTCAGCGCAAAGTAGAAGCTCGTAACTTTGATATTCGTAAGCAATTACTTGAATACGATGACGTCGCAAACGATCAACGTAAAGTTATTTACTCTCAACGCGACGAGTTGTTGGAAGAGGGTGATATCGCTGAAGTGATTGAAAGCATCCGCCGCGATGTGGTTGCAACGGTACTCGATACACACATTCCACCTCATTCACTTGAAGAAATGTGGAGCTTAGAAGCTTTAGAAGAGCAATTAGCTGCTGACTTTGGTGTAGATATGCCAGTGCGTAAGTGGTTAGAGGAAGACTCTAAGCTACACGAAGAAACCTTAAAACAACGCATCAGTGAAGAAATTGATGCTATGTACACAGCAAAAGAAGAGCAAGTGGGCAAAGACGTATTACGTCACTTCGAAAAAGCTGTGATGCTGCAAAGCTTAGATCAGCATTGGAAAGAGCATTTAGCGGCAATGGACCACTTACGTCAAGGTATCCACTTACGTGGTTATGCTCAGAAGAACCCGAAACAAGAGTACAAGCGCGAATCTTTCGAATTGTTCAGCAATATGCTTGAGCAGTTAAAAGTAGAAGTGACTAAGATTCTTTGTCGTGTTCAAGTCCGTGCGGAAGAAGATGTGGAAGCGGTTGAAGAGCAACATCGCAAAGCTGAAAATGCCCCACGTGAATACCAACACGAGTCAGCAAATCAATTAGCTAACGAAGAAAAACCACAATCACAAATTCGCAACGAGCCTAAAGTAGGCCGTAACGACCCTTGTCCTTGTGGTTCTGGTAAAAAATACAAACAATGTCACGGTAAGTTAAGCTAGTCGCTCAGCAGGCTTAACAGTGAATAAAACAAAAAGGTGAGCAAAGGCTCACCTTTTTTGATTTAGGTATAAGAACAAACGGACATCAGTCATGAACAAAACCATTCGAGTCGCAGCCGCAATTATTGAGCGCGACGGTCAGTTTTTATTGAGCAAGCGCTTAGACCATTTACACCAAGGTGGTAAGTGGGAATTTCCTGGCGGTAAAATCGAAGCAGGAGAAACGGTAGAACAAGCATTGACACGAGAGCTCCAAGAAGAGCTTAACATTACGGCGACGTCACAAAGTCAGTTTGAACAATTAACCTTTGATTACCCAGAAAAAACCGTTGAATTACACTTTCAATGGGTTAGTGAATTTAAAGGCGAAGCTGAAGGTGTCGAAGGGCAAGAAGTAAAATGGTTTAGCAAAACAGAGCTTTTACAACTACCTTTTCCTGATGCCAATGTTCCTGTGCTAGAAAAGCTAAAGTCAATTGAGTAAACACACTAAAATTGTTACACTCCGGCGCAATTTTCTGGCAATTTTAATTGTTGATTTTGCTAACACATATTTAATTAAAGGGTCTTAACAAATCCATGTTTGAAGTAAATCCGGTTTTGAATCAATTAGCCGATATCCGCGAGCGCACCGACGTGCTTAGGGGGTATCTTTGACTACGCTGCCAAAAAAGAGCACTTAGAAGAAGTCACCGGAGAACTGGAAGATCCCGAAGTTTGGAACGATCCAGCTCGTGCGCAAGCATTAGGTAAAGAACGTTCAACTCTTGAAGGTATTGTTAAAACAATCGATGAACTAGATCAAGGTTGTGACGACGTTGAAGGATTAATCGAACTTGCTCAAGAAGCCGAAGATCAAGAAACCTTTGATGAAGCTCAATCTGAATTGAGCGAGTTAGAAGCCAAATTAGACACGTTAGAGTTTCGCCGTATGTTTGCTGGTGAGCTTGATGCAAACGATGCTTATATTGACTTACAAGCGGGCTCTGGCGGTACTGAGGCACAAGACTGGTGTAACATGTTACTGCGCATGTATTTGCGTTGGTGCGAAAGCAAAGGCTTTAAGACCGAACTTATTGAAGTCACAGATGGTGATGTTGCAGGTATCAAAGGGGCAACGATTCGCATTAGTGGTGAATACGCGTTTGGTTGGTCTCGCACTGAAACTGGCGTACACCGCTTAGTTCGTAAATCACCATTTGACTCGAACTCACGTCGACACACTTCTTTTGCGTCTGTGTTTGTTTATCCAGAAGTTGACGACAATATCGATATTGATATTAATCCTTCGGATTTAAAAATCGACACCTATCGAGCATCGGGTGCCGGTGGTCAGCACGTCAACACGACTGACTCTGCGGTTCGTATTACTCACGTACCAACCAATACAGTAGTACAGTGCCAGAACGAACGTTCACAGCACAAAAACAAAGACCAAGCGATGAAGCAGCTAAAAGCTAAGCTTTATGAACTTGAAATGCTCAAACAAAATGAGCAAAAACAGGCGGCAGAAGACGCCAAGTCAGATATTGGCTGGGGCAGTCAAATTCGTTCATATGTATTGGACGATTCGCGTATTAAAGATTTGCGCACGGGTATTGAGAATCGCAACACTCAAGCCGTACTGGACGGTGACTTGGATAAGTTCATCGAAGCGAGTCTAAAAGCGGGACTTTGATCGGAACTATAATACGCTTTAACTAATTCCGGCAAAGGCTCTAGGTAGCGTTTGCCGAACAACAAACAACCTTAACGAAAAGTAACTGAGAACATCAATGACTGAACAACATCAAGATGCGAATAAGCTGATTGCAGAACGTCGTAGCAAATTGGAAAAGATCCGCGAAAACTGCTCTGCAAATGCGCACCCAAACACGTTTCGTCGCGAACATTACAGCGATGACCTGCAACAAGAGTTTGGTGAATTTGATAAAGAAAAGTTGATCGAGATGGATACCCAAGTATCTATCGCTGGTCGTATTATGGCAAAACGTGGTCCATTCATGTTGTTACAAGACATGAAAGGTCGCATTCAAGCTTATGCGTCAAAAGATGTTCAAAAACAAATTAAAGAAAAATATGGTGTACTAGACATTGGTGACATCATCGGTGTATCTGGCCCACTGCACAAATCTGGTAAAGGCGACCTTTACGTAGACATGCAAAACTACGAGTTGTTGACTAAGTCACTTCGTCCATTACCAGAGAAGTTCCACGGTTTAACAGACCAAGAAGCTAAGTACCGTCAGCGTTATGTGGACTTGATCACAAACCAAGAGACGCGAAAAACCTTTATGGTACGTTCAAAAATCGTTGAGGGCATCCGTCGTTTCTTAGCGGAACGTGACTTCATGGAAGTTGAAACTCCAATGCTACAGGTTATCCCAGGTGGTGCATCAGCGCGTCCATTTATCACTCATCACAATGCGATGAGCCGTGATATGTACTTGCGTATTGCTCCTGAGCTTTACCTTAAGCGCCTAGTTGTTGGCGGCTTTGAGCGTGTATTCGAAATCAACCGCAACTTCCGCAACGAGGGTTTATCTACGCGTCACAACCCAGAATTCACTATGATCGAATTCTACCAAGCATACGCTGACTACAAAGATCTAATGGACTTAACTGAAGAAATGTTACGTACATTGGCAAATGACGTTTTAGGTTCACCAATTGTAATTAACACGGTTAAAGACTCAGACGGCAACGTAGTAGAGACAAAAGAGTATGACTTTGGTCAGCCGTTCACGCGCTTGAGCATGTCTGATGCAGTACTTAAATACTATCCAGCAGCGTCTGAAAACCCTGAATGGAAAGCGGCAATCCAAGATCCAGAAAACAACTTAGAGACACTTAAAGTGATCGCTAAAGCGCTTCACATCAAAGAGCCTGAAGTTGAAGGCATTTGGGGTGCAGGTAAGTACTTATGTGAAATCTTCGAAGCGACAGCAGAAGAACAATTAGATCAGCCTACGTTCATCACGGCATACCCATGGGAAGTTTCACCTCTTGCGCGTCGTAATGACGAAAACCCATTCATTACGGATCGCTTCGAGTTCTTCGTAGGTGGCCGTGAGCTAGCAAATGGTTTCTCTGAGCTTAATGATGCTGACGACCAAGCTGAGCGCTTCCGCAAGCAAGTAGAAGAAAAAGACGCGGGGGATGACGAAGCAATGCACTTCGACGAAGATTACATCCAAGCACTTGAGTTTGGTTTACCACCAACGGCAGGTGAAGGTATAGGTATCGATCGTCTAGTGATGTTATTCACGGACTCACCAACAATTAAAGACGTTATTTTGTTCCCACACATGAAGCCTATCGCAACGGCTGAACAAGCAGAAGAGCAAGAATAATCCTATGTTCTTGCTGCTCAAAAAGCAGAATAGAAGTTAATATCGAAACGGGGCCTTAGGCTCCGTTTTTGTTTCTGCTTTTGGGCTAATTATGTTAAGGAAGTTTGAGTGATACATCTTGGACTTTGGTCCGTATTACATGGCAGCCTAACAAACGGAATTTTAAACCATGTGGAAATTCAAACACCTATTAAAACAACTCACCCTTATATCGTTCGTCACTTTTACCCTTACAGCATGCTCTGTGTTTGGTGATAATGGTGTTGAGAGCGCGCCTTACACCTTAATTAAAAGTGACAGTACTCTAAACATTGAGCTAAGAAACTACGATTCGATGATCTTAGTGTCGACCTCGATGCCTCCCGGTGAGCGCAATCGAGCATTCCGTCGTTTGTTTAATTATATTGCTGGCAATAACGACGGCCAGAAAGAAATCGCGATGACAGCGCCAGTTTTCATGGATCAAAAAAACACGACCAAGCCAAAACCTGCCATGTCGTTTGTTATGCCCGCGAGCTTTGATTTTGAAAATACACCAAAACCAACTGATCCTAATGTTTGGTTAGAAAAGGTAGAAGATTACAAGGTCGCAGCAATTACCTTCAGTGGCACCTTAAGCGATAGTAACGTACAAGAACAGCAAGCACTGCTACAGCAGTGGATAACGGCAAATCAGCTCATCGCCAAAGGTCAGCCTATTATGGCAGCATACAACGGACCTTTGACGTTACCTATGTTTCGTAAAAATGAGCTATTGATTAGGGTTGAATAGCTTAATTAGCCGCCTCTTGAGAAGAGGCGAGCTGACTGATGTCATTGGCCCAGTTTGTTTTAGGGAACTCTAAAAAACGACCAAGCTCCTCATTATTTTTATAAATAATGACCGTCGGTGTGCGCTTGATATTATATTTCAATGCTTGACCTTCAGGGTCAGATTTGGCCGTATCAAGCGCATAAAATGACGCACTGATATTGTTATTATTTGCGCGTTTAAACAACTCTATCAGACGTGGAACCTCTCGAACACTGTCGTGACACCACTCCCCAAAAAATACTTTTACTTCGATTGGCTCGGCAATCGTTCGCAGTTGAGTAATTTCTGTTTCGGTATAGTTATAATCGTCTTTATGGTGACTAAAGGATTCAAATTGGGCCAAAATCTCAGGTCCAGTGATAGCACCTACGTGAAACTCACGACTGCTAGAGTCAGAAAATGCATTGGCAAAACAGCCACTAAGGGTTATTGTCAGCAATAATAAAAAAGTCGTTTTTTTGTGTTTAAACATCATTAACTCATAATTTAATTGTTTGATATTAGTGTAAGGGCAAGACATGCAACATGCACCTGGTTTTTTGGACATAGTTAACGAAGCAAAGACACGTGTGTCTGAAATTGATGCCGATACTTTGGAATCTTGGATTACTCAAAACAAATCGTTTGTATTGATAGATGTCAGAGAGCAGAGTGAGTTTGCAGATGGTGCAATAGCCAAAGCGATTCATATAAGTAAAGGGGTTATTGAGCGGGACATCGAAAAGACTATTTTTGATAAATCAGTGCCGTTAGTGCTGTATTGCAGTGGTGGTTTTAGGTCGGTATTAGCGGCAGACAATATTCAAAAAATGGGCTACAGTGCAGTATGGTCTTTGACCGGTGGTTCTAAAAATTGGCTGACCACGGGACGTGAGTTTAGCCAAAAGTAGTATGTTGAATTTGCAACGACACAGGTGAACCATCAGGCAGTAAAAGGTAAACATGTCATGGCGTTTGAGTTGTCGCAAAATAGTTGTAACAAGGTAAAAAGAAGATTAGGGATGATAAACAAAACAGACTCAGATTTTATCAAGCGTGTAATATCGATTAATTGCTTGATACTGTTACTAGCCACAATATTCTCAGCCTCTGCTCAGGCCGCAAAAACTTATGTCACTACAGGCGATGTCGATGTTTACGATGCACCCAATGGTGAAATAATAGCGACGTGGCCAAGCCATACGCTATTTACATCCAACAAAGAAGACACAGCCTGGATCAGAGTGTCAGGTCATTTTCCAGAAGGTGAATGGCAATCTATTTTTCCTATGTGGTACGTCAAAGCTGACAGTGATATTCAGGTTAGGACGACAGAGTCCGTAAAAGCCCCCGCCACTGTGTATTACAAGTCTCTTCCCGAAAATACCCCTACCGCTAGAGCTTATAAACTATTAGAGTCGGCTGATGTATTTGATGAGGCTGGTAATTTAATCACCACTTGGTCTGTAGGTGTTACCTTCACCAGTGCTTATGAAAATGACCAACGAGTTAAAGTAACAGGGACATTCCCCGACGGCTCGTGGCAAAAATTAGACTCACCGGTTTGGTTAAATAAACCTGTACGGATGCAAGATCGAAGTCAGCCTAAATTAATAAGTCGAACAGAAGACACAAGACGGTTTGTGGTCATAGATAAAAATGTATTTAGTATGACCCTGTTTGAGCAATCTGAAACCGGAATCCAGGCACTTATGACCTCACCTGTGGCTCTGGGCTATGACCGCTGTTTACCTGCATCACAAGGCGGTAAATGTTATTACACCCCAGAGGGTGAATTCGATATCGAATTTAAGCTGTTTGATACCGATGGGATTCGTTGGTGTATCCCTAAAAAAATGGAAGGGGAGTTCGCCGATAAAATTGCCAAAGGTCAGCGTTGCTGGCGCGGCATTATGGGTAATCATGCATTGCACTTTGGAAATTCATTGTTTTTACACGGGACTTCAAATCCAAATTCCATTGGCAGTAAAACAACTCACGGTTGTGTCAGGATGCGTAATGAAGATATAGAAATGGTATATCGATTATTAGCTGAGGGTGACAAAGTCATAGTTACGTCACAGTTTAATGACGTGCTCGCTAGGCTTTACGCGGAGTACGATGGGCGACTTGACGCAGATACTCCTTTGCAGACTTTTCCAGAGAGTGGAACAGAACAGGAACTACTCGGTGCCGACGAGCAACCCGTCATTACCCAGAGTATTTCGTTAATAAAGACGTCGTCTCATATAAAAAACCAGACTGTGGAGTTGCCATAGTCTGGTTTATTAACAATTTAGAAGCCTTCTGGCTGGCTCGTACCTCTTACTAAAGGCAACTCTTTTTCCTTCCAGCCGATCATGTCACCCTCAAGGTGACGCAAATTAGTGATGCCATTTTGTAATAAAGTGGCTTCTGCTTCAGCGGCGCGTTTACCACTTCTACAGTGTACAACGATTGGCTTACTGATACCTTTTAACTTGTCGATTTGGTCTGCAATGTCACGATGAGAAATGTTAGCAGCGCCTTCGATGTGACCTATGGCAAACTCACCCAATGTTCTGACATCTAATACGAAGTAGTCTCCACGATTAGCAAGTAACTCTTCTGGACTGATCTTGGCGACTTCAGCTTCTGTTTTTTTAACTGAGTTGCCCGCTACACTCGTACTACTAAACACACTTAGTAGCAAAGCAAAAAACACCACCAAAACCCCGCCTAAATGATGTGTTGATTTAGTCATTTTGTACTCTCCGGTTTTTATAATTAACTGTTTTATTTAGGTATCACGTTTGCTAACAACCAAAATAGACTTAATAAGCATACGCTAAAAATCACAAATCGGTGCTGCCAATGTCGCAGTGCGCTTATCGCTGTTTGATCGGGTGCTGCACCTGCTTTTAGTCGAATTCTAGCGACTTTTTCACCATCGAACATAACCGGGCCTGCCATTTCAATCTTACACCCTGCCGCTACTAAACTGAGCCACAACAACTCGGTAAAGGACTGCTGATGCGGCCAATGTGCTCTGTTAGCAAGACTGACCTTTAACCAGCCTGGGCTTGATTTAAACACTGAAAACAAAGGCAATAAGATAAGGGTAAATGGCAGTTCAAACCAGGTTTTGAACTTGTGAGGTAACGCCCCGAACGCATTATATTTAGGGTTTAACACAGGCCAAGCATTAACCGCAGTGATGACAATGGCATAAACAAAGCTAGCTAGTCCACCGACTAACAAAAACAATACAACCGGCATTAACCAGTAACTCAGCCAGGCCATGATATTGACTTCTAATGTGTTTTTTATAATGCCCAGTGGTGATAGCTTTGAAACGTCAATACTCGAAAGCTCTGCGAGCAGTGATCTGGCCATACTTTTTTGCTGGCCGGATAAGGCGTCTTCAATGTCCTTACTTTGATTAGAAACAGCATGAAAGCCCATACTTAAATAAAGTAATACAGATTCGGTGACGAGATCATAAGGCATAACAAAGAGTAACGCCCAAACCAAGGTGCCTATCAGAACAATATAGGTCAACAGAGCTAGAAAGCCGGCAATAGTCCGCTGGTGATCAGTAGAGTCGCTTTTATTAACCTTAGTAGCGAGTGCATCGGCGATGACGCGACACAAAGCGAGAGGGGAATATCGAGTAGGTAAGGGCATTACCCACTCGATCAAAATGACAACAGCCGCAGCGGCTAACAGCGGCGCTTGCGACAAATCCACGACTTATGCCGCGAGCTTCTCAAGAAGCTTCATCAGCAATGCCGATGAGTTCTTCGAAGCAACTTCAAGATATTGATCAAAGCTCATTGGTGACTCTTGACCCGCAATGTCAGACAAAGAGCGAATAACTAAAAATGGCGTATTCATTTGGTAACAAGCTTGAGCAATAGCAGCACCTTCCATCTCTACTGCTAACATGTCTGGGAATTGCTGACGAGTTGCTTCAATACGCTGAGGGTCACACATAAAACTATCGCCCGTTGCAATAAGACCCACTTTACAGGTGATGTCCGTCATATCACTGATTAAATCTGTGACAGCTTCAACTAGTTTTTCGTCTGCTTTAAAACGGGCTGGCATATTTGGCACTTGGCCAAATTCATAATTAAACGCCGTAACATCAACATCGTGGTGAACCAATTCATCACCTACCGCAATATCACCCACTTTAAGGTCCGGATCAAAACCACCGGCTGAACCAGTATTAATGACATAGTCAGGGTTAAAATTGTTGATTAATAAAGTGGTCGCCACCGTCGAAGCTACTTTACCAATACCCGATTGAACCAAAACAACATCGGTTCCTTTCAATTTGCCAGAATAGTATTCGTAGTTGGCAATTTTTGTCGTCTCTAAGTTTTCAATGTTGTCTTTTAAAATGGCAACTTCTTGTTCCATCGCACCGATGATAGCAATCGTCATAATGAGTCTCTGTATTAATACAACCAAACGTTAGCGTGTGATGTTTGGTATCAAATTGAAATTGATTGAAATTATAATGGACGACCTAAACAATGGCTAATCTTAAATTGGTCGTTCCAACGCTAGGCGATAAAGCGCTACGACAAAATCAATAAATATTCCCGGGCTATTGAACTTTTTACCTCTTTAAAAAATAGATTGGCACACTCCCTGCTACACACTTCCTGTAATAAAAGACCAAAGATAAGTTTTTGACAGCGACTTTGGTTTTTAATTCAAAACCGTAAACCGGTGCACAAGTTAGAAACATTAGATAACACAGTCTTGGAGACAAATATGGAATGGGTATTAGTATTGTTGGTAGGTCTAGTTGTTACCATTGCCTTGGTTGCGAGTCATTTTATTGACACGAGCAACCCTTATCCTTTCAAAAAGAAAAGTCAGCTGTTCACCAACGTCGAACGCGGCTTTTTAGCACTGCTCGATAGAGCCGTCGGCAACGACTATCGCATTGTTAACCGAGTGCGTTTGCAAGACATTATAGAAACCAAAGACAGTATCAAAGGCCGTGCTAAACGCTCAGCGATGATCAAAGCTTCTAACAAGGTAATCGATTATGTTTTGTGTGACCCTGCAACATACCGAATCATTGCCGCAGTAGATCTAGTTAATCAAGCTGAGGGCGGGCACAAATCAAAACAAGATTGGTTTGTTACTGGTGCCTTAGAAGCCGCAGGTATTCCACATATTCGTATTAAAGTAAAAGCGGGTTACAAGGTTGAAGAAATTCGCAATGGCATTTTGTATAAAATCGGCAAGAAAGAACGTGCTTATCCGCCTGAGCCGATCATTAAGGGCAATATTCCTCGTCGTCCAGTTGGCGCACTTTCAGCTGGCCAGGTTAAAGCGCAGCTTGGTGGTTTAGGTATCGCGAAAGCGTCTTAGCTCTACATTTACAGAGTCTGAGAATGGGCTGACCATTGGGTGGCCTTTATCTCGGCCGCGCAAGTACGTCCGTGTAATGCTCCCAGCCGCACATCCCTGTGCGGCAACGCCTCGTAAACGCTCACCCAATACTCATCCTTTACATTCAGCGTCGTCGGCGCGAAACACGCTGTAAGTTCAGAGAATGGGCTGACCATTGGGTGGCCTTTATCTCGGCCGCGCAAGTACGTCCGTGTAATGCTCCCAGCCGCACATCCCTGTGCGGCAACGCCTCGTAAACGCTCACCCAATACTCATCCCTAACATTCAGCGTCGTCGGCGCGAAACACGCTGTAAGTTCAGAGAATGGGCTGACCATTGGGTGGCTTATGTGCAGTTGCGAGCTCCTAACCTGGGTACCTTAACCCTTGACCTCTTCAAGCACATCCCTGTGACGCTTACGGCCAAACATCCTGTTTGGGCTATCAAGGGTTAAGGTACCCAACTCAGGATCTGCAATTCACACTTTGGTGTTAACCGCCTGTAGCTGGCACTGCAGAAGTTCCTATTTGAAATAAGCACTGGCCATATCGACGATTCTGAGTTTAAGGGATGAGTATGAGTAGTTGCTTTTCGAGGTAGTCCACGCATGGATGCGTGGCCGTAAGCATTACAGGGATGTACTTGCGCGGCCGAGGAAAGCCAACTACTCATGCTTAGCCCATTCTCTGAACTTACAGCGTGTTTCGCGCCGACAACGCTGAATATTAGGGATGAGTATGAGTGGTTGCTTTTCGAGGAAGTCCACGCATGGATGCGTGGCCGTAAGCATTACAGGGATGTACTTGCGCGGCCGAGGAAAGCCAACTACTCATGCTTAGCCCATTCTCTATGCAGGAGTTAGGAGAAGGGCCACTCTTGCTTAGCCCATTCTCTGAGCTCAAGTTAAGAGGATTAGGCAAACGACAACCCCCAAAAATACCCAATTAACATTGATTTCTGAGCCGAGTGCGGTAACCTAAAATCTCATAATCCTAACACCTAAAAAATGAATGGAAATCGAGCTCAAATTTCTTCTCCAACCGGATTTAGTCACTAAATTCACATCCCTAATCGACAACGCACCGTTTGATATCTCAGCGCCAAACGTTCGTCACCTTCGCAATGGTTACTTTGATACCGACCAAAAAGCACTTCGCCAATTTGATATTGGTTTGCGAATTCGCAGTTGCGAACTGGCCACAGGCGAAAAGTCTGCCGAGCAAACCGTTAAGCTTGCTGGTCAAGACGTCGGTGGTTTGCACCAACGCCCAGAATTTAATGTCGACTTGCCAGTGCCTACCAATATGGTTGCTGATTTGTCTTTGTATGAACCAGAAATTTGGCCAGCGGGTTTTGATGTAGACGAAATCCAACAACAGCTGATGTTACTGTTTGAAACCGATTTTCAACGCACCACTTGGCATGTTTCTATGCCTTCTGGAACCGTGATCGAATGTGTTTTGGATCAGGGCGCAGTAAAAGCAAACGGGCAAGAAACCATTATCAGTGAAGTAGAGCTTGAGTTAGTTTCGGGTGAGGTCAAAGAGCTGTTTGCATTTGCTCAATACATAGCTTCTAAAGTGGATGTTCGTTTGGGCTTTTTGAGCAAAGCGGCGCGCGGTTATCATTTGCTCGCAGGAAAGTCTCTGAGTTGCGTTGATTTAAACAAGGTTAACGTCAAAGCCGATGACGCGGTCGAAACCGCATTCGTGAAGTCTCTTACGGCAGCACTCAAATTTGTCCAACACAACGAACAAGTATTTTGTGCTTCCATGAGTCCAAAGAGCTTGCGAAAAGTACTAGATGGTTGGTCGTTGATCATTCATGTCATGCAATTGTTTGCAGATTTGATCCCAACTGCTCAAGCGAAAGCCTTAGCCAAAGGCTTTAAAATGGTCAGAAAGCAACACAAGTGGGCTGACTCTTATTATCAAATCAATCAATTGACCAGCAGAAAGAGTCCATTCAAAAAAGACATCGACAACAGTGAGTTTTTGACGTCACTAGTGGCGCAAGAGCAGTGGCCAGAGCATAAGCTTATGCGTGCTGTGGGCTTTTTTAGTAGCCGTGAATACAACCAACTTATTCTTAATTTTATTCAATGGCTAAGTGGCAAAGCGTGGCGCAATGAGTTGAGCTTAGAGCAACTTACTGTGTTGTCTCAGCCTATTTATGTTCATACTCAGTCTTGGTTAGATGCGTCGTGGCACAATTTAAAAGCGGTTCTTGCTGCTTACAAATTAGAGCCAGACCAAGAAAACTTAGAAGCAATCTATTGGCCATTGGTCGAAAGCCTGTTGACGGGGATTGTTGCAAGTAATGTATTTGGCGATGAAGCTGAATCGGTGACAAACGCTCAGATGGACTTATTAATGGGTTGTGAAGAATACATTTTACTTTCAAGGCTGGAGTCATTGTTAGTCGAACACCAGGAAAACCACCAAGTCACGCCTGAAAATGACTACCTCGGCTGGTTAAATGCCAAACAGAGTAGCCTCAATATGGCCATCGTTGCGACCGTTGGTAATGTCTCACAATTAAAGCCGTATTGGTAAAATGAACCACAGTAGCGTCGAACGATTAAAACCACTTGGGCAGGCTCGTTTTAAAGCTTGTTTAGAAAAGCATGCGCCTGAATTTGGCGCTACGGTTAGTTCTTCAATAGCGGTTGAGCATGTGTTAGCGATGAGCGACTTTGTGTACCGTACGTGTGAGCGTTACCCAAAGATATTTTCTGACTTGGTTACGCGTTTTGAGTGTTTTTCTTGTGCGGAAGAAAAGAGCGAGGCTGGTGGACAAATTGAGCTCCCTCAATGGTCTTTACCAGAGTCGGATTGGTTGGCAATGACAGAAGTCGAAGCGTTAAAGTCGTTAAGAGAGCATCGACATCACGTGATGACGGTATTGGCTTCTGTGCATTTTCTAAAAATCTGGACCATTGACGAAGTGATGGCTGAGTTATCCGAATTAGCCGACGGTTTTTATTATTTGGCTAGGCAGTGGTCGGAAGCACAGCTTGCTCCTCGGTTTGGTAGGGCTTTGGACAAAGAAGGTCAACCGGTGCCTCTGATAGCTCTGGGTATGGGTAAACTCGGTGGCCACGAACTTAATTTTTCTTCTGATATAGACCTCATTTTTTGTTATCCAAGTAAGGGGACTACCCAAGGTGGACGCCGCGATGAGGACTTTCAAGCGTATTTCACCAAGCTTGCCCAAAAGATCATCTTTTTACTCGACAACAAAACCGCCGATGGTCAAGTCTTTCGAGTGGATATGCGGTTACGACCGTTTGGTGATAGTGGCCCATTAGTAAGTAGTTTTAGCGCTTTAGAAGATTACTATCAAGAACAAGGTCGTGATTGGGAGCGCTACGCGTTGCTGAAGGCTAGGCCGCTTTATGATGCTCATCGTGCAAGTGCCAATGAACTTGGACATCAAGTTGCTCTGACCGAATTACTGAGGCCTTTTGTGTTTCGCCGTTATATTGATTTTAGTGTCATTGAATCACTGCGAAAGATGAAGCAACAAATTCGTCAAGAGGTGACCCGTCGGCAGTTAACACATAATATTAAGTTAGGTGAAGGGGGCATTCGAGAAGCCGAATTTATAATTCAAGCGATGCAAATGCTTCGAGGTGGCAAAGAGCCTCAGTTGCAAATGTCGAGTTTCTTAAAAGTGTTACCTGAGTTGGTTCATTTGAGTGTGTTTAGTGAGAATGAAGGCAAAAAGATAGCGCAGGCGTATCGTTTTTTAAGGGATGTTGAGCAGCTATTACAAGCCTTTGACGATCAGCAAACCCAAACTCTTCCCGACGAATATCAAGGTGCGGAGCCGGGCTTAAATAGAGAACGACTATTGGCGTTTTATCATTGCCAAACTTGGACCGAGCTTTTAGCAAAAGTCGACCAAGAGTGTCAGTGTATCCATCAGATCTTTAGAGATGTGATTGGAGATGATCCCGACGCCGAGCAAAAACGCGAAGACGCGACGTTTTCAAAATGGCAACGCATTTGGTTGAGTAAATCCATCGAACAAGCAATGGCCGTGCTTGAGCAAGAGGTTGCAGACGCTCATCTCAGCTTGTTATTTGATCACAAAACGGATTTATTAAAATCAGTGATCAGCAGTAAGGGTCGAGATAAATTGGATTTAATCGTACCTCTGTTGATGGCTGAAGCTGAGCGACAAAACTGTGATTCTACTAATTTATCGAGTCTGTTGATGATCGTTAAGCGTCTAGCCAGTCGCACAACTTATCTGTCGCTGTTAATTGAAAACCCAGGCGCACTGACACAGCTGGTTAAATTAGTATCTCGCTGTCATTTTATCGGTCAGCAGTTGACCGCGTTTCCGATGCTGTTGGATCAGTTAATTGACCCCAAATTATTGTACGCAAAACCAAAAGAAGCAGATTATAGAACGGATTTACGCCGTAACCTCTTACGTGTAGCTCCGGATGATTTAGAGTTACAAATGGAAATGTTGCGCCAGTTTAAGTTGTCTTCTCAGCTCATCGTTGCCGCATGCGATACAGAAGGAGTGATTGATTTAGCGACCGAAAGTAACTTGTTAACAGCTTTGGCCGAGGCGATTCTCGACCAAGTCGTGAATATAGCATGGCGACAAATGGTTGAACGATATGGATACCCTGAAGGTGCAACCGATGATGACAAAAACTTTGCGGTGATTGGCTACGGAAAAATGGGCGGGTATGAGTTAGGTTATGGTTCAGATCTTGATATTGTCTTTGTTCATGGTTGTGCCAGTACTCAACCGACAGATGGCAATAAAGCCATTGATTCAAGACAGTTTTATCTAAAACTCGCACAAAGAATTTTGCATATCTTTACAACGCGTACCCCAACGGGAGTGTTGTACGAAATCGATACTCGACTAAGGCCGTCAGGGGCATCGGGTTTGATGGCCATCAATCTAGATACTTTTGCAGACTATCAACAAAACGAAGCTTGGACATGGGAACATCAAGCTTTGGTTCGGGCTCGAGTAGTGTTAGGGCAAGACTCTTTGGTATCTAAATTCGATCAAATTCGAGAGCACATAGTGACAACTAAACGAGAGCCTGAGAGCTTGATGAAAGACATTAGTGATATGCGTCACAAAATGTTCGATAACTTAGCAAAAGAATCTGCCACTTTGTTTGACCTCAAACAATCACGAGGCGGCATTGCAGATATTGAGTTTATTACTCAATACTTGGTTTTAAGGTATAGCTGTGACTATCCTGATTTGAGCGAGTTTTCTGATAACAAACGGTTGTTAAAAGTGGCAGAACACCATCAATTATTGGCAGAGTCAGAAGCTGACACACTTTGGGCTGCATATGAGACTTATCGAGACCTTGTTCATGATGCATCTTTAAACTTGCAACCAACCCAAGTTGAACGAGACTTAGTTGACGCTCATGCCTCAAAGGTAATGCAAATTTGGTCACGATTAGGACTTACTTAATAATGACAACTCTTTATAACTTAATCAGGTAAACTTTATACCAACAACCCATGACACAGCTGCACAGATTCCAGTATAATTATCAGCAGATTAAAGAACAAAAGAGATAAAACTATGCCTTCTTTCGACATTGTTTCAGAAGTAAATTTAGAAGAAATGCGCAACGCCACTGAAAACTCAACACGTGAGTTAAGCACGCGATACGACTTTCGTGGTGTCGATGCCAGCTTTGAGTGGAAGTCTCCAGTTGTTAAAGTAAAAGCAGAAGGGGATTATCAAACTAGCCAGCTTATAGATATTTTGCGCAAACAATTGGTTAAGCGAAATATCGACCCTCAAGCGATGGAAATTTCAGCACCTGATTTTTCGGGTAAGGTTTGCACTCAAGAAGTTAAAATCAAAGAAGGCATTGAAAAAGACGTTGCTAAAAAGCTGGTTAAGATCATCAAAGACAGTAAGTTAAAAGTTCAAGTGGCCATTCAAGGTGAAGAACTTCGCGTTACGGGTAAAAAGCGTGATGACTTACAAGCTGTTATGCAATTAGTACGTCAAAGCGAGTTAGGCCAGCCATTCCAATTCAAAAACTTCAAGGATTAAGTTCAAGGTACCTTAGCTACTTTACTAAAGGCCGCGTTTAACTTTTATACGTAACATTGGACAATTGTGAGTTTGGCCACTACTTTTTTTAGAACTTCTAACATAAGGAAAAGGAGAAGGAATGAACAAGTTTTTAGTAGTGTTGTTTTTACTCACCATTAGTACCAACGTTTTTTCTGCTCGTCCACCGGGTGGAGTTAATCAGCAGGTTAATATTTATTCGCGAGCTGATATGTGCATCGACTGCAGTGAGGCCAAGGCAGAAGCCTTTGTTTTATCTTTGGTACCAAGCTATGCCGTCACTGATAGCAAACATTTTATATACGTTGTCGACCCTATTCGCGATACGAAGATACGCTACGAAATTGAAGCGGTTCGTAACAGCAAAGGTATTATCGATGTAGAACCAATGACTAGTCATGAACAAAGACTTTTCGAACCTCTGATGTCTTATGCACGTAGTGTTGTGGATTTGAAACAGAAGATAGCCCAGACAAATGCTGACTCGATAGCCAACTCAGAGCTTTGTGACTCGTCACTTGATACATATTCAAACAAGAGTTGTGGCAAGGCTATTATGGATGACCTAAAAAATGAAGCAAGAATTCGTAATTTATTTAATTTTAATCGACAAAATTACTCAGTTACAATTGGTGCAGACAGCAAGGTTATAAATGGCTCAATAACTTTAAGTGGACAAGGTAATGATGGTATTTTACGTGTCGCATATATGTGGTCTGATGGCAGTATCTCAGTATACAAAGTCAAAGATGGAGAAATAATAGAGCTTGATACTGAGTTGTCAAAGAGCGCGACAGGTGAAACATTAAAAAGAATAATTGCAGACTTAGATGCAGAAAAATTTGCTCAACGTGGGATTAGAGGACACGAACTAGCTGACCATGTGGATCTTTGGTCAGGACACGCAGGAATGTTCTGTGATTTATTACCCAGCTATAAGTTTGTGCAAATGGAAGTTCTGGAGTGTCGCAGTAAGGTTACACCTTCAGGGTTAAAAATAGAGTGCAGAAAAGTTGGAACAACAAATAGCCCGACGGTCGCTTTTAGTTGTAGATAGTTAGACGCCTAAAACCTCAATAGCTTACTTTTCAAAAAATTTAAAGACGGTTTAGACCCAAAAATGAATCAAGCCTCACACACTGTGAGGCTTTTTTGTATCTGATTTATTTATTAAATTTTGTACAAAGATATATCCCAAGTCGTTTCAATGTTTTAGACTCAATACTTAAGGGTAAAGGATTAATTTTTACGTTATACATGTTGTGAGGGTATAGAAATGGCATTTGATTTTGGTTCTAAAACATTGGGAATTAAGAACCCCTTTAAAGCGGAGGGGTTAGCAATTTCCATCGCAGGTTTGGCTATTTGTTTGATGGCCGTGCCTGAGTTTTTGAGCGTTAAAGATTTATTAGAACAGGACGCAGTACGTGCCTGGGCTGCGGCAATTACCGGCTTTATTTTGATGGCGATGGGGTTACGTCATTCAGGTTTAGGTCTGTTTCAGTTATTTAAATATTTTGTTGGACGAAGCGTACCTACGTCATTAGCTCCAAACTTAAATCCAAGTGAGCGCGAAAACGCCGCTCAAGAGCAATCCATCGTTAATTACAAAGCATCAGATCTAGAAAGTATGCTAATGGGTCGCAAAAACAGTACATTTGCTGAGCCTAAAGGTTGGCTAGCTCGTCTTGTTCATACGCTTATTCCTCGATTGTTATTTATGCCTCATCGATTGCGTAACGTAACCCAAGAAATGTTTGGTATGGTTGCGTCAGTTGTTACGACACTGGTTGCATTTGGTATTGCTTACTTCGTCGCATCATCTGGATTAGCGGGTGATGCAGGGGAGTTAATTACGCCGATTTTATCAATTGTTTTGTTATTGAGTCTGGTTATGAGTTGGCGTGGCGCGGCAAAACGCGCCAATCAGGTTAGTCAGCGTGGTGTTCGAAGCAAGTCAGCGGGTAACTTGGCGTTTTTGTTTAGCCTTGCCTTTGTGGTGCCAGTGTTAATTGGTTACGGTTATGCACAATTGGATAGTCGAGCACAGTCATCAATTCAAGGTGTTGCCGCTTATCTCAATGAGTTTAATGCGTTTGCCAATCTACTCTTGCTGTTTGTCGTTGCCTTAGTTGTATTGGGGTTGTTTTTGGTGCTGTTAGTTAACCGCCTGAAATTAGCAGCGACGACCACAGAAGTAAGTGAATACCGTGACAACCTGCAAGAGTCGGTACATCCTCGAGAGATTTTCATCAACATTGAAAATATTATCCTAGCGAACCGCCGCTATAAAGAAATCCCAAATCGTATCTATCAAGAGCTTGAGCCATCTTTAGAAGAACAATCTGAGGGTAAAGGTAACTTTAAGGGTCAATTGCTGATAGAAACACAGCCCGCGTTAAAAGAAATGAAATGGCCATCAAGCTTTAACTTGGTGCGATTAATCGCGACATATTTAGGTCAGGCATTAGTTGTGACTACGGCCGCCTTGTTTGTTTACCTGGTAGGCACTGGTTTGGATGTTTGGAGCTTTGTTAGTTCGACGATTAACACTCGCCAAACACCAGACATGATTGTTTGGAGTGAAGGTATAGCAAGTTTGTTGTTCGCATTTTTTGCTTGGCAGACATTGTCAGCAGGGTCGCGCATGTTGTCTTCTAGCGTTCATTTGTTTTGGGCCGAAATTCAATTTGATAGCCTACTCATGTGGATGAAAACAGAAGGCACTTACACTGAATCAAAGATCTCTACAGGCATGGGTATTCACGATAGTACTCGTAGCGAAAACACAGTGGTAAAAAGCTCGATTACCCCTTGGATCATCACGTCTCGGATCACCTCTTCAATTTATGCAACGAGCGGTAATAATAACTTAGAGTTGTCTCGAATTATTTTGGATATGAACAAAAATGATCAAGAGCTCGACGGTATCAAGGACGAGTTGTATCAGTTCTTAAGAGGCAGAGAATCTTTGGCGACCATTAATAACGATGCCGATATCAAAACAGCGACTGACTTTAATCAAGTAAACGTCGCTGCGAGAGCCCCTGAATTAGCAGTCAATAAACAATTGACGGAAGAAGTTAAATCACAAGATGAACAAGCGGCTTACAAGCGTTTGTCCGAAGAAGGCGCGAATTAATTATTATTCGCGCATAAAAAAAGCTCCACTCATCGCAAGGCGTTAACCTTGTAGATGAAAGTGGAGCTTGTTTTTAGGTTACAGTTGTAAATCTGATGCGTCTAAAGCTGCGCCATTTAAGTCAACTACTAAGTCCGCATTACCGTCACCATCGACATCGCCAAGTAATTTGCCGTTCACATAAACTAGCTCTCCTGCATTGCCGCTTAGTGAGGCATTGCCTGCAAAACTAAACGCAAAACCAGAACTTGCCAGGTTTATGGTGTCTTCACCTGTTGTGAAATCAGTAATAACATCACCTTGTTCGATTACATTAAGTACAAAGGTGTCAAAGCCATCTCCACCTGTGTAAGTGTCTGCACCTGCTTGTCCTTCAAGTACATCGTCACCGTCATTACCTATTAGTGTATTAGCAAACTCATTGCCTTTTAGGTAATCACGTTGATTAGAACCAATCGCATTTTCGATAATGGTACCGTACGCAATCGCAATGTTGTCATGACTGGTCACACCAAGTCCTGATACACCAGTTTCAAATGCCAAAAAGCCCTCATGTGCACCGGTTGTTAGGCCTTGCCAAAATGCGCTCGTACCCGGAGCTACATCGGCTAGTGTTGTAAGGCCGGCATCACGCATTAATTGGCGACGCGCATTGATTACATCTTCACTTGGAACTGCAGACGCACCAGAGCTGTACTCACCATCGTTCAAGTTTATGAAAACACTGGCGTTGGCACCTGACATATCAATTGTATCGTTACCACCTGCATCGTAGATTGTCACGATAGGGTATAGGTTTTGGCTAAAGTCATAGACAGCCTTACCAGCGGTAGAATTCCAACCGTAAACAGTATCATCAGCACGTGTCGTTAAGTCTGCACCATACGCAGTTTGAACCGCTAATATGTCGTGCACCATAGGTGTTTGAGGGTAGTTATAAAAACCTGTACTCCAGTCAACAATACCGCGAAGGAAAGGCTGGTTAGACGTTTCTTCATCACCCCAATAAGACATTAATGTGTACTGGTTACTATCTTGCGCGTATTCAGCTTGGTCAACATAGGTTGTCGCACCTGAACCATTGTAAGCTCCAGGGTGGCTTAAGCCTATTGCATGACCAATTTCATGAATCAAAGTAGTATTGCCATAACCACCAAAACTCAACCACGCATTACTCCAGTTAATCTCTGGCGTCGCGACAAAAATGTCACTGAAGAACTTCCAGCCTTTGGCATTGGTAAAGCTATATTCCGGGTAATATGCGTACGCTTGGCCTGGATCATAGCTGTTTGAAAATTGGATGTCTGCACCATTCGAACCACGTTCAATAAAGCCAGGTGCAATTAAGTCATCCCAAAGATCGATAGCTTCGCGAGCTGCGTCTTTTTGCGCATCAGAAAAGCCGCTTAGACCGTAACCCGCAGAAAAACCATAACGAGGGTTGTTGTATAAGCCAGTCAGCTTGTTACCTTTTGGAAAGTTGTACGTTATGTAACCGCCATTGGCAGCACTTAGATAGCCAGTCCAAATTTGTTGGACTACACGTGATAAGTCAGCAATCTCTTTGTCTCTAAAAATACCACCGGCAAATCTATCAATACTGAGTTCTTGAGGAGAGACCAATTGTTCTAGGTTTGCTGGAGTTACTTCCGATGCATCTTTAACACTTGCCGTAGCCGAGGCGCTGATTATAGCGGCCGCGACAGCGAGAGCTGTTTTATGTATATTCATGTTTATGTTTCCGTCTTTTTATAGTTTTTATTTCTTTTTTTGTTTTGGGTACTTGCTGTACCTAGTGTATAAAAAAGCGTCAAATTAAATGAAAGTCAAGTCTTGTGGTTCAAAAGTAGATTTCATTTCTACCTTTTGGTCCAAGAGTAAATAAATTTACCAATGTTTTAGTGGGTCGACATAAGTGGTCATTGAAGATGGTGGAAGGAGTGTTATGCAGTTTCAGATCGAACCAATGGATTGGCAAAAGCGCCGAACAGAAAAGGTAAAGCCACCACAGCCCTTAAGTGCAGAAATTCCGGATTTTAAATTCGAACAAGAAGCGCAATGTCAGGTGTACGTACTTTATGACGATGGCCAAACGCGATTGTTAAAGGGCCGAGTCTTGTTTAATGAAATTAAGCAACTTTGGCGAGTGAGTGCAATCGCAAACGGAGGCTGGAGCGTTTACATTAATGTTGTTCAGAGCAACTAAATCTATCAAAATACCCAAACTCGTGGCGTTGCTCATTCTCTTTTTTAATCGTTTTAAAAGGTCAAATATGAAATCCATGCTAGTGCTGGTGGTCAGTTCATTAATCTTGTTTCAAGTTCATGCAAGGGCGGCAGAGGCGTTGCCGACTTTGACGTTTTTGGACGAATATATTATTGATAAAACTTTTACCTACAAAAACACCAGTGTTGGTGGACTTTCTAGTATCGATTACCATCAAGGTATGTTGTATATGATCAGCGATCACGGTAACAACGATGCCTCTAGTGTTTTAGGTAAGCCAAGATTTTATACTGCAAAGTTAAAGCTCAAAAACGATCGTTTTGAATCAATTGAGTTTGACCGTGTTATTAATTTATTACCTGGCTCTATGTCTGCGTTAGGCATTGATCCAGAGAGTCTTAGAGTATTACCTAATCACGATAAAGTGATTTGGGCGAGCGAAGGCGATATTAAAAAAGGCATCAGCCCAGCTATTTATGAAGCTAAGCTAAACAATAAAAATACTAATTCAAACGCTCTTGAATCAAGGTTTTTATTACCTGATATGTTTCAAGTTAAAGCGGACTCTGGGCCTTATCACAATGCAGCGTTTGAGGGACTGAGTATTTCTCTTGATAACAAGGGGATATGGGTGGCGATGGAAGGGCCGCTAAAACAAGATGGTCACGAACCCACAACCCAACATGGCGCTTTGGTGCGTTTGTCTTATTTTGATTTAGCATCAGGCCGATTACAAAAGCAGTTTGCCTATAAAGTGGAGGCAATTTCTCCAGAGCCTCTAGCTTCAGAAAATGCCTTTAGAACGACAGGTGTCGTTGAGGTCATGCAATACGATCAAAACCGCTTTATGATTATTGAGCGCGCTTTTACCTCTGGTTTAGCAGACGGTGGAAATAGAGTTAAGTTATTTATGTTAGATGTAACACATGCGTCGGATGTAAAATACTTGAGTACTCTTAAGAACCAGCCTATCGCTCTTGCAAAGAAGCAGTTGTTGTTAGATATGGCAGACATACGAGAGTTGCTACCTTCAAAGCACATAGACAATATCGAAGGGATAACATTTGGTCCTGTATTAGACTCGGGTAAGCGCAGCTTGATACTCGTCTCAGATAACAACTTTAACGCTTACGGGGAACAGATCACTCAGTTGTTATTGTTTGAGCTAAGCCTATAAAAAGCCAATAAAAAAGGTGCCAACTCAATGGGCACCTTTTGTTAGGTTTAGATTTAATCTTTCAGTTATAGAGTTTTAAGAAACTCTTCGCTTAACTTAAGTTCATCGTTTAAGTTTACTTTAACGCCGCGGTCTGCAACATTCTTGGCGATTTCTTTCGCCTCTTCAAGGCTGTGCATTTCGTATGTACCACACTGGTACTCGTTTAACTCAGGGATTTCGTTTTGCGCTTGAACTTGTTGGACGTCGTTCATAGAAGCTAACCATGCATCAGCAACTTGCTGCTCGGTCGGCTCACCAATTAAGCTCATGTAAAAACCAGTACGACAACCCATAGGTGAAATGTCGATGATTTCTACTGATTCGCCATTTAAATGCTCGCGCATGAAGCCAGCGAATAAATGCTCTAGCGTGTGAATGCCGCGCTCAGACAAAATTTCGTCGTTAGGCACACAAAAGCGAAGGTCATAAACCGTGATGTTGTCACCCTTTGGCGTTTGCATCTTTTTAGCAACGCGTACAGCCGGTGCGTTCATTTTTGTATGGTCTACGGTAAAGCTATCTAATAAAGGCATAACTGTGTCCTAAATGTTGGTTGATTGTACGCTTGGGTCATTCCATGCGTGGTCAATAATGAGGGCATTATAGAGACGCCTAACAATTAAATCCAATAACAGCGGCTCAGAATCCCTGCAAAATAACGAAGAATTGGTTATTACTTATTCAAGAAAACAAAAACTCAAAAAAATTTCAGAAAAATGTAAAAAAATTTAACTTTTTGAGTTGAAAAGCCATCGAGTAACCCCACTAATAGTGCAACAAATATTTAAACCCTTTTATACAGATGTTTTCGGAGTGAATCTCATGGGTAAAATCATTGGTATCGACTTAGGTACAACAAACTCTTGTGTTGCAGTATTAGACGGTGACAAGCCTCGCGTAATCGAGAATGCAGAAGGCGATCGTACTACCCCTTCAATCATCGCTTATACCGATGAAGGTGAGACGCTAGTAGGTCAGCCGGCAAAACGTCAGGCGGTTACTAACCCAACTAACACATTATTCGCGATTAAGCGTTTGATCGGTCGTCGTTTTGAAGACAAAGAAGTTCAACGTGATATCGACATCATGCCATTCAAAATTGTTAAAGCTGACAATGGCGATGCATGGGTAGAAGCGAAAGGCCAAAAAATGGCGGCGCCTCAGGTTTCTGCTGAAGTTCTTAAGAAAATGAAGAAAACAGCGGAAGACTTCTTAGGTGAGCCAGTTACAGAAGCAGTAATTACTGTTCCTGCATACTTTAATGACTCACAACGTCAAGCAACTAAAGATGCTGGTCGTATCGCAGGTTTAGAAGTTAAGCGTATTATCAACGAACCAACAGCGGCTGCTCTTGCATACGGTGTAGGTAAAAAAGGCGGCGACAATGTTGTTGCAGTATACGACTTAGGTGGTGGTACATTCGATATCTCTATCATCGAAATCGATGAAGTTGATGGCGAGCAAACGTTTGAAGTATTAGCGACAAACGGTGACACTCACTTAGGTGGTGAAGACTTTGACAACCGTGTTATCAACTACTTAGTTGAAGAGTTCAACAAAGACCAAGGTGTTAACCTTAAGAACGACCCGCTAGCAATGCAGCGTGTTAAAGAAGCAGCTGAAAAAGCGAAGATCGAACTATCTTCAGCACAACAAACTGAAGTAAACCTTCCGTATGTTACTGCAGACGCTTCTGGTCCTAAGCACATGAACATCAAACTTACACGTGCTAAGTTAGAGTCTTTAGTTGAAGACATGGTTCAAGCGACATTAGAGCCAGTTAAGAAAGCATTACAAGACGCTGACTTATCAGTAAGCGATGTGAACGACATCATCCTAGTTGGTGGTCAAACACGTATGCCTATGGTTCAAAAAGCGGTTTCTGACTTCTTCGGTAAAGAAGCTCGTAAAGACGTAAACCCAGACGAAGCAGTTGCACTAGGTGCGGCGACACAGGCTGGTGTTTTATCAGGTGACGTTAAAGACGTACTTCTTCTAGACGTAACGCCTTTATCACTGGGTATCGAAACTATGGGTGGTGTGATGACTCCGGTTATCGAGAAGAACACAACTATCCCAACTAAGCAGTCTCAAACCTTCTCTACAGCAGAAGACAACCAGTCTGCGGTAACGATTCACGTACTACAAGGTGAGCGTAAGCAAGCGGCGAGCAACAAGTCTCTTGGTCAGTTCAACTTAGAAGGTATCCGTCCAGCGCAACGTGGTGTTCCACAAATCGAAGTTATCTTCGACGTTGACGCAAACGGTATCTTACACGTATCAGCGAAAGACAAAGATACTGGTAAAGAGCAGAAGATCACTATCCAAGCTTCTTCTGGTCTGTCTGATGACGAAATCGAAGCAATGGTACGCGATGCAGAAGCGAACGCAGAAGAAGATAAGAAGTTTGAAGAGCTAGCACAAGCTCGTAACCAAGCTGACGGTCTTGCGCACGCTACTGAGAAGCAGCTAGCTGAAGCAGGTGACGAAGTTCCTGCTGAAGACAAAGAAGCAATCGAAAAAGCGATTTCTGAGTTAAAAGACGCATCTAAGTCTGGTACAAAAGAAGAAATCGAAGCGAAACAACAAGCGCTTATGGAAGCTTCTCAAAAGCTAGTAGAAATTGCTCAAGCTAAAGCGGCAAGCCAGCAAGGTGCAGGTGATGCAGGTGCTGAACAAGCAACCAATGCTGCAGACGATGATGTAGTTGACGCTGAGTTCGAAGAAGTTAACGACGACAAAAAATAATCATCACTGCCATTTAAAGCAGGAGTTGTAATAACATGGGCGTTTTATACGCCCTTGTTTTTGTAAAAAAGAAGGTACTTTTAGGATATGTCTAAACGCGATTATTACGAGGTTCTTGGCCTAGACAAAGGCGCAACAGAACGTGAAATCAAAAAAGCGTACAAGCGCCTAGCGATGAAGTATCACCCTGACCGTACCGCAGGGGATAAAGAGCTAGAAGCTAAGTTTAAAGAAGTAAAAGAAGCTTACGAGATCCTGTCGAACGCGCAAAAGCGTCAGCAGTATGACCAGTACGGACACGCGGCGTTTGAGCAAGGTCATGGTGGCGGTGGCTTTGGCGGCGGTCATGCAGACTTTTCTGACGTGTTTGGCGATGTATTTGGTGACATTTTTGGTGGCGGTCGTCGCGGTGGTGGCGGTCAACGTCAACAACGTGGCTCTGACTTGCGTTATAACTTAGAAATGAGCCTTGAGGACGCTGTTCGCGGTAAAGAATTAGAAATTAAAGTACCGACTTGGGTTTCGTGTTCGCCGTGTGATGGCTCAGGTGCAAAAGCTGGTTCTAAACCAAAAACATGTACGACATGTGGTGGCTCAGGTCAGGTTCAGATGCGCCAGGGTTTCTTTGCGGTTCAACAAACGTGTCCAACGTGTAAAGGTCAAGGCCAGATCATTTCTGATCCGTGTGATAGCTGTCACGGTCAAGGTCGAGTCGAAAAGACCAAGACACTCTCGGTTAAGATCCCAGCAGGTGTCGACACCGGTGACCGAATTCGCCTAGCGGGTGAAGGTGAAGCTGGTATGAATGGCGCACCATCAGGTGACCTATTTGTACAAGTTCACGTAAAAGATCACCCAATCTTTGTCCGAGATGGCAATAATCTGTACTGTGAAGTACCGATTGGTTTCACTACTGCTGCATTGGGCGGTGAGATTGAAGTGCCAACCTTGGATGGACGTGCCAAGCTCAAGGTACCTAAAGAGACGCAAACAGGCAAAATGTTCCGCTTACGTGGCAAAGGTGTTAAATCAGTGCGCAGCGGTGCCATTGGTGATCTGTTGTGTAAAGTGATCATTGAGACACCTGTTAACTTAAATGATGACCAAAAAGAGTTACTGCGACAGCTTGAAGAAAGCATGTCTGGTAAAACGTCAAAGTATCGTCCAAAGGAGCAAGGCTTCTTTGACGGAGTGAAAAAGTTTTTTGATGACCTAACCGGTTAATTTAAGTTACAGCATAAGATTGAGTCGACAATCTAATATACAAAAGCCAGCACATAGTGCTGGCTTTTTTGTCCTTCAACTACAGAGAGGCGTGAGGACATTCTAACTCAGAAGTTATATTAAAAACTGAATCTTACCGTAACTGAATGATGGCCATCTTCTTTAACTTTTACTAAAACTTTAGCGCCATCTTCAATTTTTACGTTGGCGGTCATTTTATTTTCACCTGCAGGTTGTAAATCAGCCTCCACTTTTTTGCCTGAAGCAAGAACGGTAACACTACCAGTAAGTTTTTCAGTCGGGTAAGGCTTTCCGTGATCTCTTAAGTAAAGGCTAGTACCAGCATCATCGCGCACTAATTCAAACATCATTTCATGTTCAACTTTAACTACACCACCGTGTTTAGGTGTTGGGTCGCCATGAGCTAATGAAGTATTAGTAAAAAATAGTGAAACTAATGTAATTAATACAACGCTTAATAATTGTGTTTTCATTTTATATCTCTTTTATTTTTAATATCAATTTTAGTAATGTTGTGAACTTTTCTAAAAAGCACAGGCGCCACATTTAACCTGTTAAATCAATTCTTTTGAATTAGAGTTGAGCCATTTCTCAGTCGGCTTTTTACCAAACTTCCAATAAAGAAGTGGTGTAAGCAATGTATCTAAAAGTGTCGAACTCATAAGCCCTGAAAAAATGACAATGGCGACAGGATGCAGGATTTCTTTACCGGGTTCGTCAGCCGCCCAAAGTAATGGAATCAGAGCAAATGCCGTCACCATCGATGTCATTAAGACTGGTGATAAACGCTCTTTGGCTCCCCTAATAATAAGGGCTTTATTAAATGACTCACCTTCGAAGCGGATGAGATTTAGGTAATGACTGACTTTCAGAATTCCGTTTCTCGCTGCAATTCCGGTTAGGGTTATAAATCCTACTACGGAAGCAACCGAAAGCGGTGTATGGGTAAACCACATCGCAAAGACAGCACCGATCAAGGCCATTGGTAAGCTACACATGATGATCGAAGCGAAGACCATGGATTGATAGCGCAAATATAAAACCAGGAAAATCAAAATAAATGATAAACCAGATAGCACAATCAATAACCTCATGGCTTGTTCTTGCGCTAAAAATTGCCCTTCAATACTCACAAAACTATCCTCGGGAAGTACTTCTTGAGCAATAACTTCACGTACTTGTTTTAGTAGTTGTTTTACATCTACATTTTCGCTGTTAGCGTAAAGGACCAGCCTTCTTCGACCATTCTCACGTAATATTTGATTAGGCCCATCGAGTAATTCGATATCAGCAATATAAGAGATTGGAATTTGCCCTGCAGGGGAATCAATAAGTGTTTGTGACAGTTGGTCTGGATTTCTGTTTTTATCATCTAATCGAACGACCAACTCAAACCTTTGGACGCCATCAATAACATCTGTGACACTTATTCCCTCAGTCAGCATATTCAATTGGCGAAGAGCAGAACCAGGAGTTAAACCGTACTTTGGTAACTCTTGGTAATTTAACCTCACACTCAATTGCGGTATCAGTACTTGCTTTTCGATATTGATGTCAACTAATCCAGGAATGTCTTCTAATTTACTTCGAATTGATTCTGCACTGATGCGCAGGCTCTCTAGGTCTTCACCAAAAAGCTTAATTGCTAATTGTGCTCTGACACCCGAAAGTAAGTGATCTAGGCGGTGAGAGATGGGTTGTCCAATTGCGACTTGTCCAGGAATGACTGATAGCTTGTCACGGATATCTTCAAGAACTTCGTCTCGACTGCGTTCAGATGCGATTAAATCGACATCAATTTCAGAAGAATGAACCCCTTCGGCATGCTCGTCTAATTCGGCTCTCCCTGTTCTTCTACCTACTTGCGTCACCTCTGGTACAGATAGCAAAAGTGATTCAGCAAGGTGGCCCATTTTATTAGACTCTTCGAGAGACGTCCCCGGCTCAAAAATCATGCCTAGAACGAGAGAACCTTCGTTAAAGGCAGGTAAAAACGCTCTAGGAAACTGTGTGACACTTGATGCTGTTACGATTGCTAACAAACCAACTGCTGCAATCAAATGTTTTGACTTGGGTAACGCCCACTCTATCCACAGGCCTTGCCAATACTTTAATTTGGCGACAATAGTGCTGTCACCTTGGTGGATTACTTTTGCACCTGGCAGTAAATAGTAACAAAGTACAGGTGTTACGGTCATAGACACTAACAATGAACCTAAAATAGCAACGATATATGCGACACCAAGAGGTGAAAAAAGACGGCCTTCAATACCTGGTAATGCGAATAATGGTAGGAACACTAATATGACAATTGCAGTGGCATAAACAATACCCGAACGAACTTCTACACTTGCTCGCCAAACAACTTCATATATAGATTTGGGTTTGTTTGAAAGGGCATTTTGTTTTAATCGCCGTAGGATATTTTCGACATCAACTACAGAGTCATCTACAAGTTCACCAATTGCGATCGCTAAGCCACCTAATGTCATGACATTGATACTTTGGCCGAGCCATTGAAAAATAAGGACTGTAACCGCTAACGATAAAGGAATAGCAAACAGTGAAATTATCGTGGTTTTTGCTGATAGCAAAAACAAAAACAAAATAATTGTCACCATGATTGCACCATCTCTTAATGCTTCCGTAACATTATCGATTGATGATGTAATGAAATCTGCTTGTCTAAATAACACTTTAGGCGCGGTCATTCCTTCTGGCAGGCCTGTTTGTAATTCCTCTAGGGCTGACTCGATTTGCTCCGTTAATTGCACAGTGTCAGCATTTGGTTGTTTTTGGACATTGATAACTACTGCTGGAGTTCCATTAAATCCGCCGTCACCGCGTTTAACCGCAGCTGAATAGCTAACACTGGCTACTTGAGAGAGTAAAATTGCTTGGTTTTTATGCCAGCCCACTGCTAAGTTTTGTAAGTTGGAGATGTCGAGTGTGCGTCCTTTATGACGGATTAAGTACTCTTGATTGTTAAGATCTATAAATCCACCACCAAAATTTGCAGCGAAATCTTCAAGTGACGATTGAAGCTGCTCTAAATTAACACCTAACTGGCGCATCCGGACGGTATCAGGTGCGACCCTTAATTGCCTCACTTCTCCGCCAATTGGAATGACTTGGGAAACCCCCGGAATAGAGAGTAAACGCGGCCGTAAAACAAAGTCTGCGTATTCTCTTGCTTGCATAGGGTTGGCTCTTTGTTCGTCAATGATGGGCAATGCAATGAGCATGACCTCACCCATAATTGAAGATACAGGGCCCATAACAGAAGTAATACCGGATGGTAATTGTTCGGACGCCAAATCCAGACGTTCTGAAACTAATTGCCTATTGCGATAAATATCGGTATCCCACTCAAATTCAACATAGACAATTGATAGCCCAATCCCCGATGTCGAGCGAATTCTGGTGACACCAGTCACACCATTAAGCAAGTTTTCTAATGGAAAAGTGACGAGTTGTTCTACTTCTTCAGGGGCCATCCCCCCAGCCTCAGTAAGTACGGTCACTACTGGCTTGTTCAAGTTAGGAAATACATCAACAGGTAGTTTTTCTCCTTGCAATAAGCCATAGGCCATCATGACTAAAGCTATGAGTAAAACTATTAATCTATTGTTGAGGCTCGACTTTACTAAATAATTAAACATGTCTTTAGCCTACCTTACCTGATTGAGTAACGAAGAACCCTCAACCACAACACGGTTGTCTGCCCCTAAACCATTTGTAATAACCACCAAACCGGGCTCTAATTCTTCATATTCAACAATCTGCGGTAAAAAGCGTTCTGCTGAAAGCTTTATCCATACCTGTGGTAAGTTGTTAGGGCTCAGTACTACAGCTTTAGCTGGTAACACAATTCCTTCAATCACCCGGTTAATTGGTGCTTGTAGGGTAACGGGTTTATTTAATTGGATATGAGACGGCTTGATTTCACTTGATGATTCAAAGTTTGCAAGTACAAGTCCGTTGACTAATTGTGGAGAAGAGCCAATGTAGCTCACGGTGACATTGGGGAGTTGCGTAATTTTTGCAGTTGTGAGTTCTGCCGATAGGTTTTCACCACTAGTCGTCGCTTCTACTAAAAACTTATCTAGAGAAACAATTTCGAATAATGTGCGACCTGCCTCAACCCACTGACCTTTAGAAACAGAATTATTGACTAATACACCATCGATAGGCGCGACTAGAGCTTCTGATTTTTCTAGGCCTTGTTCTAATACTCCCTCTTGCTGTTTGAATATTGTCAATTGTGTTTCGAGTCGCTCAAGCTCTTGTTTCGAAGCTAGGTCACCTAAGTTTTTAAGCCTGTCAACATCACGTTTTACTTGAGCAATCTGGTTTCTAACTGCAACTAGATCACTGGTTTGATTGGCAAAATCAAAAGCCGTGTACTGGTACCTTATGAAGCCAAGAATTTCACCCGCTTTTACCAACGTGCCACTGATATGCATGCCTTTCTTCGGCGCATCTAATCGTCCATCACTACTTGGTTGAACGATAGCAAAGCCATCTGGATGTGGCTTAATAGTACCGTGTAATTGCACATGCTTTCTGGTTTTTGTTACTTCGGCAAACTGTGTTCTTATCTTTAAAAGTGCTTGATGCTTCATTGGCATCAATACAGAACCATCGTCTTGCCTGCCAAGTTGCCCATTGGTTTTACTTGCTTTTTGATCTAAGTGCTCACCATTTGGACCATGAGCCCCTGGCGAAGCGATTAGAGCTGAAGAGAACAAAGTTGTCGTTAAAAGACTCAACGCTAGAGTTTGAAAGCTTTTCATGACTTTTTCTCCTTTTTGACACGACCTAAAAGGAAACCGGTAATAAACACTATCAGTGCTACAAAAATTTCTAGCCAAGGAATGTGGTGATGATCGTCATTATGGTGATCACTTTCATAGGAAGTATTTGAAATATTGAGATTTGCGACGAGCAAATCACCATAGTTTTCGGTCATTATAGTTAGAACAATTTCATGCCCACCCTCTGCATTCAACCGTTCAATGACTTTCTCTTCAGTTAATAGATAAGCTTGTTCGATGTCAGAGTATACAGCTTCAGCTGACAAATCATCAGTCTCAAGCTCAATAGAAGCATTCTCTATAGGTTTATTTGTCTTAAAGTCATGAAGGTATATAACTAGTTTGGAGTCATATAATTCACCTAAGACCTCAAACGATTCAGTAAAGGATTCAAATTTAGGCTTTGAGGAGGTCAAAACTCCCTTCGAAGTATCAAGGTGTTCTCCATTCGGGCCATGAGCCCCAGGTGATGCATTTACCACTTTTGATAAAGCAAGTGAAAATAACACAACGCACATACTCTGCGCTGTTAAGCGTTGCCAAGAATGCAACGATAGTAATTTGAAAAACATAATTAATCCAAAAAAACAAATACAACAATACCTCGCGTGTCTATATCACGAGGCTCGAATAGTTATTTTGAATTAAAACCGAGGGGGTGGGTTTATGTGTTGAATAAATGGGGGTGACCAGTTGTTGGCATACCAAATAACAGCCCCAGAAGGCTTTTTATCTGGGAGCTCAACTACCGTAGTCATCACTAATGCGACAACACAGCAATCTAAATCTTGCTGAACGTGCTCAATCGCTTCAGTTGAGTATGAAATTTCAAATTTTTCTTCATTATCATGGTCGTGGCTATGCGGTTGCCCTAACTCATGAATTAAACCATGCAACGCGCCTTGAGTCTTGTGCTCACTTTCATACGAAACACTTCCAAGCACTTGAGTGCTTAAAAAGCTGAGTATAAAAGTAATAAGAATTAATTTGCGCATTTATAACAAGTGTAAAATTGAAAACGACCAAAGGTTAACACTCAATATTTAACTGTGCAATGGCACAATTGAGTTATTAGTTTAAAAACCTTGTAGATAAAAATCGGTAAAAAAATTGTAAGAATAGGTTTTGACGTTCGAAAATAGATTAAAATAAAAACAAGTTTTATTAACATAAAGTAAAGTTTGTTTGACTTTGTGTGTTTTGTGATCTATTTTGCTTGAGTAAAGTTTGTTTTACTTTTTGACAAAGGAGTTATACCAATGAAAGACTCAAGCTTATGTAGCGACATGAACCAAGCTGCCCAACGAACTGTTAAGCCTTTGATGTTATGGACAGGTTTATGGCTGTTGTCGTTGGCACTATTTACTTTTGGGCCCATGTTTATTTGGGACTTTAATACTGTATTAACATTAATAATGTTAGTGGTTAATGTGCTAGTTGGTTTAAAAATGATTTTAGCCAATAAAGCGCATTTAGAGAGCTTAGACGAACTGCAACAACGCATCATGTTAGAGGCCATGGCGCTGTCACTTGGTGTTACTATGATTGCTGGTGCAGCGTATGGAGTTTGCCATGCAGTTAAACTCATCGAGCATCAACCTAACGCCTCGAGCCTGCTTTTTGTGATGGGTATTACCTATGGTTTAGGCACAGTGATGAGTAGAAGGAAGTACCTGTGAAAAACCGTTTAAAAGTCCTAAGAGCAGAGCGTGATATGACCCAAGCTGACTTAGCACTTGCACTCGATGTATCACGACAAACGGTAAATTCGATAGAGAAGGGTAAATTCGATCCCAGTTTGCCTTTGGCATTTAAAATTGCTCGGTTGTTTGGTTGTCGAATTGAAGATGTGTTTTCTGATGAGGTGTAGGCTGTCGTTGGATATAAAAAAACCAGTTCGGGTGAACTGGTTTTTTATTATTTAGACTTTCTCGTCATGTCTGACTTTCTCGTCTTACTCGTCTCTTTATTCGGCGCTCTATTCGTCTAGGAACGTCTTAAGAGGCTCTGAACGAGATGGGTGACGAAGTTTACGTAATGCTTTTGCTTCGATTTGACGAATACGCTCACGTGTTACATCGAACTGCTTACCTACTTCTTCAAGAGTATGGTCAGTGTTCATATCGATACCAAAACGCATGCGAAGTACTTTAGCTTCACGAGCTGTTAGGCCGGCTAAAACGTCACGAGTTGCGTTTTGTAGACCTTCAGATGTCGTTGTATCAACAGGTGAAGAAATCGTCGTATCTTCAATAAAGTCACCTAAGTGCGAATCTTCGTCATCACCAATTGGTGTTTCCATTGAGATTGGCTCTTTTGCGATTTTAAGTACTTTACGGATCTTGTCTTCTGGCATCACCATACGCTCTGCCAATTCTTCTGGAGTCGGTTCGCGACCCATTTCTTGAAGCATTTGACGTGAGATACGGTTTAGCTTGTTGATTGTCTCAATCATGTGAACTGGAATACGGATTGTACGAGCTTGGTCTGCGATAGAACGCGTAATAGCCTGACGAATCCACCAAGTTGCATAAGTTGAGAACTTATAACCACGACGGTATTCAAACTTATCAACCGCCTTCATTAGACCAATGTTACCCTCTTGGATAAGGTCTAAGAATTGAAGACCGCGGTTGGTGTACTTTTTAGCAATCGAAATAACAAGACGTAAGTTTGCTTCAACCATTTCTTTTTTCGCACGGCGAGCTTTTGCTTCACCGATTGACATGCGACGGTTGATGTCTTTAATAGCTTCAATGCTTAAACGCGTTTCTTCTTCGATCTCGTTTAGCTTTTGAATGCTGCGACGTACTTCTACGTCAACGTCATTTAATCGACGTGCTACAGGGTCATCACCTTTTTGTAAAAGGTCTAACCAAGATGTTTTTGTTTCGTTACCAGGGAAGATCTTGATGAAGTCTTTTTTAGGTAATTTGGCATAGCCACACACGTGCTTCATAACCAAACGCTCTTGAACACGAACGCGGTCCATCATGTCACGCATGTTTTTAACAAGACGGTCAAACTGCTTTGGAATAAGCTTGAATAGACGGAAGTGTTCACCTAACGCTTTGATTTTTTCTTGCGTATCTGGGTGAGCACGGCCTAATTCATTGATTGAAACAGTAGATTCATCGTATAAACGGCGAAGCTCCATGAAGTGCTCGCGCGCTTCTTCTGGATCTGGACCTGTATCTACTTCATCTTCTTCAGTGTCGTCGTCTTCGTCATTTTCACCGTCTTCGTCGGCAAGCTGTTCTTCGTTAAGCTCTGAACCAACGTGCGTCGCAGCAGGTGCAACGTCTTCTTCGTTTGGATCTAAGAAACCATTGATAATGTCGCTAAGACGAATTTCTTCTGCTTCGTATTGGTCCCATTGATCCAATAGGTAGCTAATAGCCTGAGGGTATTCGGCAACAGAAGATTGAACCGTGTAGATACCTTCTTCAATACGCTTAGCGATTTCAATTTCGCCTTCACGAGTCAGAAGTTCAACCGTACCCATTTCACGCATGTACATGCGAACAGGGTCAGTCGTTCGGCCAATTTCTTTTTCAACCGTAGCTAATGCAGCCGCAGCAGCCTCAACAACTTCATCATCGCTGGTTTGCTCTTGCATTAACAATTCATCGGCATCAGGTGGTGTTTCACACACTTTGATACCCATGTCGTTGATCATCTGGATGATGTCTTCGACCTGATCGGCGTCGATCATATCCTGTGGAAGGTGATCGTTGACTTCTGCAAAGGTTAAGTACCCTTGCTCTCGACCTTTAATTATAAGAAGTTTTAATTGCGACTGAGGAGTTTGCTCCATACAGATTATCTTCCACCTACTAGTTGAACATCAAATATTTGGACGTGAAATTACCGTTACTTGGGACAAATTCACCAAGGTGACGGAAAAATCGAACTGCATATTATAACACCACAATGGTCATCTGGCTATGAAATATGTCGTTCTGACTTAAATTAACTGCACGCTTAAGTCTAGTGGAGCTGCGCCATTTTTGTACAACAAAACAATAAAAATTTGTTTGATGTCTGGACTTGTAGATTAACGTTTTAATGCAGATATCAAAGCGACATACTCAGCTTTTTCTTGAGCGTTGAGCTCGGAGGTTTTGTCTTTGATTAACAAAGCCTCTAAACGCTTTTCTAAGTAACTGTCTTGTAGCGACTTAAAGGTCTGTTGAAACTCGGCCAATAGGTTTTCTTGGTGAATCTGATGATCCCAAGCAATCAGCTGAGTTAAATAGGGGTATTCACGAGTACCTCTAAAGCGCTCGAGTAGTACTGGCGAGGAGATCTCTGGTTGCTCTAAGATGACTTGCTGTAATTGAATAAACAAACCAAAACCTGGGAGCTCGGCGTTGGCTAGCGCCGGAATATATTCAATCTGGGTTGCAAGTTCAGGGTGTTGTAACATTAAACCAATCGCACGTCGCATTGGAGTAATTTGAAAATCTGTTTGTTGTGCTCGTACTTCAGCTACAGGTGAACGCGCGGCAATGTTTAATTGCTCAACCTGTTTACCGACTAAGCGAGCTAATTTTGCGGTTAATGCTTCTTTGTAGTAGTCACTCGGTACAAGTGCAATAAGAGGTTTGGCTTGCGCGAGGAGGGCGGACTTACCCGCGTCCGAGGTCAAATCTAATTCACCAACAAAGTGTTCGAAGAAGTAATCAATTAGTGGCGTGGCATTATTAAGTCGTGCTTCAAAGGCCTCTTTGCCTTCTTTTTGGACCATAGTATCAGGGTCTTCGCCGTCCGGTAAAAAACTAAAACGCAGATCAACGCCGTCTTTTAATTGCGGTAACGCATTTTCTAGAGCTCGCCAAGCTGCATCTCGACCCGCTCGGTCACCGTCGTAACAACACACGACCTTGCGAGTTGCTCTAAACAGCATTTGCATGTGGTCTTGGGTAGTTGCTGTACCAAGCGCTGCAACGGCATAATTGATCCCTTGCTGAGCAAGCGATACCACGTCCATATAACCCTCAACCACAACGACTTGTTCTAGATTCTTATTGGCTTGTTTGGCTTGATAAAAGCCATAGAGCTCACGGCCTTTGTGAAAAATTCGAGTTTCGGGTGAATTGAGATACTTAGGAGTGCCGTCATCCATTACGCGACCACCAAAGCCAACTACGCGACCGCGTTTATCCCGAATCGGAAACATAATTCGATTTCGGAAAAAGTCGTAGGTGCGGCCTTTGTCATTACTCGTTAAGATTTTTAAATCGGCAAGTTGCTGAGTCGTCTCTTTGTGATTTCGGCCAATGGTTTTAAGTGCTGCATCCCAAGAATCAGGAGCAAAGCCAATTCCATAACGTTGAGCCACGTCACCTGATAAACCACGTGACTTAAGATATTCGATTGCTTCTTTACTGCCTTCGGCGTGTTTTAGCTGATGCTGAAAAAACTTAGAGGCGGTTTCCATCAACTCATAATCAGATTGCTTTTGTTCACGTGTGACCGATTGATATTTTTCGGTTCGACCGTTGGTTTGCTCACGTGGTACATCCATTGAATGTAAACGCGCGAGCTCTTCGATTGCTTCAACAAACTCGAGTTGGTCGTATTCCATCAAAAAGGAAATGCTGTTGCCATGGGCACCACAGCCAAAACAATGATAAAACTGTTTGTCAGGAGATACAGAAAAAGACGGTGATTTTTCATTGTGAAACGGGCAGCAAGCCTGATAGTTTTTACCGGCTTTTTTCAACGGAATCCTTTGGTCAATCAGCTCAACAATGTCGGTACGAGCGACTACGTCGTCAATAAAACCTTTAGGGATGCGTCCGGCCAAAACAATCTCACAATGTTTAATCTAAGGGAGAAGAATTATTACAGAATTCTGTTTTTAATAAAACAAAAGACTCAGCAAAAACGGAACAGAATTCACCATGAACGGTCGGCCTTATCCAACAGACAGGCATAAAAAAACCACAAACAAAAGTTTGTGGTCTTCTATTAGCGCTAACTAAGAATTACTTGTTTAAAGCAGCTCTTACTTGTCCACTGACTTTTCCCATGTCAGCTCGGCCCGTTAATGTCGGCTTGAGCACTGCCATCACTTTGCCCATATCCTGCATACCTTCAGCTGAGGTAGATTCAATAGCATTCGCGATAAGTGAGGCAACTTCTTCTTCGCTTAAAGGCTGTGGAAGAAAAGCTTCAATTACTTCGATTTCAGCGGCTTCTTTAGCGGCTAATTCTGGACGGTCAGCTTGTTCAAATTGTGATTGGGAATCACGACGCTGTTTAACCATTTTGGTTAAGATAGCGATGACTTGCTCGTCGTCCAGTTCTATCTTTTCGTCAATCTCTCGTTGCTTAATCGCTGCCATAACCATGCGAATTGTACCAAGGCGTTCTTTTTCCTTGTTGCGCATCGCATCTTTTTGCGCGTCTTTAAGCTGGGTAATAAGGCTCATCAAATTTCCTTAAGAGAGACCAAACCAATATTAGTAAAGTTTGATGCGACGAGCGTTTTCGCGAGACACCTTTTTAAGGTGACGCTTAACTGCAGCAGCTTTCTTACGCTTACGTGCCCAAGTTGGCTTTTCGAAGTGTTCACGACGACGTACTTCAGAAAGGATACCTGCTTTTTCACATGAACGCTTAAAACGACGAAGTGCTACGTCAAACGGTTCGTTCTCTTTTACTTTAATTACTGGCATTTAAAAATTCACCTCAGTATTTGGATATAATGGTTAAACTTTAACCAAGACTAATAAAAATGGTGCCGTATTCTAAAGCCAAATAAGCCCGAATGTAAAGCCTTTATTTGAAATCAGAATGATTAATTCACTGGAGGAATTGTAGTAGGTTGGTTAGAATGCGCCCTCTTTTTATTGGCCAATTGATTATGAACGAGGTTTTTGCATGTTGGTACTGGCAATAGAGTCTTCTTGTGATGAAACGGGCGTCGCTTTGTATGACACTGAGCGTGGCTTGTTGGGGCACGAAGTCTTCAGTCAAATCAAGATTCACGCAGATTACGGTGGTGTTGTACCAGAGTTAGCGTCTCGCGATCACGTTCGCAAAACCATTCCGTTGATCCGGTCGTTAATGCAAAGCCATCAAGTAGAGTCAAAAGACATCGCTGCTATCGCCTATACGGCAGGACCAGGTTTGGTCGGGGCGTTGATGGTGGGCGCCTGTATCGCTAAGTCATTGGCGTTCGCATGGGGCATCCCAGCTATCGAAGTGCACCACATGGAAGGTCATTTATTGGCTCCAATGTTAGAAGAACAGCAACCTGAGTTTCCGTTTGTGGCTTTATTAGTCTCAGGTGGTCACACTCAGTTAGTTGAAGTCCAGGGTATAGGCGAGTATCAAATCCTAGGCGAGTCTATTGATGATGCCGCAGGTGAGGCGTTTGATAAGACTGCCAAACTATTGGGCTTAGACTACCCAGGCGGGCCAATGTTAGCGAAGCTAGCAACCAAAGGTGAACCAGGCAAATATGTATTCCCTCGACCAATGACCGACCGCCCGGGATTAGACTTTAGCTTTAGTGGCTTAAAAACCGCAGCGGCAAATGCGATTCGCGCAGAGGGTATCCACCTCGCAGGCGGTCAATCTAGCCAAGATGATTTACCAGAAAACGCTGAACAAATAAAAGCCGATATCGCTCATGCTTTCCAGCAGGCTGTTGTGGATACGATCGTTATTAAATGTCGTCGCGCAGTACAGCAAACGGGAATAAAGACGTTGGTCATTGCCGGTGGCGTGAGTGCCAATACTGAACTTCGTGAGAAGCTCGAAGTACTTATGAAAAAGCAAGGCGGGCAGGTTTTTTATCCAAGACCTGAGTTTTGTACGGACAATGGTGCCATGATTGCAGTTGCTGGTGCACAACGATTGCATCAAGGTACAACTGAGTTGAAAGTCAAAGCCAAGCCACGTTGGTCGATTGAAGAGTTACCAGCGCTGTAACTTTATATCTATAACTATTCGAACGAGGTGCTGTAGCCTTTAATCTAAGCGTTGGCGAGATTTGGGCTCTTCACCTTGAACTAAGCGAATGATGTTAGGGATATGACGTAGCACAATAAATACTGCCAACATGGTCACGGGAAGTACGTATTTAGGTGCGATGAAGTAAGTTGCTAGAGGGGATATGCCAACTGCAACAATGGCCGCTAAAGAAGAGTAGCCGGTTACCTTAAAGGTGACTATCCAAGCTAATAACAACACAGCTCCTAGACTGATACCAACAGGTAATAAACACCCAAACGCAGTCGCAACGGCTTTACCACCTTTGAACCTGAAATAGATTGGGAACATATGACCAAGACAGCAGGCAATTGCAGTCATGCCAATTTCACTTGGCTCTAATCCGAGATAATAGCTTCCCCAAGTCGGTACAATGCCTTTAACAATATCTAATAGGAGTACTTTAATGGCGGTTTTTTTTCCGGCGATGCGATACATATTTGTCGCGCCCGGATTGTTGGAGCCTTGAGTGCGAGGGTCGGGTAAGTGTTTGGTTTTGCTAACCAAAATGGCAAAGTTGATTGACCCTATCAAATAGGCAGCGACAACAGTCAGCAAAAAGTCAAACGACATCAGTTCCTCAACAGATGAATATAAGCTAGAATTCGCGCTCGATTTATTTTCGAACAAATTGCATGGTATCCGACCACGTGTACGGTTTCAAACCATGATTGCGTATTTAATGAAAAAATCAGGGCTTAACATGACTCAAGACATCGTATTTATCGAAGCACTCAAAGTAGACACAGTAATAGGTGTTTATGAATGGGAAAAGAGCATTCAGCAAACTTTGCAATTCGATGTCGAAATGCGTACCGATGTTAGGGCTGCGGCTGCAATTGATGATTTGTCAAAAACCGTCGATTACGCAGTCGTATCAGAAGATATCGTGACCTTGGCAAAAGAAAACCAAGCAGAACTGATAGAGACGGTTGCCGAAAAGGTTGCAGAGCGAATCTTAACAACTTACGCCGTAGCGAGTGTAAAAATAACCTTGCGCAAGTTAGGTGCAGTTGCCAGCACTCAAAGTGTTGGTGTCATCATTGAACGCGACAAAAACGAATTTTTATAAAAAACATCTCAGAATATAAAGGGAAGCAGTAATAATGGGACTAATTGAAATTATCGTATTGGCGATCCTCCAAGGCCTTACGGAATTTTTGCCGATTTCTAGTTCGGCGCACTTGATTTTACCATCTCAAATGTTTGGTTGGAACGACCAAGGCTTAGCCTTTGATGTCGCTGTTCACGCCGGAAGCTTATTTGCCGTTGTACTTTATTTCAGAAAAGAAGTAACGCAGATGGCGTTGAGCTGGGGTAAGTCGTTTGGTGGACATAAAGACCAAGACAGTCATTTGGCCTGGTTGATTGTATTGGGCGTTATCCCTGCTGGTTTAATCGGCTTTATTCTTGATGACTTTATTGAGGCCAATCTGCGCAGCGCAGCCGTGATTGCGACGACGACTATCGGATTTGGTCTGTTATTGTGGTGGGCTGATCGCAATGCCAAAGAGTCAATTGATGAGTATCAAATTACCGTAAAAAAAGTGTTGGTTATCGGTTTTGCACAGGTATTGGCGTTGATTCCAGGTACGTCACGAAGCGGAATTACAATTACGGCTGGCTTGATGGTAGGTTTAACTGCAAAGGCAGCTGCGAGATTCTCATTTTTGTTATCTATCCCTCTTATCTTAGCGGCTGGTGGTTATCAAACTCTAAAATTAGCACAACAAACATTGCCTGTTGATTGGACTGCAATTGGCCTGGGTACATTACTTTCGTTTGTTAGTGCATATGCGTGTATTCACTACTTTTTGATCTTGGTTGAAAAGATTGGCATGTTGCCTTTTGTGATATACCGCTTGATTTTAGGTGCCATCTTGATTGGTTTTTTCATCTAACTTTTAGTATTTTATAGGGCATTTGCAAGGTGAATAAAGAGTGAAAACACGTAACTAAATGTAATCACTTGTCACCATTCGTAATACTCTATTGCTTTTAAAAAACAATCAATTAGATTAAAGAAGTCTGTTCACACAAGGCTTCTTTTTTTGTTTTAGAAGGACTTGTTTTTTATTACTAAGGAAACATTATGAAAAAGTCAGCATTAGCATCAATGATTGCCCTTGGCTTACTTGCAGTAACATCGACTCAATCTTTTGCTAAATCAAGCGAAGGTATTAATTGGAACTATGTTAGTGCCTCTTATGCGAGTTATTCATACGATGATGAAGAAGATGGCTTAGCGTTAAATCTCAGTCCGGCAGGATATTTTTTAGATGGCTCATTTGCTGTGCACGATAATGTGTTTGTAATGGCAGAGTATCAATCTGTAACGGACTCTTTGTCCTTTCCTGGTTTTGGTAGTGCATTTACCATCGACGTAGAAGAGCAACAGTTTCGTTTGGGTGCTGGTATGAATGTTCCAGTCTCGGCCTCGAGTGATTTGTTTGGCGCTGTTGGTTACACAAATATTAGCTACGATGTATCGTCAGAATTCTCATCAATGGAAGATGATTTAGACGGACTCTTTTTACGTGGTGGTTTGAGAGGTAAGTTTAGTCCCTCATTGGAAGTTTATGGCTATTTTACCTACTCAACTTATGATGTTGATGAGTTAGAAGAGAGTGTTGAAGATGACGTTGAGGCGGGCGAGCAAGTAGATGACAATGAAACAACCGTCACTGTAGGTGCTCGTTATTTCTTGACTGACCAGCTTTCACTAAATGCTTCGTATACAGCTTTGGATGAAGGGAACGGCTATACCCTAGGAATGAGTTATTACTTCTAATCGTCTTTGGTTTTATCCTTGGGGGCCTCTCAGTTTTGGGAGGCCTTTTTTTCTTTAACGGCAGCAATTCGCAACTCGGTTAGACGAGTTCTGATCTCTTGGCCTTTATAACCTTGCGCTACGATATCTTTGGTATTAATTGAAGCTGCGTGCTGGTACAGGGTTTTTAACAATTCAGCCTGTGGGTATTCAGCCTCCTCAAAACCTGTTCTGCCTCGCATATCAGCGATACAACAAGTTAAAAAATCATAGAACCTATCTTCTTTTCGCCAAGCATCTAACCGGTCAAACAGCTTAATAGTTGTATCTGCCCTAAGTTCGAAAGCCTTATGGACATGAGTGTGAAACTCACTATTTAATAGGGCGAGCTCTTTACAATCATTGGGGACACGAAGTCTTTCACATAATTGTTTGATGGGTTTTAATCCGAGTTTTTCATGCCCATAGTGGTGTGGCCATTGATCTTGTGGAGTTAGCCCTTTACCCAGATCATGGCATAAACTAGCAAAACGAACGGTCAGTTTGTCAGATAATAAACATGCTTGTTTTAAAACCATCATGGTGTGGACACCAGTGTCGATCTCTGGGTGCCATTTGGCGGGATTAGGTACTCCCCAAAGGCAATCTAGTTCAGGCATTAGCACTTTTAATGCACCGCATTCTCTTAATACTTCAAAATAAATATTCGGGTCGCGCCCTAAGAGCGCAGCTTGTGTCTCTTGCCAAATTCGCTCAGGGATCAAGGCATCGATTTCGCCTGAGGCTACTATTTGACTCATGAGCTCCATCGTTTCTTTGGCAACAGAAAATCCTAGGTGGTAATAACGCGCAGCAAACTTGGCTACTCTAAGTACTCGTAAAGGATCTTCAATAAAAGCGTTTGAGACATGGCGCAGAAGTTTTTGTTCGATATCGCGTCGGCCATTAAACGGGTCGATAATATTGCCATTTTGATCTTCGGCCATGGCATTAATCGTTAAATCCCGGCGCAATAAATCTTGTTCGACGGTAATAGATGGAGAAAAGTCGCAGCTAAATCCGGTGTACCCAGTGCCTTGTTTTTTTTCGGTTCTGGCTAGGGCGTATTCTTGTTGTGACTTGGGATGCAAAAACACTGGAAAAGATTTACCGACTTGCTGATAGCCAGCCGCTAACATGTCTTCGATAGTCGCGCCCGTCACTAAATAATCCTTATCTTTAATTGGATAATTTAACAATTTGTCACGGACGGCACCGCCCACCAGATAAATTTGCATGACTTACTCTACTTCTGTTTTGCTTGCTCAGTCGTTACTGCTTTTGATTATATTCTCATCTGTCTTGAAAGTCGTCTGATAAAACGGTTGATTTTTTAGCCCTGCTCGGTATGTTTGACGCCAACTAATGACAAACAAGACCTATGTCACCAATCAAGAAGCAGGATATGTATCTAGATTACTTTCAGCTCAAGGCGGAGCCGTTTAATATAGCACCGAACCCCAATCTAATGTACCCAAGTCAACGCCACCAAGAAGCAATTGCTTATTTGCGTTATGGACTGCGTGGTAATGGTGGTTTTGTGATGTTGACTGGTGAAGTGGGGACAGGGAAAACCATGGTAAGTCGTGCTGTATTGACCGATTTACCTGACGATATGCATGTTGCTTATGTATTAAACCCAACATTGAATCGAATTCAACTGCTCCAGACTGTATGTGATGCATTTCAAATTTCTGTAGCCGATGAGCAAGATCACAAAAAATTATCAGATGCATTGCAAACTTTTTTGGTCGAGAGCCATCAAAGAGGTGAGAGTTGTTTGTTAGTCGTTGATGAAGCTCAGTTGTTAGATGCCGACGCGCTCGAACAGTTGAGGTTGTTTACTAATATCGAAACCAATGACAAAAAGCTGTTACAAATTATCTTGATTGGTCAGCCTGAACTACAAGAAAAACTGGCGCAAAGAGAGTTGAGGCAGCTGGCACAGCGCATTACTGCTCGATATCATTTGTTGCCGTTGAATGAGCAAGAAACGACTGAGTATATCAACCACAGGATCAGAGCAGTTGGCGCACCACGTCCATTGTTTGAGAAAAAAGCGATAAAGGCGATTTATAAACACGCCTCTGGAACACCGAGACTTATAAATTTGTTGGCAGATCGTTCGTTAATGGGCGCCTTTGCACAGGGCGCGCCATTGGTTTCGGCAAAAGTCGTAAAACAAGCTGCTAAAGAGATAATAGGTGTTGAACAAGCACAGTCTCGTTGGTCTTGGCTCCCGTTTGTTAATTAACCAGGTTAAATAAATTGAGTTTTTTATATAAAGCATTGCTGAAAGAGCAACAAAAAGATCAGCAAAATGAACAACAAAAAGAACCGCAAAAAATCAGTACAGCTGCGCCTCATTCTCAATGGGAAAATGAGACTACCCCGTCAGGTTTTGTTAATGGAAACACTGCCTCTTTTGACGCTTATCAAGCCCAAGGTAGCCATCAACACTCAAATAGTGGCTGGTCCGTAGGAGCTTGGGTCGTTATTGCCTTGCTGTTATTGGTCGTCGGTGGACTCTCAGGCTATATTGCTGGGAACGTATTTGGCCTTAGCAGTAACAATTCGGTTAATAACACGCAGGTACCTCAAACAATTCAGCCTGTACCGACTCAATCAGAATTACTTTCAAATCAAGCACAAGCTAACGACAACTCAGAGATTCAGCAGCCAGCCCCAAAAAAAGAAGTTGAGGCTGATTATGAGTTTAAGCAGGGCAAATTAACCGAAGTAAATACAAATCAACCAACGGCAGAGAGTCTACCGACTGATACGTCGGTTGTTAAAAGCGAAGAGCCGATTGCAAAAAACATTGCAGAAAACATTGAACCAATTCGCATAGAAGAAATGATCCCTTCCACATCCATTGATGAAGTGCCGGATGAGTTGAAAGCCGCATTTGAACAAGCTGTCGCAGATCTTGATGCGGCACAACAAGATCCTCTCGCAGATTTTGACCGTGGTATTCAGGTTGAAACTGACTCAACGTTGACCGACATTAACGACTTATCTAATCAAGAACGCGCGGTATTACCGCAGATTTTTTATCAGATGCATATTTTTGCGTCAGAACCTTCACAGCGTTGGATTAAAGTAAACGACAAAACCCTTCACGAGGGTGAGTACCTGACTAAAAATCTAAAGTTAGTCGAAATACGTCAAGACGTGGTGGTTTGGGAAACCACATATCGTCGCTTTAGCCAAGTTGCCCTGCAAGATTATAAGTAAGTTGGTTTATAAGTAGTTTTCAGCAAAAATACCGCGTTTATTACCGTAATAAACGCCCTCAATTTCTTCATTGAGTTGGACACTCAAGTCATAAATCTTCGGTTTTATATGGTGAGCCATATTAGCGTTGTAAATGAGTTTGATATTTGGCCTTAGATGGTTGCCAGAGTTATCCAAAACTAATCCTACTTTACCACTTTTCAACAATACCAAAGTGCCCGGAGGGTAAACGCCGATATTGTGGATAAAACGTTGTAGCATGTCGTTATCAAACTCTTTATCTAGCTTCATGAGTTTGCGATATGCTTGCAACACACCCAAAGGCTTTCCTCCGGCTGCGACTCGGGTCAGAACATCAAACTCATTAACGATACAAAATATACGCATAGCGTCATTTAAGTCTGTGAGTTTAGCGCCAGAAGGATAACCACTTCCGTCTAGACGCTCGTGATGCATTTCGATGACTTGCAGAGTATCTTTAGTAAGGCTGCCGACGGTAGTTGCAATCTCAACACCACGTTTTACGTGTTCGGAAACTACAAATTCATTTTCAGCTCTTTGTTTAGGTGTTATCTCTTTGTTGTTGGGGTTTTGAATGCCTGCATCCATGCTCAACTTACCGATGTCATGGAGCAGGGCGCCCATTACCCAGTTTTGTGCTTCTTGCGGTGACCATTTCATTTTTCTGAGCATCGCCGCAAAATAAGCGGCACATCGCAGCGCGTGGCCGACTTGAAAATCAGGATAATAGGTCGTGCGCACAATGGCCAAAGCCGGTGCCATATTACGATAAATAGAGGCAATAAATTCCATCGCAGCAAAGTGAAGTGCATTCACATCAAAAAGGTCATTGGTACGGATTTTATTAAAACTATCCGTTAAAACTTCCGTTAGCTTCGTCGTCGCCTCTTTGGCGCTTTCTATTTCGATTGCAAATTTTACTTGGCCAAAGGTATCTTGAAACGCAAAGTTATCTTCTTCGACGTGTTGGTTTTCTTCGCCCAAATCGACAGTGACAGCAACGATGCCTTTGGCGATCATTTCGTTGATGTCATGCTGGCTTTTGACCCGCCCTGAGCTTGCCACCTTAATGTGTCCTAGTTGCTGAGATATGTCGACTACGTACTGACCGGGTTTTAGTTTGGTAATAGGTATGCGTTGAAGACCTTCGCTCATCTCATTTCCATCTGGTTGATATTACTTTGCGTTTATTGCTTAGCTATCTATTAATAACTCTTGCATGATCTTGTTAAAATCGATGCCAAAGTCCTCTGGTTTTACACTTTGGGCTATTTCGTCATCGATACCAGGAGCCCCTAAATCGATCATCTTAGAAGGAATATAGGACTTACTATTGATACTGTAAAATACTTGCACAACTGGACATAGTGGATTGACGAAGTTGGACTTTTTGACAATGCCTAGCTTGTTACTCTTCGTTTGGATTAGTGTTCCAACAGGGTGAACACCCATACAGTTGATAAACTCTGCAACTAAGTTGGCATCAAAAGCGGTACCACTCTCTTTTCGCAAGATCTTGAATGCCATGATAGGAGTTCGTGCATTTTGATAAACTCGAGATGCAGTGATGGCATCATATGTATCACAAATGCTGATCATCCGAGCATACATGCTCAAGTCTTCGGCTGACTTATTATTAGGGTATCCTGAGCCATCTAAGCGTTCGTGGTGATCACCCACTACCTCTAACATGATTGGAGTTAGGCCTTCTGATTCCTTGATAATGTCATAACCCAAGGTCACGTGTTGGCGCATGATCACCATTTCTTCATCGGTTAAACGCCCTGGCTTGTGAAGGATTTCATCGGGGATGTTAATTTTGCCTAAATCGTGTAACAGGGCACCTGTCGCTAATTGATGAATGATGTCTTGTTCAATTTGTAGGTGCTTTGCGAAAATAGTCATAATGATCGAAACATTGATGGAGTGCTCCATCAAGTAATCATCTTTTTGACGCATTCTGGTCATACAGGCTAATGCATCTTGGTTTCTGAATATAGAATCAATGAAACCGTCGGCAATGTCTTTCATTCCATCAGTGTCGACTGGGCGACCTGCTTGCATGTTTTTTAAGGCCTGACGCTGAAGACTTTTTGCTTGGTTATAAAGCTTTTTGGCTTTGCCGATCTCTTGACTGAATTTTGCTGCGCGCTGATTTTCGTTTTCGGTAACTTGGGTTTCGACAGGAGCTTCAGGCTCTTGCTCGAGTTCACTCTTGGCTAAGTCAACTAGGACTTTCTGAACCCCTTTGGTTGTTAGGTTGTTTATGGCGCTTTGTGAACGCACAAATCCACCGTTTTTAACAGAAAAACTTCCTTTTTGAACAGTAACATCAGCGATAAACATTCCCGGTTTCAGGTCGCTTACTGAGTATTCTTTTAACATGAGCATTATCGATCGTTGTGTAATTAACTTAAAGTTAGCAGATTTATCGATGCAAACCTATAAAAAAAGCCTGCTTCAGCTTTTGTCTTGCGTTTTAAACGTCTAACAATTGTCCTTCTTGGCTAAAGCCCCTATAATGCAACCCCAAAATTTTCAACTAAAGGTGAACTTACGTCGTGTCAAAACCGATCCAAGCTATTCGTGGAATGAATGATATTCTGCCAAGTGAAACTGCTCAATGGCAGCAAGTAGAAGCTGTATTGCGTCAAACTGTAGCGAGTTATGGCTATTCTGAAATTCGTTTTCCCATTGTTGAGTTCACGGATCTGTTTAAACGCTCGGTTGGTGAAGTAACTGATATCGTTGAAAAAGAAATGTACACCTTTGAAGACCGCAACGGTGACTCACTAAGTTTACGTCCCGAAGGTACAGCGGTATGTGTGCGAGCAGCTAACCAAGGCGCGTTATTATACAACCAGCAACAACGCCTGTGGTATATGGGACCAATGTTCCGTCACGAGCGTCCTCAAAAAGGTCGTTATCGTCAATTCCATCAGTTTGGAGTTGAGTCTTATGGCTTTGCTGGCCCAGATATGGATGCCGAAGTTATCATGTTGTCGGCGCGACTTTGGGAAGCGTTTGGTATCACTGAACACTTGCGTCTTGAAATCAACTCGCTAGGCACAAATGAAGCACGCGCAGAATACACGGTTGCACTTGTGGCGTTTTTGGAGCAGCACAAAGACAAGTTAGATGAAGACTCGCAACGTCGTTTAGGCACAAATCCATTACGAATTTTAGATAGCAAAAATCCAGACGTTCAAGCGTTGTTAGAGAGCGCTCCTAAGTTATCTGAACATTTAGATGAAGAGTCAGTGCAAATGTTCGAGGAGCTAAAAGCTCGATTAGACGCTGCCGGAATTAAATACGTTGTAAACGAGCGCCTTGTTCGTGGTCTTGACTATTACAACCGTACGGTATTTGAGTGGGTCACAGAAAGCTTAGGCTCCCAAGGTACTGTTTTAGCGGGTGGACGATATGACGGATTAGTAGAACAACTCGGTGGCAAAGCGACGCCTGCAGTGGGTTTTGCTATGGGTATCGAACGTTTTGTACTCTTGTTACAAACTTTAGATATTTTAAAGGAACCAACGTCTGATGCGGATGTCTACCTTGTAGCCGCTGGTAAGGCTGCTGAACTAAAAGCAGTTGAAATTGCCGAGCAATTGCGACATTCTGCGCCTTCACTCAGAGTTGTAAACCACTGCGGTGGTGGCAACTTCAAAAAACAAATGAAGCGCGCTGACAAGTTAGGCGCTCAAGTTGCGTTGATTTTAGGTGAAGACGAAGTCAACAACCAACAAGTGACCGTTAAGAATTTGAAAGTACATGGTGAACAACAAACCGTGGCTTGGGCTGACGTTGCAAGTGCAGTGACAGCAATCATTGATTAAGAATTAGAATGGCGTTGGACAATGCCACGCAGTACAAATACATGAGGTTGTAATGGAAATTTACTCAACAGAAGAACAACAAGAAGAAGCAATCAAAAAGTTTTTTAAAGAAAACGGCCTACAAATCTTTTTAGGTGCAGCTTTGGGTCTAGGTGGCTTTATGGGCTGGAAATCTTACGTAGCTAGCCAGCTTGAGGCTCAAGAAGCAGCCTCTGTTGAGTACGACAAGTTTGTTGAATCAGCAACTGCAGAAACAGCGCAACTTGAGTCAATAAACACTGAGTTAAACGCGTTTGTAACGGCTCATGGTGAAACGGGTTACGGTATTTTTGCTAATCTAATCGCAGCAAAAAAAGCGGCCGAAGCAGGTGATTTGAAAGCGGCTGAGTCACGTTTAGTTGCGGCAGAAAAAGCAACTACTGAGCCAAGCTTAAATGCGCTTATCAATACTCGTCTTGCCCGTGTTCAAACTGGTTTAGGCAACTATGACGAAGCCTTGGCAACATTGAACGCCATCACCGAATCTGGTTTCGAAGCGAACGTAGCTGAGCTAAAAGGTGACGTATACGTGGCACAAGGCTTAGCCGATAAAGCTCGCCAAGCATACCAACTAGCTGCCGACAAAGGTGGTTTAGAGGGTAACAACGTACTAAAGATGAAACTTCAAGATCTTGCTCAACCTGTGAGTACTGCAAGCTAAGGCATAAACTATGCGTTTTTCAGAGTTAAGCCAGCAGACTCGTAAGCTGGCCAAATTAGCCCTTGTTTCGGCCCTGTCTGTGGCTGTACTAGCTGGTTGTGAGTCGAACGACGAGAACGAAGCAACTCGAATTGCTGAGTTAGAACCAATTAATATCAAGCGCCACGTCGAAGTAGAGTGGCGCGAGCAGGCTGGTGACGGTGTAGACAACTACTTCTCGAACCTAACGCCAGTTATCGCCGGTGACGTTATTTATGCGGCAAGCCGTGATGGTGAAGTGTTTGCATACAACAAGCTTACAGGTGACGAGATTTGGTCAACGGACACACGTGATAATCCTCCTAGTTTATGGACGACCATTACGCTAGAAAACGTTCCTGGTAATAAGTTGAGTGGTGGTATCACTGCCGCCTATAACAACCTTTATATCGGCTCGGAAAATGGCTTTGTCATTGCACTATCACAAGAAACGGGTGACGTATTATGGCGTCAAAACGTTCGCGGTGAAGTTGTTGCAGCACCTGCCTATGGTGAAGGTTGGATTGCAGTAACAACGACAGCGGGTGTCGTAACCATGTTACACCCAGATACGGGTGAAGTTCGGTGGGAAGTTGAAACTGATGTTCCTGCCTTGTCGTTGCGTGGTACTTCATCTCCGTCAGTAGCAAACGGTGGTGTTTTGGTTGGTACTGCGACAGGTAAAGTAACCGTTATTATCGCTGAGCAGGGCATTGCGGCTTGGGATGCTGAAGTTGCTACGGTTGATGGTGCTACTGAGTTGGAAAGACTTGTAGATGCAGACTCTCAACCAATCATTGTTGGCCCTGATGTATATGCAATTGCTTACAATGGTAACTTAGCCGCGATTGATTATCGCACTGGCCGTATTAAGTGGAAGCGTGAATATTCTTCATACCGCAACTTATCTTATGAGTCAGGCACGTTATACCTGACAAACGATAAAGGATACGTATCGGCAATCAACGCATCTGCTGGTAGTGAGTTATGGTCGAATACGGACTTTTATAACCGTCGTCTAACTCAACCTGTTGTGTATAAAGACACAATCGTGGTTGGTGACTTTGAAGGTTATTTCCACTTTTTAGACAAACAAACAGGTGAAGTCGTTTCGCGTTATAAACTAGACGACATTGATTATTCTGCATATCACTGGTTTGTTAGTTGGTTCACTAGTGAAGACCGTCGTGCTTATGCAGCACCGGTTGTAGATGGTGAGCTACTTTACGTTCAGACGCGAGATGGCGAATTAACCGCTTTACGTCTACCGTAATATACAGTCCTAATTAAATAGGCTTTGCCCCACTCGCTGGTGGCAGAGCCTTTTGTTTTTATAAATACCCGATTTTTCTAAAATGTAAGTATAGAAAAATCAATGATTTGAGGTGAATTCATGCTACCTGTAGTGGCTCTTGTTGGTCGTCCAAATGTTGGTAAGTCAACGTTGTTTAATCGCTTAACCAAAACGCGCGATGCGTTGGTTGCGGACTTTCCTGGTTTGACACGTGACCGTCGATATGGTCAAGCAAGTTACAATGAAAACAATTTTATTGTGGTGGATACAGGAGGTATTGATGGCACAGAAGAAGGAATCGAGATTGAAATGGCTGAGCAATCGCTGTTAGCGATTGATGAAGCTGACGTTGTTTTGTTTTTGGTTGACGCTCGTGCGGGTTTAACGGTCGCTGATGAAGCAATTGCTGACCACCTACGCAAAAAGGACAAACCAACCTTTTTGGTTGCAAACAAAGTTGATGGTATCGATGGCGACTCATTTAGTGCCGAGTTTTATTCGCTTGCACTTGGTGAAGTACATCAAATCGCTGCGGCTCATGGTCGCGGTGTAGCTGCATTATTAGACCGCGCTTTGGTTCCTGTTGTAGAGCAACTGACAGAACAATTTGAAAATGAAATGTCTGAACTCGAACAAGCTGAAAAGCTCGTTGAGTCTATGCATGCTGGTGATGAAGAAGGCTCGGTGGAGCACGTTAAAACATTGCCAGAGGTAGAAAGTGACGGTGACGAAAGCGAAGACGCTGAAGCAGTGCCATTTGAAGATGTACCTATTAAGTTTGCTCTCATCGGTCGACCTAACGTTGGTAAGTCAACACTAACTAACCGTATGTTGGGTGAAGAGCGAGTTGTTGTTTACGACATGCCTGGAACCACACGTGACTCAGTATACATTCCGATGTCTCGCAATGATCAAGATTACATTATCATAGACACGGCGGGTGTACGTCGTAGAGGCCGTATTAAACAAGCCATTGAAAAGTTTTCTGTGGTCAAGACGCTACAAGCAATTGAAGACGCTAACGTTGTATTACTTATCTTGGACGCTCGTGAGGGTATCTCTGATCAAGATTTAAGCTTGTTAGGTTTTGCACTTAATGCGGGTCGTTCAATTGTTATTGCAGTAAACAAATGGGATGGTTTGGACCAAATTGTGAAAGACGATGTTAAGCGTGAGTTAGATCGACGCTTAGGGTTTATTGATTTTGCTCGAGTCCACTTTATTTCTGCTTTACACGGTACTGGTGTTGGTCACTTGTACGAGTCGATTGTTGAAGCGTATCAAAGCGCAACCAAGCGTATTTCGACTTCTATGGTGACTCGTATCATGAAGATGGCTCAAGAAGATCACCAGCCACCTATGATCCGTGGGCGTCGTATTAAGTTAAAATACGCTCATGCCGGTGGTTATAACCCGCCGCGTATCGTTATTCACGGTAACCAAGTTGATGACTTACCGGATTCATACAAGCGATATCTGATGAATTATTACCGCAAAGCTCTTGATGTTATGGGAACACCAATCAAGATCGAATTCCGAGAAGGTGACAACCCGTTTGAAGACAAGAAGCACAAAAACTTGACCTTGTCTCAGCAACGTCGTGCTGGTGGATTTATTAAGCGTCACCGCAAAAATAAATAGGGCTAAAGCAGCATAATATTTTGCTCTTAAAGCAAAAATATTTGCGCAAGTAATGACCAACAAAGCCAGCCTCAAAGGTTGGCTTTGTCGTTTCTAGGTGCTATTCTGCGTCAACTAATATAACTATATTGTGTCTGAGTGGCGCCTTTTATTGCGAGATGTAGGTAATGAGAGACCTTATTGACAACTTTCCAAAACAGCACAAACACGCACTGGCTGCAGTGTGTGGCGTACTTTTTTTATTGCTGTTGCTCCCATCAGATGAAGCTGAAGCATCGAAAGATGTTACCTTTGTTGCGGCTGACTATCAGGAATTAGCTGTTGGCCAAGAATACCCACTTCCATTGAGTATTGAGTCAGTGGAGTATAACCCTGCGTCGTCTATTTCGACTAAGCAAGTTAGAGTGAAATCTGGTGATTCACTCGCCTCGTTATTCAAAAGAGAAGGGGTGCCACAAAAAGATATGTTGGCTGTCACCCGCTCAAGTAAGCTTGCACAACAATTTACTCGTTTGGTTCCAGGTAAATATTTGACCTTTAAATTCGACGAGAACAATACCCTAGTCGAACTTGAATATGCACACCAAGCTGCAGCAACGGTCGTTGCTAAACGCGGTGAAAACGATAAGTTTGAAACGTCTATCGAAGAGCGTGAAACGGTCGTTACTGAACGTTATTTTGAAGGAACAATTGAGTCTAACTTCTGGAACGCGGGTGTGTTAGCAGGGCTAAATGATAAATTAATCATGAACTTGGCTAATATATTCCAGTGGGACGTCGACTTTGCATTAGATATTCGCAAAGGCGATCAGTTTTCGGCGTTAGTGGAGCAGATCTTTATCGATGGTGAATTTGTTGGTTACGGTGATATTTTAGCGGCAGAATTTACTAACCAAGGTGACGGTTTCAGCGCGGTACGTTTTGAAGATGGCCGTTATTACACACCTGACGGTGATAGTATGCAAAAAGCGTTTTTAAGAGCACCTGTAAGCTTTAAATACATCAGTTCTAACTTTACCAAACGCCGTTTTCACCCAGTTCAAAAACGCTATAAAGCGCACCGAGGCGTTGATTACGCAGCAAGCACGGGAACTCCTGTTGTGGCTGCGGGCGATGGCAAGGTGATCAAATCTGGTTATGACCGTTTTAATGGTCATCATGTGTTTCTTGAGCACGGTGGTGGCATTACAACTAAATACATTCACTTTTCTAAACGAAAAGTCAAAAAAGGCCAACGCGTGAAACAAGGTCAAGTTATTGGTTTAGTTGGCGCAACCGGTTTAGCTGCGGGACCTCACTTACACTATGAGTTTTTGGTTAATGGCGTGCATCGTAACCCAAGAACGGTTGTATTGCCTAAAGCTAACCCAATTTCAAAACAACAAAAGCCGGCTTTTGTCGCAATGGCAGAACAGCGCATGGACAAATTGAATCACAACAAACGTTTGTTGTTAGCGATGCGCTAATAGAACGTTGCCAAGGGAGGACTTGAATGAGTTCGACGCAGGTTAATAATACCGAGTTCTACCTTGGCATAATGACAGGCACCAGTCTTGATGGCGTCGATATTGCTCTTGTCGAAATAGGCGTTGACCAAGACAGTAAACCAGTCATTGAGTTGCATCACAGTCGAGCTTTTCACCTTCCAGAATCATTAACTGAACAACTTGCAGAGTTGAGTCAAGTAGACTTTGAGCCTACTTCACTGTTTCAAATCAAAGCTTTAGAACAGGCATATACCCTTGCAATCGCTGACTGCGTTAATGCGTTCGTAAGACAGATACGATGGTCGCAACCGATCAAGGCGATTGGTTGTCACGGTTTGACGGTTTGTCATCACCCTAAACCAGAACCTGAAAGCGACCTAGAGCAGGGATTTTCTTGGCAAATTTTGGACGGTTCTTTGTTAGCCGCCAAAACTCAATTAGATGTCGTTTATGACTTTCGAAGTAAAGACGTAGCATTAGGTGGCGAAGGCGCACCTTTAGTGCCTCCATTTCATCAAACTCTGTTTCAATATTTGGATGAGCAGCATCAGGGACAGACAATTTGTCTAAATTTGGGAGGTATCGCTAATATTTCGTTTTGGCGTGATCAGCTGTGTTATGGCTTTGACACCGGCCCTGCAAACACCTTGATGGATAGTTGGATTCAACTCTATCAGCAGCAACCTTATGATGCAGATGGTCAATGGGCGGCTCAAGGTCAAGTTTGTGGAGCATTGCTGGCGCATTTACTCAAAGATGAATACTTTTCCCTACCTTTTCCTAAGAGTACCGGAAAGGAGTATTTCAACCTTTCTTGGTTGAAACAAAAAATAGCAAATTTTTCAGACACATCAAAACAAACTTGTGGCAATATTAAGGCGGTCGACGTACAAGCTACATTGCTGCACTTAACTGCAAAAAGTATAGCAATGGCAGTTGAAAAGCTTTCCGACAAAGGAGTTCTTGTTTGTTGTGGTGGAGGTGTTAGAAACAGTCAGTTGATGAGCGTTGTTGCTGATTATCTACCTAATTATGAAGTTAAAACGAGTACTGAATTGGGGGTAAGCAGTGACGACATCGAAGCGATGGCGTTTGCATGGTTGGGGTATTGTAGGGTACATGGAATACCGGCTGGCAAAGCAACAGTAACTAACGCACACACGGACAGCGTTTTGGGTGCTTGGGTAACAGCCCAATAACTTTAAATCAAAATAATAAATCTAAAATAATAATAAGTGGGTCTAACATTGTCGTATTCTCTGCAATCCTTTTTTAAGGCGATCGCCTTTCCAGTGTTGTTATTTGTTGCCGTCATCTCTGCAGTAGAGATGGGCGTGGCTGATTTGACACCTTGGCAGGATATTATTCTACAAACGCCGTTTTTACTGTTTACGGCTACTGTGATTTTAGCCTTGCGTTTTAATCAAACTCGAGTGATTTATATAGTCCTGTTTCTTGCTTTGGCATGGGCGAGTACAGGAAAGGTTGAAAACATTGATTACTTTTCATTTCATCCAAGTTTGTTTTTTATTTCTCAATTATTGGTATTGATGGCCTTTAGTTTTGATCAAAACAAGGTGGTTTGGGGTCGTCACGGGTTATTGCGGATTCTTATTTTGTTTGCGTTGTTAGCTATAAATTACCGCTTTAATCAATCAATTACTGTCAATGAGTGGCTGTCGGCTCAAGTCTTACCGACGGGCAGTGAGTCAAAGCTTTCACCTTATTTTCAGATTGAATTTATTGTTTCGGCCTTGTGTTTGTTTACCTTAGCAATTCGTCAGGTACTTAAACCGAGCCAACTTAATGCGAGCATCTGGGCATTGGCATTTGGTGTCATTGTGATGAATTTTGGTGACTTTACCTATCACACGATAATTTTGAGCTACTGTTTGTTTGGGGTATTGATTATTCATGCGGTACTTACCGATAGCTATCAAATGGCGTTCTCTGACGAGCTAACTGGACTTTCTGCTCGTCGAGCACTGCTGCAGTCCTCCATTAGCCTAGGCAAAAAATACACAGTGGCAATGATGGATGTTGACCATTTTAAAAAGTTTAATGACACCTATGGTCATGATGTAGGTGACCAAGTATTGCGTTTAGTTGCCAGTAAAATAAATGGCGTCAAAGGTGGTGGTAAAGCATATCGATACGGTGGTGAAGAATTTACTATTGTCTTTCCTAATAAATCTGTTGCGTATGCCATTCCATTTTTAGAACAAGTCAGAGAAGAAATCGCCAACTACCAAATGGCGATTCGAAGTGATGATAGACCTGAAGATAAAAAACAGGGTAAATCGGACCGCAAAAAATCCAAAGCAGCAAGTAAGTTTGTAAACGTAACCATAAGTATTGGTGTTGCCGAACGAGAAGGTAATTTAAAAGAGTTTGACCAGGTATTAAAACAAGCCGATGAGGCGTTATATAGAGCCAAACAAGCAGGACGAAACTGTCTAGCTGAATAAAAAGGACTGAACAAAGGACTAATCAATGAAAAATAATAAATTTAACACAGTAAGCACTTTCACTGCCTTGGCGTTAAGTGTATTAGTGGGTACCTCAACGGCTCAAGCCGGGCAAACTGACGAACAGCGCAGTCTTTCAGTAGACCTTACCGCAGCGGCAAAGCTGGTTAACAGTACAGCACCACAAATGTTAGACGAAGAAACGCGTTTGGACTCGGTGGCGACATTTAGTAATTATATTATTTATAACAATACGATGGTCAATTACAGTGCATCTGACTTTGAAGTAGCTGAGTTTGAACGCCAGATTCAAACAATCGTTATCGATAACTTGTGTGGTAATGCGGCTCTAGCTGAATTTATTCAACGTGGTGTTGTTATGGTTTATCGTTATCACGGAAAAGAAGGCAACTACATTGCTGAGCTTGCAAAAGACATGTCTACTTGCAAAAAAAGTTAAAAAAAGATTGCCTAAAAATTATTCGCAGTTAAAGTACGCGCACTTTTAACTGCGATAATTTTTTAGAGAACTTACCCCATTGGAAGCGTTACGTATTCCCTTTGGTCATTCTGGTGATACACCTACGGATGACACTATCTTTGGCCTTATAGCCAACGACCTCGAACAAAAAGGCTACAGCATAAGACACGGTGCCTTACCTCTGTCTTTATCCAATGCATTGCTTGATTACCAACACTCTATTAGTCAAAAGCAATTTGAAGAAGCGGGCATCGGTCGTGGCGACGATTTTGTTAAGACAGAATTTGTTCGCAAAGACGAAATCTGCTGGATCAATGGTGACTCCGAGGCGGGCGCGGCTTGGTTAGACTGGACCTCTAACTTAAAGACATTTTTAAATCGAAGACTGTTTTTGGGTTTATTTTCTTTTGAGAGTCACTTTGCTCATTACGCACCTGGCGCATATTACAAACGCCACTTGGACGCATTTCGCGGCGAAGCAAACCGAGTGTTATCAGTAGTTACTTATTTAAACCCCGGTTGGCAAAATGCCGATGGCGGGGAGTTAGTATTGTATCAAGATGAGCAGGACATGACCGGAATCAAGGTTGCACCTTTACACGGTACCGTAGTTGTATTTTTAAGTGAGGAGTTTCCTCATGAAGTACTTCCTGCGACTCGCGATAGATACTCTGTGGCAGGTTGGTTTAGAGTTAATGGCTCCATAGATAACCGAATTGACCCACCGCGTTAATTTAATTGCAGGTTCAAAGGGGCGGATTAATCTTTTGCTTCTAGATTAGCAAAAGCGTCCGATAGAGCGGTTAGTACATTGGGATCAGTGCCCAAACTAGCCGCAATATAAAAATCTTCAGAGAGCGTTTTGAAGGTATACACGCGTTTAAAATCTTTTGGCTCACACCCAGACATCTGACAATAATACTTTATGACATGTTCGTTAGAGGGAACGGCATCAACTCGTCCTTTTTCTAACATTTGTAGGGTCGAGACTGTGCTTATAATATCTGTCATATTGCGGCCATATTCGAATCCGTGTTGAAGCAAAATAGAGCTTACCGCGTCATCTCGTTTTACCCCAACCTGAAGACCTAACAATTCATTGAGATCCTGTGTCTCTGATATCGGATGATCTGATTTGGCAACCAACTGGGTCGTGACTGTTTCAACTACGGCTATCCAATGAAATTTGTCAGTGCGCTCTGGGGTTTTTACAATAGAAAAAATAATCGTATTTGGACGACTCAAAGCCAGTTTATAGGCTCTAGCCCAAGGCAATACCTCTATTTGGACATTGGGGAAAAGTTGTTTAGCGATGGGCAAGACTTTGTTGCCAATTTTACCGCCGGTCAGAACACCAGTTTTACCAATTTGGTATGGTGGTAAGTGTTCTGTCACTATGCGAATTTGTGACGGTGTTGCTAGCTCAAAGGCTGAGCTTTTTCCAAAGTAACCAAATACAATTAGCACAAATAGGACGACAAACTTCCCACCTTTCAAAGTTATTAACCTTTTGTTTTAAGAATTATTAATTAAAGCATAGGTCAAGTTGGTAAAATTAAAACCTTTCAATATGTTAATTGTTTCGACTAATCATAAAAAAGGCCTCAAAAGAGGCCTCTGTTAATTATGCGGGTTTGTGTGGGCAATGTTGCATTAAATACATTTCGTGCGATTGAGCTGTACTTGTGTACTTTGTCATTGACTGATGTAGAGAATCCAAGGTCTTATCGATATCTATGTCATTGCGACTAGCCATCACTGGACCCACGCCTTGAGGTAAACAATTTTGGCCAGCCAACACTGCCATCCAATTCTCTTGTTTAAACAACTCTTTATCGTGAACTACTAAGTGACCGTGTTCTTGATAGAGGTCCAAACGGGATTGCAAGCTCTCTGGCACCTCCATTGATTGGCAATAACGCCAGTATTCACTGTCATCTCGCTCTGTTACTTTGTAGTGCAAAATGATGAAGTCTCGAATCTTTTCGTACTCGTTTTGAGCTTCTTTGTTGTAGGTGTCGATGAGGTTCTTACTGACTTGTTTTGTCGGGAATAATCTCACTAGCCTCATGATCGCTGTTTGGATTAAATGCAGACTTGTCGACTCTAATGGTTCTAAGAAGCCAGCAGAGAGGCCAATGGCTAAACAGTTGTTGTGCCAAACTTTTTGGCGTTTACCAGTTTTAAACTTAATAAAATTCGGTTCTGTCAACGTTGGCCCTTCGACCGTGTCGAGTAATAAGTTTAGCGCCTCTTCGTCGCTCATTAACTGGCTAGAATAGACGTTGCCATTGCCCATACGAGTTTGTAAAGGAATTCGCCACTGCCAACCAGCATGGTGGGCAATAGAGCGTGTATAAGGCGATACAGGACGCATATGAGCCGTTTGTATTGCGACTGCTCTGTCATTCAGTAGCCATTCTGACCAAGACTCAAATTCAATCCCGAGGCTCTCTCCAAGCAATAAGGCTCGTTGACCACTGCAATCAATGAAAAAATCCGCGCTAAGCGTTTGGCCGCCCTCTAAATCAACAGAGGTGATATAGCCTGATGAAGGTTCCGTGTTGACCTGAGTGATTTTTCCTTCCTGACGTTTGACGCCTAATCGCTCACTAAACTCTCGCAAAAACATCGCATAACGACCTGCATCAAAGTGAAAGGCGTAGTCGTAGCTCGAGCCTATCGACTGTGGGTTAGTGTCAGGTTGTTTAAACTTGTTATTTGCAGCTAGGTGCCAAGCCAGAGAGTATGATTCTAGTTCTCGGTAAGGTTTGCCAGCGGCTTGTTTGGTAAGTACATCTTTGAGCCAGTAATACGGAAATGACATGTAATCAAAGTCAGCACCAAATTTACCAAAAGGGTGCATGTAACTGTGACCTAGCTTACGCCAGTTCTCAAATTCAATGGCTAACTTGATGCTGCCATTACAGTAAGACAAAAAGTCGTTCTCGTTGATGCCCAACAAACGATTAAAGTTTTGAATGGGTGGGATGGTTGCTTCGCCCACCCCAATGGTTCCTATTTGCTCGGACTCAATCAGGGTAATACTGACCGAATTACCTAACTGTTTGGCTAGCATGGCTGCCGTCATCCACCCGGCTGAGCCGCCGCCGACAATGATTAAGTTTTTGATGTGCTGATGGTCTGTCATGGCTGTATCTTTATTATTCTTTTTTATTGCCAGTAAATCCTACTGATATTTTTAGATCGGATAAACAAAAACTGCCGCTAATGCGGCAGTTTTATTAGTGAGTGCTATTTCACTCTTAACTCAAGTTAGTCGAGAAGTCTCGATTAGAACTTAGCGTTAAGACCAAGGTAGAACTGGCGACCGAAGTACTGAAGCGTACCTGTCGCTGCTTGTGAGCCAAAGTAAGAGCGGTTTGGTTCGTCTGTTACGTTATTAACAGAGAATACACCTTGTAGCTCTTCAGAGAACTGGTAAGACGCTTGGAAGTCAACAACAAGCTCTTCAGCGAAGAATGCTTTTTGTTCGTCACCAATTGCGATTTGGTTACCAATGTACTCTTCACGATAACGCGCGTTTACGCGAGTCGAGAATACTTCGTCATAGTCGTAGAACACAGTTGCTGACCAAACTCGTGGTGACAAGAATGGGTAAGGTGTGCTCTCGTTTCCAAGACCAGAAACCGCTTCGAACTCAGAGCTTACTTCTGAATCAGTATAAGAGTAAGAAGCACTTACACCTAAGCCTTTCCATAAATCTGGTAAGAAGTTAAACGTTTGAGTATAAGCAACTTCGAAACCACGGAAGAAACCACCTTTACCGTTGTTCAATAGAACAGAGTAGTCACCCGACACAACTGGAACACCAGAGTTAGGGTTAACAGTAGGTACTTCGATACCATCCGCTGCAAAGTCGTAATCTTGGATTGTTACTTTTTCAGGGAAGTTTTCGATATCTTTGTAGTAAAGAGCAAAGACAAACGCACCTTCAGTTTCTGTGAAGTAGTGCTCATATGACAAGTCGAACTGAGTTGCATAGAACGGACGAACTTCTGGCGTTGTATCACGATTTAAATCGGCTTCGATTACAGAAGTATCAAACTCGTCTGGGTTGTATGACCATGCACCACTTACTGCCATATCTGCCATGTTTGGACGAGACATTACTTTAGCAGCAGCAAAACGCAACTGGTCATTGTCACTTAACTGGAAGTTTAAGTTTAATGATGGAAGTACATCAGTGAACTCATTTGACAGTGTTGTGTAGTTATAAGTACGACGAGTTACGCCGCGATCATCAGTGATCGGGTCACCTTCACCAGCAACGATTGGATCTTCAACACCCAGTGCTTTTTGTTCTGTGCGAATAACACGTACACCCACGTTACCCGTTACAGGTAAGCCCATGAATTCTGTATCGATGTTACCTTGAACATAAGCCGCTAATGTTTCTTCTTTGATTTCGCTTTCTTGCCAAATCGTCCAGTCATAACGCCAGTCTTGGTATGCATTAGTATCTTCGTCACCTAACCATACACGTTCAATGTAGCTGTTATCCACAGAGATAAAGGCAGGGAAATTAGCGAAGTCACCTTCAAGTTGAACAATCTCGTATTCGCCTTCTTGTAACTGATAAGGGCGGAACGTTAGTGATTCAATTGGGTTGCCATCAGCGTCATAACCTAAGATGTAGTTACCGTTACGAAGGTTTACACCGTAACCTGCTACTTCACCGTAGTTGTATGCTTTACGTTTGTTCTTGTACGAACGGTCAGCGATACGAACACCCGTCTCTAAAGATGAGAAATAGTCGTTGTTTAACGCGTAGTTTGCATCAATGCTAAACGAGTTTGATTCGTTCTCTTCTAAGTGTGGGTACTTTTCAAGAGACGTGACCATCGCGCGATTAGGATCTGTTAACGCATTAACGATATCTTGGTTAAACGTTAAGTTAGGTAGGTCCAAACCGTTTGTTTCGATATCAACAACGATGTCATCGGTAACAACTGGGTTAGTTGCTGACGCGTCTTCAAAAATAGCTAGACGCATAACTTCGTCGCGGTAGTCTGATTCACCTTGAGAGTGAGCAATATCAAACTCAATAACTAAGTCATCGTTAACAATCCACTCTGCGTTTGCGCCAAATGACATAACTTCACTTTCAGTCGTGTTGTCATCCGCTTGGGTTTGTAACGTTAGCGTGTTTGAAAAACGCGGGTATGGTGGGTTTGGATTTTGGTCACCACGGTCACGGTAATAACGACCACCAACAAGGTATTCGTTGTTAGGGCCTGCAAGGATTGGCGCTTCAAAATCGATGCTCGAACCATCAAGAATACTACCGATGCCGTTTACACGGTAACCACGGTCGATACCTTGAGAGTCAAACTTAGAGTAAAAACCGTCAACGGTTACTTTGAAGTTATCGCTTGGTAAATAAGTTAAAGAACCCATTAAACCTTGACGTAGCTCTTCACCACCACGAGCCATCAGCTCGAAGCCCTGAGGAACAATGTAATAACCCGGTTCGCTGCCTGTAACGTTACCGTCACTATCTAAAGTAGGTTGAGTGATACCACCTTCTTGTGCACCGTCGAATGGCAATTGACCTAGACGAGGTTGATAGTTAACAAATTGAGTTGAAATGCGAGGTTGTTGTAAACGAGCATAACCAAGAGATACACCTAACGTATCGTCTAAGTACTTACCTTGGTAAGAAAGGCTAAAACGATTACCTAGAGGATCCGCATCCGGGTGCTCATCGGCAGAGTCGTTGTAGCTCAATTTGGTTTGAATACCAAAAGTGTGTTCTTTTTCGTTCTCTAAGGCATTAGCCGTTTGAAGTTCAATTGAACCTGCAACACCACCTTCAACGAGAGAAGCTTTTTGAGATTTATAAACTTGAACCTGGTTGATCAATTCTGAAGGGTATTGGTCGAACTGTACAGAGCGACCACCTTGGTCTGTCACAACTTCACGACCGTTTAACGTAGCGAATACAAAGCCGCCCGACATACCACGGATGTTTAACTCACTAGACTGACCACCAGAACGTACTGCCGTAACACCAGGAAGTCGAGAAATCGCATCAGCAATTGATACATCTGGTAAGGCGCCCATGTCATCGGCAGAAACAGCTTCAACAACTGTGTCTGAATAACGCTTGGTGTTCAGTGATTCGATAAGACTGCGTCGGAAGCCGCGGACTTCAATAACTTCGACGTCAGAATTGGCTTCTGATTTGTTTGCTTCAGCTTTGGCTTTTGCTTTTTCTTCTACTTCTTCGTTTGCAAAAGTTGGCATTGAAGCAATAGTAACTCCGCCTAGCATCAATGCTAATGACAGAGCACTTGGCTTGAACTTTTTCATGTGTGTTCCTCAAAACAAGTTGTTGTTATGTTTTTGAAGAGTGTGGTTGTTCGTTCGGACTAAACAATTCACATTAAATAGCGTTTATATACATTTATATAAAGTTTATTTTTTTTGGCAACGTATGCAAAGATAAAGACTTGCAACGCAGACTACAAGGTGCATATTGCACGCATACGTATTCATAAAGGCACACTATATATAGGTGTATACAAAGTTCGCAGTAGTGTTTAAATTTGACATGTTGAGTGTATTGCAATCAACGTTTTTTCGGACAGGTAATAGACCAAGCTGTAACTAGGCAACACCAATTACAGCTAATGTACAAATATTAACAGGGTTTTATATTACCGACACTTGTTTTTGAGCCGTGGCAAGTGGACAAATTATTTAAATAGCACCTAATAACTAAATACAAGTTAATTGGAGTTATTTCCTATGAATTTCAAGTTAAAGCCTTTGTCGCTTGCTGCGATAGCGACGGCTACAGTTCTTAGTGGCTGTGGTACAGAGGAAGAAAACATTGAAAAGACAGTGGTCTTTGACGAGGCTACAAAAACCGGTCTTTGGTGTAAGCTTCCGGATATCGTTCAAACTGTTGATGCAGACTTTCATCCGTTATCTGAAACTGAAATTGAAAGTTTACAAGCAAAAGCACTAGAAATGACCTACCCAGACGGTGCAACTGAGGACCAAGAAACCGATTTTACTGCGTCGTTCAACCCATACGAATTTGATTTTTCAGAAGTAGACCTATACCCAGTTTTAGGTTTAACAATGGAAGAAAAAGCGCGTCAAGTTATTGCGAAAGCAGAAGCGCGTGAATTCAAAGTAAGCCAAAAGCAAGATGTCATCTTTGGTGATGGTTTTGATGAGTGGTTTGATGCATGGTTTGCTACTGTTCCAGAAACTGACTACTTAGGTAAGTCTCAACGTTTGGCAAAAGCTAAACTTGGTATGGAGTTGTCACTATCTGCGGCAAACAATGGCGAAGAAGCTTGTTACACGCCACCAACTGAGTGTCCAAACTACAAAGTATTAGACGAATCAGGCACATATGACTGTATCGTTCCTGAAGAAAACCCACTAGCAGCTGAACAACCTGCTATTCCTGCAGACGCTTTAGCGGCATCTGGCGAAGGTAAAGCGGTTATTTTCTTCCGTAAGAACGGTCCTCAAACAGCAGCCAACTATGAAAACATTACAATTCATACTTGGAACAACGCTAACTGTACCGCATACAATGAAGACACGAGTGTAACAAACTGGGGCTCTGGTAAAGCAGCTGCAGTTGACAAGCCAGACGCAAACTACGGCTTATATTGGATCCTAGATCTCGTTGATGAGCCTTCAGCTTGCGGCAACATGATCGTTTATAACAAGTCGACGGGTGATAAGTTTATCTCGCAAAACGATATGATGATCCCACTTGGTAACTCAGGTGATATCGTTTTCCAAAACCCAGATAAGATTTCTTTCTTCCAAGAAGGTATTGCAGCTAACTTGATGGACGGTGCGTATTTAGCAAACCAACATCCACTATTAGGGGCATCTACTGGTAGCAAGTCTTGTGGTTGGGGAACGACGTTAGACGAAGCTGGTGAAGCTTGTGTTGGTCAAGAAATTCCTAACTGTCCAGAAGGCACATACGCGGTAGGTGTTGGTCAAGTTGACGTTGCATCTAAGTGTGTTGCTGAATTTGATCCAGAAACAACGACTTTCTTACTACGCGGTGGCTTTAATGGTTGGGGTAACCCGACTGATGGCACTGAATTTGAAAAAGTAGCTGACGGTCAATACCGCAAACTTTTCGAATACGGCGCACACCCTGCTGATGTACCTCTAGAGTTTGCTCCAGATGCTTCTGTTGAAGTTGAGACAGCTGCGGGTGCGACATTGACGTTTGTACAACCAACAGACGATGAAGGTAACAATGTTGATTTCGTATTAGATCTAAACAACATTCCTGCTGACACTGTGTTCATGATGGCTGACGGTACTGAAGTGACTCTAGCTGCGGATGGCAACGTATTAACGTTACCAGAGGGCGAAGAAGCCCCAGCCGTTGAAGAGCTTTCAATCACTATTCCTGCAGGATCTATGCTGACACTAGCGGCCGGCGCAAACCACGCTGATTTCGCATGTACTGAAGATTGTTTGACTTCTTACAACTTCAAGATTGCAGATGCAGACTGGTCTGAAGCTGCGACTTACGGTGGCATTAAAGGGGGCGACGCATTAGTTGTAGGCGGCGATGCTAAAGCATTAACAGCGGGCGAAAACGTGGGTCAAGACATCGGTATTAAGATGCAAGACACTAGCGTTTACCAATTTGTATTCACTGCAGAGCAAGCTAACAACGCTTCTATCGAAGTGGATCAAGTACCTGTGATGGCGTTCCCTAACATCGTTATCGATGGTACAGCTACAGCGATGTCTTACAAAGGTGACAACCAATACGTATTGGTTCAGCAAGAGCTAGCAGCAGGTACTTATGCAATCAGCTTTGCTGACGAAGCAAATGCTTTTGCTTATGGTGCAGGCACAGACAGTGCAGCTGACGTAAACGAAGTTGTTACTCTTGCAGCAGATGGCGGTGCGGTAACACTAACTGTTACTGACGCACAGAAGTATGACTTTGTTTTAGACTTCTCTGATTTAGAAGCGCCAACATTCAAAGCACAACCTTCTAAGCCTTTAGGTTCAAACCAAACCTTTATCCGTGGTTCGATCAATGGTTGGGGTACGCCTGAGACTGACGAGATCATGTTTGATGAAGCAACTAATACATACAGCATCATCTTCGGTCTTGAAGCTGCAGAGCAAGCTCATGAGTTTAAGTTTGCTACAGCAGACTGGTCTGCAGTTAACATGGGTTACAACGAAGTAACACCTTCTACTGATGCTGATGCATTACCTTTAGTAGACAAGGGCGGTAACATTGGTGTTGTCGTTGATGAAACCATGTCGTACAAGTTTGAGCTTATTTACAATGCAGCCAAACCAACGCTTAAAGTGTCTAAGCTTCCTATTTACATCCGTGGCGGTATGAACGGCTGGGGTGAAGTAGACAAGCTGGCATTCAACGCGGTTGATGCAGGTGAAGCTAGAGAAGCAGGTCACGAGTACGTATCGTCTATCGCGCTTGGCGCAGACAATGTATTCTTTAAAGTTGCAACAAGCGACTGGTCGACTGTGAACCTAGGTTCTGCAACAGACGGCCCAGAAGCAATGTCATTGAATACTCCACTAGTATTAGGTGGTGCAAATGACAACAACTTGAGCTTTGACCCTGCAGCAGCAGCGACATTCAAGTTTATCTTTAACGAAAAGACTAAGACATTAACTATCACAGAATAATATCGCTGATAGTTTAGATATCTTTGGTAAAAACCCAGCTTCGGCTGGGTTTTTTATTGGTGATTACAAATGATCACACTTTGTTACTGCTTTAGTGACAGCTTATTTGCTACTTTTAGCTCTATAGTGAAGGTGGGTAAAGTCGCAAGACTAAAGGACGTATTATGACTAAGAATAAACTCAAAGAGCTTGTTTTAGTGTCTCTCACTTTTGGGATGGTGGCATGTTCAGAAGAATTTATCTTTGATGCGCATAACGACCCATTTGTAAGAGTCGGTATCTCGACTGGCGCAATACAATGCCAATACGAAGGAAATAATATTGCCGTGTCGAAAGCGTACTTAACTGGACAAGGTATAAGTGTTGAAGCTGCATTCTGCGGTTATACCCTCACAAACTATCCCGCGGTTTGTGGAGCAGGAACCAGTGATATTCATGTATTTGAAATTAATAGAGACGAATTGGCAGAAGCAGAAAACTTGGGATTTGTCGCGGTCAGTTCTTATGAAAATGGTTGGAAAAAAACAACCTGCCCGAATGATTAATTGGAATGACAATAAGCGTTACACGCTGTTTAAAACAGCGTGTAAATGAAAGTGGCAAGTGCGCTTTGTTGTGTGGCGACAACGAGTCCACCTAACAAGGCTAAAATAACAATAACGGGCAATAACCAAATTTTTTTTCGGACGCGTAAAAATGCCCATAAATCCGACATGAACTCTAACATTAAAATGGGTACTCCAAACTTTGTTTATCCGATTTTGCCTCAGGTGCACGGTAATTAGAAGTACCTTTGACTTTGTTTTTGTACTGTAATTTTCCGAACAGTTTTAACACTAAACCAAGCGGTAACAACATCACATAAAAACAGACGCCAAGAACAAGTCTAGTATTAACCCAACCAATGATACCGGCCAGGCTCATCCAAACCTTATAGGGGTAAAATAGTCCTTTAGGCCAGACCAAATAGAGCGTTAAAAGTCCGCCGGTCACGACCATAGGCCATACTTGATAGTTATAATTAAATAGCCAAGGTAACAGTAAGCTAAAAAACAATGGGAACGCCCATGCCATAGTTAGTGCAAAGCGTTTTAGCTCTGAGGTGTTGTGTTTTTGTAAATTGTCCATGATGAATGATCCTAATCTTTCTCAAACTCAACCGCTTTAGCGGCGGAAATAGCAGACTCTGGCTGATCTGTTTTAGCCAATATGACATTGTTCATTACAAGGTAATCCATCTCTGTTGCTAAAAAACATCGTAATGCATCTTCCGGCGAACAAACCGGTGGCTCTCCGCGGACATTAAATGAGGTGTTAACTACAACCGAACAACCGGTGCGCTCTTTGAATGCAGTGATCAATTTATAGAATTCTGGGTTCGTGTTTTCATGAACCGTTTGGATTCGCGCTGAATAATCAACATGAGTAATGGCTGGAATAGATGAGCGAATTTGATTTAGTTTGTCTAGACCAAAGGCTTCTGAACCTCCTTTGTCTGTCTTTTGATCTTCTGATGAAGGTGTCAGTCGAATGGCAGGTTGAACATCTGCGACCATCAGCATGTATGGGCTTGCAGATGAATGTTCAAAGTATTGCTCAACATCTTCAGCTAGTACCGCAGGTGCGAATGGTCGAAATGATTCGCGATACTTAATCTTTAAGTTCATGGTAGTTTGCATTTCGGTATTTCTCGGGTCGCCGATAATACTTCGGTTACCTAGTGCTCGGGGACCAAACTCCATTCGACCCTGAAACCATCCAATCACGTTTCCTTGATCAATTAGCTCGGCTACGTGGGAGTATTTATCCGCTTCATTTAATGATTTGGCCACTAAATTTTGCTGATCGACCGCTGCAAGAATGTGTTGGTCGTCATATTCAGGGCCTAGATATCCACCTTGCATAGCGTCATCGGGCGCTGCTGTACTTGAGCTTGGCGTTGTATCTAGTCGCCTCTCGCCATCGAAGTAGTGATGATAAGCCACCAAAGCAGCCCCTAAAGAACCTCCTGCGTCACCTGCAGCAGGCTGAATCCAAATGTTTTTGTACGGACCCTCTCTTAATAACCTGCCATTGGCAACACAATTAAGTGCGACACCGCCAGCCAAACACAAATTGTCACTAGGGACTTGGCTGTGGAGATGTTTAACAATTTTTAACACTATCTCTTCGGTAACCACTTGAATTGAACGGGCCAGGTCCATTTGTTTTTGTGACATAGGTGCGTCTTCTTGATGGCGAGGCCCACCAAATAAGTTGGCAAACTTTTCATTTGTCATAGTGTGGCCAACCGCAAAATCAAAATACGCCATATTTAAATCAAAACTGCCATCTTCGTGTAACGTGACCAGATGTTCAAAGATGGTATTTACGTACTTAGGTTGTCCATATGGCGCAAGCCCCATTAATTTGTACTCGCCAGAATTGACTTTAAAACCACAATAGTAAGTAAATGCGGAATACAATAGACCAAGTGAGTGAGGAAACTGAATTTCCCATTTCGCTTCAAGTTTATTGCCTTTACCAAGCCATGCGGTTGAAGTAGCCCATTCTCCTACGCCGTCCAGACACAACACGGCAGCCTCTTCAAAAGGGCTAGGAAAAAACGCGCTGGCGGCATGTGACAAGTGGTGTTGGCTAAATAGCAGTTTGGGTAATTGATCTGAATTTTCGATACCAGCTAGAGCTTTAAATTCTCGACGCAAAACCGTTTTTAGGTAAAGCTTTTCTTTAAGCCAAATAGGCATCGCACTGATAAATGAGCGAATACCTCGCGGTGCATTAGCCATGTAGGTTTCGAGCAAGCGTTCAAACTTGAGCAACGGCTTGTCGTAAAAAATAATCGCATCTAAGTCTTCTAATTTGACGTTAGCAGTCGATAAACAATACTCAATGGCGTGACGAGGGAAGCTAGGGTCGTGTTTTTTACGCGTGAAACGCTCTTCCTGGGCAGCGGCGATAATTTGGTTGTTATCAATAATGGCAGCAGCACTGTCGTGATAATAAGCCGAAATGCCGAGAATCTTTTTATTTTTATTGTCCATTAAACGAGTCACTTCAAGGTTGTTCCTGTCACTACATGTAAATTTTATTCTATCTAGCATTGGGCTTGGAGTCATGACCTTGTGCTAAAATACTGAAAAAAAATGACAGGTTGAGACTAGAAATGACGATTGCAAATTTTAACATGGATTTCGAACAGCGAGTTGTCATCGACACTGCTTCAGCACCTTGGCTTGCTAGTCCTAAAGCAGGAGTATGGCGCAAGCCATTAGCTCGAGAAGAGGCGGAGCAAGGGCATGCAACAAGTATCGTAAAATACGAACCCGGCGCCTCGTTTTCAGAGCACAACCATCCATTGGGCGAGGAGATATTTGTGCTCGAAGGCGTGTTTTCTGATCACACCGGAGATTACCCTGCCGGAACCTACATTCGAAACCCCAAAGGTTTTGTTCATGCGCCGTTTTCAAAAGAAGGTTGTGTACTGTTTGTAAAATTACACCAGTTTCAATCATCAGATACTGCGCAAGTAAGGATTAATACAAAGCAAGCTGAGTGGTTACCGGGACAAGGCGGTCTTGAAGTGATGCCGTTACACCAACACGAGGGGGAAAACGTCGCACTGGTAAAATGGCCGAAAGGAGAGGTTTTTAAGCCACATCGCCATTTTGGCGGAGAAGAAATTTTGGTTTTGGATGGCGAATTTTGTGATGAATACGGTCGATATCCTGTTGGTTCTTGGATGCGAAGTCCACATATGAGTCAGCATCATCCTTTTGTCGATGAACCTACTATCATTTGGGTTAAAACCGGTCATTTACCGTTTGACCCACATCAGCTTTATCGGTGAGATAAACCCGTTTTCAAAATTGATTAATTAACCGCAACTGGTATTATCGAGAAAAAGAAATCTGGCCCATTTACTAGTGGAAAATAATAACAATAAACCGGTTTTTTATCTGATCGCAGTTCTCCTGCCATTTGTCATTTTAGCGTTGTTTGAGTGGACGTTGCGCCTCACTAATATTGGTGACCGCCCACCTGTGTTTGTGGCTTCTCCGGTGTCAGATGATTACCTGATGCCAAACCCTAAACTCATCGAGCGCTATTTTTCTCATCCAGCTCTTGCGCCTAATGTCAGCCCCGATACCGTATATTTTAAAAAACAAAGAGACCCAGATACGATACGCATAGTGATTCAAGGTGGGTCCACTGCCGCAGGGTTTCCTTTTGGTCGCTTTGGCTCTTTACAAGGGATGTTGGAGCAGCGATTAAAGAATACGTATCCTGATCACAAATTCGAACTCATCAATACCGCAATGGCGGCGGTAAATACGTTTACGTTACTCGACATTCAGGATGATATTTTAGCCTTAGAGCCAGATTACGTTCTGATTTATACCGGTCACAACGAGTATGTTGGTGTATTGGGAAGCGGTTCAGTCTTTGGTGGTGGCAGTTATGCTTCAACACTTCTTTATACTAAGTTAAAGCAATTTAATTTGTTTAATGCAATAGAGCATTGGTATGCCGAGCAGTTTGTTTTACCAAAATTATCACAACAAAATAAACAATCTGAGCGTTCGACTATGGCGAAGGCCGCAAAAGGGCAAAAGGTGCCATTACACTCTGAGCTCTATCAGCAAGGAGTAACGCAGTTTGAGAGTAATATCAGTTTGTTGTTGAAAGGATATCAACGTCATCAAGTTCCGGTTTTAATTGGAAACCTAGTCAGTATTGAAAATGGTTTGGCCCCGTTTTCTGCTTTAGAAAATAAGCAAGACTCGGCTTATCAGCACTATTTGGAAGCACAAAAAAGCTTAGCATCGGGTGACATCGAACAAGGGATTCAATGGTTTAAACAAGCAAAAGATTTGGATCAATTTCGATTTAGAGCACCAAGCGTATTTAACGACATACTCCGTCATTTAACTGATTCTCTGTCATTAGAAAAAGACACACAGGACCGCATTACATTAGTTGATGTGGAGAGTGCGTTTAGAGCATCGAGCCGAGAACTAAGTAATAAAAATAACGGTGTATTAGGTGCTGAGTTGTTTTTAGAGCATGTTCATCCAACCAAACGTGGTTATTTTGTATTAGCTGACACGTTTTTCTTGTCGCTCAAAACAAAGCTGGACCAGGCTTTTGAAACAATATCTAGTCCAGTAGATGCTGAAGAGGCCTATGCGTGGGTTCCGATTACAGAACTGGACGAGGCCTACGCCACGTTAAAAATTGCCGGTCTATTGTCGGGTTTTCCATTCACCCAAGAAGCTGAAGATGAGCCCATAACGGGCCTTCAGTCTATATTAGATGATCCACTGCTAGACACTCGTTTATACACAACTGACCCGACTCGCCTTAATCTACCTGATTATTTGAAGGAGTTTTTGTCAGATCGAGTGAGAGGGGCTGATTGGTGGAAGATACAACAGCAACTATTAAAAACCTACTTGGTAAACCAACAACCTAAATCGGCAGCAATCGTTGCCAGTGTAATGGCTGATGCTAGCCCGATGAACGCGGAAATTCAAAACACCGCAGCTAACTTGTTACGCCAAGTTAATCAAACCAATATGGCTAGATATCATCAGCTGCGGAGCCTGGCAATCGACCCAAACAACGAAAAATACCGCCTGAACTATGCATTTGACTTGTTTTTAAATCAGCAGTTTGAACAAAGTTTGACGGTTTTAGAAAACACCTTGCCCCTGGCGAAAGACAAACAAAGAGTGACGTTTTTCATTAACAAAGTAAAACAAGCTCGAGATAGCCAACCTTAGTGCTGGCATATTAATTAATATTTATGGTGAACGCAGTAATGACCGACGTAACGAATAACTTAGACTCTACAGGTAATAGCGGTTCTGGGCGCAAAATGGCGTTTTATATCATAGCGATACTGTTACCATTTGGATTGTTATTGGCCGCTGAGTTGACATTACGGGTTGTGGGGTTTGGTCAGTCTGTCCCTCTGTTTATCGATAATCCCCAAGCTCCGAGTTATCGATTACCCAAACCAGACGTGGTTAACCGCTATTTTTCTGATCCAAGTCGCAGTCCCAATGTGACCATAGAACCCAATTTTTTCTTATCCGAAAAGCCTGACAACAGCGTTCGGATTGTTGTTCAAGGTGGCTCAACCGCCGCTGGTTTTCCCTTTGGGCTTGGCGCTTCATTGGCTGGAATGTTGGATTATCGCCTCAAGCAGTCGATTCCGTCTAAAGAGGTAGAAGTCGTCAATACTGCACTATCGGCAGTTAATAGTTATACCTTGCTGGATTTTGCCGATGAAATTATCGACCAAAAACCAGATGCAGTTCTGATTTATGCCGGACACAATGAGTTTTTGGGAGTGATGGGGGTAGCGTCTACCTATTCTAGCTTCAGCTCACGCCCTGCTAATTTACTGTTTTTAAAACTCAAAAACCTTCGCTTATTTCAATTGTTTCAGCGAGGGTACGATGCAATTCAAGCGTGGGCTGGAGCTGACGCATTGGCAAAAGACGGAGCAAGACAGTCTCGCACTGTGATGGCCAAAGTCGCCAAGCACAAAAATGTGGATGTTAACCACCCACTGTTCAATGCTGGCCTTGAGCAGTTCGAAGGTAATATGACGTTGTTATTAAACAAGTATCGCCGAGCCGGTATTCCTGTTTATATCAGTACCATCGCCAGCAACCTTGTGGATCAAGCGCCTTTTGAATCGGTTCCTGTCAGTGATGACTTTGCTTCATTGTTGGCCAAGCCAGCGACAAAGCTTACAACAACAGAATTGGTGAGCTTAGAGCGACACGCACACGAAACCTTAAGTGCTGATGCCTTTTATCATGTCGGTAAAGCGTATTGGTCACAAGCCGCCTATGAACAAGCTAAGGCCAACTTTGAACTAGCTAGGCAACATGACTTATTGCGCTTTAGAGCGCCTATCGAAATGAACCAAATTATCCGTCGCCTCGCAAACATGGATGGTGTGCAATTAGTGGATGCAGAAGCGGCATTGAGTAAGGCGAGTAAAGGTGGAATTATTGGCCGAAAAATGATGATAGAGCACCTACACCCAACTGTTCGTGGCTACTTTGAGCTTTCGAATGCTTTTTATGACACGCTCAAGCAATCTAACGAATTTGGGCCATTTGAAAATCCAATTACCAAAGCCGATGCGATAAGAGATATCCCATTATTTCAAGCGGAAGAATACAAAGGGCGAGCGGTCATTGCCAACTTGATGGCTGATTACCCATTTACTGACAGTCCCCAAGTTGCATCATTACCGCCAGCAATGAATTGGCAGGATAAACTCGGCCTTAACTTTTATCGCAAAAAAGCAACCTGGTTAGACGTCGCTCAACAGATGCATCAATTTGGCTTAAAAAGCAAAGATAAAAAACTAACCTTAAAGTCTGCAAAATTGTTATCGGATGCGATGCCATTTGATGAAGATTTGGCGTTTCAGGCGGGGCAATTGTTAATAAAAGAGGGGCTACCTAAGCAGGCGTTTCGTTATTTAGAAAGGGTGTTGCGTCAGAATCCGTCTGACATAAATGCAAAGTTGGCACTTGCTCATGCAAGCGCTCTTACAGAGCAATTAAAAAGAGCCGAACAGTATTTATTAGAAGTTCAAAAATTACAGCCAAATAATAAGGTCGTTAAACAGAATCTGATTCCTCTTCAAAAAGCCATACAAGCTCAAGCAGAGCAGAAGCTGTAACAAAAAGAGATGCTCACCGCAAAAACATAAAACTACATACGTATTCAAGGGACGGTTGGGCGCGATCTTTTTATAGTGAACTTTGAACATAATAAAGCCAAAGTGTGAACGGGTTGTAACGCTTAGTTGAGAGCTCTTAGTCTCGCTTAAGTCAGGTTCACATTTATAAAAATAATCATCAATAGGACAAACTATGTTAGACAAATCATGGCTATCAAAGTCATTGCTTGCGTCTTCTGTTGCACTTGCATTGACAGCGTGTGGCGGTGGCGGCGGTGATGACACTCCACCGACTCAAGGATTGAATTGTACAGCTCCTCAGGTACCTAATGACGCAGGAACAGCCTGTGTTACGCCTCCCGTTCAACAAGAAAACCAAGCGCCAGAGATTAGCTCGGCCTCATCATTTGACGTTGAAGAAGGTAAGGCCAATGGCACGCAAGTATACTTTGCACAAGCGTCAGACCCTGAGAATGATAGTCTAACATGGAGCTTATCAGATCCAGCAGGCCGATTTGAAATCGACGCTGCAAGTGGTGTGATTACTATTAAAGACACATCTAAAGTTGCAGTTGCTCTAGGCAGCTCAGATATGACTTTGACGGTGACGGACGACGGGACACCGAGTAAGTCTGACTCTATTACACTTTCTGTAGAAGTCAATGAAGCCGAACTTTATATTCCTGCTCCGGCAGTCATTCCTGAAGATGACGAGGGTGTTGTTTATTATCTGCGAGAAGATGGAGTTTACGACGGCTACGTTCTACACGCCTGGAATAATGAAGAGTGTGACGCGTACGCAGACTTTGCCAGCGGTGCCGGAACTGAGTGGACTGCAGGATTAGAACCAACAGGAATCGACCCTAACTATGGGGCGTTTTGGCACTTTGATACTAAGGCTAACGCGACATGCGCCAACTTTATCGTTCACAAAGGTGATCAAAAAGATCCGGATAGTGACCAAAAGGTTGCCTTAGAAAACAATCGCTGGTCTTTTGTTGTTTCGGGTAAAGGCGTATTTTCTGAGCCAGAAGAGGTTTTTGCAGAACAGCCTATTAGTATAGAGGGGGCTTCGGCTCACTGGGTTGGCAAAAACACGTTATTGTGGAATGGCGATGCCACCAATATTGCCTTAATTTGGTCGTTAGATGGCGACCTAGCCGAGTCTTTAACTTTGACAAATCGTATCGAGCTATCTGCAGGTACGCTTGATTCGAAACTTGCTGAAAAAGTCCCGCATTTGGCCAATTGGAAAGTATTTCAATTTGAGACGAATGCAGAGTTACAGCGCAATCTAGTTAAAAGTCAGCTGGTATTAGTTGAGCTAGATGAATCGGATGAGCCTGTCGCTGCGACTTATGTACAAACTCAAAAAGCCTTAGACGATATCTTCACAAGCGGAGCCAACGACGCTGATGAAGTCACAGATTTAGGTATTAGTTATGACAGCCAAGGCAATATTACTACCAAAGTTTGGGCGCCAACGGCACAGTCGGTCAGTTTGTTGATTTATGACGCAAACAAGGCACTTATTGCTAATCACCCTATGGTTGAAGACCAAACAACAGGTGTATGGTCCTATACCACGACGGAAGGACAAGATTACGACCGTTTGTACTATCGATACAGACCAAAAGTTTATCACCCAGTTTCTGAGAGAATTGAGTTTCCAGAAGCAACAGACCCATACTCAGTGAACACCTCAACCAATGGTCGTTATTCGCAGTTTGTTAATATGACGGACGAAGATTTGTATCCTGCTGGTTGGGTAGGGCATACAGTACCGACCGTTGACTATATTGAGCAAGGTGTCTTTTTAGAAGCCCATATTCGTGATTTTAGTATTCGTGATGAGACAACACTTGAAGCCAATCGCGGTAAATACAAGGCCTTTACAGAGACAAGCAGCAACGCCGCTCAATACTTATCTGAAATGGCAGAAGCGGGGGTTACTCATTTTCACATGTTGCCAGCGAATGACATCGCTACCAATAATGAAGATGAAGCAACGCGTATAGATATTGATAACACGGTCGGAGAGTTATGTGCCGTTAACAGCCAAGCGCCAGTGTGTGGCGTTGAAGACGATAGCGCAACTTTATTGTCAGTTCTTGAAAAATACGACCCAGCTAGCAATCAAGCCCGTGATTTAGTTAATAGCTTCAAGGGTCTTGATGGCTTTAACTGGGGATATGACCCACACCATTTTAATGTGGTTGAAGGTAGTTATGCGTCAAACCCAGAGGGCACGGCTCGTATTTTAGAGTTTCGTGAAATGGTCCAGGCGTTGCACGAAAAAGGCATGCGGGTGATTTTAGACGTGGTTTATAACCACACCAGCTCTTCAGGTTTGTATGACAACTCTGTGTTCGACAAGCTAGTCCCTGGCTATTATCACAGATACAGTGAAGTCACGGGTGAAATGGAACGTTCGACGTGTTGTGAAAATACTGCAACAGAAAACCGTATGATGGGTAAATTTGTGGTCGACTCACTGGTGTTCTGGGCTAAACATTACGGCTTAGATGGCTTCCGTTTTGACGTTATGGGTCACATGCCAAAAGACGTTATTTTGGACGGTCGTACAGAAGTCGCCAAGATTGATCCTGATACTTACTTCTATGGCGAAGGATGGAACTGGGGTGAAGTTGTTGACAACCGTTTGTTTGAGCAAGCGACGCAATATAATTTAGCGGGCTCAGAAGTTGGTACTTTTAACGACAGACCTCGCGACACCATTCGCAATCAGGCTTTGAGCTTATCTACACCAGATTTGACGGGAGCTGATCATATTCGCCTTGGTCTTGCTGGTACATTGCAAAACTATGTATTGATGGATAAAGACGGCATCGAAAAAGAGGGAAGCAAGTTTTCCCAAAGCTCATACGCTCTAGATCCTGCCGATATTATCAACTATGTATCTAAGCACGACAACGAAACCTTGTATGACTTTTTACAATACAATTTTGCATCGTCAGTAACCGCTGAGACTCGAGCGCGTATCCATAACCTATCGTCAGCGATTCCGCTGTTGAGCCAAGGTCTACCTTTCTTCCAGTTAGGCGTTGATAAAATGCGTTCTAAATCAATGGACCGCAACACTTATGACGCGGGTGATTGGTTTAACCATGTGGATTACACTAACCAGACCAACAACTGGAATGTCGGCTATCCAATCGAGCGCGATGGACGTTACACAACTGCACTGTCAGACGAAGTTAACGCACAAGTGGCAATGACAGACATTCAACTGTCGAGTGCTGTATTCAAAGAGTTTTTGAAGATCCGCAGTAGTTCACCACTGTTTAGCTTAAAAACAGAAGCTGACGTCAAAGCTCGCGTAGGTTTTCATAATACTGGACCGGATCAAACACCTGGTTTGATTGTCATGAGTATTGATGATGGTATTGCAGTCAATGATATTGATAGTGCCTTTGATGCTATTGTTGTTGTCATTAACGGCACTAATGAGGCTAAGAGCCACAGTGTCAAAACGGCTAGTGGCTTTACCTTACACCCAATTCAAGCAATGTCTGCCGATACCGTAGTGCAAAATGCAAGTTTTGCTGAGTCTGCAACTGAAGGCACATTTACAGTACCTGCGCATACTATTGCTGTGTTTGTTCAACAGCAAGCTGGTGATCAAGGTAATGGCTTGGGCCCAGATGTTGACCGTGTGATTTCACCATACGGAGACACTGTTATTGGACTTGAGGGTTTAACAGTAGGTCAATTTGATAAGTTCGAATATGACAATCGGGGTAATTACACCGGCTCTGTTGTGTTAGAAGCAGGGACTTATGAGTTTAATCTTGGTGATTCGACACTGACAGAAGTTGATCTTGGCTTTGCTGATGTAACAATTGGTTCAGAATCAATTGTGATTACAGAGGGCAGTACCAATTCGTTTGCAATAACGGTAAGCCAAGCGGCGTCGTATAAAGTAAACCTAAACGTAGAGTCAGCAACACCAGAGTTGTCCATTGTTTTTGGTAACTCTTTAGTGAGCTGTGAAATGCAAGACTCGACAGAGCCGCAACCATTTAATGTAGCGGGTGACGGTTACCTTTATGTTAAAGGCGATCACTCTGGTTGGAATGCAGAAGCTGACTACAAGATGACGTACAAAGGCGACAACCAATACCAAGCTGTTGCTCAGTTTGACGGTGCAATGCAGTTTAAGTTGGCCTCAAGTGATGCCAACTGGCAAACCCAACTGTGGGCCGCGGACTCAAGTGGTAATATTGTTCAGACACCTCTCGCTATAGGTACCGAGTATACTGTGGCATACAAAAATGCCGGTACGGATAACAACTCAACTACCCTGGCCGCTGGGACATATAGCTTCTTGCTAACTCTAAATGAAGCTAATCCAAATCAAGGTGATGCTGTTGGTTCATTGATCATCCAACAGTGTAATTAATCTTGGCTTAACAGCTAAATAAGATAAAAGGTCGCGCAAGCGGCCTTTTTTTGTTCTTAAAAGACGCATTAAAATGGCTTATTAAAAGTGCTTGTCAAAAGATCGCTTAACTCGCAGTCTCACGTACATTGAGTTAAGATAACCGCGTTTTACTTATCAGAGACTTTTGTGTTTTATGTCATCAGAAAATAATCAAGCTAGTGTGCCAGCCAAAAACAATACGTTTTTAGAGCTTATCTTTAATATCATTGTACCTTCCCTAATCTTAATGAAACTATCGGATGACGCTTATTTAGGTACGGTTAATGCTCTGATCATTGCACTTGCGTTTCCCATTGGCTATGGCATTTATGATTTTGCAACACAGCGCACGTTTAACTTTATTTCCTTATTGGGCTTCTTGAGCACGCTTTTAACCGGTGTCATTGGCTTATTTGAGCTAGATGCTAACTGGCTTGCTATTAAGGAAGCGGCAATACCCGCAGTGATAGGGTTGGTAGTACTAGCGTCAGGTTTTATGAATAAACCATTACTAGCAAAGTTGATGCTAAACCCGGCATTATTTAACTTGAATCTTATCTACGATACGTTAGCTACACATGGCAACACAGATTTATTCAGGCGCAAAATAAACCGCGCCAATCATCTTTTGGCCTCTACCTTTGTATTTTCTTCTGCAGCTAATTACATCTTGGCAAAAATGATCGTAACGAGCCAAGCTGGCACGGTTGAATTTAATGAGCAGTTAGGAGAAATGACCCTGTTGAGCTATCCAGTAATAGCCATACCGTCACTGATCATGCTGATTGCGATTATGGTTTATGTAGTTAAAACTATCACTCAATTGACTGGTTTGAACTTTGAGCAGGTTTTAAATCAAGAGTGAGTAAGTCGCCAAGTAAAAGCCATTGTCAGTGGTCTAAATTTGACAATCAGTTAATTTTGAATACGTATGTAGTTTCACTAATTCCTTGTTTCAAATAGGGATTGCTCGATACTCTATTATCTCTCGCTGTAGCTGGATTTAATTCAGCTGGAATGCCTCGGTTAAAAGGAGCGTTAGGCACGTGAAACTGTTCAAACAAGCAGGCTGTTTTGCTATTCATTTTTGTGTGATTTTGGTGGTGTTTTTTCACCAAACCGCACTCGCAAAAAGTTACCAATCTCATCAAGTGACAGAAGCTGGTATCACAATCCAACTCGATATCGGCCAAATGACGATAAAGCCAATTCACGAAATGGCAGTTGAAGTCATGGTAGACGGTCAGTACAGCCGCAACTTTCCAAGTTTTGCATTGACGCCAGACCTTAATCGCGATGTGCCTTTTAAATTTATTGAATCGGAACAAACATTAACGCTCTCAACAAAACGCCTATCTGTTTCATTTGATAAATCTTCGACGCAAATTTCCTATCATAAAGACGGCGAGCCATTAACCCGAGAAGAAGCTGGTTATTTCGAGCAAGCAACGCTACAAGGGTTTCGCTTTGTGTTGAGCCCGGAAGAACGCTTGTTGGGTACAGGCCAGAGAGTTCTGGGTATGGACAGACGTGGTCATCGCTTACCTCTTTATAACCGTGCCCACTATGGGTATGGTACTCACTCTGAGCAAATGAATTATAGTTTGCCTGCGATTATGTCGTCTAAAAAGTACATGATTTTGTTTGATAATTCGGCCAAAGGTGCGATCGATCTTGGTAAGTCTGAGTCCGATGTTTTGCAGTTTGAAGCGATAGGCGGTCGCCAAAGTTATCTGCTAATCGCAGGCGATAGCTACCCAGAGCTAATCAATCATTATGTTGACGTAACTGGTAAGCAGCCGATGCCACCGCGTTGGGCGTTGGGCAATCACGCGTCTCGATTTGGTTATAAGTCTCAGCAACAGGTCATCGACACAATTAATAAATATCAGGAAGCTTCAATTCCTGTCGATGCGATTATTTTGGACTTGTATTGGTTTGGTAAAGAAGTTCAAGGGCATATGGGTAACTTAGCTTGGGATAAAGATGCGTTTCCAGAGCCAGAAAAGATGATTCGTACACTGAAAGACAAAGGCGTTAAAACCACCTTAATTACCGAGCCTTTTGTATTAACCTCGTCCAAACGTTGGGACGAAGCTGTCGAAAACGACGTTTTAGCAAAAAATATCGCTGGTACAGATGTGCGTATTTTCGATTTCTTTTTTGGTGAGACCGGTCTTATAGACGTTTTTCATAAACCAGCTCAAGACTGGTTTGGCGCCATTTACAAAGAGCTATCTGAGCAAGGCGTGGCTGGAGTGTGGGGCGATTTAGGTGAGCCTGAGGTACACCCGGCCGACATGCAACATCAATTATCGGATTGGCAAATAACCGCAAGCTCTGACGAAATTCACAATGTGTTTGGTCATGAGTGGGCAAAATTAGCTTATCAATCTTCATTGCAAGCTAATCCAGACCAACGTCCATTTATATTAATGCGTGCTGGCTTTGCGGGCTCACAGCGTTATGGCTTGATTCCTTGGACAGGTGATGTGAGCCGTTCTTGGGATGGGTTAAAGCCACAGCCGGAGCTAACTATGCAAATGGGCTTGTTTGGCTTGGCCTACACTCATTCTGATTTGGGTGGCTTTGCTGGTGGCGAACAGTTTGATAAAGAAATGTATATTAGGTGGTTGCAATACGGTGTGTTTCAGCCGATTTATCGACCGCATGCACAAGATGCAATTGCACCAGAACCTGTGTTTCACGACCAAGAAACTCAGTCAATCACTCGTGAGTACATCAAGCTTCGTTATAGGTTAATGCCATACAACTACACCCTTGCTTATCTCAATAGCCAACAAGGCCTGCCAATGATGAGACCTATGTTTTTTGAAGATGAGTCAGACTTGAGTTTGATTGATTACAAAGATCAATACCTTTGGGGTGATGCGTTTTTGGTTAAACCTGTAACCGAAGAGGGTGTTAAAAAAGTAAATGTTTACTTACCTCAAGGGCAATGGACAGACTTTTGGACAGGTGAAAAATATCAAGTAACTGAGGAAAATGGCAAAGTCGTCGAGTACCCGGTCAATTTGACCAAGCTACCGGTTTTGGTTCGCGGTGGCTCAATTATTCCAACGGTAAGAGATCACCAAAATGCATCAGAGTACAGCTCGCAATCGTTGCGCTTTGATCTGTACTTTGATCCGAGCAAACTGGTCACAGAAACCTTGGTTTACGAAGACGATGGTATTTCACCAAATAGCGTTGAAAAAGGCGAATACGAACTCATAAAAGTGAAATCAACGGGAGCGGACAATAAAGGCCAGGCAGTTATGACATTGGCTTTTAACAGAGAAGTGAAAGGTGCATATTCCGGTATACCCAATCAAAGAGAGTTATCAACCGTAATCCATCATTGGCCTAGCAGGCCAAAAGACATCAAAATCAACGGACAGTCGATAGCAATAGCAGTGACTAAATCTGATTTTGATTTAGAAGCGACGGCTGCGTTTTATAACTTCAACACCAAGCAACTAATCATAAAAACAAATTGGCAAAATACAGCCAGTGAGATCATTATCAACTAAGGGACAAGTATGCGCTTTTTTCATGTAGCTAGCTTAGCCGCAACAGCGGTTATCACTATTAGTGGATGTGCACCTGTGGAAAAATCCAAAACTGACGTACAGTCTTCTTCTGTGCAAAACAGTATGGCTGAAACAAACAGCTATGGTAAACCCGTGGTTTATCAGGTTTTTACTCGTTTATTTGGCAACCAAAATGAAACCAACAAACCTTGGGG